>CALWXJ010000020.1 GCA_944385475.1 uncultured Oscillospiraceae bacterium
GGCCATGGCGTCCGTAACGGAAAATTCCACGGTGCACTCCTCCGTGGACAAAAGATAGGGATTGGCCTTCACCATGGACAGCGCCGCGTCCCCGTAGCGGCTTTGCAGCTGCAAAGCCAAAATCGTGGGCAGCTGATACTGGGCCAAAAACACCATCAGCCGCCGAAGGCCCATATGCCGGCGGAAGGCCTGGGCGATGTCCTGGATCTTCTTGTCCGTCATGCCCCGGATGCACGATAATCGCTGGGGCTCCTGCTCCAGCACATCGAAGGTCCGGGGGCCAAACCGCTCCACAATGCGGCGGGCGGTGGCAGGCCCCACCCCCTTACACACCCCGGAGGCGAGGTAGGCGCAGATCTCCTCTTCGTCCTCCGGCAGCGAGCGCTCCATCTCCGCCGCCTGCAACTGACGGCCATGCTGGGGATGCTGCTCCCACTGGCCGCAGACCGCGAGATGTTCTCCCGGCGCGGCGCAGGGGATGCAGCCCACCACCGTCACAAGCTCCCCCTCCTCTGTCAGCAGGCGCAAAACCGTATAGCCGTTTTCGGCGTTTTGAAAAATCAGGCTATGTACCGTGCCTTCCAAGCAGGTGGTCTCTTCCATGGTCTCCTTCTTTCCCTTTCTCCGGGGCCTTCACCCCACATGCAGTTCCTCCGCCGTGGTCAGCCGGGCGTTTTTCTCCCGGGCGGCCAGATAGCGGGCCAGTCCCCGGGCCTCCTCCGTCATGCCGCAGTCCGCCAAAACGATGGTGGCCCCCGGCAGCTGGCCCTGGATACGCCGCAGTTCCCGGACATCGGCCTCCATAGCCGGGGCATCCCCCCGCAGGGGCAGCACCAGCAAAAGGCCCGGCACTGTGGGGCGCCCTGCGTGCAGCAGCGCGCCCGCCACCAGCCAAACCACCGTGGTCAGCCCCACAGCGGAGAGAAAGGCCACCACGCCGTCCTGAAATACTGTCATATCCCATCACCTCGCCCCATCTTATGCGCCGGGGCTGTCCGCCGTCCATGGGCAGGGGCGCCGCCCCAAAGGCAGCGGGGCGGGGATCAGCGGGTGAGCTCCAGGGCGGACAAAATGGCCTCCTCCCTCTGGCGCATCTGCGCTTTCTGGGGCCCCTCGTCCAAATGGTCATAACCCAGCAGGTGCAGCACGGAGTGGGTCACAAGATACGCCGTCTCCCGCCGGCGGGAGTGGCCGTATTCCTTGGCCTGGGCGGCCACCCGCTCCATGGAGAGCACCATGTCCCCCAGGGGCACCAGCCCGGTGCCGGGGTCTGCGTCCTCCATCCCCGGAAGCTCCCCCGGGCGGAGGGAGAACTCCGGAAAGCTCAGCACGTCTGTAGGTCGGTCCACCCCCCGCATCTCCCGGTTGATCCGGTGGATCCCCGCGTCATCGGTCAGCAGCACATCCACCTCACAGGGGAAATCCACCCCCTCTGCCGCCAGGGCAGTACGGATGACCCGGCGGATGAGAGCGCAGGTATCCTTGCTGTCCGCCCCGGGCACCTCCGCCGTCACCGGGATATAATGCCGTTTGGCCATAAGCTCCTCCCATTTTCCCGGGGCGCAGCGCCCCGCTCTTTTGCCCTCAGGGGTGGGTCAGCCCCGTTTGTTTTTGCGGAATTTCTCTCCCCGGCCGCTCTCCCGGACCGCTTCGCTCCCCCGGCTGCCGGCCTTGCCGGCCTCGTAGCGCTCATAGGCCTCCACGATCCGCTGGACCATGACATGGCGCACCACATCGGCGTTGGTGAGCTGGCAGATGCCGATCCCCTCCACATTTTTCAAAACCCGCATGGCCTCTTTCAGTCCCGAGGGTTTTCCGTCCGGCAGATCGATCTGGGTGACGTCCCCGGTGATGACGATTTTGGAGCCGAATCCCAGCCGGGTCAAAAACATCTTCATCTGCTCCCGGGAGGTGTTTTGCGCCTCGTCCAGAATGATGAAGCTGTCATCCAGGGTCCGCCCCCGCATATAGGCCAGGGGGGCCACCTCGATGTTGCCCCGCTCCAGGTACTTCTGGTACGTCTCCGCCCCCAGCATGTCAAACAGGGCGTCATACAGCGGCCGGAGATAGGGGTCCACCTTGCTCTGGAGGTCCCCGGGCAAAAAGCCCAGCCGCTCCCCGGCCTCCACCGCCGGACGGGTGAGGATGATGCGATTGACCTGCTTATCCCGGAAGGCCTGCACCGCCGCCGCCACGGCAAGATATGTCTTGCCGGTGCCTGCGGGGCCCACCCCGATGGTGACGGTATTGTGCAGCACGGAGGCGATATACTCCTTCTGGCCGATGGTCTTGGGCTTGACGGGGCGGCCCTTGGCGCTGATGCACAAGACGTCCCCCGTCAATTCCCGCACCTGTTCTTCCCGGCCGCTGCGTACCAGCCCCACCACATAGCGCACATTCTGTTCGCCGATGGTCTCCCCCCGGGAGGAGAGGGTCAAAAGCGCCTGGATGGCCTTGGCCGCCAGCATGGTGTTTTCCGCTTCGCCGCACACCCGCAGCTCCCCCTCCCGGTTCACCACGGTGACGTCAAACTCCTTTTCCAGAAGGCGGATGTTTTCGTCAAAGGATCCGAAGATGTTGATGGCCTGTTCCAGCCGCTCGATGCTGATGCGTTGTTCCATGGGTTCACTCCTGTCAGGCGGAGGGGTCCTCCGCCGTGGTAGTATCATTGGTGTCTGTATAGATGGGGACCTGCTGGCCGATCTCCTCCTGGCATTCCGCCCGAAGCGTGACGGTCAGTACATCCCCGTTTTGCTGCGTGGAAATCAGCGTGGAGCACACCGTCCCATAGGGGGCCACCAGCTCCTCCAGATAGTCCTGGAGCATGGCTCCGGCGGCATCTCCCGCCGCCTGGGCATCCCGGGTGGTCTGCACTGTCTCATAAACGGCAAGCTGCTGGGTCTCCACCGTGAGGGGCAGCGTCAATCCAAACAGGCGCAGCTGCTGCCTGTGGATTATTTTATCATAGTTTTCCTCTTCAATGCTACTGTTTGTATAGAATTTTACCCGCTTTTCCCCAAAATTGAGGGACAACAGCGTCCGCTTTTGTCCGGTGTACTGCTTTTCCTGCACCGTCAGCGGCACCTGGGTGGTGAGGGTATACCAGGTGCGGGCCTCCACCGATCCCATGGCAGAGGTAAGTCTGGCGCCGAAGGTCTCGGTGTCCTCCACCCCGGAGATCAGCAGCTGTCCCTCCTCCACGGAGCTGCCCCGGAGCACACAGGGCACGCCGCTGAGGGTCTGGATCTTCAAAACCACCCCCGCCTGACGGGCCACCACATTGGCCGGGGCGCGCTTGTTCACCAGCTCCGGAGCGGGCGTCCGCTCCCGCACCTGGACATAGGCCCGGCAGCCGGAGACATTCACCGTGATCCAGCTCAGCTCCGGCAGCTCCAAGAGCAGGTGGTTGCGGATATCCTCCCCGTCCAGGGAGAGGCCAAAGGACCCCACTCCCACGCCGTATTCCTTTAAGGCCCGGAGGATCCGCTCTGTGGGCACCGTCTCATTGCCCTCCACCTGGAAGTCCCACACGAAAAAAGAGCTTAAAAACAGCGCCGTGCCGCACACCACCGCCCCCAGGACCAGCGCCGTGCGGTGGCGGAATCCCCCCAGAAAATAGGGGGCTCCCTCCCGCCGCAGCACGGTGAGGGTACACTCCATCCGCTCCACGGCCTGCCGCAGGCAGTGGTAGTCCCGGCGGCTCATGCGGCAGGTGAAGGACTCCGGCGACTTCCATTCCAGATCCCAGAAGGAGAGATCATGGGCACCGCACAGATTCAAGATCCGCTCCGGAAAGGGGCTTTCCACCTGCAGCCGCACCTGGCCCTGCAGCCGCTTTACCAACCAGCTCATCATGGCCGCACCCAGCTCAGCGTGTCAATATGCCCGCCAATACGCAGCTCTTCCGCCGTCATGGCCACCAGCGTCAGTCCCCGCCCCTGCACCCGCAGCACGCCGTCGGTGGTATTGGCGTCGATCTGCGTCTCACTGTAAGACAAGATCCCCTGGTGATGCTCCAGATACAGCTGGCGGCTGCCCACCATCTCCAGCCGGGGAAGACCTGCCACCACGTCTGCAGGCAGGTCAAAAAGCTCTGCCACCGCGCTGAGGACCCCTTCGTCTTTTCGATTTCGTTCCATATGCTTCACCCCATCCAACTGTATGAGGCAGGGGTGGTAAACTTGCCCCCTTCCGCATACAATGGCGGCGGTGATGTACATGAAAGCTCTGGGGTACAAGGTTTTTTCCATGGCACTTTGCCTTCTTTTGCTGTGGCTGCTGTCCGACGCGGCCTTTGTCCGGGAGGCGGCCTTCCGGGCCCTGTCCCTGTGCGCCAGGACGGTGATCCCGGCCCTGTTTCCCTTTTTGGCGATATCCGGGCTGCTGCTGAGTCTGGGGTTCGGCGCCTGGCTCTCCCCCAGTCTCCGGGGGCTGATGTGCCTTTTCCATCTGCCGGGAACGGCTGGGGCGGCGCTGCTGCTGGGCCTGGTGGGAGGCTACCCCACCGGCGCCAAGGCAGCGGCAGACCTGTATCGGCAAGGGGATCTGACCCGGCAGGAGGCAGAGCGGCTTTTGACCTTCTGCAACAATTCCAACCCCGTTTTTTTAGTCAGTGTGCTGGGGGGGATCTTTGGCGGATTCTCCGCCGGGCTGGCCCTATGGCTCATCCATGTCCTCTCCGCCCTGCTGACGGGACTCTGCTTTTCCCGAGGAGGCAAAAGCGCTCCCCGGCAAGCGCCGTTAAGTATAATCCCTTTTCATGCCGTCTCCCTTCCCTCTGCCTTTGTGGGGTCTGTGGGCAGGGCCGCGTCCGCCATGGTGAATGTCTGCGCCTTCGTGGTGCTGTTCTCCGTCCTGGTCAGCCCCCTCTCCACTTTAGAAGGGGTACTCCCCACCGCCCTGACGGGAATGGTGGAACTCTTCTCCTTGACCCCCCGGCTGTCCCCCGGCATCCCCTGCTTCATCGTCTCCGCCGCCTGTGTGGGCTGGGGCGGGGTGTCCGTTTTGTGTCAGACCGCCGCCGCCCTGGAGGGAAGCGGGCTATCTTTGAAGCCCTGCGTGTTAGGCAAGATCTGCCAGGGGCTTTTATCCGGCGCTCTGGCGGCCATCACCTGCCTCCTGTGGCCAAGTCTGGCAGGATAAAAAGGACTCTCTGCTGCCTTTTTCGACAACAGAGAGTACTTTTTATACAATATTCTACAAATTGCAATCGTTTTACCGCTGTCCCTTGTCATAGGGAACACCCTCGGCCTTGGGCGCCCGGGATTTTTTGGAGGTAAAGGCCAGCACCAGCAGCGTGATGAGATAGGGCAGCATCCGATAGACATGAGGGCTGACGCCGATCTCGCTGAGGAGGAACACCCCGTCGCCGTTGATGTCGATGCTGGAGTAAGAGGCGGCAATGCATTTGAAAAGGCCGAACAGCAGCGCCGAGGCGGCGATGTTGCCGGGCTTCCAGTTACCGAAGATCATCACCGCCAGGGCCAAAAAGCCAAATCCTGCCACATCCCCGGTGGAGGCGCAGTGGGCGGTGGTGAGGGCGTAGACGAACCCGCCCATACCCGCCAGGGCACCGGAGATGGTGGTGCCGGCATAGCGCATCTTATAGACGTTGATGCCCAGGGAGTCCGCCGCCTGGGGATTTTCGCCGCAGGAGCGCAGCCGCAATCCAAAACGGGTCTTATAGAGCAGGATGGACAGCAGCACAAAGAGCAAAATGCAAAGATACGTGGCAAGATAGGTCTTGTTGATAAACGTCTCGCCGAAAAAGCCCATGTCGTCGCCCCGGCCGTAGCCGAAAAAGCTCTTTTTCAGCATGAACCAGCTGGCGGCGTCCCCCTGGGCCATCTGCAGAATGTTCTGGTTGGCGATGATGCGGATGAGGAACAGAACCAGGGCCGGGGCCAGCAGGTTCAGTGCCGTACCGCCGATGGTCTGGTCCGCCCGCAGATTCACCGAGGCGAAGGACAGCAGCAGGGAGAAAACCGCCCCCAGCAACGCCGCCGCCGCCATGGCCAGGATCTCAAATCCCTGGAGAGCCACCCAGTTCCCCGCCTCCTTGGCGGCGTCAAAGATGCCGGATTGCTGGGTAAGGTTGACAAACAGCACCCCCACAAAGGCGCCGAAGATCATAATGCCCTCCAGCGCCAGGTTGATGATGCCGCTGCGCTCAGCGAAGACGCCGGCCAGCGCCACGATCATCAAAGGCACGGCATAGATCAAAGTCTGCTGAATCAAAAAAGTCATGCCTGTCCGCCTCCTTCCTGCCGGGTCCCGTCCTCCGGGGCCGGTGCCCCCTGGGCACCGCCGCTTTCAGATACCGGAGCCTGGGCCCTGCGCTTTTTCCGACCGGTCAAAAACAGCTTGATCATCAAGGAGAAGGCGCTGAGGTAGACGATGATGGCGATGATGACGTCTGTGATGTACTCGTTATAGGCCGTCAGGTTCGTCAGCTGCAGCCCCACGATATCCAGCATGGACATAAAGCATCCTGTAAAGATCACCGCGATGGGGTTGCTGGCCGCCAGCAGCGCCACGGGGATGCCGTTGAAGCCGGTGGCGGGAAGGCTCTGGTAAGTGGACCAGAAAAACTCCGTATTGCTGGAGAGGTAGTAGAGGGCCGCCGCCGCCCCGGACAGCGCTCCGGCAATGGCCATGGACAGCACGATATTGCGCCTGTCGGCAATGCCGGCATACCGGGCGGCGTGGCGGTTGGCCCCGCAGGCCTTGAGCTGATAGCCCAGAGTGGTCTTGCTCATGAGAATATAGATCAAAATGGCAATGGCGATGGCGATGAGGATGCCGCCGTTGACCTGGGAGCCCGGGAAGATCTTGTCCAGCCCCATCTTGGCGGTGGAGACGCCCTTCCCATCCACATATGTCCACACCCCGTCCACCTGGGTAAGAGCGTATGTGGTCTTATAGATATAGCCGCTCTTGGTGTTTTCCACCAGGTTGCGGAACTTACTGCCGTCAAAGATCCATGTCACCAGGTTGGCGGCGATCCAGTTGGTCATGATGCAGGCCAGGACCTCGTTGATGTTTAAAAAGGCCTTCACCAGACCGGGGATGCAGCCCCACAGGGCCCCCGCCAGGGTGCCCCCCAGAAATGCCAGCAGCCATACCATCACCCCCGGCATGGTGCCGGAGGGGATGCTCAGGGCGATGACCAGGGTGGCGGCAGTGCCCATGAGGTACTGGCCCGGGGCACCGATGTTGAAAAGGCCGGTCTTAAAGGCCACCGCCACAGAAAGGCCCGTCAGGATCAGGGGCGTTGCCCGGAAGAGCATGTTGCCCAGGTTGGTGGAGTTGAAGCCGAAGGTCAGCGCCCCGGCGGCATCCCGTCCGGTGCTGAAGATCCCCGCAAAGGTCAGACGGATCCCATCCCAGGCGCCGGAGATCCCCAAGTTGGGGTTGGCCAGGCCCACCACGAGAATGATCAGGCTGCCCATGGCAAGGCCGATCAAAATAGACAGCACGGAGGCCAGCACGGTCTTGGTGCCGTCTTTGGCGTACAGGTCCGAGAGTTTTTCCTTCACTGTGCCCTGCCTCCCTTCGTCATGCGCTTGGCGCCGGCCATATACAGGCCCAATTCCTCAACGGTGGTCTTTTTGGGATCCAGCTCCCCCACGATCTCGCCGCCGTACATCACCAGGATCCGGTCGCTGAGGCTCATGACCTCGTCCAACTCCAGGGATACCAGCAGCACCCCGCGGCCCTTGTCCCGCTCTTCCACCAGCTGCTGGTGGATGTATTCGATGGCGCCCACATCCAATCCCCGGGTGGGCTGCACTGCCACGATCAGGGGGTTTTCCCGGTCCAGCTCCCGGGCGATGATGGCTTTTTGCTGGTTGCCGCCGGACATGCTCCGCACCACAGTGACGGGTCCTTGCCCCGAGCGGACGTCATACTGGCGGATCAGGGCCTGGGTATAGCTGCGCACCGCCCCCTTGTTGATAAAGCCGGCGTTTTGGAACCGCTTCTCCCGGAAGCGCTGGAGGACCATATTCTGCTCCAGGGTGAAATCCAGCACCAGCCCGTGCTTGTGCCGGTCCTCCGGAATATGGCTCATGTTGCCCGAACGGTGGTGGATGGTGGCGCGGGAAATGTCCTGTCCGCAGAGCTTCACCGTCCCGGCGCTGACCCGCTCCAGTCCCGTCAGCCCGTAGACCAGCTCGCTTTGTCCATTGCCGTCGATCCCGGCGATGCACACGATCTCTCCTTCCCGCACATTGAAGGAGACATCCCGGACGGCGTCCCGCTTATGGATCCGGTCCACCACCCGCAGCCCCTGCACCTCCAGCACCGTCTTTCCCGGCTTGGCAGGCGTCTTCTGCACCTCCAGCTGCACCGGACGGCCCACCATCATGTTGGAAAGAGCCTGCTTGTCCGTGTCCTTCGTTTGGATGGTGCCCACGCACTTGCCCTTGCGCAGCACGGTGACCCGGTCCGCCACCGCCATGATCTCATTGAGCTTATGGGAGATAAAGAGGATGGACTTGCCCTCCTTGGCAAAGCTCTTCATGGTTTCCATCAGCTCTTCGATCTCCTGGGGGGTCAGCACAGCGGTGGGCTCGTCGAAAATCAGGATCTCATTGTCCCGGTACAGCATCTTCAAAATCTCCACCCGCTGCTGCATCCCCACGGTGATATCCTCTACCTTGGCGTCCAGATCCACCTTCAGGCCATAGCGCTCTGAGAGGGCCTGCACCTTCTCCCGGGCAGCTTTTTTCTGCAAAAAGCCCAGCTTTGTGGTCTCCGCTCCCAGGATGATGTTGTCCAGCACCGTGAAGACGTCAATGAGCTTAAAGTGCTGGTGCACCATGCCGATGCCCAGCGCCGTGGCATCATTGGGGTTTTGGATCTTCACAACCTGCCCGTTTTTCCGGATCTGGCCAGCCTCCGGCTGATACAGGCCAAACAGCACGCTCATCAGCGTGGATTTTCCCGCGCCGTTTTCCCCCAGCAGGGCGTGGATCTCCCCCCGCCGCAGCTGAAGGGTGATATCGTCATTGGCCACGATACCGGGAAATTCCTTGGTGATGTGGAGCATCTCGATAATATTATCCGCTTCCATCTGCCTCTCCCGCCTCCTCCGCAAAGAATTGGAGTGTTTATACAGAATGATTATATAATATTTCCCATGAAAACACAAGGCGTCCCCGCCTTCTTTGTCCTTTTCGGAAACAAAAAGCAGGAAAACCCTTCCTGGGGCAGGAAAAGGCGGCGGAGACACCGCAGTGTCTCCGCCGCCTTGACGGTATGGATGGGAACGATACGTCCCTTAGATGACGTTCAGGTTCACGTTGCTCCAATCGGTGGTCTCCAGCTTGCTGAAGTCGTTGTCCACCACCAGGGTGCCGTCCAGCATCTGCTGATACAGGTCCTCATACTCCTCCACGGTGAAGGTCTCAAACCGCCAGGACTCCTCCGCGGTGGGCAGGGCAACGGCGTTGTCCTTCACACCCAGAGAGGTGCCGGTGCCGCCGATCTCAGAGAAGGTGTCCTCATAAACATGGCCCACGGCCCACTGCACAGCGTCAGAAAGGCCCTTCATAGCGGAAGTGACCACATAGTCAGACTCGCCGGACTGGTCCACGTCCACGCCGATGACATAGCCGTCATTGGCGGAGGCAGCCGCCACGATGGACTGGAACATGGCGCCGCCGCAGGCAAAGACAATCTCCGGGCCGTTGGCGTACCAGCCGCTGATCATGGTCTGCAGCTCCGTGGAGGCGGAGAAGGTAGCGCCGTACTCCCAGGAGTAATTCATGTCCACGGTAACGCCCAGCTCCTCAGCGGCAGCATTGGCGCCCTGGACATAACCGTAGCCGAACCGGCAGCAGGCGTCGTTGCTGCCACCGCCGCCGCCGGAGAAGCCCAGCTTGGTGAAGCCGTCCTTCACAGCGGCGTAACCGGCCAGATAGCCGGCCTGCTCTTCCTGGAAGGAGATGCCGGCCACGTTGGTCAGGGTGTTGCCTTCATCATCGCTGAGGGGATAGCCGTCGATAAAGACAAAGGGGGTGTCGGGGAACTCCATGGCAGCGCGCTTGAGGGCAGCCTCCTGGAGGTAGCCGGCGCACACCACCACTTCTGCGCCGCCGTCCACTGCGGCCTTCATGGCGTCGTAACGGTCATCATCGGTGGCCTCGCTGCCGTTGGCGGGCTGATAGTACTTGTAGGAAAGTCCATTCGCCGCGGCATAGAGCTTCACGCCGTCGAAGGTGCCCTGGTTGAAGGACTTGTCCTTCAACTGGCCCACATCCGTCACAAAGGCGATTTGATACTTGCCGTCCTCAGACGTCATGGTGTCGGGGATTTCATCGGGATCCGTGACGGCCTCGGTCTGGGTGTCACCGGTATCCTGGTCCTCTGTGGTCTGTTGATCCTGATTGTCCTGGTCCTCCGTCTGGTCGTCGGTAGTACCGCCGCAAGCCACCAGAGAGAGCGCCATGGCCAATGTCAGAACCAGTGCAAGAAACTTCTTCATTGGAACCTACCTCTTTCCGTTTTGATTTTTCCCACCCTGGCCGAAGCCTGCGGCGCGCAAGCACCGGCGTCTCTTCCCAGGGACGCCGGCCCCCGCCGCTTCCGGCGGACAGCCATTTGCAAGGGGGGAGAATGCCCTTTTACGGGTCGTCCTCATTATAGCAACAGCCTTCGCGGATTGCAACGAAAAAGGGGCATTGTTTTTCATTTGGTCACAATTTTCCACCTTTTGGCGGGTTTTCCCCCCGGAAGATCCCATGAGTGCCTCCTCCGGGAAGGGGCGGGACAGGGCCGCTTCCTCAGCCCTCTTCCATGGCAGCGGCGGTGGCCAGGGCAAGCTCCATCATGCGGCAAAAGCCCGTCTGCCGCTCTTCCCTCCCCAGATCCTCCCCGGTGAGGAGGCTGTCGGAGATGGTGCAGATGGTCAGGGCCCGTTTTCCGGCCTCGGCGGCGTTGCAATACAGAGCCGCCGACTCCATCTCCACCGCCAGCACTCCCATCTCCCCCCAGCGCAGGGTGTTGCCTGCGTGGTTATAAAAGGCGTCAGAGGAGAGGACATTGCCCACCGCCATCTCCACGCCCATAGCCCGGGCCTGGGCCACCGCTGTCTCCAGCAGCCGGTAGTCGGCGATGGGGGCAAAGGTCCCGGGCAATCCGAACTGACGAGCGTATCCCGAGTCGGTGCAGGCCCCCTGGGCCAGTACGATGTCCCGCAGCTTCAGCCGGGGGGAGATAGCCCCGGCGCTGCCCACTCGGATGATGTTGTCCACATCATAAAAATGATACAGCTCGTGGGAGTAGATGCCGATAGCCGGCATCCCCATCCCCGATGCCATCACCGAAACCCGGGTCCCCTTCCAAAAGCCGGTGTATCCCTGGACGCCCCGGACGTTGTTCACCAGATGGGCGTCTTCCAAATAGGTCTCCGCCACGAATTTTGCCCGCAGGGGGTCCCCCGGCATCAGCACGGTCCTGGCGAAATCGCCTTTTTTGGCCTCGTTGTGGGGCGTTGCCATGGCTCAGCCCTCCATGGCCTTGACGGCCTTGACGATCCGGCTGGTCCCCAGGCGGGCGGCCCCCAGGGCGATGAAGTCCTGGGCGTCCTCCAGTCCGGCAATGCCACCGGCGGCCTTGATCTTCATCCCCGGGCCCACGTGCCGGGCGAAGAGGGCCACATCCTCCCGGGTGGCTCCGCCGCCGCCAAAGCCGGTGGAGGTCTTGATGAAGTCCGCCCCGGACTCCGTGACGATCCGGCACATCTCCACCTTCTCCTCCTGGGTGAGCAGGCAGCACTCAATGATCACCTTCAGTACCTTTCCCCGGCAGGCTGCTTTCACCTCCCGGATCTCCCGGAGCAGATCGTCCCACCTTTTATCCTTCACCCAGCCTAAGTTGATGACCATATCCACCTCATCCGCCCCGTTTTCCACGGCGTTGGCAGCCATGAAGCACTTGGCGGCGGTGGTGTCATAGCCGTTGGGGAACCCGATGACGGTGCAGATGGGCAGCCGCCCCCGAACGCACTCCGCCGCCTGGCGGACATAGCTTGCGGGGATGCATGCGCTGGCGCAGCCGTAGTGCATCCCGTCGTCACACACCTCCCGGATCTGCTCCCAGGTGGCGGTGGGGGTCAGCAGCGTATGGTCACAGCGTTTTAAAATCTCGCGGATTTTTTCATCCATGGTGATTCCTCCCCTTCTCATTTTCCGGCGGCCCCGGCAAGGCAGGGCCGCTGCTTTTTCACTTCCGCTCAATTGGATTGTAGCAGACCCGCCCGCCCCTGTCCAGCGCCCGGACTTGAAATGGGCCTTACCGGGTGATACAATGGACGAAATTTCAGCCGATGCGCCAAGGAGGTCCCGTATGAAGATCCGGATCTTATCGTTTCTCACCGCCTGCGCCCTGATGGCGGGTGCCGTCCCCTCTGCCGCCGCCCTTGCCGGCGAGGCCCAGCGCTGCGCCGACACCCTTGTGACCCTGGGCCTTTTGGAAAAGAGCGGGGACGTGACCGCCGACGCCACCCGGGCCGAGGCGGCGGAACTTTTGGTGGCCCTGTCCGGTGGGGATCCCACGGGGCAGGACAGCGGGTGGTCCGCGGGCTTTCGGGATGTGCCTGCCGCCATGGCTCCGGCAGTGAATTACGCCGCCCACCAGGGCTGGGTCACCGGAGTGACCCAGGCGGACTTCTGCCCGGGACAGGCCGTCACCGCCAACGCCTGGTGCACCATGCTGCTGCGAATGCTGGGCTATCAGGATGCACTGGGGGACTTCTCCCCCGGCCAGGCCGCCCTCTTTGCCCAGCATATGGGGTTGACCCCGCTGCGCTACCAGGGAACTTTGAGCCGGGGGCAACTCTATGAGATCGCCTGCTCCGCCCTGACCTTCTCTCCCAAGGGCAGCGCCCAGGCCCTGATAGAGGTGCTGGTGGGCCAGGGCCGCGTCCGCCAGGGCACCGCCAACGCCCTGGGCCTTCTGCGCCGGGAGATGACGGTCCAGCAGGCCGCCCAGCGCTGTATGTCCGCCGTGTTCTGCGTGGATACCTACCCCTCCCCCACCTACTGGGAGATCGAGATGCCCACGGCCCACGGCAGCGGCTTTTTCATCTCCTCCGACGGGCTGGCAGTGACCAATTACCATGTGATCGCCGACGCCTACACCGCCATCGTCCGGCTCTCCACGGGAGAGTGGTATCCCGTCCAGCGGGTCCTGTTCGCCGATGAGGATCTGGACCTTGCGGTGTTGCAGGTGAGCCCTGTCTCCGGCGAGGGGGTGAAGACCTCGGGCTTTTCCTTCCTAACGCTGGCGGGCACGGAGGATCTCCGGGCCGGGGACACGGTATACGCCCTGGGCAACCCCCTGGACCTGGGCCTTGCCGTCAGCCAGGGTGTGGTGAGCAATCCCGCCCTGTCCACGGAGCGGTACACTCTGCCCTGCGTTTTGAATACCGCCGACACCTCTGAGGGCAGCAGCGGCGGAGCGCTGCTGAATGTCTATGGCCAGGTGGTGGCCGTCACCACCGGCTCTTTTACGTACGGCAACGGCATGTACGTAGCCGTACCGGTGGACCCGGTGATGGAGGCAGACCTCAGCGGACCGGGCACCACGCTGCAGGCCATGTATGAGCAGCGGGAACTGGCGGGCTGACGGCTGCTCTCCATCCGGCTTCGGGGGGCGCGGCTTCTCCCCCCTCTGAAAAAGAAACGACGCCCTTTCCGGGCGTCGTTTTTCCATGTTCTTTTTCCCGGCGGGCCGCGTCAGTGGGAGAGGAGAAAGGCCTCCATCTCCTCCACGGTTTCCACCACCGCCACGGCGCCTGCCCGCGCCAGCTCCCCGGGTTCGGCGTAGCCGAAAAACTCCACGCCCAGGCAGTCGATCCCCTGGGATCTTGCCCCGGCCACATCCACGCCCCGGTCCCCGATCATCAAGGTCCCGGGCAGGTCGTCCTTTGTCAGGCCCAGGCGGCGCATGGCCTCGGCAATAACGTCCGCCTTGGTCCACTCCGCCGCCGGGGGGTTGCCCACCGTGGCAGCTAAGTACGGCGCAAACCCAAAGCGCCGGCAGATGGAAAGGCACTGCTCCTCCGGCTTGGAGGAGGCCAGGGCCATGACCCTCCCGGCCTTCTTCAGCCGCCCCATGGCCTCCACGATCCCCGGTGCCGGGCGGTTTTCATACTGCCCCACCGGGCCGTAACGCCGCCGGAACACCTTCACCGCCTCCGTGGCTTGGTCCCACGAGCAGCCGCAGTACTCCATAAAGGAATTCCGCAGAGGCGGCCCGATGAATTTGAGCAGGGTCTTCTCCTCCGGCATGGGAAGGCCCAGGGTCTCAATGGCGTAGCGGGCGCAGTTGAGGATCCCCTCCCGGGAATCCGTAAGCGTCCCGTCCAAATCAAACAACAAATACCGGTACATTCCTCGCTCCATCCTCCTGCGGATATTTTTTGCATCATACCACGTCGCCGCCCTGTTGGCAAGGGTGCCCCTCCCGGGTGTGCCGGAGCCGGGGCAAAACAGCGGCAGTCCCACAGACTGCGAAGCAGAAAAAGAGGGGGAATGGCAGCTGCCATTCCCCCTCTCCAGATCTTTTCAAAGGCGCTTATATTAGCCGAAATAGCGCTTCAGCAGGCCAGCGAACGCCTTGCCGTGACGGGCCTCGTCCCGAGCCATCTCGTGGACGGTGTCGTGGATGGCGTCCAGGTTGTACTGCTTGGCCAGCTTGGCCAGCTCGAACTTGCCCAGGGTGGCGCCGTTCTCGGCCTCCACCCGCATCTCCAGATTCTTCTTGGTGGAATCGGTCAGCACATCCCCCAGGAGCTCGGCAAACTTAGCGGCATGCTCCGCCTCTTCCAGGGCAGCGCGGCGCCAATACTCACCGATCTCAGGATAGCCCTCCCGATGGGCCACACGGGCCATGGCCAGATACATGCCCACTTCGGTGCACTCACCCATGAAGTTGGCGTTCAGGCCGTCAACGATCTCCTTCTGGACCTCGGCGGGAACATTGTCGCCGAAGGACTTGCCCACGCCCAGAACATGCTCGGCAGCCCAGCTCATCTCACCCTTCTGCTCCGTGAACTTGGAGCCGGGGACGCCGCACTGGGGGCACTTCTCCGGGGGAGTCTCGCCCTCATAGACATAGCCGCAGACAGAACAGACCCATTTCTTCATGTTAAAATCCTCCTCAATGAATTTTATTGGCTGATAGCTTCCTGCGCAGGCCCGAGGCCTGCTGCTTTTTCTGTGATTCAGTATAACATGGCGACCGTAAATCGACGGTGGCATATGCAACTGACGTGAAAAAAACCAATATTTTTCGCAGTTTCCCATCCGCTGGGATCCCTGTTGCCGGACACGGCAGGCGGCCCCATAAGACCGCCTGCCGTGGTAAAAATCCTGATTTTCTTACTGCCCTTCCGCCAGGGCCTTGGCCTCGGCGATGGCCTTTTCCTGGGCCGCAGGGGGGCAGTCCTCATAGCGGACGAAGTGGAAGGTGAAGCTGCCCCGGCTCTGAGTCATAGACCTGAGGTCAATGGCATAGGTGCTCATCTCTGCCATGGGGACCTCCGCAGAGATCACCTGGCTGCCGTCTCCGGTGGGATCCATACCCATGACCCGGCCCCGGCGCTTGTTGAGGTCGCCGATAACATCGCCCATGTAGTTGTCGGGCACGGTGACCTTCAGCTCGCCCACCGGCTCCAGCAGCACGGGATTGGCTTCGGGCATAGCGGCCTTGTAGGCCAGCTGGGCGGCGGTCTTGAAGGCGATTTCAGAGGAGTCCACCGGATGGTAGGATCCGTCGTACAGCACAGCCTTCAAATTCACCACGGGATAGCCCGCCAGAGGGCCGTGGAGGCAGGCCTCCCGCAGGCCCTTTTCCACCGCGGGGAAGAAGTTCTTGGGCACGGAGCCGCCGAAGACCTCCTCGGCGAAAACCATCTCCTCCGACTCGGGGTTGGGCTCGAAACGGATCCACACGTCGCCGAACTGGCCGGAGCCGCCGGTCTGCTTTTTGTGGCGGCCCTGCTTTTCCACGGTCTTGCGGATCTTCTCCCGATAGGGCACCCGGACCGCTGCCAGCTCAGCTTCCACATTGAAGCGGTTTTTCAGCTTGCTCACCAGCACATCCACCTGCATGTCGCCGGCGCCGGAGAGCACCATCTGATGGGTCTCGTTGTTATTGACCACGCTGAAGGAGGGATCCTCCTCATTGAGGCGGCCAAGGCCCTGGGCGATCTTATCCTCCTGGCCCCGGGTCTTGGGAACGATGGCTACGGAGTAGCAGGGCTCGGCAAAGGGGATGTTCTTCAAAGAGACCACCTTCCGGGCGTCGCACAGGGTGTCTCCGGTCTTCACCTTATCCATCTTGGCGATGGCGCCGATGTCGCCGCAGGAGAGCTCCTTGACCTCTGCGGCCTTCTTGCCCCGCATGGTATAGAGTCTTCCCAGCTTCTCCGTCTCGCCGGTGCGGGCGTTGACCATGGGCATGTCCGGCGTGATGGAGCCGGAGAGGACCTTGACAAAGGAGTACTTGCCGTACTGGTCAGAGACGGTCTTAAAGACGAAGGCCGTGGGCACGCCGCCGGGGGAGACCACGAACTCCTCCGTCTCCCCGTCGGAGCGGGTGGCCTTGTGATAATTGCCCTCCATGGGGTTAGGCAGCAGGTCCACGATGTTGTCCATCAGCATGAGAGAGCCCATGCAGTTGATGGCACTGCCGCACAGCACCGGGAACAGGCTCAGCTCCCGCACGCCCTGGCGCAGGCCCTGGATCATCTCGGCGTAAGTGAAGTCCTCTCCGGAGAAGAACTTCTCCATAAATTCCTCGCTGGTCTCCGCCACGGACTCTTTCAGGGCGTCATTGAACTCGGTGATGACCCCCTCCTTGTCGGCGGGGACGTCGATCTCCACCCGCTTGAGCTCATGCATCTCATAGGCCCGCTTATTCAAGACATCGATCAGGCCGGTGACGTGTTTATCCTCGTCCCAAATGGGCACCACCAGCGGGGCGATCTTTTTGCCGAACCGCTCCCGCAGGGCCTCAAAGGTGGCGTTGTAGTCGCTGTTGTCCTCATCGGTCTTGGAGATGTAGATAAAGCGGGGCATATTGCGCTCTTCGCAGTATTTCCAGGCCTTCTCCATCCCAACGGACACGCCGTCCTTGGCGGAGCAGACGATAATGGCGGCATCCGCGGCCCGCAGCGCCTCCATCACCTCGCCGGAAAAATCAAAGGCACCCGGCGTATCCAGCACGTTGATGCGGCAGCCCTTATACTCCAGGGGAGCCACGGACAGGGAAATGGAGATCTGGCGCTTGACCTCTTCGGGATCATAGTCGCAGACCGTATTCCCGTCCGCTGCCCGGCCCATACGGTCAATGGCACCGGTAATATACAGCAGACTCTCCGTCAGGGCGGTCTTGCCGCTGCCGCTGTGGCCCAGCAGGCACACGTTTCGGATGTTCTGTACTGAATAGCTCATGGTGTCTTCCTCTCCTTCTGTTGATACTCACGGCGTCAGGCATGCCGCCCGGCACCGGGGATCGGGGTTTCCCCAATGTAGAAATTATACAGCGTTCCCCCGTCTAATACAACCTTCTTTTTTGCAAAATCCCCATTTTGGGCAGGAGAGAGAAAATCGAAGAAAAATTTTTATCATCTCAGCAAGAAAAAGCCGCCGCCTGCGCAAATGCAGGCGGCGGCTGACATACCGGGCATACGCCCCTCAGCAAAGGGCGGAGCGCTGGCTCAAAAGCAGCACCGGCAGCGTCCAAAGCAGCAAAAAGCACTCCAAAGACAACGGGGTGAGGAGCTCGTAGGCCCCCAGGGACACCAGATAGGCGCCCAGCAGTGTCCCGGCGACACTGCCCAGCAGGGAAAGCCCGGTGCAGCGGCGCACTGCGGCGCACAGGCGCCGGCTGCCCACCACCGCCTCGGCATAGGGCAAGAGTCCCTCCCGCAGCAGCAGCGCCCGGGGCATGCCCCGATCGCTGCCCGCCTCGCTGAGGGCCACCCGCTCCGTGAGGTCCGGGTACTCCACCCGGACGCCCTTGTGGAACTTCCGGGTCAAAAGGGCGGGGGTGATATTGGGGTCCCGGGCGGCCAGCACCGGCGTCACATGGCTGCGCCGCATCATCCGCAGGGCGTAGTCCACATTTTCCGCCGGGTTGTACTTCACGGCGAATACCGCCGCCATCTCCTTGTCCACTGAGAGAAAGATCCCGGTTTTGAGGTTGATGCCGGAGGGCAGGCGCACCCCCATCTTCCGCATGAAGGAGGCCGTGCCCATCAGGACCGTCTGGCCCCGGATGGTGCCGGAGTATCCCCCCTCTTTATAGAAGCTGAAATCCTCCGCCGTCTCCTTGCGGCCGTTTTCGCTCAGGGCCAGGCCCTCAAACAGGCGGTCCAGGCCGCTCTCCGCCGCCCGGGTCAGGGCAGCGGCATAGGAGGCGGCCACCCGCACCTCTTCCCCATAGACCTTCACGCCGTTGAGGCTGATAGTCCCCGGCGGGAAGAGATCCCGGTCTGTGAGGATCATCTTTTTCTCCCTGCTGATGCGCTCGGCGCCGTCCCAGCCGGCCACGGCGCAGCCGGCCTTCTGCAGCCGGGCGGACACCTTGGACCAGGGCAGTGCCCAGCAAAGCGGCAGGGTAAATCCCGCCCCCGCTGTCAGCAGGGCGGACCAGTTGATCCAAAAGTCACCGCCCCGTCCCTGGCCGAAAGAGGTCAGCACCGCGAACACCAGCGACGCCACCGCCACCATGGGCAGCACCACCGCCTGGGCCCGCACAGCGTCATTCTCCCGCTGAGCGGCCGTATAAAACCCCTCCACATGGCCGGGCTGCTTACACGCGCCGCCCTCTGTCTCTGTCACCAGGTAGGGCGGCTCGTCGTCCAGGGCGGCGGTGCGAAGCATCTCATAATCTCCCCGCCGGCCCCGGGCAAGGCCCCACTGGGCAAACGCAAGGCCCATGGCCGCCACGGCGGCATAGGGGGGCGCTTGTGTCTGTCCTCCCCCCAGCAGGCGGGAAAGGCAGTCCACAGCGCACACCGCGGCCGCCAAAAAAATCATCACTTCGCCGCTGCACCGCCCCCGGCACAGCAGCTTCACCCCCCGGGCCGCCACGGCCCGGCACAGCACCATCTCCCCCAGCAGCACCGCCAGCAAAACCCCCCACTGCAGGGTGTCGTCCCCCGTCCAAAGGGGTATGGAGAGCCCCCGGTGCTCTGCCGCCATGATGAGGGCGGGCACCAGCGCCAGGAAAAACGCTGCCGGCAGCGGCGCCCTCCCCCGTTTCATGAGCGTGCGCCCCTCCGCCGCCGCCTCGGAAAGGGGCGGCTCCGGGCCGATGGGCTCTTTCTCCGGCTCCTCCGGAGGCGGGGGAGGGGTGTACAGCTGCTCCGTCTCCTCCATCTTCCGCCGGGAAAACAACCCCCGGCGGGGCCGCAGCAGCTTTTCCTGCCGCTCCTCCATCACCGCATCCACCGTGCTGCCCACCACTTCTCCCAGGGAGATGGGGCGGGGAGGGGGCGGCACGGCCTCCTCCCGGAGAAGAGGCGGTTCCTCCCGGGGGGGCTCCGGCGCCCGAGGAGCCGTGTGATGCTCCGCCTTTTCCGCCGCAGGCGCGTTCTCCTTCGGCGGGGAGGCGGAAGTCTGCTCTTGCTGCCGGACCTCCCGCTCCACCGACTCCAGGATCTTCTGCTCCCGGCTGCCGCCGTATTCCGCCAGGATCTCCTCCAGGGAGAACACCTCTGAATCCGGGGGCACATCGGTGGAAAACGTCAGGTCCACATCCTCCATTTTTCCCTTGTTTTCTGCCATGTCGTTCCTCATTTTCCCGTGGTGGGGTCAGCTGCGCTGGCGCACCGTCTCATACATCAAAATTGCCGCCGCCGCAGAGGCGTTGAGGGAATTGAGCCTGCCCCGCATGGGGATGCTCACTAAAAAGTCGCAGTTCTCCGCCGCCAGGCGGGTCATCCCATCCCCCTCGCTGCCGATGACGATGGCCGCCGGGCCTTTGAGGTCCGCCGCATAGAGGGACGTGGTGCCGTCCGCCGCCGTGCCGAACACCCAAACCCCCTGTTTTTTCAGGTCCTTCAGAAGGGATGGGATATTGGGCACCCGGGCCACCGGCATATGGGCCACCGCCCCGGCAGAGGTTTTGGCCACCACCGCGGTAAGGCCGGCGCTGCGGCGCTTGGGGATGATGACGCCGTGGGCCCCGGCGCACTCCGCCGTGCGGATGATGGCCCCCAGGTTCTGCGGGTCGGAGATCTCATCGCACACGATGATAAAGGGAGGCTCTCCCCGGTCCGCCGCAGTCTTAAGGATGGACTCCACGCTGACGTACTCCCGCACGGCAGCCATGGCGATGACGCCCTGGTGGGCGTGGGTGCGGCTCATGGCGTCCATCTTCCGCCGGTCGGCCTCCACCACCACGATGCCCGCCGCCCGGGCGGTGGAGGCGATGTGGCCCAGGGTCTTGTCCGTCTCGCCCTTTTGCAGGTAAATCTTGTCAATGGCCTCCTTGGCCCGCAGCGCTTCCATCACCGCGTTGCGCCCTTCGATGACGCCGTCGGCCTCCGCCCACTGGCTTTTGTTGCGCCCCTGTTCCATTCCAATGCCTCCCACGGGAAATTTGTCAGAATTTACGAAATACTATATCACACAATCCGGGTACAATAAAGTGGAATTTACAGAAACTTCATCAAAAACCCCTCCTTGTCCTTGTGATGGGTGAGAAATTATGCTATACTCATTTATCATTTTCCACGGACTTTCCCCGTGTGTTCAGCGGCGCCGCCCTTGTCTGCTCCCCGGCCCGGCGCCTGTCCGAAAGGAGTATTCGTATATGGATCAAAACGATAAAAATAAACGGCAAAACAAACAAAACGGCAGCGGCTGGAAGGGGATCTTGTCCCTGGTGAGCTGGGCGCTGGTGCTGACCATGGTGTTTTACTATGCCAACAGCTACTTCGGCAGCGCAGACCACCAGGCGGACATGGCGGCCATCCCCTACTCCGAGTTTTTGTCCCTGGTGGAGTCCGACCAGGTGGAGTCCGTGATCATGGATTCCACAGAGGGCATCCTTATCATCACCCCCAAGGACGGGTATGTATACATCGATCTGGAGGGGACCACATACACCAAGGGTCCCAAGGGCTATGTCTACACCAACCCCCGCACGGGAAAGGAGGAGACCATCCGCCTGCAGCCCTTCACGGTGCAGGTGGAATCCAATGACACCGTGGCGGAGCGCCTGTACGAGAAGAATATTCCCTTCGACGATGAGTACGAAGCCCAGATGAGTCCCATCCTGGTCTTTTTCGTCAACATCATCCTCCCCTTCCTGCTGATGCTGCTGGGCCTTTCCCTGCTGATGCGCTGGATGAGCAAGAAGGGGGGCATGGGCGGCATCGGCGGCATCGGGGGCGTGGGCAAGGCCAACGCCAAGGTGTATATGGAAAAATCCACCGGCGTCACCTTTGCCGATGTGGCCGGTCAGGATGAGGCCAAGGAGTCCTTGACGGAGATCATCGACTTCCTCCACAACCCCCAGAAATATACGGATATCGGCGCCAAACTCCCCAAGGGCGCGCTGCTGGTGGGCCCTCCGGGCACCGGCAAGACCCTCCTTGCCAAGGCCGTGGCCGGAGAGGCCAACGTCCCCTTCTTCTCCATCTCCGGCTCGGACTTCGTGGAGATGTTCGTGGGCGTGGGCGCATCCCGGGTCCGGGACCTCTTTAAAGAGGCCAGCAAGGTGGCCCCCTGCATCGTCTTTATCGACGAGATCGACACCATCGGCAAGTCCCGGGACAACCGCATGGGGGGCAACGACGAGCGGGAGCAGACCCTCAACCAGCTCCTGGCGGAGATGGACGGCTTTGACCCCACCAAGGGCGTCATCCTCCTGGCGGCCACCAACCGCCCCGAGGTGCTGGACCAGGCGCTGCTGCGCCCGGGTCGGTTCGACCGGCGCATCGTCATCGACCGGCCCAACCTGGCAGGGCGCCTGGCCACGCTGCAGGTCCATACCCGCAACATCCGCCTGGCGGAGGATGTGAACCTCAAAAAAGTGGCCCTGGCCACTGCCGGCTGCGTGGGCGCCGACCTTGCCAACCTGGTGAACGAAGCGGCCCTGCGGGCCGTGCGCAAAGGCCGCCGCCTGGTGACCCAGGAGGACCTCCTGGCCGCCTTCGAGCTGGTCATCGCCGGCACGGAGAAAAAGGGCAGCGTCCTCACGGAGTTTGAGAAAAAGCTGGTGGCCTATCACGAGGTGGGCCACGCCATGGTGGCCTACAAACAGAAAAATACCGAGCCGGTGCAGAAAATCACCATCGTCCCCCACACCCAGGGCTCTTTGGGCTATACCCTGCTGATGCCCGAGGAGGACAAGACAGAGCTGCGCACCCGGGACGAACTCATGGCCAAGATCACCGTCTCCATGGGCGGCCGGGCCGCGGAGGAAGTGGTGATGAACACCATGACCAACGGCGCCTCCCAGGACATCCAGGAGGCCACCAACATCGCCCGGAACATGGTGGCCATGTTCGGCATGAGTGAGGAGTTCGGCATGATGGCCCTGGCCTCCCGGCGGAATCAGT
>CALWXJ010000021.1 GCA_944385475.1 uncultured Oscillospiraceae bacterium
CGAGCATCCCCACATCCACATGATGGCCTGGTCCGCGAAGCCGGGGCAGGCCTACCTCTCCAAGGAGGGCATCCGTCAGATCAAGTCCAAGCTGACCAACGATATCTTCCGCAATGAGATGCTCCACCTCTACGAGCAGAAGTCGGAGTCCAGAGATGAACTGGTGCGGGAAGCGCGACGGACGATGCTGGAACTGGTGCAGGGTATGCGGGAAGCTGTATGCGATCACCCGGACGCCGAGCGGCTCATGCTGGAGCTGGCGGTGCAGCTCGAAACGGTCAAGGGCAAAAAGTCCTACGGCTATCTTCCAAAACGGCTGAAGAAACTGGTGGATGAGATCGTGGACGAGATGGAACGGCTCCCTGCCGTGAGCAAGTGCTATGACCAGTGGCTGATCCTGCAAGGCAAGATCGATGCCTATTACCACGACAAACCACAAGAGCGCCTGCCGCTCTCAACGCAGAAAGAGTTCATCCAAATCAAAAATGCTGTCATCCATGAAGCGGAGCGCCTGCGGTTGGATGAGATCACCTTCGAGGAGCGTGACCTGGGCCAGCACGATGAGCCGGAGGAATTCCGCAACGAACCCTACGACTACTGGTCGCTCCGTGATGTGATTCGGGATGAGAGCCTGACCATGGAGGAACGCAATCGCGCCGTCTCTGAAATGAACAAGCTGGCCGAGGGCGGTGATATATACGCGCAGTACCTGATGGGAAAGCTCTGGCGGGATGGCCCTCTGCTGATTCCAGACTCGGTAGAAGCGCGCTATTGGTTTGAGCAGGCGGCAGAACAAGGACACATCGTGGCGCAATACTCCCTCGCCAAGCTGTACCTCTCTGACGATTTGGAGGTGCGGGACATCCGCACAGGAATGGACTGGCTCTACACAGCGGCAACTAACGGAAGTCACTACGCCATGTACCGTCTGGCAAAGGAATTGCTCAAAGGCGATTTGATTGAACGGAATCGTGATGCCGCCGTGGAGTGGTTCACCCGGTCAGCCGAGCATGGAAACCAGCTTGCCCAGTACATGCTGGGCAAGCTGTTCCTCACCGGAAAAGAAGTTCCCCGCAACGAGGAGCGGGCCGTCTTTTGGCTGACCCAGTCCGCAGAGCAGGGCAACCAATATGCGGAGTATCTCCTGGACCATCTGGAGGAAAACCGTCCGCCCTCTGTCATGCTGGCAGTAACCCGGCTCCTCCATCACGCAGGCCGGATTTTCCAGGACAACTCCGTTCCTAAGTCCCGTCCCGGTGGAATCCAGATCGACCGCAAGCGGCTGAAGAAGCTGCAGGAGAAGCGCATCGCTCTGGGTCACAAGCCAGATGACCACGAGGAGCAGTGGCCTGACATGACCATGTAAGCGGCTCAAAAACTGGGTCGCAAAACAAAGAATAAAAGTCCTTCCCACCGGAAGATAGAAAGGAACCAAATGAGAAAATCCAAATACAATTCCTTTGACGAACTTCCTCTGATGCTGACCGTGGAGGATGTGTCCCATGTGCTGGGCATCGGTCTGGCCCACGCCTACGAGGTGGCCCACCGCAGAGATTTCCCCACAATCACCTTGGGCAGCCGCATCATCGTACCCCGTGATAAATTCATGGAATGGATCGACGAGCAGGCAACGAAAAAATCTGAAATATTGTGATAGCTATTTCGGAAATTCTGTGGTATTTGTTTGTGTTACCAAAGGAGGAATCATAAATGGCAAAGAAACGAGCCAACGGCGAGGGCAGCATCCGTAAAAAGCCCAGTGGCCGTTGGGAGGGCAGATATACCCAGGGCATCGACCCGGTCACCGGCCGGGCCATCCAGAAAAGCGTGTCCGCCAAGACCCAGGCGGAGTGCAAAGAAAAGCTGGCAAAAGCGATTCGGGAGAATCGTGGTGTGCCCCTTAACCACACCGGAGACTACACTGTAGCTGAGTGGTGCCGCCTGTGGTTTGAGACTTACAGCAAGCCCAACATTCGCTACAACACCGCCAAGGGCTATGAGGGGATCATCGAGCATCACATCATCCCGGCCATCGGTGGGATCAAGCTCAAGCAGCTCTCGTCCATCCACATTCAGAGAATGTACAACGATGTGAAAGAGAACGGCAGGATGCAGCGCGGGGCAAAGCAGAATGACAAAGCCCTGTCCAACACCTTCGTGCGGCGTATCCATGCGGTGCTGCAGGCGGCGCTGAAGCAGGCGGTGAAGGAGCGGCTCATCCCGTACAACCCCTGCGAGAACTGCCGCATCCCGCCCAAGGATAAGAAGGAGATGACCATCCTGCCGCCGGAGAAAATCGGCAGATACCTTCAGGAAGCGGAGAAGTACGGTGTCCTGCCCATGTTCTATCTGGAACTGTCCAGCGGCCTGCGCCGTGGCGAACTGCTGGCGCTCCAGTGGGAGGACTTGAATGTGAAAGAGCGAATCCTGACGGTGAACAAGCAAGTCACCCGCATGGAGGGCGAGCTGGATGTGACGGAGCCGAAAACGAAGAACTCCGTCCGCAAGGTGGCGCTATCCCAGCAGGCAGTCGACCTTCTGGTGCAGGAGCATGAACAGCATCCGGATAACCCCATCCTGTTCCCGTCGCCCCGGACGGGCGGCTACTGGAGTCCGGACGCCGTGTCGAGGATCAACCGCAAACTGCTGAAAAACGCAGGCATCGAGGAACACGTGCGCTTCCACGATTTGCGGCACACATTCGCAACCATGGCCATCTCCAGCGGCGTGGATGTGAAAACGCTGTCCAGTATGCTTGGGCACTTCAGCGCAGGGTTCACGCTGGACACCTATACGCACATCACCAACGATATGCAGAGAGGTGCGGCAGAGAAGATCGGCGGCTTCATGGAATCGGCAACGGCAGCCGCCACCCCGGAGCCTCCCGACCCTCCAGAGCAGAGCCGGTGCAAGGTAATTCCGTTCGAGAAGGTGGGATAAAAGTAACGAGGCCCAAGGGACAAATCACTGTCCCTTGGGCCTTAAAATATTACTGCATCAAACTGAATCTGCTCCGCCACCACCCAACGAAATGGCTCCATCTACCAACTGAAACATTGCATCTTCCATAGAAACATATTTGAAAGACCAATCTTTCAGCGTAAAAATTGAAGATTCCTCATCAGGAATATCAGGCACATTCTGCTCTGCACTAATTTTGCGCAGATGTTTCATCTCCAATAAAAAGAGTGCTGCTAAAATGTGGAGGACATTTTCCAAAGAAGCGTCTGCTTTATTTCCGATGCGGTTATGCTTAATATTATCAAATGCTTCCCACCAGGCCAAAGACTGTTTGGCTCTTGCACTATCCCAATTTTCAAATGGTTTGATAATGATATCCCTGCCCATAACTTCAATCTCTTGGTTTTTAATGCCGGGATATTCCGTTAGTATGTATCGCGCATAGTCGGCAATAGTTTTTTTGGCTTCAGCATCGTAGCCGCAATATGCTTTGAAAAAGGAGTCTAACTCCGCGCCAATGAGCTGCAATAGACTGGCATATTCATTTGAGAATGTGGAGTAATTGAGCGTAGATACTTCCACATACATAGTGGTATTTATGAACTTCTTTTCCAGCATCAGATAATACATCCAATGATTCTGTAAAAACTCTTTTCTGGTCATATGTATATTTTCCTTTCTACTGTTGAAATGTTTCCAAAGTATATATCCGATGCTACTCAAAGCAATGCCTATAATGGGGAATTCGATTTGCACCTCGAAAGTTTTTTCAAGAAAAACAGCAACAACGACCATTAGTACATGGAAAGTGCCATACCATCCAATCCAAGATAGTTGCTTTAAAAATTCAAAGACACTGTTCCAAAGCGTACGACAGGTAGAGTCCAGCCAAAGGAAGCGACCAACGGCTACACTCAAATAAGCCCAGCACCATTCGTAGCCGCGAAGAACAAGGCACAACGCGGATAATCCTATGCAGGCTAACAGGAGAATAACACTTAGCTCTTCGTCATAGTTTTCTGACTTAGAACCATCCAAGAATACAAAAATCCACTTACATATGAACCTCGTTATTTTACCAAATACACACATCAACAAATAAAATAGGAGGTCGTTGGCCGATAAGGGGTCATATGTATGCTTTCCAATAAGCCCCATAGGTATGAGCAACATAAACAGCGCAATAACAATTGCAAGCATACTCTTTTGCGCCATATCTTTTTTGTGGGATTTTGAACCTTTGGTCTTGTTGTCAGCGATCAAAGCTACTATGAGATTTGCAATTCCGAAACCAAAGACTGATATTGCGATGGCGACAACCATAATGACTTACGCTCTCCTTGTCATGCAATCTACGATAAACAAAAGCCGCATGGGAATACACCCACACGGCTGACCTGGCGGCGCAAAGGCCCACCGTAGAAATATTATAGTGGATAATGCCATGAAATTCAAGTTTCCGGCGTATCTGCGGCGAAAATACCCAAATTGCACTCGTTAGGGATGGGTTAGGGATTTGGCAGTTTTCAGCGTTCTCCTTCACCAAGGCCGTAACTGCCGTTTTATCTCTCTGACCACATTTGAAATGTGGTCAGGTGTAGTTCGAAAATCGAACTATTAACACAGAAAAACCGCCTAAAAAGGCGGTTTTTCGAGGAAAGGTGGTCCGAGTGACAGGATTCGAACCTGCGGCATCCTGCTCCCAAAGCAGGCGCGCTACCAACTGCGCTACACCCGGTTATTGAGTTGTTTTATCCGGCTGGGCGTATTCACCCAAATCACGTGCGCTACCAACTGCGCTACACCCGGTTATGAAATTGTTTTATCTGTGGTCTTTCATGTGGTCTTGGCCGCTTTTTGACCAACGGCTTTGCGGAAATGGTTCCCGCTTCTGGTAGTGTCCCAGCGGGTTGTGGGGTTGCGGTTTTGTCCTCATGGATGGGTCCGGTATGCTCCCAAATCACGTGCGCTACCAACTGCGCTACATCCGGATATTCCATTGTTGCATCATAGCATGGCAGGGAAGAAAAATCAAGTTTTTCCTGTTTATGCTCTGTGCCCTAACTATAGGTGAAGAGGGCCCCGCTAACGCGGGGCCCTTTTCCAACTTAGCAGCCGCCGCAGTTGTTATTGCAGCCGCAGCCGTTGTTGTAGTTGCTACCGCAGCTGTTACCACAGCAGCACCAGATGATGATCAGCAGGATGATGATCCAGCAGCAATTCCCGCCACCCCAACTATTATTGCAGCACATAACGGAACCTCCTATATGACATTGAGATGTAGACCGAAGCGGTCTCATCCCATCGTATGCGCCTGGGGCGGGAGCGTGAATCATACTCTCTGGTGAAATACCAGAGTCTGGGAATCCTGCCACTGCTGCAGGGTGAAAACACCCTGATTCATCAATTGTTGTGCCAGAGTCCCGCTGCCATTGGCAAGGTTGGACTCCAAGGCGTAATAAGAGATGTAGACCAAGTCCGCCCGCAGGAATGTACCGATCTGCAGGGAAGAAGCTTCCGTGGGAGTAAGGACTCCTGCGGCGATGGCACGCTGGAAAGTATCTGCCAGGTTTGTGTTGGCAGAAGAGCTGTATCCCAGCGCCCGGAGAACGAATTCCGTATATTGATAGGCATTGACGGGGTTGCCGGGGCAAAACGAGGTGGCCGTATAGCCGTTGGTATAGCCTTTACTGTAAGCGTAGCCCACATACTGCTCTGCCTCGGACCCGGGGGTGATATCGCTAAATGGAGTGCTTCTGGTCCAGGAGAGGGCTTGCTCTTCTTCTCCCAGTACTCGGATGAACATAATGAGGGCCTGCAGCCGCGTAGGGGCGACTTCCAGGTCAAATCCTTGCCCATAGCCGGTGAAGCTGCCGCGAAAGAGATTCAGAGATTTTAACGCAGAGGCCATAGCATTGTAGTCGGTAGCGGCAGAATAGGTGAGACTGCAGGGGCCTTGATAGTTCACCACAGCAGTTTTGGAAGTAACGGAGAAGGATGCTGCGGTATCTTCTGCCACCAAATAGCGGTGGTTAGCAGAAAGGGGGGTGCCGCTGGACACTACTGTGCCGGTGGTGGCGTCCACGACAGCCCCAGAAGAATAGACCACCTGCCCGCTTCCCGTCAACAAAAGTACGCTGGCCCCGGTAGAGCCGTGCAGGGCGTCCATGGACTTTAACCGCACCTCCGTCCAGGCAGCGGAGGTGGGGGACCCTGTGCCATTCCCCGCCTGATCCAGCAGAGCCTCGTCCGACTGGTTCAACCGGTCCTCTACCTCCTGATCCACCGTTTGCGTAAAAGCACCGTTAAGATAGGACAGGGAGGCCAAAGGATCGTAGGTGTCGCCGGCTGCAAAGGCCCAGATGGCAGCCCCCAACAGTAAAAAAACGGGGATGCCCAATAAGAGTTTCTTCATAGCGGACTCCTTCTTAAAAAGTCTCAGCGGTGGGTGATGCGGTAACACAAGGTAAGAAGGCTGTTTGCGAAGTGAATGTTTTCAAAGATCACATCGGGCTCCCGGCTGGTTAATTCCACATTGGTGAAATTCCAAAATCCCCGTACACCCAAACGGATCAAGCGGTCCGCCGTGGATTGCGCCACGGCCTGGGGGACAGAGAGGACCGCAACGTCCACGGGATGGGATTGCAGATAGGTGTCCAACTCATCGACACTGTAAACCGGAATACCATTGATTTCAGATCCAAACAGCTGAGCATTGGTATCAAAAGCGGCGTCAGCGGAAAAGCCTGCCCGGTCAAAGGAGAAGTTGTTCAGCAGTGCCCGGCCCAGGTTGCCAGCGCCCACCAAGATCAGGTGGTGGGGATTTTCCAGCCCCAGGATGCGTCCGATCTCGCACTTTAATTCCTCTACATTATAGCCGTAACCCTGCTGCCCAAATTCGCCAAAACAGCTGAAATCCTGGCGGATCTGAGAGGCGGTTACATTCATTTTTGTCCCCAGCGACTGAGAGGAAATACGGTTTACCCCTTTGTCGCACAGATCGCAGAGGTAGCGATAATATCTGGGCAAACGCCGAATGACGGCATCGGATATGTTTTCTCGTTTCATTTGACCACCCCATCGGTATGGAATATTCAGTACTTTACAGTTTAAGGCAAAAGTCGTCATGTGTCAATTTTTTTACAATGAATCTCCTGGGAAAATTTTAAGAAATACTTTACAGATGGAAAAAAGTCTGCTATACTAACAAAAGATGTGTGGCAAGCACATTTGCGTTTATGCGCCCGTAGCTCAGTTGGATAGAGTGACAGACTCCGACTCTGTAGGCCACTGGTTCGAATCCAGCCGGGCGTACCAAAAACCACCGAAAACTTCGCGTTTTCGGTGGTTTTTTCTATAGAAAGGTTTTACGCGTCCGTTTCACAGAAAAGAGGAGCAGGAAATCCCAGAAGATTTCCTGCTCCCCACAGTTTATGAGAAACGGCGTAGTTTGACCACCCGGGGATGGCTGCCCCTGGCAGATTTTGAGATCTTCGGACCAGTGCAGATTAACTGGCTATGCTGCCAGCTGGATTCACATGGATCATGACGTGCTTGACATCCGAAAACTGCCGTTCGACATTTTCGTGGATCTGTTCTGCCACCTCGTGGGCATCCCGGAGAGATTTATTGCCGTCCACGGAGACTTCCAAATCGATATAGACCTTATTCCCGAACATTCTGGAGCAAAGCATGTCTACACCCAGCACATCTTTTTGAGACAGGACATACTCCGTCAGATTTTTCTCATAATCCTCCCCGCAGGAGGTGTCCAGCATTTTCACCAGGGCATCTTTTGAAATGTCATAGGCGACTTTTACGATGAAGATACAGATTACAACGCTTGCCACGGAATCCATTACGGGGAACCCCAGTATAGCCCCGGCGATACCGATCAAAGATCCGATGGAGGAAAAGGCGTCAGACCGATGGTGCCATGCGTCGGCCAGGAATGCGGTGGAATTGATCAGCTTTGCGTAGTAGCGGGTATACCAGTACATTGCCTCCTTGCCGACAATGGAAACGGCCGCCGCCACGAGAGCAATGGCGCTGGGAACAGTAAGGGTTTTATAGTTTCCAGAAAAAATGTTTTCCACGCCCACCTTGCCAACGCCGATTCCTGTCGCCATCAGTACAATGCGCAAAATCAAGGATGCGACGAACTCCATGCGCTCATGCCCGTATGGGTGCGTACAGTCCGCGTCTTTTTTTGACAGCTTCACCCCGATCCATGCAATCAGCGTGGTGAGGACATCGGAGAAGGAGTGGATCGCGTCTGAGATCATTGCTCCGGAGTTCCCCACGATTCCCGCGAACATCTTGAATCCTGAGAGCACCGTATTTCCCATCACACTGACCAACGACAAGTTTTTGATAATTGCCGCCTCATTGATCGGCCGGGAAGGGGATTTGGCTGTTTTTTTGTGTTTGGTTGTCATAAAAGAATCCTCCTGTTTCGTCATGTATGATGACAGTGATATTTCTCTTATGAGCACCCCATTGAGAGAATCTGTTCCGTAAATGAACATAAAAAAACATCTGCGGAACATACAACTGTCCCGCAGATGTTAAAAAACCATCTGCTGCCACATCAGCGGCCCGGCCCCGTGCCCAAACGGGTCATCGCCTGCTCAGTTTGTACTGTTGATCTCGCACCCTAAATCAGGATGTAATGCAGTGCAAAGAATCTTTTTATTATACTATATATTATTCCGCCCGTCAAGAAATGGTTCTTGAAATTTGGAAATAATGGGGATTTTTAATTGGTTGTAAAGCAGCGTCTGGCTTGTTCTATAATTGTATATTTTTGAACGATGACACAGAAAAATTTGCAGCAATAAAAAATCGGAGTGTAATTATAGGACTTGGAAAAATACAGCCATATCAATGGTTTTAGCCAGCAATCAAGAGGTTTTTTATCCGTTCAGATTATATAGTCTAAAATATTTTCAGTTTTTGTTTCTGCTTCCACTACTACTGTGACTTCTTCATCTCTTTCTTCAAGATCGCGAAAAAGTTCCAGCATGATCTCAACAGCTTCTCTCATTTCAGAAGGAATCTTCTCAATGTTTTTTAGGACGATAGTAGTCGGAAATTCAAAGGAGCAGTGGAGGCAATCCCAAAGAGCATCCATATTATTTCCATAGTAATCTGGAAGTTGGAATACTTTTTTAAAATACTCGTGTAACTTCCATAGGGAATTGATTCCTGCAAAATCTAAAATAATTTCCTTCATCGTATAGCCTCCAGTCCAATTTCATAAAAGGTCAAATAGTGGTCATAGGTGACAAAAATCAGTCCGTCATTTGAATAGAGCAATCGGCAACCATTGCGATACCCGCGGACATAATCAAAATCCGCCTCATACCAAACTCGACCGATTGCTACAGGAAGCCTATGGTCACGGTTTTTATAAATATCGCCTCCGATTCGTGTTCCGGGTAACACATCGGCAAGATTACCGAGCCATTTCTTCCATCCACGCTCTTTTGCCTCATCCTGCGTCAAATAAGAGTCAGGGAGTCTGCCATGAATTGCCACATACAAATCTACACCTTCACTCCCTGCTTTTGTTGCAGTCCCAACAGCAATTGCGGTCATTGTTTCTACATGGCATTTGCAATTGGGGTGGACTGGAATTTCCGCGATTCTGGGATCATCAACTGCAAGAATCCTGCCGTTCATGGATGCACAATAATAACAAGTACCAGGTGTTATGATGGCGCGCCAGATCTTCCACAGTCTACTTTCGCAAGTAACCCTTGCCGCTTTGCGCAAAATATGGCTGCTAAAATAATTACTGATAATATACCCTGTTTTCTTGACGATGTACACACCATTTCCCCCTATATGTAAAATAGAACTTCTACATATAGGCGTCCAATAGCCAAAAGTTACACGTTTCCATGCAACAAGAAATGAAAATTTACAAAATAAAAGGGTAAGTCCCATAAGGACTTACCCTTGGTCCGAGTGGCGAGACTTGAACTCACGACCCCTTGACCCCCAGTCAAGTGCGCTACCAACTGCGCTACACCCGGATAAATATCTGATTTATTAAAGTCAGCTTATGTATATTAGCACAGCTTGAAAAAAAAAGCAAGACCTAAAATGCAAAAAAATCATTTTTTTGTAAAAGCAGGAGCAAGATCTTCAGTATCTTCCAGCAGGATCGAGGAATAAGGCCATCTATGCAGGCGTTTCTATAGGAGAAAACAGGTGCTGGCACAGGCGCCTCTCTTAAAAAAGACATGGGCAGGCAGAGAATGCCTGTCCATGTCTGAAAAATAGGTAGGGAGACTTTATAAAAGAGGTGGTCCCTTAATTACGGCTGGAAGAATTGGTGGTATCCTTCAAAAGGACATCGTGGGCGCCGCCTTCCACAATAGAGGTGGCGGAGACCAGTGTCAGCTTGGCTTTTTTGCGCAGTTCCGGGATGGTAAGTGCACCGCAGTTGCACATGGTAGAACGGATCTTGGCCAAGGTGGTAGCCATGCCGTCAGAAAGCGAGCCGGCATAGGGCACATAGGAGTCCACGCCCTCTTCAAAGCTGAGCTTTGCAGCACCGCCCAGGTCATAGCGCTGCCAGTTCCGGGCCCGGGCGCTGCCCTCGCCCCAATATTCCTTCATATAGCTGCCGCCAATCAAAACCTTGCTGGTGGGAGACTCATCAAACCGGGAGAAATAACGGCCCAGCATGCAGAAGTCTGCACCCATGGCCAGAGCGAGGGTGATGTGATAGTCCTGGACAATGCCGCCGTCGGCGCAGACGGGGACATAGATGCCAGTCTCTTCGAAATACTTGTCCCGTTCGGCGGCCACATCGATCACAGCGGTGGCCTGGCCGCGGCCGATGCCCTTGGTCTCTCGGGTGATGCAGATGGAGCCGCCGCCGATTCCGATCTTTACGAAATCGGCCCCGGCGTCCGCCAGGAAGCGGAAGCCTTCTCCGTCCACCACATTGCCGGCGCCCACTTTCACGCTGTCACCATAGCGCTCCCGGATCCATTTCAATGTCCGCAGCTGCCATTCAGAATAGCCTTCGGAAGAGTCGATCACCAGCACGTCTACGCCCGCCTCTACCAGGGCAGGGACACGGTCGGCGTAGTCCCGGGTGTTGATGCCGGCGCCCACCACATAGCGCTTCTGGGAATCCAACAGTTCCAGAGGATTGCCCTTGTGGGAGTCATAGTCCTTCCGGAAGACGAAGCTCACCAGATGCCCGTCGGCAGAGACGATGGGCAGGGCGTTGAGCTTATGATCCCAGATGATATTGTTGGCCTCTTTGAGGCTGGTGCCCTCCGGAGCGGAAATAAGCTTTTCCGCAGGGGTCATAAATTCCTGCACGGGAGTAGCGGGATCCATCCGGCTGACGCGATAATCCCGGCTGGTGACCAGGCCCAGGAGTTTGCCCGTCCCGGTGCCGTCGTCGGTGACTGCCATGGTGGAGTGGCCGGTACGGGCTTTAAGGGCCAATACGTCACTGAGCGTATCATCCAGACGCAGGTTGGAGTCACTGAACACAAAACCGGCTTTATAATTCTTCACCCGACGGACCATATCGGCCTGCTGGTCAATGGGCTGGGAGACATAGATAAAGGCGATGCCGCCCTCCTTGGCAAGGCCAATTCCCATATTCTCACCGGAAACGGCCTGCATGACGGCGGAAACCATGGGCACATTCATCGTCAGGGGGCACTCCTCCCCCTTTTTGTACTTCACCACCGGCGTTTTCAAAGAGACGTTGGAGGGGACGCACTCAGAAGAGGAATAGCCGGGGACCAACAGATACTCGCTGAAGGTATGGGACGGTTCTGTGAAATAGTATGCCATAAGCCACCTCGTCAAAATAAAATATACCGGAATGGGAGAGCAATTCATTATCCTATATTTTAACAGAAAGTGCCAAAAATTCAACGAAAAAATAGGATTCCCAAGAATTTTCCCCCAGGACCGCCCTTTCGGCGGTCCGGCTGTTCGAATACCTGCCATTGTAGCGGACTTTCCCCATGACCGCAATGGGCAAAATGGACAGAATTCGGCGTATTTTAAGCAAATGGGTCGGTTTTCCGCAAAAAAATTCGGATGTTTGCTTTTTTTAAAACTGGGAAAAATGCGCTTTTTCGTGTAATTTAACGGTGGACATATGTCCACCAAACAGCTATAATAACAAAAAACAATACCGCGGGGGAGCCCGCGTCATAAAACGAGCGAGGAATGGATATGAAAAACATCATTCTCATTGGCATGCCGGGGACGGGGAAGAGCACGGTGGGACATGCCTTGGCAGAGCAGCTGCACTATGATTTTGTGGATCTGGACGATTTGATTGTGGAGGCGGCGGGGAAGACCCTGCCTCAGATCCTGCGTACCGAAGGGCTGGAACGGTTCTTGGAGATTGAGCGCCAGGTGGGACTGGACCTCAATCGGGAAAATACCATTGTGGCAACCGGCGGCAGCATGGTCCTCTCCGGGGACGCCATGGATCACCTGCGGGAAAATGGGATCACCGTCTGGCTGGAGACGCCCTTGTCTCGGATTGCCGAGCGGATGCCGGAGGACCTGACAGACCGGGGGATCGCCGCCCCTCCCGGCGTTACGCTTCAGGAGGTCTACACCCAGCGCCGGCCGCTGTATGCCAAATATGCCGACATCATCGTGGTGAGCCAGAATGGCGGGGATGATACGGCCCATGCGGTGGAGGAGGTCATGAGCCTGGTGGGAATGAGCCTTTGAATCCGAAGACTGAGACGACGGGGAATTTCCCCGTCGTTTTTTATAATTTTGAGGTCGGATTTTGGTAAAAAATAAGCAGAGCGGGCTCTTGCAATCCACGGGCTGCTTTTGTATAATAACACGAAGTGAGAAGGGAGGAGAGCGTATGCAGTATCTGGCGGCGGAACAGCGGGAATTTTATTCTCTGGCCGCTTTGTCCGTATTGCGGCTTTCCATTTTCTTTCACCGGCTGTAAGTGCCGGTATTTTTTTTGCCTGTGGCGTTCTATTTAAAGTTGATGGAGAAAAGAAAGGAGTACCCCATGAAAAAATCACCTGACGCTGTGGGACAGGCTCCCATTCGGGATGCCCGCTCTCTGGGAGTGCCCAAGATGCTGGTTCTGGGCCTGCAGCACATGTTTGCCATGTTCGGCGCAACGGTGCTGGTGCCCATCCTGGTCCAGAGCTATGGCCTGCCGCTGAACATCCAGACCACGCTGTTTTTCGCCGGTTTTGGCACGCTGTTTTTCCATGTGTGCACCAAGATGAAGGTCCCGGCCTTTTTAGGATCTTCCTTCGCCTTCTTAGGCGGATTCCAGGCCATGGCCGCGTTGGAAAGCGGCATCTATGCCACTATGGAACCGGCGGAGAAGCTGCAGTATGCCTGTGGCGGCATTGTGGTGGCTGGACTTTTGTATGTGGTGCTGGCTGCTATCATTAAGGCAGTGGGGGTGCATAAAGTCATGCGCTTTTTGCCCCCTGTGGTCACCGGGCCCATCATCATCCTCATTGGGCTGAATCTCGCCCCGTCTGCGGTGAGCAATGCCTCCACCTGCTGGTGGCTGGCCCTGGTGGCTATGGCCATTATTGTGGTGGCCAACATCTGGGGCAAAGGTATGATCAAGATCATCCCCATTTTGCTGGGGGTGGTGGGCTCCTATCTGGTGGCGGTGGCGGCCAATGCCATGGGCGCCACCGTGATCACCGACGCCGCCACCGGTGCCACAGGCCCCATGCTGGATTTCTCCGGTATGGCACAGGCCAGCCTCTTCGGCTTCCAGCCGTTTTTGACGGATATCTCCCACAACATCGCCAAGTTTGATGTTTCCGCGATTTTGGTGATGGCCCCCATTGCTATTGCTTCCATGATGGAGCATATCGGGGACATGTCCGCCATCTCCGCCACGGTGGGTGAGAATTTCATTGAGGACCCCGGCCTGCACCGCACTTTGGTGGGAGACGGCATTGCCACGTCCCTGGCTGGCCTCTTCTGCGGCCCCTCTAACACCACTTATGGCGAGAATACCGGCGTGCTGGTCCTCTCCCGGGTGCATGATCCCCGGGTCATCCGCCTGGCGGCTCTCTATGCGGTGATCTTGTCCTTCAGCCCCAAGTTTGCGGCTTTCGTAAACTCTATTCCCGCGGCCATCATCGGCGGTGTCAGCTTTATCCTCTACGGTATGATCTCCGCCATCGGCGTGCGCAACGTGGTGGAAAATCGGGTGGACTTCACCAATTCCCGCAACCTCATCATCGCCGCGGTGATTTTGGTATGCGGCCTGGGCTTTACTGGCGGCCTCACCTTCCATGTGGGGGGCGCCGCCATCACGCTGACCTCTCTGGCCATTGCCGCCATTGCCGGCATCGTCCTCAATGCCATTCTTCCCGGCAACGACTTCCACTTCGGAAAGAGCGCCAACGACGCCTCCGGCAACCTGGGACAGTATTGATGCAATACAGAAAAAAGGCTTTCCTCCGGGAAAGCCTTTTTTTTCATGTTATACTGTGATAAAATGCTCCTTGTTGAAAGAAAAGGAGGGGAGAGCGTCATGGAGAACGTGGAATTTGCAGTGCTGGACTGGATCCAGGCCCATTTGCGCTGCGGATTTTTGGATGCGGTGCTGCCCTTTATCACGAATCTTTCCAACCACGGAGAGATCTGGATCGCCCTGGCAGTGGTGCTGGTACTGTTTCGCAGGACCCGTCGGGCCGGCTGGACGCTGGGCGGCGGATTGCTGCTGGACCTGCTGCTTTGCAACATGTTTTTAAAGCCCCTGGTGAACCGCCTCCGACCCTTTCAGGTACGCCCGGGGATCGAGCTGCTGGTGCAGGCCCCGGGGGATGCCTCGTTCCCCTCCGGGCACACAGCGGTATCCTTTGCGGCGGTGTTTGCCCTGTGGAGTGTGGGGAGTCCTCTATGGAAGCCAGCGTTGGTTTTGGCGGTGACCATTGCCTTTTCCAGGCTGTATCTCTATGTCCACTGGCCCAGCGATGTGCTGGGCGGAGTGGTGGTAGGGGCTGTAGCGGGCTGTGCCGCCGGTGCCATCTCCAAAGCCATTGCCCGCTGGATGGAGTCCCGGCGGGAGACGGACCATGGGTGAGAAAAAAGAAAACTGCCGGGGTTGGAATCGCCTCCATCCCCGGCAGTCTTTTATACTTTTTCGATCCAGTGTAGGTCGTCCGGTTCAAAGACCACTTTTTCATAGGCCGCCACATCCAGGGGCACGCCTGTCCAGTCGCTGTGGAGGGCGCCGGTCTGTTTGATGAGGATATCATAGAGGATATCATAGGTGACGCCGTCAGAGGGATCGGTTTCCACGATGGTAGAATAGGGCAGTGTCTTATGATAGGTCAGTTCCATTCCTTTATAATCGAAGTGGAATCCGCAGCGCATCCGGCAGCCATCTAAACCGCTATAGCGGGCAACGGACTTCAAATCCTGGAAAATGGTATCTCCCGCTTGATCGTAGAGATTTTCCGGGGTGGTAGCGGTGTAGTCAAAGCGGAACTGGATAGAGGCGCCGGGCACCTTCAAAAACCGCTCCAGATAGGGCACCAGCCCCTCCTTGGGATAGTTGCGGTATAAGATGCAGTTGACCCGGAAAGGGACTGGCAGCCGGGCCAGCAGGGAGTCGTTGGACTCCACCACATAGTGCTGCATGTGGCGGGAGACATTGATGCAGGTGATCTTATTTTGGTTGCGGGTGGCAAAGGACAGAATATCCTCCTCCGACTGATGGGGGGAGACGGGCAGGGTGGTGTTGATGAATACCCGGTGGGTGGCGGGCACTGCGTCCAACATGGTCTGCAGGGAGGAAAGATCGGCAAAGGGTTCCCCGCCGGTAAAGACAAAGTCGCAGCGGGGGGTGATGGCGTCCATCCGGCGAATGCTCTTGAGGATCTCCTCCAGGGAAAAGCCCGTCATGTCCGCGTATTCTTCTTTGTTGATGCAAAACGGGCAGCGGTTATTGCAGTCGTAAGGAACAAAAACCGTGACTGTGGCGCCGCCCTCTCTGGTTTTATAGGGATGTTTCATATCGATCATGCAGCCTTTCCCGAAAGAGACTGAAAAAGTGATAATTTTTTGGCAAAATTTCAGCGCTTGCGTACGAATTCTTATTTTAATGTATTTTTTACTGCAGGTCAAGAGCGATTCGCCACATCTTTTCCCTTGCTGTACAGCCGGGGGAAAGTGTGTTATACTCGTTTATCATTTGGAAGAAAAGGAGGGGTTGTGTTGGATCAGCTTCAGTCGGCGATGCATGCTCTGGCCCAGTGGTTGTCTCTGCATCCCCAGGTGGAGATATGGTATACCACGGTTGTACGGTTTGTCCTGCTGCTTTTGGCAGTGATGATTCTGGGAAGAGCCGTCCGCTCGCTGCTCACCATCCCCCACACACCGGAGATCTGGGGACAGTTGAGCCTGCCCAATGGCAGCTCCATTCCTCTGACCCACTGGGAAAATATCATCGGCCGGGCAAAGAGTGCCGATGTGTGCCTTAATTACCCCTCTGTTTCCCGACAGCACGCGGCCCTGTGCCGGGGAGAGGGAGAGACCTGGACCCTTTACGACCTGGACTCCAAGGGAGGCACTGCGGTCAACGGTGAAAAAGTGGAGGCCGCCCAGGAAGTCAAACTGGGAGACACCATCTCCCTGGGGGGCGTGCCCCTGGTATTTTTACCCCAGACGGTAGCGGAGCGGGAGGAGATTTTGAAGCAGCGCCAGGCGGAGCGCCCGGCAACTATGTGGCCTTCCTTCCTGTGGCTGACGCTTTTCCAGGTGCTCACCTGCCTGCAGCTCATGACGGCGGAAGAGCTTCCCGCTATGGTGCCCCTTTGCTTTTTGGTGTTGACGGGAGTGATGTGGCTTTATTTCGCAGCGCTGCGCATTGGCCGGTGCGTGGGCTTTGAAATGGAGACCATTGCCTTTTTCCTCTCCACGCTGTCTCTTTCCATAACGGCTTCCAGCGCGCCGGGCAGTGTGGTCAAGCAGCTTCTGGCCATTATTTTGGGGCTGGGCCTTTTCCTGGTTCTGGGGCTTTTTCTGCGGGACTTGGGTAGGGTACAGCATATCCGCTGGCTGATGGCGGCGGCGGCCATCGGCCTTTTGGGGATCACGCTGGTCATCGGCAGCCGGAAATACGGCGCCGTCAACTGGATCTCCTTTGGAGGCATGTCCTTCCAGCCCTCGGAAATTGCAAAGATCTGTTACATCTTTGCCGGCTCCGCCACGCTGGAGCGGCTGTTCCGCAAGCGGAATTTGACACTGTTCATCGTGCTCACCGGTGTTTGCATCGGCCTTCTGGGCCTGATGAGTGACTTTGGCACGGCAGCGATCTTTTTTGTTACCTTTTTGGTGATCGCCTATCTTCGCTCCGGTGATTTTGCCACCTTGAGCCTGATCTGCGGTGCCGCGGTGTTTGGGGCCGGGATCATTGTGAAATTCAAGCCCTACATTCTAAGCCGCTTCGCCTCCTGGGGCCACGCGTGGGAGGCTGCTTCCACCACCGGCTATCAGCAGACCCGCACCATGTCTGCCGCCGCCTCCGGGGGACTTTTGGGCATGGGGGCCGGAAACGGCTGGCTCCACAACATCCCCGCGGCGGACACGGACCTGGTGTTTGGCATGCTGTGTGAGGAGTGGGGGCTGATCATTGCTTTTTTGGTAGTGGGGGCCGTCATTACCCTGGCCTTTTTTGCCGCCCGGGCCTGCCGGGTGGGGCGCTCCAGCTTTTATACCATTGCCGCCTGCGCTGCCGGGGCCCTTCTGGTATTTCAGACGTGCTTGAATGTGTTTGGCTCGGTGGACCTGCTCCCCCTCACCGGCGTGACGCTTCCCTTCATATCCAACGGCGGATCCGCCATGCTCTCTTCCTGGGGGCTGCTGGCCTATTTAAAGGCCATGGATACCCGGGAGAACGCCAGCTTTGCCATCCGCCGCCGGGCGGGGGACCGGGTGACGGAGACGTCCCGGCGCATGGCCGCTCCGGTGACGGAGTTTGAGAGGAAGGAGGAGGCACCGGATGAAGAAGATTGAACAGCGCGCCTTGGTATGCCGCCTCTTAGCGCTGCTGCTGGCGGCGGGGATGGTGGTGTTCGCCGCCCGTTACTTTGCAGATGGCGGCCGGTGGGCTTCCTCGGCGTTTAACCGCCACCTCTATAACAGCGCCGGCCAGCTGATTTCCGGCACCGTGCTGGACCGGGACGGAGACGTCTTGTCCCAGGTGGTGAACGGGAGCCGCACGTACTATGAAAATGCCACAGTGCGCAAGGCCACGCTCCATGCCGTGGGCGATCTGCAGGGCAATATCGGCACGGGAGCGCTCAATGCCTTTGCCGACAAGCTCACGGGTTTTAACTGGCTCAATGGGGCCTTCGGCGCCCAGAGCGGCAACGATCTCTACCTCACGCTGGACGCCCGCTACAACTATGAGGCCTACCAGGCCCTGGGAGGTCATGCCGGCACGGTGGCGGTCTATAACTATCGGACGGGAGAGATCCTGTGCATGGTCTCCTCCCCCAGCTATGATCCTCTGAACGTCCCTTCGGATATCGAGACCAATGAGGCCTATGAAGGGGCCTATGTCAACCGTTTCCTCTCCTCCACCTTTACCCCCGGCTCCGTTTATAAGACCGTAACGCTGATGGCGGCCCTGGAGGAACTCCCAGATCTGGAAAGCCGAATCTGGACCTGTGAGGGCAGTATTGAGATCGGTGGCGAGGTGATCACCTGTTCGGGCCACCACGGGGAAGAGGATATCGGGGATGCCTTTGCCAACAGCTGCAACGTGGTGTTTGCACAGATCGCCCAGGAGCTGGGAGCCAACACCATGGAAAAGTACACAGAGCAGGCCGGCCTCACAGAGAGCTACTCCGTCAACGGGCTGCCCACAGCCCAGGGGAGCTTTGACTTTGCCTCACTGTCAGAGGGGCAGCTGGGCTGGGCTGGTGTGGGGCAGGGGCAGGATCTGGTGAATCCCTGCGCCCTGATGGTATATATGGGGGCCATAGCCAACGGGGGCCGGGCGGCCCAGCCGTACCTCATTGAAAAGACTGTCTCGCCCCAGGGGATTCCCTCCTTGCCGCACCTTACCACAAAGACGGGGCGTCTGGTATCCAGCCAAACGGCGGAGAAGCTGACCCAGCTTTTACGTGAAAACGTGGAGAAGACCTATGGCACCTCCCGCTTTCCCAATATGGATTTATGCGCCAAATCCGGCACGGCGGAGGTGGGGGACGGAGAGCCCCCCCACGCATGGTTTGCCGGGTTCCTCCAGGGGGAGGAGACCCCCTATGCCTTTGTGGTCCTGGTGGAAAACGGCGGCGGGGGCAGTGCGGTGGCGGGCAATGTGGCCGCCCGGGTGCTGGATGTGATGGTAAATGGATATTGAGCGAGGAAAAAGCCTGTGCGAAAGCACAGGCTTTTTTTATTCAGATATGGCAGGTTGTTCGGCCAGTGTCTTTTTCCGCAGTTTCCGGTATGCCCAGAAGAAGCAGATGATGTGGGTGGAGAGGGTAAGGGTCCAGGAGATGGGATACGAGATGTAAACCATCTCGATGGTGTGGAAGCGGGGAATCTGGAAGATGGTGCTAAGCCACACAAGGCGCAGGGCGCAGCAGCCAATGAGCGTCACCACTGTGGGCAGCACGTTATAGCCGATACCCCGCATGCTGCCGGCCATCATATCCATCATGGCATCCAGCACCTCAAAAATGCAGCAGCAGGAGATTTTGATCATACCCGCTGCAATGACCTCCGGCGTAGGAGAGAATAGTCCCAGCAGCTGGGGACCGAAATTTAAAAAAATGGCAATGAGCACAGAAGTGGAGACGATGGCGCTGCCGCAGGAGCGCAGAAAGATCTTCCAGATCCGATCCACATTATGGGCGCCGTGATTCTGGCTGATGAAAGCGGTGTTGGTCTGGTCAAAGGCATGATAGGTGGCGTAGATAAAATTGGTAAGACTGGTGGCGGCGGAGTTGCCGGCCATCATCACCTCACCGAAAGAATTGACAGAGGACTGGATCACCACATTGGAAAGGGAGAACAGGGAGGACTGGATCCCCGCGGGGAGGCCGATCCGCAGCACCTGATAGAGTTTATAGCGGTCAAGGCGCAGCTTGCGCACATCCAGATGGATGGGGCCGGGATTGCGGATCAGGCAGAGTAGGACCAAAGCGGCGGATACCGTTTGGGAAAGGGCGGTGGCGGCAGCCACGCCGGCCACGTCCCACTCCAGGACCACCACGCACAGCAGGTTCAGTCCCACATTCAGCACGCCTGCCAGCATGAGGTAGTACATAGGGCGGCGGGTATCCCCCTGAGCCCGCAGCAGTGCCGAGCCGAAGTTGTAGACCATCATGCTGGGCATCCCCAGGAAATATACCCGCAAATACAAGGAGGCCAGGTCCAGCACCGCGGGAGGACAGGCCATCCATTCCAGGATCTGAGGAGCCAGAAGAATGCCCACTACTGTGAGGAATACGCCGCTGAAAAGGCTGAGGAGGATGGAGGTGTGGACGGTTTGCTCCAGAGCCTCTGTATCCCGGGCGCCATAGTCCCTGGCAGCCACGATGTTGGCACCGATGGAAAGCCCCAAAAAGAGATTGGTCATCAGGTTGACGATGCTGCTGGTAGATCCCACGGCGGCCATGGAGTTGTCGCTGGCATAGTTGCCCACCACCACCATGTTGGTGGCGTTGAACATGTACTGCAGCATGCCCGTAAGTACCAGCGGCAAAGCGACCCGAAGCAGATTGGGCAGGATGGGCCCATTGCACATGTCGACTTCATAGGTGCTTGCCCGTTTGCGCAGCAGCTGCATGAAAACGCCTCCATTTTAATGCCACGGGGGGCAGATTCAGTAAAAGAAACCGGGAGTGTGCATCAAGTTGGTGATCCCATGCGGCGCAGCCGCCGCAGGGCAAATACCAGACATATTGTATGAGCGGCGGAGGTAATGATCCAGGTGACCGGATAGGATAGGTACACCACTTCAATGGTGTGATAGGCGGGGATCTGAAAAACAGTGGCCAGCCAGACGATCCGCAGGGCGCAGCTGCCCACCAGCGTGACAACGGTGGGAACGAAATTGTGACCCATGCTTCTTAAAAAAGTAGCCAAGCAGTCCATAATACCGCAGAAAGGTTCAAACAGGAATATAACCTGCATGCGACGCATACCTGCGGCGATGACCTCTTCTGTGGGAGAAAATAGCCGTAAGAGATAGGGACCGAACCCCAGGGCCAAAAGCGCCAATGCCATCTGAAATACAATGGTACAAAAAACAGATAGAAAGATGGAGCGCTGGATACGCTTGCGGTTTCCCGCACCATAATTTTGACTGACAAAGGCCGTGCCTGCCTGGACAAAGGCTACATCAGCAGCATAGATAAAGTTTTCCAGGGACTCTGCGGCGGAGTTGCCGGCTACTGTGACCTCTCCGAAGGAATTGATAGAGGCCTGGATAAAGACATTGGAGAGGGAGAAAAGGGTGCTTTGAATGGCTTCGGGAAGCCCCACAAGCAGGATTTGAAGCAACTCCCGGCGGTGGAAGCGGGCTTGCCGGGGCTCCAGGTGGAGAGGCCCGGCATCTCCAACCAGGCAACGCAGCACCAGCAGCGCAGCTGTAGTCTGGGAGAGAACAGTGGCCAGCGCCACACCGGCCACGTTCCAATGCAGTACTCCCACAAACAGCAGGTTTAAAAGCAGGTTCATCAGGCCTGCCGCCAGCAAGAAGTAAAGCGGGCGGCGGGAGTCCCCCTGGGAGCGCAGCAATGCCGAGCCAAAGTTATAGACGGTGATGCTGATGGTGCTCAGGGAGTAGACCCGAAGGTATACCACTGCCAGGTCAAAGGCATTGGAAGGGCAGTGGGTGATGCGTAGTGCCCAAGGGGCGCCCAAAATGCTCAGTATGGTAAAAGCACCGCCACACAAAAAGGACAGCAGGACAGAGGTGTCCACGGTATTGCGCACCCCTTGAAGATCCTGGGCTCCGTAATATTTGGCGGCGATGATGTTCACGCCGGTGGAAAGCCCCAAAAACAAGTTGGTGATCAGGGAGATCAAGGAGGTAGTGGCCCCGATAGCGGCCATGGAATTGTCCCCGGCAAAAGTCCCCACCACCATGATGTTGGTGGCATTGAACATGTACTGCAGCATATTGGAAAGGACTAACGGCAGTGCGATTTTTAAGAGGCTGGGAAAGATGGGACCGCTGCACATGTCCACCTCATAGGAACGCTGGGGCCGCTTCAGCAAAGAGAATCCCTCCCGAGAAAAGTCTTTTAAAAAATAGTGGGTCATGTTACCCGCAAAGGGTATCATAAACCTTGTAATCGTTACAGAGTCAACCCTCGGTTTGGGCAGCCCGATCCTGGGCGGCGGCCAGCAAGTCCTCCTGATCCCACTGACGGCGCAGATGGCGCAGAGAGATCACAAAGCATGTGGCATGGATGATAGCCGTGGTCACCCAGGAGATGGGGTAGGACCAATAGACCGTCTCCACCTGGTGGAGGGCAGGGACTTGGAATGCTGTTGCGATCCACAAAAGGCGGATGCCGCAAATGCCGCCCAGAGAGACCAGCATCGGCACCAGATTGTGCCCGATCCCCCGCATGGAGCCCACCAGAATATCCACTGTCCCCATAAAGGGATAGAAAAAGCACAGGATCCGCAGCTTTTCCGTGGCGGCGGCAATGACTGCCGGGGTAGAGGAATAGATGCGCACCAACTGCGGGGTGAAGATAATGACGCTGCCGCACAATATGATCTGTGCCACCACTAAAGCACCAATGGTGGTCAAGCAGATGCGGACGATGCGCCCGTACTTCCGTGCGCCGTAATTTTGGCTGGTGAAAGAGGCGTTGGTCTGGGCGAAAGAGTTCCCCACAGAATATATAAAGGAGTCGATGCTGTTGGCAGCGGAGTTGGCAGCGATGATGGTCTCCCCGAAGAGATTGACAGAGGACTGGATCACCATATTGGAAAGTGAGAACAGCACCCCCTGCAGGCCGGCGGGAAGCCCCACCTCCAAAATGCCCAGGAGGGTGTCCTTATGAAACCGCATTTTTTGAAGCTCCAGGCGAACGGAGCCCTGCTCCCGCATCAAACAGCGCAGCACCAGCAAGGCAGAGATACACTGGGAGATGACGGTGGCAATGGCAACACCTGCCACGTCCAGGCGGCAGACGATCACGAAAAACAGGTTCAGCACCACATTCACCACGCCGCTGACCATTAAAAAATACAACGGCCTGCGGGTATCACCCACGGCCCGCAGCAGCGCTGCACTGAAGTTATAGAGCATGCTGGCAGGCAGGCCCAGAAAATAGATCCGCAGATACAAGGTGGCAAGGCTGATCAAATTGGGCGGGCACTGCATCCACGTCAGCACCGTAGGGGCGATCACCACCCCCACAAGGCCCATGAAAAAGCCGCTGAGGAGGCTCAGAGGGATGGCGGTGTGGACCGTGCGGTGGAGGGCGGGGCCATTTTTCGCCCCGTAATTCCGGGAGGCCAGGATGTTGGCGCCGGTGGAAAGGCCCATGAGCAAATTGGTGAGAAGGCCCACAAAGGAGGCGGTGGAGCCCACTGCGCCCATGGAGTTATCCCCGGCATAGCGCCCCAGCACCACGATGTCTGCGGCGTTAAACAGCAGCTGTAAAATGGCTGAGCAAGTCAGGGGAATGGCAATGCGCAGCAGCTTGGATAAAATGGGGCCGTTGCACATGTCGATTTCATAAGACCGAACCCGCGCTTTTTCCATTGGGTACCTCCTGTTGTCCGGGGGAGGGCCGTGCCTCCCATGAAATCGGGGAATGGTGGCATTTATTGTAGCATGGCTTTTGCGGAAAAGCCATACGTTTTCAAGGGAAATTTTTGCTCCCGCCCTTTGAGGTCAAGGCCAGTGGACAGCCGCGGAAGGGGAAAAGAGGGACTTTTGAAGAATTCATAGGATTGGATTGAAATAAGGAGGCAAAACTGCTATCATATTTGCCTGAAAATGTACAATGCGGACAGAGGTTGGCACATGGCGCATAAATCTGAAAAAAATCAGTGGTTATTGGCGGCAAAATATTTGCTTTGCGGCGCTTTGATTGGCGTGGGTGCAATTTTGCCGGGGGTATCCGGGGGCGTGTTGGCGGTGGTGTTTGATGTGTACCGCCCCATGATGGAAATCCTGACCCACCCCCGCAGGGCGCTGCCCCGTTACTGGCGGATGTTTGCCCTGATAGGGGCAGGGGCGGCAGCGGGCTTTCTGGGGTTTGCCAGGGGGCTGGCAGCAGTTTATGAGTATTCCGATACCGTGGCCGTCTGGCTGTTTATCGGGCTGATCGCCGGTACGGTGCCTGCCCTGATGAAGGAAGCTGGCAAGGAAGGCCGCTGCTGCGCATCTTATATCAGCATGGCTCTTTGCGCCGCAGCCATGTTCTCTGGTTTATTCTATGTCCGCCATGTGGCGCATACGGTGGTAGAGCCTAATTTTTGGTGGTACAATTTCTGCGGCGCGCTGATCGGTATGGGTGTGGTGATCCCAGGCATGACCTCGTCCCCGGTGATGATGGCGCTGGGGCTGTATCAGCCGCTGCTGGAGGGCCTTTCCCACATGGATGTAGCGGTGATATCGGCCTGCCTTCCGGGGATGCTGGTTACCATCGCCCTGCTGGCCCGGCTGGTGACATGGATGTTCCAAAAGCATTATCCCGTGGCTTTCCACGGCATTGTGGGCATCGTCCTTGCCTCTACACTGGTGATTATCCCAGTGAGCTATGGGAATTTTGGAGAGATCGTGCTCTCCGCTTTGTGCTGCGGCGGGGGATTTGCCCTGGCCTTGCTGCTGGCCCGGCTGGGAGGGCCGGAGACCCAGGGGGCGTGAAGAAAAACAATACGGCCCCGGGAGCTTTTGCTCCCGGGGCCGTATTGTTTTTCTCAAAAGAGGAATCACAGGTCCAAAAATCCCATCACAGCAATGCCTGCTACAATCAGTACGATCATAGCATAGTGCTTCCAGGAGAGCTTTTCCTTCAAAAAGATCCGGCTCCAAAGAACGGAGGCAGCACAGTAGGAGGAGATGATGGGGGCAGACATAGCCAGGTGCTCCGTGTCTGCCACGGCATAGATGTAGGCAAACTGACCAGCCGTCTCAAAGATGGCGCCGGTGTATTTGGGCGCTTCCATCCGGGATACCAGACGGTCTTTTTTTATCAGTACCACATAGATAAAGCAGAAAATGCCTGATAGCAAAAATGTCAGCTCATAGGCCACGTTTGCGCTGGCCTCATAGTCCTCCACCACGGCAGCCAGGCGCTCCAGCACCCGGTTGTCAGCAAAGGTGCCCAGGGCATCCAGCAGGCAGTAGGCCACAGGCAGCGCCAGGGCCAAAAAGCTCTTGCTGTACTTATAATTGCCGATCTCCTGCCGGGCCTCCCGCAATGCCGGATCTTCCCGGGCATCCACCACTCCCAGGCCGATGGCACCCACGCACACCAGCAGCACCGCAAACAGCGCCAGGGGGGAGTAGCCCTCCATCCCCACGAACACCAGGGTCATCACCGCCACCAGCGCTCCGGAGGAGTTGCAGATGGGGGAGGAGATGGAAAGTTCGATATAGCGAAGCCCCAGATAGCCCATGGTCATGGATCCGATGTACAGCAGCGATACCGGAAGGTATGTCCACAGGATCTGCAGATTGATGACCGTACCCCCCACGAAGATCTCATAGGCGGCGTGCAGGCCCATCACGATGCCCACCGCCATCACCATCTTCAAGTGGCTGTACCGGTCGGAAGCGTCCCGGCAGCCGATTTTGGAAAAGAGGTCTGATCCGCTCCAGCACAAAAGCGCAATAATGGAAAGCCAAAACCACATAATCTGTTTCTCCTTTATCTTTTTACATACACAAGTGAAAAACGCGGTGGGACAAGATACCGTATCTGTATCCCCACGATCCCCGGTCCAAAAGCCCGGAAAAAACTCAGGGCAAAGAGACAAGCCCGGCGTCCAGGAGCTTTTGCAGACTGTTGAGAATCCCCAATTTGGCGTGGTACCACGTCAGTCCACCCTGGAAATAGACGGCATAGGGGGAGCGGATGGGGCCATCGGCGGAGAGCTCAATGGAGCTGCCCTGGACAAAGGCGCCAGCTGCCATAATTACATCGCTGTCATACCCCGGCATGGACCAGGGTTCCGGCGTGACATAGCTGTCCACCGGGGCGGCGGACTGGATACCCTTGCAGAAGGCCACCATGGCCTCGGCGCTGCCCAAAGTCACCGCCTGAATGATATCGTGGCGGTCCTCCTTGGCTCCCGGCACACAGGGAAATCCCAGGGACTCATAGATATTGGCGGCAAATACCGCGCCTTTCAAAGCCCCGGCCACGACCGTGGGGGAGAGGAAGAGCCCCTGGTAAAAGGCGGGCATCAATCCCAGGTTGGCCCCTACTTCCTGCCCCAGGCCGGGGGCGGAGAGGCGGTAGGCACAGCGATCCACGCACTCTTTCGTGCCGCAGATATATCCTCCGATGGGGGCCAGGCCGCCTCCGGGGTTTTTGATGAGGCTCCCTACCACCATGTCCGCTCCGTAGTCAGAGGGCTCCAGGGTCTCCACAAATTCTCCGTAACAGTTGTCCACCATGATCTTCACATCCGGCTTGATGGACTTACAAAAGGAGATAAGCTCGCCGATTTGGGCAGGAGAGAAGCTGGGCCGGGTGGCGTAGCCCTTGGAGCGCTGAATAGTAATGAGCTTTGTGCGGGCATGGATCTTCTGGCGGATGGCGTCATAGTCAAAAGAGCCGTCAGGTTTTAAATCTGCCTGGGCATAGGTCACGCCGTATTCCCGCAAAGAGCATTTGCTGGGCCGGATGCCGATGACCTCCTCCAGCGTGTCATACGGGGCGCCAACAGGGCTGAGCAGCTCGTCCCCGGGCAGGAGATTGGCGCTTAAGGCCACGGTCAGAGCGTGGGTACCGCAAGTGATCTGGGGACGCACCAGCGCGGCCTCTGTATGAAAGACATCTGCATATACCCGCTCCAGGTTATCCCGTCCGTCATCGTTGTAGCCGTAGCCCGTGGTGGCGGCAAAATGTGTGGCGTTGACCCGGTTTTTCTGCATGGCGGCAAGGACCTTGAGCTGGTTATGCTCCGCTGTGCGGTCGATTTGATCGAATCTGGGGCGCAGCTGCTGCAAAATTGCCTCGCCGTATTCATATACAGCCGGGCAGATCCCCAATTGCGTATACATGGTTTCAATCCCCATCGTATTCATCCTTTTTCCCTAAAATTTCATCCGCCAGATCGTGGAGGATCTCCGGCCTCGTCACCACCAGGCCGGAACGCTCGTTGCCCAGGATCAGGAGGGTATCTCCCGGGGAGATCCCAAAATAGCGCCGGGCTTCCTGAGGGATAACGATCTGGCCCCGGTCTCCCACTTTGGCAGTACCGAAGACCCGGTTTTTTGACTGTCCCAGCACATGCTTTCCACCAGCCAAGCCATGAGCCCCCTTTGGTTCATATTTTTCACACAAGTATGAATTATAACGCCTGCAGAGAGTGGATGCAAGAAGAAACTGCAAAAAATACGGTTATTTTTACCATTGGGGAAAAAGAGCCTGAACATGGACAGGAAACGGCTATTTTGCTTGAAAGGGGTGGAAAAGCCGCACTTCCTATGGTATGATCTGAGCAGAAAAAACAGGGGAGGAACGTGGGTTTAAAAGGAGGGTGGCATGAAGAGGAGATGGAGAAAAATCCTATCTGGGGCACTTGCGCTTTGCGGGGTCGCCTTTGTCCTGATTTATACCCGTCCGCTGACCATTGAGCAGCGATATCCCTTTTTGGATCTGTCAGAGTGCACACAGATTCGGGGGTATTATGACAGGGGGGAAGGCGCTGCACCGATTCCGTTCCTCCTTCAGACAGGGGACCCGGATTTCCAGGAGCTTTTGGAGCTGTTCCACCGTCCTGCTTTTCGCACCAAGGTGAGCAACCTCCTCCCCTCTGGGACGAAGGTCCACCGCTATGAGGAGGGGGATTTCTGCTGGTCCGTCATGTTCCGCTTCGAAGAAGTCCTCTTTCCTGACGGCAGCGCCGGCAGCGGGGACATGCTGCATGTGGACAATTTCTTTGGAAAAGTGACCCTGTCGTTCGATGGAGAGAATATTTCATGCACGGTTGAAAATCAGGAACAGTGGCTGCGGGAAGTGATGGACATCATCACCCGGTACCCCCAGTGAGGATACGGGTCTTTTGAAGGAATCCGCTGCCGGAAAGAAGAGGAGGACGCCTGGGAGCTCACGGATCCGGAAGGAGCAAAGGCATCCAATTCCCTGAAAAAGAATAAAAAAACGGCGGCACGCATTGCGTGCCGCCGAAATGGTTATAGGAGGATCAAAGGTGAAGTCCGCCCACAAAGTAACGGTTGTAGTAGCCACTGGTCAGGTCACTGATGATCACACCGCCGGATCTGGAAGAAGAGGCGTGAATGAACTGACCATTGCCCACATAGATGCCGGTATGGGAGCAGGCCTTGCCGGCGTTGAGACTGGGATCGTTGAAGAACACCAGATCGCCGGGCTGCAGGGCGCCCACGCTCCAAACCTTGGTGCCAAGACCGCTTTGCCACTGAGAGGTGGCGGAGTGGGGCAGAGCGTATCCAAACTGCTGGTAGATGTACATGGTGTAGCCGGAACAGTCAAATCCACTGGGGGAAGCGCCGCCGTACACATAACGCACGCCTAAGTACTGCTGGGCCAGATCCACCACGGAAGACCCCGAGGAGCTGGCGGTGGATTGGGTCAGGTCCAGAAGATCGCTCCGGATGTACCCTTCCGTGCCGTACTGGCAGGTGACATCGTACCATCCGTCTTCAAACCCGTTGACCGTTACCGTGGTCCCCTGGGTCAGCGTGGCCACAGCTTCGGCATCGGTAGAGGGACCGGAGCGGACATAGGCGCTGGAGACGCTGACCCGTCCGGGAGCTTCGAATACATTGTCCTGGTCGATCACCACATAATCCGCGGAGAGATAGCCGATCATGCCATCGAAATTCACCTTGTACCAGCCATCGGTCTCATCGTCCAAAATGGCCACGGCAACGCCCTTGTCCAAGTTGGTGAGGATCTCGGTGGAGGTGGAGGGCCCTTCCCGTAGACGAAGGGGGGAATCGGTGGTGGCGCCTACGCCAATGGCGAGGTCACCTTCGGCGGCCCAGGCGGATGCGGTCATCATCAAAGTCGCCAGAGAGGCAAAGAGGAAAGCTCTGGAGACTTTTCCCAGAAAGTGTGTCATTGGTCAGCGTCCTTTCGTCATAGCATTTGTGAAGAGGTGCGAAGAAATTATTTTTCTTTTCCTGATAAAGCCCGATCCAGCCAAATGGCAGCGATGTCCATGGCAGAATACAGGCTGTCTTTTTCACTTTTTTTCACCACCCGGTCCCGGGAGCGCAGGTCAGGATCTGTCAGCTGCAGCTGGATGGAGACTTTGTCCGCTACTTCCAGGTCCTGTTCTTTCTTGGTGCTGAGGATCTGCATCATGATGATATATTTTTCAGCCATCGTCCCGTAATAGATCAAATTATCGATCCGCCGCAGGGGATGGCCCTTGTACATCAGACCTTCTGCCTTGGGGGTTTTGCCGTCTGCCATGAAAACACTCCTTTGAAAAATGTAACCGAATTGTAACATATTTTATCCATTTTGTCAACAATGGGTTACAAAGAAAATCCTGGGAAAAAACTGGAACTTCTCAGAAAGGGTCAACCGCTGGAAGAAAAGGTGGAACAGGCAAAAAAATTCCCGCGGAGTTTTCTCCGCGGGAATTTTACTGTTTTTTTTATTGGGGATCCAGGTAGCGCCGCACCAGAACCTGCAGCAGCTCATCCCGGTCAATTTTACGGATGAGGGTCCGGGCGTTGTTGTGGTTAGTGATATAGGTGGGGTCCTCTGACAGAATGTAGCCTACAATCTGATTGATGGGGTTGTACCCCTTTTCCTCAAGAGCGCGGTAGACCGCCGTCAGGATCTGGCGGATCTCTGCGTCTTTATCAAGCTTGAGACTGAATTTTTGCGTAAAATCATCCATTCGGACACCGCCTTTCTATCGGAGAGTCGAAACTCGCCGGGAGGTTACATGCTGCCATATAGTATACTCGATTTCAGGAAAAGTGTAAAGGGTTTTGAAAAGTTTTTTCCCCTGAAGAAAGTACCTGCCGGGGAGGATTTCCCCGGCAGGCAGGCGAATTGATTTTTAGCGCAAAACGGCGCCGTATTCTTTTTCCAAAAGGGCAAGGATGTTCTTCACATCGGCGTCGGCCTCCTCGGCGGTAAGGCTTCTTTCATCCGAGCGCAAAGTCAGATTAAAGGCCACACTCTTTTTGCCGGGGGCGATCCCTGTGCCTGTGTAGACATCAAACAGCGTCACTTCTTTCAAAAGTCCCTGCGCCCCCCGGCGGATGCACTCCTCCAGATCCCCCACGGGGATGGCCGCGTCACACACCACGGCGATGTCCCGGGTGACGGCGGGGAAACGGGGCAGAGGCTGATAGACGGGATCGGTGCCCTTGCACGCATGCAGCGCCTCAAAGCAAAGTTCTGCGGCATAGAGCTCGCAGTCCACTCCATAATTGGCGGCTACCAGAGGATGGATCTGGCCGAAGACGCCCAGAAGGCGGCCTGCGCTGTATACCTTGGCGCAGCGGCCGGGGTGGTAGGAGGGGTTGTCGGTGCAGGCGGTGAAAGTGGCGTCAAAAATCCGAAGGCCTGTGAGGATGGTCTCCACAGCGCCCTTGAAGGTAAAGAAGTCCATATCCTCTCCATAAGCTCCCAGAGCCAGGACCTTGGGCTCGTGAGCCAGGCCATCCTCCCGCTTGAAATAGGTCCGGCCCAGCTCGTAGAGCCTGGCAGATTTATTGCGGAAGTTATAGTTGCGGCTCAAGATCTCCAGCATGGAGGGGAGGATGGTGGTACGCATGATAGAGGTGTCCTCTCCCAGGGGGTTGAGGATCTTCAAGGAGTCCCGCAGGGGGGAGTCCTTGGGCAGATTGATCTTATCATAATAAGTGGGGCTGATGAAGGAGTACGTGATGATCTCATCATACCCAGCCTCCCGGCAAAGATCTCCCACGGTATTTTCCGTCTTTTGCACCGGGGAGAATCCCCGCCGCTCCGTCAGGCCAGTGGAGAGGGTGTCGGGAATGCTGTTGTAGCCGTAAAAACGGGCGACCTCTTCGGCGATATCAGAGTAGTGCTCCACATCGCTGCGCCAGGAGGGCACATGGATGAGATCGCCTTCCAGCCCAAAGCCCAGGGAGAGCAGGATGGTGCGCATCTGCGCCTCATCCACATCCGTGCCCAGCAGGGCGTTGATCTTCTCCGGCTCCAGCTTCACGGTGACCGGAGCGGAGTCCTTGGCGATGACGTCCATGACGCCGTCCACCACCTCGCCGGCTCCCAGCAGCTCCACCAGCTCACAGGCCCGCTGCACGGCCTTCATGGTATTCATGGGGTCCAGACCCTTTTCATACCGGGCGGAGGCCTCGGTGCGCATATTCAGGGCGGTGGCGGTGCGGCGGACGGAGGCGCCGTTGAAGTTGGCGGATTCAAAGAGGACCATGGCGGTGTCACCGATGATCTCACTGTTGGCGCCGCCCATGACGCCGGCGACGCACACGGGCTTGTGCTCATCACAGATGCAAAGCATATTGGTGGTGAGTTTGCGGGCGTTGCCGTCCAGGGTCTGGATAGTCTCGCCTTCCCGGGCGGGGCGGACCACGATCTTCCCGCCCTCCACGCAGGAGAAGTCAAAGGCGTGCATGGGCTGGCCGTATTCCAGCATCACATAGTTGGTGATGTCCACGATGTTGTTGATGGGCCGGACGCCGGAATTGCGCAGCCGCTCCCGCATCCAGGCGGGGGAGGGCTTGATCTTTACATTTTTCACCAGGCGGGCGGTGTAGCGGGGGCACAGGTCACCATCTTCAATCTCAATATCCACCAGGTCGGCGATAGAGCCGCCGCAGCCGCGGATCTCCGGGGTGTGAAGCTTCAGGGGGGCGTGGAAGGTGGCGCTGGCCTCCCGGGCAAGACCGATGACGCTGAGGCAGTCAGGCCGGTTGGGGGTGATCTCGAATTCCACCACGTGGTCATCGGCACCAATGACGGCGGCAATATCATCGCCGGGTTTCACGCCCTCTTCCCGGAGCACCCAGATGCCGTCGGTGATGCAGTGGGGGAACTCCTTTTGGTCAGCGTGGAGGTCACAGAGGGTGCAGATGGCGCCGTCTATGGTGTTATAGGCCACCAGGTCGCCCGCGTGGATGTTCTGGCAGGGGGTGTCAGGCGCCGCGGTGGCGCCGCCGATATCCAGGCAGGTGTGGTAGGAGCCATTGGGCTGGGACTCACACTCTAAAACCCGGGCGGCAACCACAGGACCATAGATCTTATGGCCCGGCTGCACATCCGCGGGGATAGAGGGCTTGGCCGGATCCAGAGGGTGATAGTCACCCAGCAAGGCGGCAGGGGTGATGACGGCATCGGGATAGTCGTGCTCCGCGGTAAGGTTTAGTTCCTTGAGGGAGCAGAGCATGCCGCAGGAGTCAACCCCCCGGAGCTTTCCGGAGTGGATCTCCACATGGCCGGGCAGCAAGGAGCCGTCCTTGGCCACCGGCACCAGATCTCCGGGGTGGATGTTCCATGCGCCGGTGACGATCTGGAGGGGCTGATCCTGCCCGATATCCACCTGGCACACCCACATATGATCGGAGTCAGGGTGGCGCTCCATGGAGATAATCCGGCCCACCACCACGTTTTTCAGCGATTCATTCAGGATCTCCGTGACCTCCACCTTGGAGCCGGAGAGGGTCATGGACTCGGCAAAGGTGCGGTCGTCCACACCGGCGATGTCCACAAATTCATTGAGCCATTTTCTGGATAATTTCATGTTCCGTTACCTCCCCTTAAAACTGCTCCAGGAAGCGGATGTCGTTTTCAAAAATCAGCCTGAGGTCGCTGATTTTGAAACGTCCCAGAGCCAACCGCTCCAGCCCCATGCCAAAGGCAAAGCCGGAGTAGACATCCGGGTCCACATTGCAGTTGCGCAGCACTTTGGGATGGACCATACCGGCGCCCAGCACCTCGATCCATCCCTCTCCCTTGCAGGTGGGGCAGCCCACGCCGCCGCACTTGTGGCACTGGATATCCATCTCACAGGAGGGCTCTGTAAAGGGGAAGTGGTGGGGGCGGAAGCGGGTGACGGTATTGGGACCGTAAATTTTCTTGATGACGGCATTCAGCGTGCCCTTGAGGTCCGCCATGGTGATGCCCTTGTCCACCACCAGTCCTTCGATCTGGTGGAACATGGGGGAGTGGGTGGCATCCACCTCATCTTTGCGGTACACCCGGCCAGGCACGATCACCCGGATGGGAAGACTCAGGGTCTCCATAGCCCGGATCTGCATGGGAGAGGTCTGGGTCCGCAGCAGGGTGCGGGAGTCCTCATCCAGATAAAAGGTGTCAGACCACTCCCGGGCGGGATGGTCATCAGGGGTATTGAGCTTGGTGAAGTTATAATCGGACAGTTCCACCTCAGGCCCGTCCAGTACTTCAAAGCCCATGTTCAAGAAGATGTCCTTGATCTCATCCAGCACCATATACATCGGGTGCTTGTGACCAATGCGGACGGGTTTGCCGGGGATGGTGACGTCCAGGGCCTCATCTTTGAGACGCTTCTCCAGCGCCTGGGCATCCAGTTCCCGGGAGCGCTGCTCCAGTGCCTCCTCCAGATCGGCCCGGGCGGCATTGGCCAGCTGCCCCATGACGGGGCGCTCTTGGGGAGAGAGCTTGCCCATCTGCTTGAGCAGGGCAGTGAGTTCGCCCTTTTTTCCCAGGTACTGCACCCGAACAGAGTCCAGCTGTGCAGAGTCCTCTGCGGAAGCCACGGCCTCCAGCGCTTGGGCACGAATGGTTGCCAACTGTTCTTTCATAATGACGACTCCTTTTTGAGAAGTAATGGATGGGAAAGGGGGCGGCAGGCAACAAAAAAGCCCTTCGTCCCTCCTTGGGACGAAAGGCTTCCTTCCGCGGTACCACCCAAATTCGCGCAGCAAAAGCCGCACGCACTTGACCCCGGTAACGGTGGGGGATCCGGCCGTGTCTCCACGGCAGCTCCCGGGCGAACCAAACCGGGCGTCCGCGGTCTGGCTTGCAGCCGGTGACCAGACCTCTCTTGGCGGCGTATCGCGGTTATTTTCCCGTTCATCACTGATATCAAATACCACTTATAGCACACAAAAAAGGGAAATGCAAGCCCCAATCCGCCAAATTTCTCCGGAGGGGCCGGTACTTTTTCGGAAATTTTCAATCTTCCCCCCGATAGGGATCCAAAATGATATGGACCACGCCGCAGAGAATGGCCGCCACAGGGAAGACCCACCAAGCCTCCCCCCAGGCGTATCGGGTAAGTCCCAACCCCACATAGACGGCGGTGGTGGCGGTCATGATGGCAGCGGAGATGGTCCCGACGAGGTTTAGGCGCCGTTTGGCCTCTGGAGTGGGGTTGTTGTCCCGGTTGTATTTCCAGACCTTATATTTTTCCTCCTGCATCCCGCCATAGACGAAGGAGAAAACCGCTCCGGAGAGAAGCAGTAAAAACGCCGCCCCGGCAATGGACTCATAGGGCTCCTCCTCCGGCAGCAGGGAAAAGGTCAGCACCAGCAGCGCCACCCCCAGCAGGATGGCCCCTACACCGCCGGCGATGAACCATACGAATTTTTGGTGAAAGGCGTCTTTTTCTCCTTCCGTATAGAAATCCGGGATGACAGGGTGCTTTTTTTGAAACCCGTCATATTGGATGCCGCTGGCCACCATGACCACCACGGCCACGGTGATGATCAGCAAAAAAGCGGCAACACAGAGCATCTCCGGAGCCCCCAGGGCTTGGCTGAGAACCATCAGCGCGACTCCCGCGATAATGCCTGCAACGGACAGGGAGATCCGCAGGGAAAAGCGATTCATAAAAGCGTCGTACTGGGCGGTATCCCCCACCTCCGCCTCTTCCATGTTTCCCCGCAGCAGGGTATCCATACTGACGCCATAGAGGTCGCAGATCCGCAGCAGGGTATTCATCTCAGGAAAGCTGGCGCCGGACTCCCATTTGCTCACGGACTGGCGGGAGACACCCAGCTGCTCGGATAGCTGCTCTTGGGTGATGCCGGCCCGAAGGCGGATGTACTGCAGGTTCTCTGAAAAAGCCATAGGGGAAGACCTCCTGTTGTTTGTTGGCCTCATTCTACAGTAGCGGCGGGCGCAACGCCATGGATTTTGTGTTGCGTTTGGGGATTTTCCTGTCATGTTTGGGTTGCACGCCCCATTTTATCAGGATTTTTTCCGGATGCAAAGAGAAGCTGCGAGAAGTGATTGAAAAAGTTTGGTGTTCTTTTTATAATAGGTTGACTACGAAAAATGCCTTCGAGAAGAATGACAGGAGGATGGGATATGAAACTCACAACGGCATCCCAAATGCGGGAACTGGACAGACGGGCCATTGAGGAGGAGGGGATCCCCTCCATTGACTTGATGGACCGGGCGGCGGAGGGTGTTGCCCAGGCCGTGGGGCAGCTGCTGCCCCTGCCTTTGCGCCGGGGCAAGGTGGCTGTTGTGTGCGGTACGGGCAACAACGGCGGAGACGGCATTGCCGCTGCCTGTCTTCTGGCGGGAAAGGGCGTCAGCGTGCGGGTATTTTTGGTAGGAGCGGAGGAAAAGATGACCCCGGACGCCAGGGAAGAGGCCCGGCGCCTTTTGGAGTGCGGCGTATCTTTGGAGGCCTTTGATTCGGAGGATACCGCCCAGCGGTCCTGGGTTTTGGGCTGCCAGGTGCTGGTGGATGCGCTGTTTGGCGTGGGCCTTTCCCGCCCAGTGGAGGAAGAGAGCGCCTACGGCCGCGCCATCGCCTTGATCAACCGTGCCCCGGCTGCAGTGGTGGCGGTGGATATCCCCAGCGGCATCGACGCAGACACGGGGCGGGTGATGGGCCGTGCTGTGAAGGCAACGTGCACCATCACCTTTACTGGCATGAAAATCGGCCACGCCGTGGCAGAGGGCGCCCTTTACAGCGGCGTCGTCCGGGTATGGGACATTGGGATCCCCCAGAAGGCGCACAGGGGGCTTCTTTGCCCTGTTCAGACGGTGGAGGAGGACTTTGCCCGCTGGGCACTGCCCCGGCGGGCGGAAGACGGCCACAAGGGCACCTTTGGGAAAGTCCTGGTCCTGGGGGGCAGCCGGGGATATACCGGCGCGCCCTACCTTGCGGCACTGGGGGCGGCAAGAAGCGGCTGCGGGCTGGTGTTTTTGGGCGTGCCGGAGGGGATCTGGGCGATTGAGGCGGCCAAATGCGACGGCGCCATGCCCTTCCCCCTGCCGGGGAAGGAGGATGCCGGCAGAGTGGATGAGACGGCCCTGCCGGCCCTTTTGGAGAAAATGGAGATCTGCGATGTTCTGGCCCTGGGTCCGGGCCTTGGCAGGGACGCTTCCACGGACTGGCTGATCCGGGAAGTGCTGCGGCAGGTGGAGAAGCCTGTGGTGCTGGACGCTGACGGCATAAACGCCCTGGAAGGACATATAGATGTTTTGGATGGCAGAAAGGGAAGGATCACCATTGTGACCCCCCATGAAGGAGAGTTTGCCCGCATGGGCGGCGACCTTACCGGGGGCGACCGGGTGGGCGCGGCCCGGGCGTTTGCGGCAGACCACGGGTGTTATCTGGTGCTGAAGGGCCATAGGACCCTTACTGCTGCCCCGGAGGGCAATGTGCTGGTGAACACCACCGGAGGATCCGGCCTTGCCAAGGGGGGCAGCGGCGACGTCCTCACCGGGGTGATCGCCTCGCTGCTGGCCCAGGGGGCTCCGGCGGTGCAGGCCGCGGCGCTGGGGGTGTGGCTCCACGGGCGGGCGGGGGATCTTGCCGCCCAGCGCCTCACCGCTTACGGGATGACCCCGAAGGACACGGCGGACGCTCTGGCGGCGGCCATTGGAGAAATCGTGTAAAAACGGAGGGTTTTCGGTGCGCAAAGGACGCTGCGTACCAATGATAGCCCTGTGCCTGTTCCTCTGCGCCTGCAGCCAGGGGGAAGATACAGGGGAGACGGATTGGCAGTGGCGCTACCAAGACGCCGCGCACTGCCAAATGGAGGCGGTGGTCCGCTGTGACCAGGAGGGCCTTTTGTGGGAGGCCACGATGACCTGCGACTATGTCCCGGAGGGAGAGAGCACAGTGGAGGTACTCTCCCCGGAGCACCTGGCGGGGGTGAAGGCCGTTGTTTCCGACACCGACTGGCAGGTCCTCTATGAGGACCTGTGCCTGGATATGGGACCGCTGAGCCGGGAGCAGATCAGCCCCGCTGCGTGTTTGCCCCGGCTGATGGACGCCCTGCGGGAGGGGTGGGTCCTGTCCCGGAGCGAGGAGAACAGGGAGGATGTGCCCTGCCTGCGACTGGAGCTGGATCAGACGGGCCAGGAGGGGAAGATCCTCTCCACCATCTGGCTGCGGCAGGAAGACGATGTGCCCCTGCGGGGAGAAATTGCTGTAGACGACACAGTAATTTTAACGGCGGAGTTTACGAACTTTACATTTTATGATACAATGCAAAGCGATACAGATACGGAAGAGGGCGGGGCATAGCCCCAGGAAAAGAGAGGAAGGAGCCATCCATGGAAGAGGATCTTTGGCTGCGCAGGACCTGGGCGGAAATTGATTTAGACGCCATTGCCCACAACTATGAGCAGGCCAGAAAACAAATCGGACCCAAGGTGAAATACCTGGGAGTGGTAAAGGCGGACGCCTATGGCCACGGCGCCGTGGAGGTGGGACGTGAGCTGGAACGGCTGGGGGCGGACTATCTCGCGGTATCCAGCATTGACGAGGCCCGCCAGCTGCGCCGCCACGGGATCAAAATGCCGATCCTCATCCTGGGGCACACCCCTGGGGAAATGGTGCCGGATCTGATTCGCTACGGGATCGATCAGGCGGTCTCCTCCCTGTCCAAGGCAGAGGCGTACAGCGCCGCCGCCATGTCCTGCGGGAAGAGTCTTCGGATTCACATCAAGGTGGACACCGGCATGTCCCGCCTGGGCTTTTTGGCCCGGGGGGAGCATTTCCAAAGCGCGGTGGAGGGGATTGCCCACGCCTGCTCTCTGCCGGGGCTGAAGGCGGAGGGGATCTTTACCCACTTTGCTGTCTCCGACGCGGACGATGGGGACAGCGAGGCCTATACAAAAGAGCAGTTTTCCCTCTTTTGCCGGGTGATCGACGCCTTGGCACAGCGGGGGTGCACATTCCCCCTGCGCCATTGCACCAACAGCGGCGCCCTGGCCCGCTATCCCGAGACCTATATGAATATGGTCCGTCCCGGGATTGCGCTTTACGGCGCGGGAGAGGATGCCCAGCGTCTGGATCTGTGGCCGGCGATGAGCCTTAAGACCACCATCTCCACCATCAAAATCCAGGAGGCTGGGACGGATATCAGCTATGGGCGCACGTTCCGCACCGCCCGGCGCAGCCGCATCGGTGTGCTGCCTGTGGGCTATGCCGATGGGCTTATGAGGAGCCTTTCCAATCGGATGTCGGTCTGGACCGGATATGGTATGGCCCCCCTCCGGGGCCGTATCTGCATGGATATGACCATGGTGGACCTCACGGATCTGCCGGAACTGACCGTCGGAGACATAGTGGAGATCTTTGGTCAGCACCAGAGCGTCAACACCCTGGCGGAGCTGGGCGGCACCATCCCCTACGAACTGATGTGCGCTGTGAGCAAACGAGTCCCCCGGATCTACCTGAAAGAGGGCAAAGAGGTGGGACGTATCCTGAACCTGAACTGACGGTCTGCACCTGCTGCCCTGCCGCCGCATAAGATGGCCTGGGGCAAGGAGGACGCAATTTTGCCCCTTGCCGAGTATAAATCCCGCGCACGCGTGGGAGAATGAAAGTGGCCTCACTGAATGACAGTGATGGGTACTTCTTTCGGCGGAGTGTGAACGTTGTGGATACAAGTGTCAGACGCGGCGACATTTATTATGCCGATCTCTCCCCGGTGGTGGGCAGCGAGCAGGGCGGGGTCCGTCCGGTATTGATCATTCAAAATGATACTGGAAACCGGTACAGCCCCACCGTCATCGCGGCGGCCATTACGTCTCAGACGGGCAAAGCCCGCCTGCCGACACATATCGACCTTCCTGTGGACTCCAGCAGTGGCCTGACAAAGGATTCCATTATTCTCCTGGAGCAAGTGCGCACGCTGGATAAGCGGCGGCTGCGGGAGCGAATGGGCCATGTGGAAGAGGGCGTGATGGAGCGGGTGGATACGGCCATTGCGGTGAGCTTTGGACTGCCCCACGACCAGTTGATCTGAACAGGCGGTCCTCCCGGAAATCTTTTCCGGGAGGAGCGCCCTTCACAAATGAAGCGGAGGTACATAAGATGATGAACAAAATCCCACGGCGTGTCCTTGCCATGCTCCTTTTGATCGCGGCACTGGCGGCGGGCACCACAGTTTCCCTGGCGGCGGAGGCTGGCTCACCCCAGGATCCTCTGGTGACCTTGAGCTACCTCAACGAGACCTTTCTGGGGACCATTTTACAGCGGGTAGATGAAAAGATTGCCCAGCGCAATGACACCCTGGCCCAGCAGATCGGTTCTGCAGGACTGGGCACCCAGTCTGCCGCGAATTTTACCGTGGTGACCCTTTCCAGTGGGCAGACCCTCACAGGCGGTGTGGGGTGTGAAGTGATGCTGCGGGTGGGATCGGCGGTATGCGTCGCCTCCTCCACGCCGGGACTTGTCAATGAGACCACCGGCTCCACCATAAACGGCGGTGCCAGCCTCAGTCAAAATCACCTGTACATGATGACCATTGAAGGGCGGGGCGTTCGTGCCACTGCCGCCACCACAAAGCTGCTGGTTCGAGGCAGTTATACCATCACCTGAGGACATGAAGCGGTCCGTCTGCGCATATAATGGCGCAGACGGGCTGTTTTTTTCAGGCGGTGGCGGCATGGACCGGGTGACATTGGTGGCAGAGGGGAGAAATGTGGGGGAGCTGCGGGCGACGCAGCGGGGGGACCAGACCTGGTTTGAAGGCAGCGCCCGACTGCCGGAGGGAGGCCCCTGGTGCCTGTGGGCCATTGGAACAGAGGGAGAACTGCGGCTGGGAGTCATGGAGCGCCAGGGACAGGAGTGCTGGCTTCGCATGGGCTTTTCCCAGAGGATGACCGGAGCTGTGGGGAAATTGATCCGGGGGGAGGCCCGCCTGCCGGCGGCCACGCCCCAGTGGAAGATGGAACCATCACCTCAGGCCCTCTTCCACAAAGAGTGGCTGCGGCGGCGGGTGCAGGGTCTGGAGGGCTGCCGGAGCCGGAGGGCAGGGCAGGGATTCAGCCTGGCGGTGCCCTTTGACAGGAATGCTCCCTTTCCACTGGAGACACTTTTTTGCCTGTGTCGGCTGCAGACCATCGGATCAAAGCCGTATGTTGTCTTTACCTTTGACCAGCAGGAGCGGCCCTTGATCTCCTGAAGAGGGAAAAATGTGGGATTCAAATCGGAAAACCCTACCACTTTTGATCTTTTTATGCTATAATATCTCTCAAATAGCTGCCTGGACCTCATTCCCGCCGGATGCCCGATGGGGCAGACCCCGTTTGGGACAGGCTCCAATGGGGAAAGGTGAATGCCCTGGCCAGCCAATACGCCGGAAGAACCGGTATAAGAGAGAGTGGGTAATCGTCATGAAGTGTCCGTTTTGTGGGTATAACGAGAGCAAGGTGATCGACTCCCGTCCTGCCGAGGAAGGAGCCAGCATCCGTCGCCGCAGAGAATGCCTGTCCTGTGCCAAGCGCTTTACCACGTATGAAACGGTGGAGAGCCTGCCCATCGTGGTGATCAAAAAGGATGGCAGCCGCCAGAGTTTTGACCGGGCAAAAGTGCTGCGGGGCATGATCCGGGCCTGTGAGAAGCGCCCGGTGGCCCTGGCGGATCTGGAGCGGATCGCCGATGAGATCGAGCAGGAGCTGCAAAACTCCATGGAGCGGGAAGTCCGCACGGAGGTCATCGGAGAAAAGGTCATGGAGCGCCTGCGGGATACAGATGAGGTGGCCTATGTGCGGTTTGCCTCTGTTTACCGCCAGTTTAAAGATATTGGAACCTTCATGCAGGAGCTGAACAAGCTTCTGGCCCAAAAGTGATATGGATTTTACCGCCCCGGCACATCGTGTGCCGGGGCGGTTTTTTTTCAGAAAATGTTTTCCAGCCAGGGCTGCTCCGTGTCGGACATCAGGCGCAGCTGATCCCGCAGGTCGGAAATCTCCGCCTGAAATTCTGTGATCTCCTCTGTGTCGGCAAAGGCCATGGCCCGGCGATACATGGCCTCGGCGTCGTCTACGGTGTCATGGCGCAAAGTGACATGAAGATAGGTCTGGTGGACAGACCAGTCTGCATAGCTTTGAAGCAGGGCCTCCTTGGTTTCTGTCCAGTTTCCCGATTGCGCGATGGTCCCCACGGTTTGCAGCTGGGCCTGCCACTGGGCGGCCAAAGCCGCCACCCGTTTGCTGTTCCATAGGCCAAAGACCATCAGAGCGCACAGGATCAAAATAGGGGGGAGATAGCCTTTTCTCATGGACGTCCCTCCTTTTTCACACACACCACGTGCCCGTCGGCATCCACCGTCATCAAAAATACCTCCTGATGGGACTGGACACCGTGCTCTGCCAGCTGTTTGGAGAGCCATTGCTGGTTGAGTCCACAGCTGCGCAGATTTTCAGACAGCAGCCGCCCGTCACTGATGACAACCTGCGGCAAGGAGGCGTCCTCCTCCAGCTGCAGCCCAAGCTGCCGGGCGGTGGGAGGCTGGCTGCGGTTCCATGGGAGAACAGACAACTGGCCGGAGTTTTCCAGCACGGCGCAGCGGACGTCCTCAATGGAAAAATAGCCCTGTTCCCGCAGTTCCTCCAAAAGCTCATCAAGGGTATAGCGGTTGCGGCGCATCGCCTGCTGCTGAAGGACGCCGTCCTGGATCAAAACCGTGGGAACACCACATAGCAATTGCCTTAATTTCAAATTTTGTAAAGATATTTGGCTTAACAGCATGGAGAGGGAGAGAAGGGTCAAAATGGGGATGATCCCCGACAGCAGGGGGATCCCAAAATCCTGCATGGGAACAGTGGCCAGGTCAGAGATCATCATGGTCAGAGCCAGCTCTCCCGGTTCCAGTTCACCGATCTGGCGCTTTCCCATCAGGCGCAAGCCGCCCATAATGAGCAAATACAAAATGACAGTGCGGATAAAAGCAGTCAGCATGGCAGTTCCCTCCCGCAGAAGTATTTGCCTTTTTGCGGCAATTATGTAAAGAAGGGGCTTCCCTTCCCGGGGAAAATCGGATATAATGGCACAAATCGCAGCAGAGAAAGGAGGACCGGGGGAGAGCCCATTGAAAAGCGCCATGTGCCCGCTTTTGCGGGACGACGAGGAGAGGGGAGCGTCGGGGCTGGCAAAGGCCCCGCAATCGAATATTCGGCGGATGCCCTTCCGTAAGCGTGGGTGCGGACACAGCGGACAAATATGCAGGTGACTGCAAAACAAAGGCGCTGTGACCACGAAAAAGCGACAAATGGCTGCGGATTTGTCCTTTTGAGTAAATATCAGGAGGATCGTTAATATGTGCGGAATCATTGGTTATGTGGGCCGGGAAGAAGCGGCCCCTATTTTGCTGGACGGACTTTCCCGGATGGAGTACCGAGGTTACGACTCCGCCGGTATTGCCGTTCGTTCAGAGGACGCAGGACTGCAGGTACGCAAGTCCCGGGGCAGGCTCCAGGTCCTCTCGGACATGGTTCATGGCGGCGCTGACCTCAAGGGGACGCTGGGCATCGGACACACCCGCTGGGCCACACATGGAGAGCCCAACGACATCAACGCCCACCCCCACGTCAGTGAAAACGGAAAGATCGCCCTGGTGCACAACGGCATCATCGAAAACTACCTGGAGCTGAAAGAACACCTGATCAAGCAGGGGGTCAAATTCCAGTCCGATACGGATTCGGAGGTGGTGGCCCAGCTGCTGGAATTCCACTATCATGAGTGCGGCAACATGCTGGAGGCAGTGGGCCGCTGCCTGCGGCGGATCGAGGGGTCCTATGCCTTCGGTATTATCTGCGCCGACTACCCCAATGCCCTCATTGCCGCCCGGAAGGACAGCCCCCTGATCCTGGGATATGGCAAGGACGGCAATTTCATCGCCTCTGACGTGACGGCCATCATCAAGCATACCCGGGATGTGGTGTATATGGATGATGGGGAGATCGCTGTGGTCACTGCCGATCATATCGATGTCTTTGATGACGAGATGATCCCGGTGGAAAAGACCCACAGCCATGTGGACTGGGATGTGTCCTCTGCAGAGAAGGGGGGATATCCCCACTTCATGCTCAAGGAGATCTTTGAGCAGCCTGAGGCCATCCGCAAGACCATCTCTCCCAGGATTCGGGATGGCCGGGTGGTGCTGGACGATCTGCACTTGTCGGAGGAGTATGTGCAGGGCCTTTCCCGGATCTTCATCGTGGCCTGCGGCTCCAGCTATCATGTGGGCATGGTGAGCAAATATACCTGGGAAAAACTGCTGCGCCGTCCGGTGGAGGTGTGCCTGGCATCGGAGTTCCGCTATGGGGAACCGCTGGTGGACGAGAAGAGTTTGGTGATCGTTATCAGCCAGTCCGGGGAGACGCTGGATACCATGGCCGCCATGCGGGAGGCCAAGCGTCTGGGGGGCAGGACTCTGGCCATCGTCAATGTCGTGGGGTCCTCCATTGCCCGGGAGGCGGATGACGTGCTCTATACCTGGGCCGGGCCTGAGATCGCCGTGGCCACCACCAAGGCCTACTCCACCCAACTGGCGCTAATGGACTTAGTAGGTTTATATTTGGGGGATCTTCTGGGCACCGTATCCTCCCAGGAGTATCAGGCGGTAATAGAGGCCATGGGCCGCCTGCCGGATCAGATGCAGCAGGTGCTGGACCATGTGGAAACCATCCAATACCACGCCTGCCAATATTTCAATCACGATTCCATCTTCTTCATTGGCCGGAACCTGGACTATGCTATGGGACTGGAGGGATCTTTGAAGCTCAAGGAGATCAGCTATATCCACTCCGAAGCCTATGCCTCCGGGGAGCTGAAGCACGGCACCATCTCCTTGATCGAGCCGGGGACGCTGGTGGTGGCCCTGGGAACTTACGCGCCTCTTTTTGACAAGGCCATGAGCAATGTGGTGGAGGTCAAGGCCCGTGGGGCAGAGGTCCTGGCAATTACCACGGAGCGGTTTCAGGAGAAAATGGAGAAGACAGCCGATTCCACTGTAGTGGTGCCGGACACCCATGCCATCGTGCAGCCGTCCTTGGGGGTGGTGCCGCTGCAGCTGTTTGCCTACTATGTGGCGCTGCAGCGGGGCTGCGACATCGATAAGCCCCGGAACCTGGCCAAGAGCGTCACGGTGGAGTAAAAAAGAGCTGGAGATCGGCAAAAAGGGATTTGGCCGGGATCTCTGGGCTTCCAACAAAAAAGTCCCCTCCGGCCTCCCCCATGGGATATGGGGAGGGGAGGAGAACAGGACCCCGCCGCAAAGCGCCTGCTTTGCGGCGGGGTCTTTTTTTAAAACAGAGGCCGGCCTTTCCCGGGAAATGGGATCATTTCGCGTGTTTTCCCAGATAGGCCTCTTTGACCTTCTCATTGGCCAGGAGTTCCCTGCCGGTGCCCTGAAGGGTGATGCGTCCGGTTTCCATGACATAGGCAAGGTCTGCGATCTTCAGTGCCATGTTGGCATTTTGCTCTACAAGCAGTACGGTCATGCCCTGGCGGTTGATCTGCTGAATGATCTTGAAGATGTCCTGCACCACCAGAGGGGCAAGGCCCAGGGAGGGCTCATCCAGCATCAAAAGCCGGGGGCGGGACATCAGCGCCCTGCCCACCGCCAGCATCTGCTGCTCGCCGCCGGACAGGGTTCCCGCCAGCTGCCAGCTGCGCTCTTTCAGCCGGGGGAAGAGTTCATAGATCCACTGGATGTCCTTTTCGATCTGGGCTTTGTCCTTTCGCAGGTATGCGCCGATTTTCAGATTTTCCAGTACCGTCATGTCCGCAAATACCCGGCGGCCCTCAGGACTCAGGGCGATGCCCTGCTCCACGATTTTGTCGATGCTTTGGCCCAAAAGCTCTTTCCCGTTCCATTGGATGGAGCCGGAACCTGCCTTGACAAGGCCGCTGATAGTTCGCAGCGTGGTGGATTTTCCGGCGCCGTTGGCGCCGATGAGGGTGACGATCTTCCCGTCGGGGACCTCCAGATCAATGCCTCGCAGGGCCTGGATCCCACCATAGGCGACAAAGAGTTTTTCAATTTTAAGCATCTTCCGCCACCCCCAAGTACGCGTCGATCACCCGCTGATCGTTGCGGATCTGCTCCGGTGTGCCCCGGGCGATGAGTTTGCCGAAATCCAGCACATAGATCTGGTCAGAGATGCCCATTACCAGATCCATGTGATGTTCAATCAGCAAAATGGAGATGTGGAAATCCCAGCGGATCTGGGCGATGAATTCCGTCAGATCATCTGTCTCCTGGGGATTCATGCCGGCGGCAGGCTCATCCAGCAGTAAAAGGGTCGGATCCGTGGCCAGAGCCCGGGCGATCTCCAGCCGCCGCTGCTTTCCATAGGGCAGGGAGGTGGCAAGTTCCCCCCGGTCATCCGCCAGCCCCACGATCTCCAAAAGTTCCTGAGCCCGCTTGCGCTGTGCGGATTCCTCCTTGCGGTTGAGGCGGAACGTGGCGGAAAAGACGTTGCTGTGCCGGCGGCAGTGCATGGCGATGAGCACATTGTCAAATACAGACTGGGATTTCCAAAGCCGGATGTTCTGGAAGGTGCGGGCCATGCCCAGCTGCGTGATTTTATCCGGCGTGGGGGAGAGAACATGGCTGTATGCTCCGGCGTTTTGACCCTTGTACTGGGCCTTCATCTTCCCCTGAGGATGATTTTCGATGATTTTCTTTCCCTGGAAGTAGACGGCGCCGTTGGTGGGCTGATATACGCCGGTGATGACATTGAAGGCGGTGGTCTTTCCGGCGCCGTTGGGACCGATGAGCGCCACAATCTGCCCTGGGTCGATGGAGAGATTCAGATTGTCCACGGCCACCACACCGCCAAACTGCATCGTGACATTTTCCACGCGGAGGATGGGATCACTCATTTTCCGGCCACCTCCTTTTTTTGCTTTTTCGGGCGCCGCCCCAAGAGATCGGGCAGCTCCTTGTCGCCCATCAGGCCCCTGCGGAAGAAGAGGACGATGACCATGATGATGACGGAGAATACCGCCATGCGGAAACCGTTTTTAAAGAGGCCCGGGGCATGGATGCCCAGGAAGGTGCCCGAATCCAGTCCCCGCAGCCACCATTCAGAGCTGAAAATATAGAGGAAGCTGGCGATGATGGAGCCGGTAATAGAGCCGATGCCGCCGATGACCACGATCAGCAGGATCTCATAGGTCATGGAACTTCTGAAGGGCAGGGCTGCCACCGTTCCCATATACATGGCCATCATGCCCCCGCCCACGCCGGCAAAGAAGGAGCTGATGACAAAGGACATCCGCTTGTGATGGGAGAGGTTGATCCCCATGGCCTCCGCCGCCACCTCGTCGTCCCGGATGGCCTTGAAGGCCCGGCCATAGGTGGAGTTGATCAGCAGCACCACCGCGAAGATCAGCACCCCCGCCAGCAGCACATAGGAGGTGGCCCGGGAGAAGGTGGGATAGCTCTTGAGGAGGTTGGAGCCGTTGGTAATAGGGCCCAGGCCGTTCCACTGGAACAGCGTCCGCAGGATCTCTGCAAAGCCCAGTGTGGCAATAGCCAGATAATCGGATTTCAGTCGCAGCACCGGAAGGCCAATGAGGTAGGCCAAAAGAGCTGCCAGCAGTCCCCCCACCAGCAGCGCTGCCAGCATACCCACCAGGGTCCCCAGATCCTCTCCCAAAAACGAGAAGATCTCCGGCAGGGAAAAGTGCAAAAGGCCGCCGTCAAAGTACTGATAGACACTATCCCGCTTGGCCACGGGGATGGTCAGCACCGCATAGGCGTAGGCACCCAGGAGCATAAAGCCCGCCTGCCCCAGGGAGAAAAGCCCGGTAAAGCCGTTGAGCAGATTCATGGAGACCGCCACCAGCATATACACAGAGGCCTTGCTGATGACCTTTACGGCGATATGATAGCTGGGTAAAGTGGCATCCACCACAAGGCAGGCCGCCAGCGCTGCTGCAAGGACGGCCAGGGTCAAGAGCTTCTTTCGTTTTTCGCTTGTCATATCCATCCCTCCTTCATACCTTGTCGGTGACCTTCTCACCGAACAGGCCGGTGGGCTTGACGCACAGCACCGCGATCAGCAGGGCGAAGGTGAAGGCATCGGAAAAGGTGGTGTAGCCCAGGCCTTTGATGAGCTCTTCACAAAGTCCGATGATAAAGGCGCCCACCACCGCTCCCGGAATGGAGCCGATCCCGCCGAAGACCGCCGCCACAAAGGCCTTGAGCCCCGGCATGGAGCCGGAGGTGATGGTGACGGAGGGGGAGTTGGTGAAAAAGAGCATGGCTCCCACCGCCGCCAGGAAAGAGCCGATGACGAAGGTCATGGAGATAACGGAGTTGATTTTAATACCCATGAGCTGCGCTGTTTCAAAGTCTCTGGCAGCCGCCCGCATGGCCATGCCCATCTTGGTGTGGTTGATGAGATATACCAGCGCTGCCACCAGCAAGATGGTCAAAAGGGGCGTTACCAGTGTGACCCGTTTGGTAGACTGGCCGAAGAGCGTGATATTGTCACTGATCCAGGGGATGGGGTTTACTACCGGCTGGGCTACGCCGCCGGTGATATAAAAGGCCAGGTTTTGGATGAGATAGCTCACACCGATGGCGGAGATCATCAAGGACATCCGGGGGGCGGTGCGCAAGGGCCGGTAGGCCACCCGCTCGATGACAAAGCCCAGGGCCACCGTGGCGATACACACCAGAGGCAGAGCGATATAAAAGGGCATGGCGGTGGTGGTGTAGACCATCACCAGGCCCGCCACCATAAATACATCTCCATGGGCGAAATTGATCAAACGCAAAATACCATAGACCAGGGTGTAGCCAATAGCAATCAAAGCGAACTGGCCGCCCACGGAGACGCCGTTGATGAGATAGGGTAAAATAGATTCCATAGGGAGACCTCCTGTGGATTGGGTTGAAAGATGGAAACACCCCTGGGAAAAGACGGGCTGCCGGGGCGGTCGCATTTATGGAAAAAGAGGGTGGCGGAGAGAGAGCGCCGCCACCTTCTTTTTCCGGTATGAAGGGTTACTTCACACCCTGCACTTTCTCAAACTCCCACACGCCATCGGTGGTGTTGGCTACCTTAATAAAGGCAGAGTCCCGCTTGGCATCGCCAATTTCATCAAACTCGATCAGGCCGGACACCCCCTCGTAACTAACAGAGGGCAACGCCGCCATCACATCGGCGGGATCTGTACTGCCGGCGGCTTTCAGGGCCTCCAGGGCAGTAAAATAGGCGTCATAGCCCATCACGGTGACGGCGGCCACCATGTCATTGCCGCCGTTGTTGGTCATGGCGTCGGGATTGGAATTGATCCACTCTTTGATCCCGGCGTCAAAGTCGGGGTCGCCGCCTTCCTGGTAGAAGGTGGTGACGGCGATGCGGACGTCCTTGCCCACGGCGCTTTCCACCACTTTGTTGCTGTCCCAGGTGTCGGATCCCAGCAGTGTGCCGTCAAAACCCTGGGAATCTGCCGCCTCCACAATGAGCTGGGCGTAGTTGATGGAGACGGGAGCGAAGATGGCGCCGGCGCCGGCGGCCTTGGCGTTGTTGATATAGGAGACGAAGTTGGCGTTGCCGTCATTGAAAGTTTCAGATACAACGCTTCCCCCCAGGGCCTCAAAGGCCTCGGTAAAGTAATACACCAGGCCCTGGTCGTAGTCACTGCCCAGCATGGACAGGGTATAGGCCGTGGTAATGCCTAAGGTGTCATAGGCGTAGCTGGCCAGAGCCGGACCCTGGAAGGGGTCGGTAAAGCAGATGCGGAAATAGCAGTCATAGTCCGAGGTGACCTGGGGATTGGTGCAGGAGACGCCGATGGCAGGGACCCCTGCTTCCTCAAAGATCTTACCTCCGGCCACAGAGACGCCGGAGCCATAGGAGCCCAGGACCACAGACACGTCCTTATCCACCAACTGCGAGGCAGCAGAGGGGCCGTTTTCCGGGGTGGTGCGGTTATCCACGATCTCCAGTTTGACATCATAGGTCTCCCCGGCGATCTCCACCGTGGGCTGGATGGACTGGGCATACTGCATGCCCAGGATCTCCTGTTTTCCGCCGGGGCCGTTGTCCCCTGTCTGGGGCTCATAAACGCCGATTCGGACTTCCTTGGCACCCTCCGTGCCGCCATCTTCACCAGAGGCCTCTCCACCGCCTCCGCAGGCGGTCATACCTAAAATCAGAGCCATTGCCAGGGACAGGGAAAAAAGCTTCTTCATACTCATGAGACTTCTCCTCCGTTTCCCGGTAAAGCTTCCCTCTTTACCAGTTAAGATATTCACATTTTATGAAATTGGAAAAACCTTCGCAAGATGAATATTCAACAGAAAAAAAGCGGCATTTTTCGAATTGGACGCAAAAATCCTCCATAAAAAGATAAATATCTTTATTATAAAGACAGAACTTTTGCGAAATAAATTAAAAACGGACATTTGTCCCTCATATAAGGACAATTAAAGTTTTGTGCAAATTCACGATACAAAAATGAAGGAGAAAAATTGGAAGAAATCATAATTGCTTGCAGGCTGCAGGTTCCAAAGCGGCGCCATCCAAGTTCTGGAAAGTCGGCGGAACAGGGGATGGTGCGTTGACAGGGCAGGGGGGGTATGGTACGATAGAAACCTGAAATTTAGGGGCTGCTGCCCCTGTTTTCCGGCGGTATTTGTCGAATTTTGGGGAAAGGACACGAGCATGAAAAAAAGGAAAATCTGCGGAAGGCTGCTCTCACTGGTGCTGGCGGCAGGAATGTGCCTGCCGGCACAGGCTGCGTTTACCGATACAGAGGGCCATTGGGCGCAGGCAGCGATCGATAAATGGAGCCAGGAGTATGGCATCATCCAGGGATATGAGGACGGCAGTTTCCAGCCGGATCAGTTCGTTTCCCGGGGGGCGTTTGCCGGTATTTTGGATCGCTTCCTCCGCTTTCGGACGGCCTCTGCCCCGGAGACGTTTTCCGATATTTCCGGGAATTTTTGGGAACAGGAAATTTTGAAGCTGCACGCAGCCGGTGTTTATCTGGGAAATGAGGGGATGGCCCTTGCGGGGGACAGCATCACCCGTCAGCAGGCGGTGACCATGATCGCCCGGGCCTTCCAGGTAGAGGCGTCCACGACTTCTCTGCCCTATGGGGATGCGGACATGATTGCGGAGTATGCGCGCCCCGCTGTGGCGGAATTCACTGCCCGGGGATACATCAATGATGTGCGCGACGGCAACTTTCGGCCCACGGATCCCATCACCAGGGCAGAGATCATCAATATTTTAAATAATATGATCATGGTCTTGATCCAGGAAAATGAGACGTATGATCAGGATGTTCCCGGTACCGTGATGATCAACTCCACGGAGGGCGCCGTTTTGAAGGATATGGTCATCAGCGGCGATTTGATTTTGGCCCCCGGGGTCGGAGGGGAAGTGGTGCTGGACGATGTTACCATCGGCGGCAGCATCCGCAACTTCAGCCCTATTATTCCCACAGTGGATGATGACGACAGGGAGGAGCCTGAGGATCCCCAGGATCCGGAAGATCCGGAGCAGACGGAGGGGATCGACCCCTCCACGGTTTATGAACCCGGTACCACTACGGGGGAGACGTTCCAGTATAACGGGACATCCATTCCCATTTATGAAGACCGGCCGCTGAACGTCTTTGCCCAGGGGGACTTCTCCTGGGACGGCGATCGCCTGGTGTATGAGGGGGACGATTTCCGCACTCGCTTTGGCATTGACGTGTCGGCCTATCAAAACCGCGCTTCGGAAAATGAGACCATTGACTGGGAGGCAGTCCGGGACGACGGTGTGGAATTTGTATTTGTCCGGGCGGGCCTGCGGGGATACGGCAGCGGCGCACTGCTGGAGGATGCCTATTTCCATAAAAATGTGGAAGGAGCCCTGGAGGCGGGACTGGAGACGGGTGTCTACTTTTTCTCCCAGGCCATCACTGTGGAGGAGGCCATTGAAGAGGCGGACATGGTGATCCGCATGCTGGACGGCCATGACATCGACGGCCCTGTGGCCTACGACTGGGAGATGCACGACAGTACATACCGCGTCTATGGCATCAGCCCCGAGATGGCCACAGCATGTGCCGTGGCCTTCTGCCGGCGCATTGAAGAGGCGGGATATACCCCCATGGTCTATGCCAGCACCTATGTTAATTATGTAAAGTATGACCAGGGGGCCATCGCGGATTACCTCAGCTGGTATCCCGAATATAAGAGCGATCAGTCCGAAAAGCTCTATCCCACTTTGCTCTATCATATGGATTACTGGCAGTTTACCAGCAGCTGCACCATTGATGGGATCGGTGGCCGGGTAGATGCCAACTTGCAGTTTATCCGCCGATAGAAAAGAGTCCTCGCCCCAAGAGCACATCTTTTCCGCGGCTTTCGGGGCCTTTACATTGCGATCCCTGTGAAGAACAAGACATCATTTGAGGAGGCGCCTTTATGAAATCTCAGAGCTGGCTGACGATGGAGAGTCTGATCCATCTGAGTGAAAAACTCTCCTACAAAACCGGCCGCAGCGGGTGCTATCAGCCCTACTGGTCCTGCGTTTGGCCCCTGGACTATCCCTCCTGGTACTGCCGCACCCACGTTCTCTCCTGCCCGGAGGGAATGGTGGAGCAGATGGCACAGGACCTGGCCCAGGGAGCCCGGGATGGGCTTCGGCCGCCTCTGGTGAGCGTGGTGGTGGAGGATGTGCCCGAGACGTTCATCCCCGCGCTGGAGCGCAACGGATTTGTGCTGCGCAAGCCGCAAACAGGCATGCTTTTGGAGATCGACCGCTATGAAGCCCGGGGGGAAGACCCCCACGTGGTGGAGATTGGGCCAGACCGTCTGATGGAGTGGTCTGAGATCTGTGCCCAGGCATTTTCCAAGGAGAATGAGCCTGAGACCATGCGTCTTTTCATGCAGGACCCCTCTTGCCATTTCTATGCCTATGAGGATCAGGGGCGGATCGTAGGAACGCTTTTGATGTCGCTGCAATATCAAAATGCGGGGCTCCACGAGGTGGGAACGCTGAAAGAGTGCCGGGGGCGGGGGATCTGTCATGCCCTGCTGAACCGGGCCTTCCTGGATGCCCGAGCCTGGGGATACCCGCTGATGAGCCTGCAGGCCTCCATCTATGGCCGGCCGGTCTACGAGACCATCGGTATGCGCCCGGTGTGTCAGATCCGCACCTTCGCGATGGAATAAAGCGAAGGGGAAGAAAAGGAAAGAACAGCGCCCCGCTGCCGGCAACGGCGGTGGGGCGCTGTTTTGAAAGAGGAGGGTGTTACTTGCGGTTTTCCTTCTGCTGACGCTGTTCCTGGTTGGTCTGCTTCTTCTGCTCGTTCTTCTGCTCATTCTGGTTCTTCTGCTGATTATTCTCACGGGCCATGGGGTACACCTCCTTTCCGGCACAATTGATGACGGTGGATAGTGTTGACAAAGGAGGCGGGAAATATACCGAAAGGGCCACATTTTGGATTTTTTTTGGAGCAGCCAGAGCCTCCCTCTTCTCCCAGGGAAGAGGCCCTACAGAGAGGATACGGAGTGGAAGCTAAATTTTTATTGACAACCCTTTTTAGGGGTGGTATACTATTTCCGCAAAACAAAGAAGGCTGATTGCATCCGCCTCACCTTGCGCCTGCGGGCAAAAAGGTCAACAGCGTTGTTACGAGACTGCCGAAGGGCGGTTTCTTGTTGCGCGGATGCCTTAGGGTATCCGCGTTTTGTGATTTTTGGATGGAGGTGCTTTGACCATAGCTAAGTTAGTGCATGAACTGAATGAGGACATCAATGACAAAGAAATTCGCCTGATCGGAAGCGGCGGCGAGCAGCTTGGCATCATGGCCCCGGCTGACGCGCTGAAGATTGCGGACGAGCAGGGACTGGATCTGGTCAAGATCTCGCCTCAGGCCACCCCTCCGGTGTGCAAGCTGATGAACTATGGGAAATTCCGCTTTGAGCAGAGCAAAAAGGAAAAGGAAGCCCGGAAAAATCAGCATGTGGTGGAGATCAAGGAGATCCGCATGTCTCCCGGCATTGATGTGGGCGATTTCAACACCAAACTGAAAAATGCGCAGAAGTTCATTGCTGATGGCAACCGGGTCAAAGTTTCCGTTCGCTTCCGTGGTCGGGAGATGGCCCATACCGATATTGGCAAGGATCTGTTGGATCAGTTTGCCCAGCAGTGCGGGGAAGTGGCCAATGTAGATAAGGCTGCCAAACTGGAAGGCCGGATGATGTCTATTTTCCTCTCTCCCAAAAGCGGGAAATAACGAAAGAATGTCACAGATACGGAAGGAGTTACGATTATGCCTAAGCTGAAAACCCATAGCGGCGCCAAGAAGAGATTCAACCTCACCAAGACCGGCAAGATCAAGCGCGCCAAGGCCTATAAAAGCCACATTCTGACCAAGAAGGACACCAAGCGTACACGCCGTCTGCGTGCCGGCGGCTATGCCGACGCCACCAATATGGATGCCGTGCGCAAGATGATCCCCTACAAGTAAGATTCCGGATACGTTTAGAATAGGAGGCTTTTACAAATGGCAAGAGTGAAAGGCGCGATGATGACGCGCAAGAGAAGAAATAAGACCCTGAAGATGGCCAAGGGCTATTGGGGTTCCAAGTCCAAGCATTTCCGTGTAGCTAACCAGGCGGTCATGAAGTCCCTGACCTATGCCTATACTGGCCGCCGGCTGAAGAAGCGTGATTTCCGCTCTTTGTGGATCACCCGTATCTCCGCCGCCTGCAAGATCAACGGCATGAACTACTCCACCTTCATGCACGGACTGAAGAAAGCTGGCGTTGAGATCAACCGTAAGATGCTCTCCGAGCTGGCGATCTCCAATCCTGCTGCTTTCACCCAGCTGGTGGAAATGGCCAAGAACGCCTAAGGGACCTGCAAAAGTAAATTCTGCGGCCCGGATCTTTTGATCCGGGCCGCGTTTTTTACAGAGTGAAATGTAGATCAAAGAGGGACCTGCGGCCAAAAGCCACAGGTCCCTCTTTTAGGAGATATTGAAAAGGAAAAACCCTTTACAGTCCCAACTCTTTCTTCAAGCGGGAGAGTTCATCGTCCACAGCTGCGTCAGCAGCGCCCTGGGCGTATTTTTTCTCCAGGGCATCCGCCTGGCTGACGGGCTTTTTATTCAGCTCTGCCATGGCGTTGGCGCTGTCCAGCATCTGGTCCGCCTTCTGCTCCATACGGTCAAAGGCGTTCATGGCATCTCCGGCCCGGTCAGAACCGGAGGAGACCTTTGCCATCTGCTGCTGTGTCTTTGCCACTGCCACCTTGGCCTTGATAGCGGCCTGGCGGGTATGGAGGGTCTCGATGTCCTCCACCAGTTTATCGTGCATCTGCCGCATTTTTTGGGCGTTTTCCCGGGCGGCGGCATAGGTGGCCTGCAGACTCTCTCCCGCCTGGGTCAGCTGCTGCTTCTTGCCTAAAAATACCCGGGCATCACCCTCATTGCCGGCCATCAGGGCCTTTTTGGCCAGATCTTCATATTTTTTTACTTCTGCCGCGTTTTCCTCCACCATGCGTTTGGTGCGGCTTTCCTCCGCCATGACAGAGGCGGTCTCTTTCTTTACTTCAGCCAAACTCTCCGTGAGATCCCGCAGATATTGATCCACCATTTTGGCGGGGTCCTCACAGCGGTCCAGCAAGTCGTTGATATTTGCCTTGATGATATCGCCGAAGCGCTCCAAAATAGCCATAGAATTGCTCCTTTCTGCATCTTGTGTGTGATGAAAAGCGGAATATTACTCCTCGTCTTTGGGAGGTTGCTCATATTTGCGGGCCAGATCCTCTGCATCCTGGTCGCCAAATTTCTCCAGAGGTGTTTTTAAAATGTCCTCCATCTGTTTGCGCTGGGCCTCCTTATCCCGGAGGACCTTTTTTACCACCAGGAAGATCACAACGGCCACAGCCACCACTGCCACGCAGATCATGATCACCGGCAGGGGAGAGGTCTGCACTGTCATGATCCGCTCCGCGGTTTTTTCAAAGGTGAGAGAGAAGACCTCTTCTTCAGAGATGGAGTAGTCGTTATAATAGCGATCCAGATAGTCTGCCAAAATGGCGATTGCCTCTGTATCCATGACGGTCTTGGCCTGGGAGCCCACAGTGTAGCCACAGTTATAAGAGCCGTTGCCGTCGTCACAAAACACCAGCAGGAAATGCCCCTCATCCTGGAAGAGCTGCGGGTAGAGTTCCTCAGACAGGGAGGTCAGCTGGTCGGAAGAGGTGATCTCCCCGTTTGGAAGCAGGTAGAGGTAGGGCTGCACACCAGTGGCCTGATAGAAGTTCTTCATTCCGCTGGTCAGCGCATTGGGATTGGAGAACCAGCCGCCCTCATCCGTATAATATCCCGTCTCCTCTACAGCATCCGCGGGCAGCTTTTCCCGGGCATAGGTGGAGGCCTGGATATCATCGTGGCCATAACTGCCCCCGGAGAAAAAGATCCCTCCGAAAGAGGCGAAGAAGAACAGCAGCACAGCCACTACCATGAAGATCACCAGGCTGGTGGCGCATCCCATGCCGTCCCCCCGTTGGGGAGAAGGCCCTCCGCCCACAAAGACGGGGCCGGTATGGATGACGGGCCGGGGCCGGAAAAACCATCCTCCGTGAGGCCGTGGGGGTCTTGGAGCCCGGGGGCCGCTAACCCCTCCTCCGGAGTGCCCGCCGGATCGTCCGCCGCCAAAGGACCGTCCGCTGGATCGCCCGCCGCCAAAGGACCGTCCGCCGCCGGAAAAGCCGCCGGAAGAACGCCCGCCGCCGGAAAAGCCGCCCCGGGAACCGCCGGAAAAACCGCCGCGTCCGCCGCCTGATCTGCCCATAGTCGCGCTCCTTTCCCAAAAGGCTGCTGATTTGCAGCTTATTTTATGCCATCAAAAGATCGCCGTCAATACAGGGGGAAGATTTCTTACAATTTGTTTTCAATCCCCTTCATTTTCTGGAAGAAGCGGAATAAAAATAGGGGCCGACTCCCTCCTTGGAGGGGGAGGCATACGTCCAGGTGAACCCCTGGTCCACAGCGTACCAATCCCACGGCTGCGGCTCTTCCGCCCCTGCCAGGGACAATAGTTCCTCCTTGGAGACCAGCTGCGTCTGGGGCTGACCCTGGGGCGGCTGCTGACCGTAAAACACCAGGCACTGTCCCTCCGGCACCATGGAAAGAGCCATCAGGGCGGGCATGCCCTCCAGACAGGGAAGCAGCTTTTTCGCAAAGAGGTTCCAAAGGGGATTTTCTCCGCCAAGGACATACCGGCCCAGGTCAGATTCGGACACACCTGCTGTAAAGGCATCCAGCCACCGGTTTCTGGCAGAGCGGGCATCGTTGGGCACCGGCTCCTCCCAGGGCAGGATCATGGTGCCCACACAGCGGTGAATGGGCTGCCCCAGATCATAGAATTTGGCCTCATAATCCGTCATGACCCCCACAGGGCCGTTTTCGTGGAGGTGGTAGGTGACCTCGGACAGAGCAAAGCCAAACCGGGGCAGTTCCTCCAGGGAGAAGTCAAACAGCGGGCGATTGTCCGTCTTGAAATGGATCTGGCCCCCCTCCTTCAGAACCTGGCGGTACAGCCGCAGGAAATTCCCATGGGTCAATCGCCGCTTGGCGTGACGGTTGCTGGGCCAGGGGTCGCAGAAGTTGATATAGATGCGGTCCACCTCACCTGGAGCAAAAAAGGAGGGCAGTTGGTCGGCGTTGGCATCTACAAAAAAGACATTGTGCACTCCGGCGTTGCGGCAGCGCTCCATGGCCACCACCATGGCGTCGGGCACCATCTCGATGGCGATAAACAGAACATCAGGCTCCTGCGAGGCCGTGCCAGCGGTAAAGCGCCCTTTCCCGCAGCCCAGCTCCACCCGCAGTTCCCGGGCCTGGGGCATCAGTTCCCGCCATTTGCCCCGGCGGTCGTAGGGGTCGCGGATCAAAGAGGCGCCGCAGCGCTCCATACGGGGGATGAGGTTTTTCTTTTTTCTCATTCGCATTGGGTGAACCCTCCGGTAGCAAAAATGGGCCGGGAAAGCGGTGCCGCTCCGGCGCCCGCCATGACGGCGCAGACAAGCGGCAAGATGCCCTGCCGCCTCAGATAGAATAACAGTATATACGAAGGAGCGGCGTTTCGCAAGTGCCCTCCCAAATTTGTGCCCTCTAAGGAGAGATTGGATTTCGGGGAAAAGCCGCTGCTTTTTCCCGGAAGAAAAGCCAGGAAAAGGAAAGATACTTGACAGGGGAGGAGGGCAGATCTAAAATATTTTCCGGCATTTGGGAAAGGAGAGGGAAGCATGGAGGCAGTTACAGGCAAAAAAACAGGAAAAAGGCGCTGGCTCCGGGCCGCGGCCATTTTGGCGGGGGTGCTTTGCGCACTGGCTTTGGCGGGGGTGCTGATCGTACGCCACGACTGGTCCGGCGCACCTCCCATCTCCACCGCATCGTGCGCGAATCCCCACATTGCCGCAGATGGCATCTGCCGCATATCCGCCCATCGCTCCGGAGGCGGGATCGCCCCGGAAAATACGCTGATGGCTTTTCGTAACTGTGTGGAAGGACAGGCGTTTTCCGTGGATATTTTTGAATTTGACCTGCACATCACAAAAGACGGGGAGCTGGTCCTCCTCCACGATGACACGCTGGACCGCACCAGTGACGCAGTGGAGGTTTTCGGCTGTGAAAACGTGCTGCCTGCGGAGCACACTTATGAGGAGCTGCGCCAGCTGAACATGGGGGAGAGCTTCACGGCTTCCGATGGGACGACTCCATACCGGGGACTGCGGGGGGAGGACGTGCCGGAGGAGCTGCGGATCCTGCGGCTGGAGGATGCGTTTGCGTTTCTCCGGGAATACGGGGACTATGATTTTGTCATCGAGATCAAGGACAGCGGGGAAAATGGCCGCAAGGCCTGCGACCGCCTCTCCCAGATCCTGGAGGACTATGGCCTGACCCAGCGGGCCGTGGTGGGGACGTTTCACGCCGATATCACAGAGTATTTGGATGCGGCCCACCCGGAACTGCTGCGGTCGGCCAGTATGAAAGAGGTGGCACTGCTGTACGGCGCGTCGCTTTTGGGGATTGATGTTCCCAAGGAGACGTTTGCCTTTGACGCCCTGCAGATCCCCTGCACCTACTATGGCATCCGCCTGGATACCACCCGGCTCATCAACTATGCCCACGCCCGGGATATTGCCGTGCAGTTTTGGACCATCAACGATCCGGACACGGTATCGGAGCTTGCCGCCAAGGGAGCCGACTGCGTCATGACGGACTACCCAGACATGGCCTATGCGGCGCTGTATGGGACTAACGGGGAAGGACAGGGTGCGGAAAAAGCCGCATAAAAAAGGCGGAGGGGCCGGGGCCCTTCCGCCTTCTTATATGACTGGATGGCTGCCTTTCCAGGGGACACCCCGGGCAGCGCAGGCAGCTTATTTCTTGTTGGGGAAAAAGGCAATGGCCACCACGCCCGGACCGGTATGGGTGCCGATGGTGCTGCCGATGCTGGAGATGGGGAGATGGTCTGTTTTCTCCTCATAGACTGAGGCACTGTCAGCGATATATTTTTGCAGCAGATGGTCGCTCAGGCCGCTGTACGCCAGGCAGAAGGGCTTGGAAAAGTCAATGCCCCCGGTCTCCCGCATTAAGGTCATCAGCATGTTGTTGCCGTTTTTGGAGCCCCGGGCCTTCCCCAGGATCACCACCTGGCCGTGCTCAACGGCGATCACGGGCTTGATGGACAGCAGCGTTCCCGCCATAGCGGCGGCGGAGGAGATGCGCCCCCCCTTTTTCAGATACTCCAGCGTGTCTAAAAGGGCGATGAGGCGGATCTCCTTTTTCTCCTGGTTCAAAGACGCCGCAATCTCCTGAATAGAGTGGCCCTGGTCCCGCAGCTCCATGGCCCGCTGGATCAAAATCCGCTGTCCCACCGTGACATTTTCGCTGTCCACCACTACGCATTCGGGGAAATCCTCCGCCGCGATGCAGGCGCTCTGGTAACAGCCGGAGAGCTTGGCGGACAAGGTGATGCACACTGCCTGATCCCCCCGGTCCCGGATCTTTTGGAAGGCGGCGGCATAGGCGTAGGGGGTCAGCTGGCTGGTGGTGGGGAGGATATCAGACTCAATGAGTTTTTGAAAAAATTGGGTGTGGTCAATATCCACGCCGTCCCGGTACTCTTCGGCGCCGAAGATGGTCTTCAGGGGCAGGACCTCGATGTCCCATTCCCGGGCCTCAGCCTGGGTGATATCACTGGCGGAATCGGTAATGATGCAGATGCTCATTTTGGATGCTCCTCATAGGGTTGTTGGGGGTCGGCGGCGGCCGTGGCAGGCAGCCGGAAGCCTTCCCGGGTAAAATGCTTCGTGCAGTATACTATAATTTCCCCCTTTTCGCAAGCATAAATCTTCCAAAGATGGACAAAATGCGTCAAGTACTTGACAAAGGGTTCGTTCCCTCTTAAAATAACTGCTGATAATGACTTTGATGGGAAAAAAGACGGGGCGTCCCGCCTCCAGAGAGCCGGCGGAAGCTGCGAGCCGGTGGGGGAGCACCGTGTATCCTGGTCCCGGAGTTGCCCGCCTGAACCAACAGTAAGGCGGGCCGGAAGGCGCCGTTATTTGCCGGGCCCTACGGGGCGATGAGGGCCGCTTGGGCAACTGGCGGCTGAATCAGGGTGGTATCGCGTTTCGACGCCCCTGACCGCGTAATGCGCGGCCAGGGGCGTTTTTTCGGCGCCGCCCGCCGTGGTGCCACATGCCCCGGGAGACAGGGATGTCCCATCTGCCCAAAAGGAAAATACCATTCCAGGAGAATGGGAAGGAGAGAGACCATGAAGTACGATTTTGCCAGCATTGAGAAAAAGTGGCAGCAAAAATGGCTGGAGGAGAAGCCTTTTGCCGCTGTCACCGGGGATAAGACCCGGGAGAAATTTTACGGCCTGATCGAGTTTCCCTATCCCTCCGGACAGGGCCTCCACGTCGGCCACGCCCGCCCCTTTACCGCCATGGACATCATTTGCCGGAAAAAGCGGATGCAGGGGTACAACGTCCTCTTCCCCATTGGCTATGATGCCTTTGGCCTGCCTACGGAGAATTATGCCGTCAAGCACCACATCCATCCTGCCAAGGTGACCCATGACAACATTGAAAATTTCCGTAAGCAGCTGCATATGCTGGGCTACTCTTTTGACTGGGATCGGGAAGTGAACACTACGGACCCCAATTATTATAAGTGGACCCAGTGGATCTTTTTGCAGATGTTCAAGAAGGGCCTTGCCTACAAGGCCTCCATGCCGGTGAACTGGTGTACCAGCTGCAAAATCGTCCTGGCCAATGAGGAGGTCGTGGACGGCGTCTGCGAGCGCTGCGGCGGCGAGGTCATCCGTAAGGAAAAGAGCCAGTGGATGCTGGCCATCACCAAGTATGCCGACCGCCTCATCGATGATCTGGATGATCTGGACTATATCGAACGGGTAAAGATCCAGCAGAAGAACTGGATCGGCCGGTCTGAGGGCACGGAGGTGGACTTCACCGCCACCAACGGCGACAAGCTGACGGTTTACACCACCCGCTGTGATACCCTCTTCGGCGTCACCTACATGGTCATCTCCCCCGAGCATCCTTTCTTGCAAAAGTGGAAGGATCAGATCAAGAACTGGGACGTCGTGGCGGCCTATATCGACGAGGCAGCCCACAAATCCGACTTTGAGCGCGGTGAGCTGAACAAGGAGAAGACCGGCGTCCGACTGGAGGGCATTGAGGCCATCAACCCCGCCAGCGGCAAGCAGGTGCCCCTGTTTGTCTCCGACTATGTCCTCATGGGCTACGGCACCGGCATCGTCATGGGCGTGCCCGGACACGACCAGCGCGACTGGGAATTTGCCACGAAGTTCGGCCTGCCCATCATTGAGGTGGTCAAGGGCGGGGACATCACCAAAGAGGCCTTCACCCTCAAGGATGACACGGGTATCATGGTCAACTCCGGTTTCCTGGACGGTATGACGGTGAAAGAGGCCATCCCCGCTATGAAGAAGTGGGTCACGGAGCAGGGCATCGGCCGCCCCAAGACCAACTTCAAGCTCCGGGACTGGGTCTTCAGCCGCCAGCGCTACTGGGGCGAGCCCATCCCTCTGGTGAACTGCCCCAAGTGCGGCTGGGTGCCCCTGCCGGAGGATCAGCTGCCCCTGCTGCTGCCGGAGGTAGACTCCTATGAGGTCACCGATACCGGCGAGTCCCCCCTGGCCAAGATGACCGACTGGGTCAACACCACTTGCCCCTGCTGCGGTGGCCCTGCCCAGCGTGAGACGGACACCATGCCCCAGTGGGCCGGTTCTTCCTGGTACTTCCTGCGGTATATGGATCCCCATAACGACAAGGCCCTGGCCAGTAAGGAGGCTTTGGATTACTGGTCTCCCGTGGACTGGTACAACGGCGGCATGGAGCATACCACGCTGCACCTGCTCTACTCCCGCTTCTGGCATAAATTCCTCTATGACATCGGCGTGGTGCCCGCCAAAGAACCCTATGCCAAGCGCACCAGCCACGGCATGATCCTGGGTGAGGGCGGCGAGAAGATGTCTAAATCCCGGGGCAATGTGGTGAACCCCAATGATATTGTGGAGCAGTATGGCGCTGATACCATGCGGCTTTATATCATGTTTGTGGGAGACTTTGAGCAGGCCGCCACCTGGTCCAATGAGGCGGTGAAGGGCTCCAAACGGTTTTTGTTTTTTGTGTGGAACCTGGCGGAGGGCGCCGGCGAGAGCTATGAAGTGACGCCTGCCAATGAGGCCATCATCCACAAGACCATCAAGAAGGTCACGGAGGACATTGACTCCTTGAAGATGAATACCGCCATTGCCGCGCAGATGTCCCTGGTCAACGAGCTCTCTGCCAACGGGTGCACCCGGGGGGATGTGCAGTATTTGCTGCTGCTGCTCAATCCCTTTGCCCCCCATATCACGGAGGAGCTGTGGGAGATGCTGGGCTTTGCGGCCAAGACCGGGAAGATGTGCTGCCAGGCCCAGTGGCCCGTGGCCGATGAGAGCAAGACCGTGGCTGCCACGGTGGATATGGCCGTCCAGGTGAACGGCAAGCTCAAGGGCAGCATCTCCATGCCCACGGACAGCGAGGAATCCGCTGTGGTGGAGGCCGCCTTGAAGGTGGAGAAAGTGGCCAAGGCCGTGGAAAATATGAAGATCGTGAAGACCATCCTGGTGAAGAACCGGCTGGTGAACCTGATCGTCAAGCCCCAGTAAGTTGCTTCCCCCAGAGATATCCGCAGACGCCGGAACGAAGGCTCTTTCGTTCCGGCGTCCGCTTTTGCCCGGCGCTTTTATGGGCAATTTCTTCCGAAATACCGGTATTTGGATCTGATTTTTGTCAGTTGATTGACATGCAACAGGGCACTGGCATATAACGGCCTGAGGGGAAGTTTTCCGTAAAGGGCATTTGCACAGGGTGAAGGCGGGGCAGAGGAGGGGATTTCGAGGCAAGGCCGCAGAGTGCTTGATTTGCCAGTATTTATCCCAAAACGGGACTTTTCGAAAATTTTCTTGACAAGCAGAAAGATCCTCTATATAATAAGCATGTTAAAGCCATAGAATTGTTTATGGCCCTTAAAGTATCCTGGATTGAGCCGGATACCTCGGAGGGAGGGAAAGATAGATGTCTGAGATCCACGTGAAGGACGGCGAGTCCATCGATAGCGCCCTGAAGCGTTTTAAGCGCAGCTGCGCTAAGGCGGGCGTGATCGCGGAGGTCCGCAAGAGAGAGCACTATGAGAGCCCCAGCGTAAAGCGCCGCAAGAAGTCTGAGGCCGCTCGCAAGAATAAGAAGCGCTTTTATTGATTGCTAATAAAACGCCGTGCCTGCAGGCACGGCGTTTTTCTGCCTATTTGGCGGTACTGAAGAGGGCGCTTGCCAGGTCCTTGATCTCCGCCCAAGGGAGAAACGCAGCGGTGTATCCAAGGGATGCCCCGATCTGCAGCTTTTTGCGCAGCGTGGCGGCATCGTCATAAAGGACAAAGCGGGTTTGGGGGCCCTGCCCGTAAGTGAAATACCGGGTGCAGAGATCCTGGGAGAAAAAGACGCTGGGACGATGCTCCTCTGTGATTTTTTGAAGCTGCGCCTCTGTCAGGCTCTGGCCCACACCGGAGGGACAGGGAAGGGGAAATTCCATCCGCATTTGTTGCATGCTTAAGGCAGAAGGCCCCTTTCGGCGCTGAAGCTGTTCTTGCAGGTACTGGTCAAATTGACCGCCGGACAGGGCTGTCTCCACCAGCACAGTCCCAGCGGGAGATGCCCCGGCATAGGCCGGCGGCAGGTAGAGCCTTCGCCGGCCACCCTGAAGGCGGCGGTCCAATGTCTGGGTGAGCGCTGTGAGGTCCCGGCGCTGGGGCTGATCAAAATCCAAAAGGACGCCGCCGTAATTGCGCCGCCCGCACTCTCTCAAGATGGCGGCGACCAGAGATTCCGGATCCGCCACCTCCGGGGCGCTGTGGTCGGTAAGGCCCAACAGCCCTCCCTGAGTCTGCAGCAGCAGATTGTGCCGCAGCAGGGTGGAATCAGGGCCGATATGGTAGGCCATATGGGCCAAAGGGCGGCGGTAGCGGCCCGCCTCCCGTTCTTCCGCCGGCGCGGCGGCAATCAAAATCTGCACGGCAACTCCCCCTTGTCACTGGCCGGGCCAGATGGTATACTCAAGTGGTATCACTACTATGTGAAAAAGGAGCCAATTATGTCCTTTTCCCTAATTCCGGACCGTCTGTATGACCGCTATGCCCAGATCACGCCGGAGCAGCTGCAGGGCCTGGGCGTGAAGCTGCTGCTCAGCGACCTGGACTTTACGCTGGCACCAAAATCCGTCCGCTGTCCGGATGAGGCGCTGCACCGGTGGATCCACGCCATGACCCAGGCGGGCATCACGGTGATGATCGTCTCCAATAACCGCTCCGGGAAGCGGGTGCGGGAATTTTGCGCGGATCTTGGGATCTCTTACCAGGGGCATGCCGGAAAGCCCAGCCCCAGGGGACTGCTGGCGGCTATGGATCGGGCAGGGGCGAAGCGGGAGCAGACGGTGATGCTGGGAGACAAGCTCCTGACAGACGTGCTGGCGGCCAAGCGGGCGGGAGTCTTATCCTTTATGGTGGAGCCTGCGGGAGGTGCGGTGACACCTTGGCAAAAAGTGCTTCACGCGCTGCAGGAGCCCTTTAAAGACGTCTGCCGCCGGCAAATGGAAAAAAAATGAGGAATTTTTCCCCGGGAATCGGGGAAAAACCCTTGCAATGGGGAACAACATGGGATAAAATATCATCGGTATTTTATGGGCGAGAAAATGGAGAAAATGTCCTGCCGCAGGTCGTTTTCTCATGAAACATCTGTGAGGAGGAAGTTATTATGCCTACAATTACTGCCGGCGATTTTCGCAATGGCGTCACGTTTGAGATGGATGGAAAAGTCATGACCGTGGTGGAGTTCCAGCACGTCAAGCCGGGCAAGGGCGCGGCTTTTGTGCGGACCAAGTACAAAAACGTCATGACCGGTGCCATCCGTGAGGAGTCCTTCAACCCCACCGCCAAATTTGAGCAGGCCGTGGTGGAGCGCAAGGATGCTGAATACAGCTATAACGATGGGGATCTTTATTACTTTATGGATCCTGAGACCTTTGACATGACCCCGCTGAACCGGGATGTGCTGGGGGATGCCTTCAAGTTCGTCAAGGAGAACACCATGTGCAAGCTGGTGAGCTACAAGGGCAATGTGTTCTCCGTGGAAGTCCCCAACTTCATGGATCTGGAAGTCACCCAGACTGAGCCTGGCGTCCGGGGCGACACTGCCACCAATGTCACCAAGCCCGCCACGCTGGAGACCGGCGCTGTGATCAAAGTGCCCCTCTTTATCAACGAGGGGGATAAGATCCAGGTGGACACCCGTACGGGAGAATACCTGGGCCGCAGCAAGGAATAATCGCAGGAAGGGGGCGCTGTCCCCCTTTTTCTGTTCCCGCCGTCTTGAAAGGGCGGCACGAGCTGAAAATTTTTAGATGAGTTTGGAAAGGGGTATCGTTATGGAAATCATGGAGCGCGTTTCTTATCTCAAGGGCCTGGCAGAGGGCATGGAGCTGGACGTGGAGAAGAAAGAAGGAAAGCTGCTTGCCGCCATCATCGACGTCCTGGAGGACATCGCCCTGGAGCTGGAAGACATTCAGGATGACCAGGCAGAGCTGGCAGACGGCCTGGACGTGGTCAGCGATGATCTGGAGGATGTGGAGGACGTGGTCTTCGGCGAGGAGGAAGACGAGGACGAAGAGGACGAGGATGAGGATTGCTACGCCACCACCTGCCCCAATTGCGAAGAGACGATCTACTTCGACGAGTCCATCCTGGATGACGGAGAGGTGACCTGCCCCAACTGCGGCGAGAAGCTGGAGTTTGATATGGACAGCCTGGATGAGACTGACGGGGAAGAGGACGACGGCTCGGAAGAGTGATGACGGCTTTTTCCTGCTGAGATGAAACCACGCCCGGCGCAAAGCGCCGGGCGTGGTTTTTTATAGGTTATCAATGTAAAGGAAATTTACTTTCCCCTTCAAGAAAATCAGAAAAATCGAGGGAGCGAAAGGCCGCAACTTCCCGGGAAAAGGCGTCATCCCACTGTGACAGCCGTCCACAGCCCTGCAGCAGCGGATCAATATAGCGCAGCTTGGCGCGCACTTGGAGAGCACCTGCTCCGGAAGAGGAGGAGAGGGCACGGACCCGAAAAAGTCCGGTATAGTACTGCCACAAAGCCCTGCAGGATGGGTCTGCCGTGAGTTTTGCAATGACTTCCGGCTCCGTGGTCCACAGGTCAGCGGGGGTGAGGATGCCCCGCTGCAGGGCGGCTTTCAGCAGCCGGGCCAGAGTCTCCATGGCAAAGCGGTCCTCCGGGGCTACATAAACCCGCCCAGTGGACAGGGCCAAGCGGCCGAAAGATGCTGCCTGGGGGGCGTGGAGGAAGGAAAGCTCTTCTTCCCCACCGTCCTCTGCCAGTCCCACCGTCAAATCACCATAGAGCCGGCAGATCTGATCCTGGTCTGCAAAACCATAGCTGAGAAGGTTGCCCAGGGTGTACTCCAGCCGGTCGGCCGACAGGCGGGGGGAGTCGTTGTCCGCAATGGGGTAACGATGGTAGTCCGCTACATCCTCCAATGTCAGATCCAAGGATTTCAGCGCTGTCATCAGGGGGGGAGAAGCGGCGATCAGCTCCGCCGTTTGCCTTTCTGTAGCACTTTGCCGGAGATGATCTCCCAGCAAAAAATCCACCACATGGGCAAATACCGGGGTAGCCACATCGTGGAGAAGGCCGGACACGGTCTGGGCGGTGTTTCCGGTGAAATGGTAGATGATCAGGGCTACCCCCACGCTGTGATCAAAGCGAGAATAGGGCAGCCAGGAGGAGAAGGAGGGCACTGCGGTATACTCGCATCCGCAGTGTATCCCCACCTTCCGCAGCCGCTGCAGAGGCGGCGTTGCCGCCAGGGCGGGGAGGAAGGAGGGGATCTGCGGGTGGTAGAGATTCCACAGGGCTTTCATAGACCGCCTCCTGGTGAAATTCCCCCGATAGCCGCCGTCACAGTGCCCCCTCCGTTTTCAAACTGCTGAGGCCCGCGCCGATGGCGGTGGCAAAGGTGGCGTTTTCCGGCAGGATATAGCGGATGCCATAGAGCTTTTCAAAGGTGGCGAAATTGGTGCGCACCTGGGGCAAGGTGGTGACGGAACCGGTGAGGACCACGGTTTGGGTCTTGCAGCATTGACAGGCCAAAACCGTCATGGTTCCAATGGCCTGAAGCACCAGATTGATGACTCCGGCGGCAAGGTCGGCAGGCGAGGCATCCTCGGCCAGATTGCCGAAGTTGGCGGCGGTCATGTCGGGATCCAGGCTGGCGGCGGCGCTTTTGGCAATATCCTTGATGGTGAGATCCACATGGTTGAGGTCGCCCCCCTCTGCCAGCTTTTTGATCTGGCCGAACCGCTCCATGCCCACCAGCTTGCTGCAAAGCCCACCCAGGGTGCCCCCGCCGATCCCGCTGCCGCACAGGTGCCGGACGCCCTTTCCCCGTTCCGCCCACAAAAAGGCGGTGCCGGTGCCCATGGTCACCACTACGGCGGAGGACTGGCCCGAAAGAGCCAGTGCCCCGGTGCCGCTGGAGAGAAATTCATCCACTTTTCTGGTGGGCAGATCATAGATATCCCCGTCTACATAGCTGGCCCCCACACCGGTGAGGACCACCCGCTTTACATCCTGCAGGCGAAGGCGGTTGCTGGTGAGATAATTGCCGAAGGCGCCATATAAACTGGTAGCCTGGTCCTCCGCCCGAACCCGCAGCATGGACAGCACGCTGCCGTCTGGCCGCAGCCCCACGATTTTTGTGGCAGATCCGCCGATATCGATCCCCAAGATCACATCCATGCCAGTGTTCCTCCCATGCGGTCCCGCCGCCCTCCCCGGTGATCCGGGGACGTGATAATTGATATGATAGTATGATAAAAAAGGGGAGAGGGAATGTCAATCTTTTTTGCCAAAAGCGACGGATTTTGAGAAAGTGTTGCTTTTCCTCGAAATGGCGCATATAATCAAAGAAATTGTTTTATCGAAAGAGAAGTGTTTGCTATGGATTCACAGCAAAAACTCAACATGACCATGCTCTGCGACTTCTATGAGCTGACCATGGGCAATGGATATTTCCAGTCCGGGATGCGGGAGCGCATGACCTATTACGACGCCTTTTTCCGCAGGATCCCCGACCAGGGGGGCTTTGCCATCTGCGCGGGTCTGGAGCGGCTGATCGACTACATTGAAAATCTCCATTTTACTGATGAGGATATTGCCTACCTGCAAAGCAAGAAGCTGTTCTCTCAGGAGTTTTTGGACTACCTCCGGGAGTTTCGCTTCACCGGGGACATCTGGGCAGTTCCGGAGGGGACGCCGGTATTTCCCCGGGAGCCGGTGGTGACCGTGCGGGCGCCGGCCATTCAGGCGCAGCTGATCGAGACGTTTCTGCTCCTGACCATGAATCACCAGAGCCTCATCGCCACCAAGGCCAACCGGATCGTCCGGGCCGCCCAGGGGCGGACGGTGCTGGAGTTCGGCTCCCGCCGGGCCCAGGGGACGGACGCCGCCATCACCGGCGCCCGGGCGGCCTATATCGGCGGCTGCGCCGGCACGGCCTGCACCATCTCTGACCAGCTCTATGGCGTACCCGCCGGAGGCACCATGGCCCATGCCTGGGTGCAGATGTTTGACTCGGAGTATGATGCCTTCAAGACCTATTGTGAGATCTATCCCACCAATGCAACGCTGCTGGTGGATACCTATAATACGCTTCATTCCGGCATTCCCAACGCCATCCGGGCCTTTAACGAAGTGCTGCGGCCCCGGGGGATCACCAAGTGCGGCATCCGTCTGGACTCCGGTGACATTGCCTATTTGACCCAGGCAGGCCGGAAAATGCTGGACGAGGCAGGGTGGCAGTCCTGCCAGATCTCCGTGTCCAATTCCCTGGATGAGTATTTGATCCAGGATCTTTTGCTCCAGGGCGCCCAAGTGGACATGTTTGGCGTGGGAGAGCGGATGATCACCGCCAGCAGTCAGCCGGTGTTTGGCGGCGTTTATAAGCTCTGCGCCATTGAAGACCAGCAGGGAGAAATTATTCCCAAGATCAAGATCAGTGAGAATGTGGAGAAGATCACCATTCCCCACTTTAAAAAAGTATACCGGATCTTCGATCGGGCCACCGGGAAGGCAGAGGCGGACTATATCACCCTTTACAATGAGACCGTGGATCCCTCCCAGCCCCTGGAACTGTTTGACCCCAATGCCACCTGGAAGCGCAAGACCTATACGGATTTTGTTGCCCGGCCGCTGCAGGTGCCGATTTTCCAGGGAGGGCGCCTGGTGTATCGCCGTCCCGCTCTTCCGGAGATCCAGCGCTATTGCCGCCAGCAGGTGGACACGCTCTGGGATGAGGTGAAGCGGTTTGAAAACCCCCACATCTACTATGTGGATCTGAGCGAAAAACTTTGGGATATCCGGCAGACGCTGCTCCACCAGCGCCGCTGACAGTCCATGCGGACGGCTGAGCCGTCCGCATGTGTCGTTTTTAGGGGAAGGAGAGGTTGCAGCCTGCTTCGGAGTTTGCTATAATTTTTCCATTACGGGTAAACCTGCAGCTTAGGAGGTGCGTGTGGATGAAACGAAAAGCGGATTATGCTTCCGAGCGGGTGGAGCGGCGGATCAGCGCAGCCACCAGCATTTTGATGTGCGCCATGACGGTCATTGCGCAGATCGCCGTGACCCTGGCGGTGGACTATTTTTTGGAGTCCTATGCCAATTTCATCTATGCGCTGCTGGAGGTAGCCAGTATTCTGGTGGCCATTTGGGTCTATCAGCGTTCCGGAAGCCCCAGCTATAAGCTGGTGTGGATGTGCCTGCTGCTGGCTATGCCGGTTTCGGGAATGATTCTGTTCTGCCTGTGGGGTGGTACCCATCAGGCAAAGCAGCTGAGTTTGAAAAAGATCCCTCCCCTGCCTCAGCGGGAGAGTCTGCAGATGGCCAGCGAGACCAATCTCTCCCGGCTTACCCGGGAGTCCCCCTTCCTGGGGCGGGTGGCGGCATATCTGCAAAAACGGGGATTTTGGCTGTACCGCGATACCACGGCGAAGTACTTTGGAGATGGGGGCGCTTTCTTCGAGGATCTGCTTGCAAATCTGCGCCAGGCGGAAACGTACATCTTTATTGAGTACTACATCGTGGCAGAGGGGAAGATTTGGGACCAGATCTTTTCTGTTTTGAAAGAGCGCTCTGCCGCGGGGGTGGAAGTCTGCCTGATTTTTGATGATTTCGGCAACCTCACCCGGATGTCTGATGCCACGCTGCAGGCGATCCAGGACGCCGGCATCGAGGTGGAGGTCTTTAATCCTGTCCACCGATATGTCAGCCGGATCTATTTCAACTACCGGGATCACCGGAAGATCGTGGTGATCGACGGGCACGTGGCCTATACCGGCGGCATCAACATCGGAGACGAGTACGCCAACCTCTTCGTGCGCTTTGGCCACTGGAAGGACAGCGGCATTCGCATTGAGGGAGAGGCAGTTTGGGGATTTGCCGCCCAGTTCATGCAGATGTGGAAGATGATGGGCCGCACGTTTCCCAATGAAGATGATTTTTACCGTTCCCGCAGAGAGATGCCGGAGGGCACGGGTTGGTGCCAGCCTTTTTGCGATGGCCCGCTGAACAATCCCGATAATCCGGCAGAGGCCGTCTATCTCCAGCTTATCGCGTCGGCCCAGCGGATGCTGTATATCACAACGCCCTATTACGCAGTGGAGGATTCCATGCAGCAGGCGCTTTGCATCGCGGCGGATGCCGGCGTGGACGTGCGGCTGTTGGTGCCCGCTATCCCGGACAAGAAATTTGCCTATATGGCTGCGGAGACCTACTGGGGGGAATTGCTGCGCCATGGGGTGAAGATCTACAAATACACCCCGGGCTTTCTCCATGCCAAAAGTGTCCTGGTGGACCGGGAGGTGGCCCTGGTTGGCAGCATCAATATGGATTACCGGAGCTTCCAGCTCCATTATGAGTGTGGGGTACTGCTGTATCGGATGCCGGCGGTTGAAGAGCTGCTGGAGGATATGGATGATATTATAGAACAAAGCCAGCGATATACCTTGAAGGACTGGGAAAAGCGTTCGTGGCCCCGGCGGGTGGCCTCGTCCTTGCTGCGTCTTGCGGCGATCTGGTTTTGATATGTTCCGTGTTTGGAGGTACGCATGTCCCGTGAATTGACTGCTCAGGAGGTGGCGGAGCGCAGCCTCATCAAGACCTATCGAAAGCGCCTTTGGAACCCCTTTATCGCCGCTGTGAAGCGCTATGAGCTGGTAAAGCCCGGAGATCGCATTGCTGTTTGTATTTCCGGAGGGAAGGACTCCGTGCTTTTGGCCAAACTGATGCAGGAGCTCCAGCGGCATACAGACCGGCCCTTCCACCTGGAGTTTTTGGTGATGGACCCCGGCTACCGACAGGAAAACCGGGATCTCATCACCTCTAACGCCCAGCGGCTGGGAATCCCCATCACAGTGTTTGACAGCAACATCTTTGATGTGACCGTACAGGTGGAGAAGAACCCCTGTTACCTGTGTGCCAGGATGCGTCGGGGATTTTTATATGCCCGGGCCCGGGAGTTGGGGTGCAATAAAATTGCCCTGGGACACCATTTTTCCGATGTGGTGGAGACAACGCTGCTGGGCCTTTTTTATGGTGCCCAGCTCCAGGCCATGCCCCCAAAGCTCCACAGCAAAAACTTTCCCGGCATGGAGCTGATCCGCCCGCTGTATTGTGTTCACGAAGAGGATATCATCGCCTGGCAGAACTACAATCAACTGCGCTTTTTGCAGTGCGCCTGCCGCTTCACGGAGGGGCGGGATGCCGCGGAAGACGGGGTGGGAGAGAGTAAGCGCCAGGAGATGAAAATACTGCTGCGGCAGCTGCGCAAGACAAATCCTAACGTGGAAAAAAGTATTTTTCGGGCCATCCATGGCGTGCAGCTGGACACCTTCCCCGGCTATAAGACCGGAGGCGTGCTTCACACCTTTTTGGACACATATGATGCCGCGCCCTGGGAGGGGGAGGAAAAAGAACCATAAAAGTTGCTTTTTCGGGGGCAGGGGAGCCTGCCTGCGGGGTATGAAGAAAGACCTGGGGAAGCTGTCCCCAGGTCTTTTTCACATAAAAATGGAGCAAGCGAAAAAACGCTTGCTCCCATGTGGCAGCGGGTGAAGGATTCGAACCCTCACATACAGAGTCAGAGTCTGCTGTGCTACCCTTACACAAACCCGCTATTTCTATATGCCGTAGCGAACAGATATTATTATACTAAAATATTTGGATTTGTCAAGCAAATTCTATAATTTTCTAAGACGGAAGAGGAAAAAAGATCCCCGCTGCCTTATGGGGGGAAGGGGATAGAAGAGAACCTCCCCGGCGCATGGATCGCACCGGGGAGGCTTTGCGCATTATTTGCCTGCTTTGTAGTGCACGTGGAGCAATTCATGGGCACGGCCTTTCAGCTCTCCCTCAAGCAGCTCCCGGGCCAGGGGATTATAATCAGAGCTCTTGATCATGGAGGCCCGATCCGTAGCATAGAGCCCGGCTGTGCGCTTTTGCTTGCGGTTGGTAAGGCCAAAGGGCTGGCCTGCTCCGCCTACGCAGCCGCCCTGGCAGCTCATCACTTCCACCAGGTCGAAATAGACCTTGCCGGCCTCAATGTCCGCCAGGAGTTTCCGGGCATTCACCAGGCCATGGACCACGGCAATTTGAACATCCCGATCGCCGATGGGCAGCGTGACTGCCCGGACGGAATCGTAATCCCGGATGCCGGAGAACTCAATGGTCCGCAAAGTATTGTGGCTCTTATCCGCCATGGCGCAGCGGGCCACGGCCTCCGCCACGCCGCCGGTGGTGCCGAAGATGGCGGCAGCGCCGGTGGCCATGCCGTAGGGCAGATCCGGAGCCTCGCCATCCAGTTCCTTGAAACGGATGCCGGATTCCTTGATCATGGTGATGATCTCCCGGGTGGTGAGCACCAGATCCACATCAGGCTTGCCGTCGTGCTGGAACTCAGGCCGGGCGGCCTCCATCTTTTTGGCGGTGCAGGGCATGACGGCAATATGATAGGTGGTGCGTCCGTCCGCCGCACCTTTTTTCTTGTACTGGTCCCGCAAAACGGCGGAGAACATCTGCATGGGGGATTTGCAGCTGGAGATGTTGCGCAGATATTTGGGATCTTCGTTCTCCACATATTTTACCCAGGCGGGGCAGCAGCTGGTGAACATGGGGAAGGGGCCGCCCTTTTCCAACCGCTCCAGGAACTCATGGGTCTCCTCGATCACGGTGAGATCCGCGCCGAAGTTGGTATCATAGACTTCATCGGCGCCCATCATTTTCAAAGCAGAGACCAGCTGGTTGAGCATATTGGTGCCGGCGGGCAGGCCGAAGGCCTCGCCCAGGGCCACCCGCACAGCGGGTGCCACCTGAAATACCACCCGCTTTTGGGGGTCGTTCAGGGCGTCCCAGGCCTTGCCGATCTCGTTTTTCACGGTGATGGCGCCGGTGGGGCAGGCGGCGGCGCATTGGCCGCAGCTGACGCACTTGGTCTCAGAGAGCTTCTTGTTGAAAGCGGGGGTCACCTGCAGCTCGCTTCCCCGCAGGGCAAAGTCCAAAATACCCATGCCCTGCATCTCCTCGCACATGCGCACGCAGTCGCCGCAGAGGATGCACTTGTTGGGATCGTGGACAATGGCAGGGGAGGAGGTGTCCTTTTCATAGGTGGGACGGGTATCGGCAAAGCGGATGTTCCGCACGCCGAACTGAAGGGCCAGCTTCTGCAGCCGGCAGTCACCGCTCATTTCGCAGGTGGTGCAGTCCCGGCAGTGAGAGGCCAGCAGCAACTCCAAAATATTACGGCGGTATTTCAGCAGCCGGGCGGTATTGGTGCGGATATGCATACCGTCTTTGGGCTCCATGGAGCAGGAGGTATCGATCTTGCCCCGTTCGTCTTCCACTACGCACATCCGGCAGGCGCCGTAGACAGAAAGCTCTGAGTAATAGCAGAAGGTGGGCATATCGATCCCGGCCTTCCGAATGACTGCCAGGACGTTTTTCTCGCCGTCAAAGGCTACGCGCTGGCCGTCGACATACATGATTCCCTTTGCCATTGCTTAACCCTCCTTGCTGGCAGTGATGGCGCCGAAGGGGCAGCTGCTTACGCAGGCACCGCAGTTGACGCACTTTTCGGGATTGATGGTGTGAGGTTTTTTCACCGTGCCGTCGATGGCTTCCATGGGGCAGGTCTTACGGCATTTGCCGCAGCCCTTGCACTTTTCCGGATCAATTACAGGGTGAGGTTTTTCCTTGTTGCAGATAGGACAGTGGTGGTCCACCACATGGCGCAGGTATTCATCCCGGAAATATTTCAGTGTGCTCTGCACAGGTTTGCAGGCACTCTGCCCCAGGCCGCACAGGGCGGTGTTGGTAATGGTGTCAGAGAGTTCCTCCAAAAGGTCCAGGTCCTCCACAGTGCCTTTGTTGGCGATGACGCGGTCCAGGATCTCCAGCATCCGCTTGGTGCCCTCCCGACAGGGAGTGCACTTGCCGCAGGACTCGTTTTGCGTGAAGTGCATGAAGAACCGGGCTACTTCCACCATGCAGGTGTCCTCGTCCATGACCACAAGGCCGCCGGAGCCGATCATAGCGCCCAGCTTTTTCAAAGAGTCAAAGTCCAAAGGCAGATCCAGGTGCTCTTCTGTCAGGCAGCCGCCGGAAGGGCCACCGATCTGCACAGCCTTGAACTTTTTGCCGTTTTTAATGCCGCCGCCGATGTCGAAGACGATCTCCCGCAGCGTGGTGCCCATGGGCACTTCGATCAGGCCCGTGTTCACCACGTTGCCCGTGAGGGCGAAAGCCTTGGTGCCGGGGCTATTGGGAGTGCCGATGGTGCGGTACCACTCAGCGCCCTTGGAGATGATGAGAGGGACGTTGGCATAGGTCTCTACGTTGTTGAGAACTGTGGGCATGGCCCAGAGGCCGTGCTCAATGGTGCGGGGAGGCTTGACCCGGGGCATGCCCCGCTTGCCCTCGATGGAGGCGGTCAGGGCGCTGCCCTCGCCGCAGACGAAGGCACCGGCGCCGCGATTGATATGCAGGTGGAAAGAGAAATTGGTGCCCATGATATTGTCACCCAGCAAACCCAGATCTTCCGCCTTCTGGATGGCGATGCGCAGCCGGTCCACTGCCAGGGGGTATTCCGCCCGGACATAGATATAGCCCTCAGAGCTGCCCACAGCAAGGCCGGCGATCATCATGCCTTCAATGACGCTGTGGGGGTTACCCTCCATGATAGAGCGGTCCATAAAAGCGCCAGGGTCGCCCTCATCGCCGTTGCACACCACATACTTCCTCTCTGCCTGCTGAAGGCGCGCACCGTCCCACTTCCGTCCGGCGGGGAAGCCGCCGCCGCCCCGGCCACGGAGTCCGGAATCCATGATGGTGCGGCAGATGTCCTCATCTGTCATCTCAAAAAGGGCCTTTTCAAAGGCGGCGTAGCCACCCTTGGCCACATATTCCTCCAGATCCTCGGCGTCGCTGCGGCCGCAGTTTTCCAGCACCAGACGATGCTGCTTTTTGTAGAAAGGCATGTCATCCTGGTGGGGATAGGCCACACCGTCCAAGTGGTAGACCAGCCGGTCGATGATCTCTCCGCCCAGGATGGTCTTTTCAATGATCTCGTGGCAGTCCTCGGGTTTGACATGAATGTACATGATGCCCATGGGCTCGATATGTACCAGGGGGCCCATTTCGCAAAAGCCGTGGCAGCCGCTCATTTTCACATGAAGGCTTTTTTCCTCCTGGGAGTCGTGCTTGAGCCCCACATAGACGGGCAGGCCTCGGGATTCGCATTCAGCCTTGATATTTTCATAGATCTTCATGGAGCCGCCGGCAATGCAGCCGGTGCCGGCGCAAATCAAAACGGAGATGGCCTGCTGGGTCTGCTTCAGGGCGTTTTGAGCAGTAACTTGAAAAACATGAAACGTATCTCTTGTAAGCTTTCTCTTCACCATCTTACATGGCCTCCTTCTTCCGAATATCCTCTAAGAGGGCAAGCGTGGACTCGGGGGTCATTTTGGCATGCACCTCTCCGTCGATGGTGATGACGGGGGCCAGGCCGCAGGCGCCAAGACAAGCCACGGTCTCCAGGGTAAACATGGCGTCGGCGGAAGTTTTCTTCTTCCCGGTGAGGCCCAGGTATTCCCGCAGAGCGTCATAAATAGGGCCGGATTTGCGGACATGACAGGCAGTGCCGTCACAAACCTTGATGATGTGCTTGCCCTTGGCCTCCAGAGAAAAGTTTTCATAGAAGGTGGCAACGCTGTACACTTTGGCCGTGCTGATGCCAAGCCGGTCAGCGATCAGGGTCAGGTCCTCCTCGCTGAGGTAGTTGTGAGCCGCCTGCGTCTCTTGCAGAATAGCGATGAGATTGGATTGACAGGAGCCGTGGGCCTCAATGATTTGTTCCGTGATATCCGTTTTCTTTTTCACTATGTATCCTCCTTTTCTGTCTCCGGTCTGCCCTTCAAAAACAAAAGGACGCGCCTGATAGAGAGGCGGCAGATTCTTGGGGCATGTCGGGACAAAGACACGTTGCCGCTGGGACGCTAACATTTTTATTATAATTACCGCCTTTCGAATTTGTCAAATTGAACTTTACGAAAAAAGTGGACGTGTTAAGAATTTGTCAAAAACATATAATTATTGATATATAAACTATTAAAATGATATAAACTATCAAACAGTCAAACCCCCAAGAATCCATTGGAAAAAGGGCAGACATGGACAAACTCCCATTTCGGTATGCTTGCTTCCAAAATTTCCTGTATGTTCCTCGTAAAAACGGCGAATCCGGAGGTGTGCGGCGCAGCATTTACGGGAGCTGGGGCTGGAAAGGGGCTTGACATTTTTCTGATGCTTCGGTAGAATACGCTCAGGCCTGCAAAGCAGAGCCTTGGTGCAAAGCGCCCCGTGCCCCAAGGGTGCGGTATCCGCCGGAGAGGGACTTTTCGGCGGAAAAGCCATCATGAAATATAGGACTGAAATGGTATGCTAAGAAGGCATACGGACCTTCCCGCAGGGAGGGCCGTAGGTCTTTTTGTTTTTTGTTAAGCTATACACAGCGGAGAGGAGTCAAATGGATCTCATATCGTTTTTTAAAGAGTGCCCCCAGGTGGCACTCGCCTTTTCCGGGGGAGTGGATTCGGCGTATCTCATGTATGCGGCCAAGTGCTGGAGTCAGCGGGTGAAGGCCTATTATGTCCACTCTGCCTTCCAGCCGGCTTTTGAGCTGGAAGATGCCCGCCGCCTTTCGGAGCAGCTGGAGGTGGAGATGGAGGTGCTGGAGGCGGATGTGCTCTCCTGTCCGGAGGTGGTGGCCAATCCGCCGGAGCGGTGCTATTATTGCAAGCGCCTTATTTTCTCCGCTATCAGCCAGGCAGCGGCCCGGGACGGATTTTCCGTCCTGATAGACGGGACCAACGCCTCGGATGATGCCGCGGACCGTCCTGGCATGCGGGCGCTGCGGGAGCTTTCTGTACGCTCACCACTGCGGGAGTGCGGACTGACCAAGGGGGAGATCCGGCGCCTTTCCCGGGAGGCAGGACTTTTCACTCATGATAAGCCCTCCTATGCCTGCCTGGCCACCCGAATCCCCACCGGCACTGCCATCACGCCCCAGGCTCTGCAGCGCACAGAGGCGGCAGAGGCCTATCTTGCAGGGCTGGGACTGCGGAATTTCCGGGTGCGGGATCTGCATGGATTTGCCCGGATCCAGGTGCCGCAAAGCGGATTGGAGGAAGTCCTGCGCCGCAAAGAGGAGATTACGGCCCGCCTCAAGGGCCTTTATCAAGGGGTTTTACTGGATTTGGAGGTACGAGATGAACAATGAGATCAAGCGCATTTTGGAAGAGGTCCAGCAGGGGCAGTTGTCTGTGGAGGAGGCCCTGCTAAAGATCAAGATGGAGCCCTTTGCCGACATCGGGTATGCTAAGGTGGACCTTCACCGCAAGCTTCGCCAGGGGACGGCGGAGGTTATTTACGGGGCCGGTAAGACGCCAGAACAGATGATCGGCATCGTCTCTGCCATGAAGCAGGGAGGACAAAATACCATCCTCATCACCCGGATCAGCCCGGAGGCGGCTCGGGAAGTGGAGGCGGTGCACCCTCTGCGCTATAATGCCGCTGCCCGGGTGGCGGTGATCGGCCAGCCCCCCAAGCCGGATGGCATCGGACACATTGTGGTGGCCACCGGCGGCACCAGTGACATCCCGGTGGCGGAAGAGGCTGCGGAGACTGCAGAGATCTTCGGCAACGAGGTAGTGCGTCTCTACGACGTGGGCGTGGCGGGACTGCACCGGCTGCTGTCCCATATGGATACCATTATGGAGGCCAGTGTCATTATTGCTATCGCCGGCATGGAGGGGGCCTTGGCCAGTGTCATCGGAGGTCTTGCGGACTGCCCCGTTATCGCAGTGCCCACCAGCGTGGGATACGGCACGGCGTTCCACGGACTGTCAGCGCTGCTGTCTATGCTCAACTCCTGCGCCAGCGGCGTGTCGGTGGTAAACATCGACAATGGCTTTGGCGCCGGGTTCCTGGCCAGCCGGATCAATCACATGGACGTAAAAAAGTAAACTGCCTTTCCAAAGGTGCCAGAGGGCCCACGGGAAAGCTGAGAAATGATAAATTTTAATTATATAAAGGAGAAGAGAGCTATGAAAACCCTGTACTTAGATTGCGGAATGGGCGCTGCCGGAGATATGCTCACCGGGGCGCTGCTGGAGCTGATCCCGGATCCCGACGCCTTTTTGGAAAAGATGAATGCCCTGGGGATTCCCGGCGTGGAGATGAAGAAGGAGCCCTCTGCCAAATGCGGGATCCTGGGCACTCATGTACGGGTCCTGGTCAACGGAGAGGAAGAGCACAGCCATGATCACCATCATCACCACCACGACCACGAGCATGAGCATGACCACGACCATGAGCACGACCACGAGCATGAGCATGAGCATGAGCACGAGCATGAGCACGAGCATGACCATGACCATGAACACGGCCACCACCATCACCACAGCGGCATGCACGACATTGAGCACATCGTCAACGACCATCTGGCAAACGTGCCGCAGAAGGTCAAAGAGGATGTGCTGGCGGTCTTCGGCCTCATCGCTGAGGCGGAAAGCCATGCCCATGGCATGCCGGTCACGGAGATTCACTTCCATGAAGTGGGCACCATGGACGCCATTGCGGATATCACCGCTGTATGCATGCTGATGAACGAAATCCACCCTGACGAGGTGGTGGTTTCTCCCGTCCATGTGGGCAGCGGACAGGTACACTGCGCCCATGGCATCCTGCCGGTTCCCGCTCCTGCCACGGCATTTGTTCTCAAGGGCGTGCCTATTTACGGCGGCGATGTGGAAGGCGAGCTGTGCACACCCACCGGCGCGGCTTTGATCAAGCACTTTGCCACCCGCTTTGGAAAGATGCCCCTCATGCGGGTGGAGTCCATCGGTTACGGCATGGGTGAAAAGGACTTCAAGGCGGCCAATTGCGTCCGGGCCATGCTGGGTGAGAGCGAGGAAGGCTGATGAGCACGGATGAGGTGTGCGGCCTCAGCTGCAATGTGGACGACATGACGGCCGAGGAGATGGGCTTTGCCATGGAGCAGCTGCTCCATGGCGGCGCTCTGGAGGTATATACCACCCCCATCGGCATGAAAAAGTGTCGCCCGGGGACGATGCTCACGGTCCTGTGCCGGGAGGCGGACCGGGAGGAGATGGTGAGGCTGCTGTTTCTCCATACCACCACCATCGGCGTGCGGGAGTCCTGCTACCGCCGCTATGTGTTGGACCGGGAGGCGGATACCCGTTCCACGCCTTGGGGGCCGGTGCGGCGCAAGACCTCCCGGGGATATGGGGTGTGCCGGTGGAAATATGAGTTTGACGACCTCTCCCGCCTGGCAAAGGAGCAGGGTGTGAGCCTGCGGGAAGCAGCCCGGATGGTAGAGGAAGCGGGCAGCGATTCAGAAAACTAAACAGCGGCGGACGAAGCCACTGGCTTGGTCCGCCGTTTTTTCTAAGGCGGGAGGGACGCTTCCGTCGTTGCAAGGAGGGCCGGCCTTGTGCTATACTTGGGAAAAAGACAAGGGAGGCATCCCATGGAGCGCTGTTTTATTTTTGCCGCCGGCACCTTCCACGGCCTCTATGAAAGGCCCAGGGAGGGGGAGGACTTCGTCATCGCGGCCGATGCCGGGTATCATACTTGCCGGGAGGTGGGGATTGTTCCGGACCTGCTGATTGGGGATTTTGATTCCATGGAGCAGCCGTCGGACTTTGAAAACATCACCCGTGCCCCGGTGGAAAAAGACGATACCGATATGATGCTGGCGATTAAAGCCGGATTAGAAAAGGAATGTAAAGATTTTATACTTTACGGGGGAACCGGAGGAAAACGGCTGGATCACACGCTGGCGAACCTCCAGGCGCTGCTGTACTTGCGCCGTCATGGCGCCAGGGGTTTCTTATTTGATCAGGAGTTTTGCTGGACGGCCATGGAAAACGAGTCGCTCCACCTTTTTCGGGAGGTGGAATGGGGGCTTTTGTCCCTTTTTGCATTGGGCGAGCAGGCAGAGGGGGTCACCATCGTCGGCGCCCAGTATCCCTTGACGGAGGGGACCCTTCAGGCGGCGTTTCCCCTGGGGGTCAGCAACCATTTCCTCCAGCCGGAGGCCATGATCCGGGTAAAGCGGGGAGCAGTGCTGGTGGGGTGGCAGATCCCGCCTTCCGGCGGCGGGATTGCCATGCCCCGATGGGAGGAATAGAGATCGGGGAAAAGCGGCAGAGCCCTTGTCCGCCAGGGTGCGCTGGCATATTTTTATTTGACGGCAGAGGCAAAACGTGGTAAACTATCCATAGGAAAGCACCATAAATCAGTCCCCTCCATTTCGGAATGAGGGCCGTATTTGGCACAACTGTAAAGGGGGTCTTTTTATGAAAACCATCATTACCATCGGCCGGCAGTTCGGCAGCGGAGGCAAGGAAGTGGGCATCCGCGTAGCCAAGGAGATGAACATTCCTTTCTATGATAAGGAACTGCTGCAGGAGGCCGCAAAGGAAAGCGGCCTGTGCGAGAAAGTGCTGGAGAGCTTTGACGAGCGGCCCAAGAGTCTTCTGTACTCCATCGCCACGGACTCCTATCCCTTCCCCATCTCCGGGGGCGCCCACAACACGCTGGAACAGCAGGCCTATTTGGCCACCTTTACCACCATTCGCACCATTGCCCAGCAGGGCCCCTGCGTGATCATCGGCCGCTGCGCCGACTATGCCTTGGCGGGGAACCCCGATTTGCTGAGCATTTTCATCTGCGCTCCTCTGGAAGACCGCATTGCCCGGGTGGCCAAGCGGCAGGATCTGACACCGGAGAAGGCAAAGGCGCTGATCCAAAAGACGGACCGCCGCCGGGCCGCCTATTATGAGTACTATGCCTCCAAGGACTGGGGCGATGTGGACAGCTATGACTTTTGCATCAACAGCAGCTTCCTGGGCCTCAGCGGCACAGTGGAGATGATCCGGGCCCTGATCGAGCACAAGGAGCACCCTGTTCCCAGCCCCACGGAGGTGGATCCCACCCAGAAGGGTTAAAAGATCCGGAAATTTCGCAGCAAAGACCTTTGAGCAACTGCATAGAAGCAGCCCTGGGGGGACCATCGGTCCCCCCAGGGCTGCTTCTTTTCTTCGGAGGAAGCGGCCTCTCATGCCCGGTCGGGATATTGGGCGCACCAGGATTCCAGCTCTTCCACCAGGCCGTTCAGCTCCTGGGGAGAGAGGGTACACTGGATGTCGGCGGTGTCCTCCGCGTCCCAGGCGTGGGGCAGGAAAAAGGAGATATCTGCCCAAAAGGCGCCTTGCCCGTCACTTTGCATGGCGATGTCCAGATAGGGCTCCACAAAGGAACACTCATAGTGGTCCTGGGCACCGGAGAGCAGGACTTTCAGGCCGGCGGTCATCTCCCGCAGTTCATAGGTCAAAAGACAGCTGTTGCTGTCGCTTACAGGTTTTCCGCCCTTGGGGGTGAAGGTGCACTGCACCACCAGCCAGTTGCGGTCGTCGCTTTTGGGCTGTCCCCCGTCAGGTGGGAACTCATAGCCGGTGACCTGCAGCTCCATCACGGAGCCGTCAGATGTAAAACGCATAAAAGCCTCCTGGTGTTCAGCCGTGATGGGCGGCGTAGAATTCGTCGTAGTCTTTGAGCATCAGCTGCAGCAGATTGGGGATGTCCAGCCCATAGGGACAGCGGCTTTTGCAGGCATCGCAGTGGATGCAGTTTTCGATCTGATGCATTTTTTTGTACCACTGGTCTTCCATGTAGGGCTGGTAGGGAGAGCGCCGCAGCAGAGCGGACATGCGGGCCGCCTGGGGGATGTCGATATCCACGGCGCAGGGCAGACAGTAGCCGCAGCTGCGGCAGAAATTACCTGCCAACTCTTTGCGGTCCTGTTCAATCACTGCCTGCAGCTGGGGAGTCATGGGGGGATTTCTGTGGGAGAGCTCCAGCCACTGGCGCAGCTCCTCCTCCCGCTGGATCCCCCAGATGGGGACCACATTGTCAAACTGCTCCATGAAGACATGGCAGGCCTCGGCATTGTTCAAAAGCCCGCCGCAAAGGCCCTTCATGGCGATGAATCCCATGTCTGATTCCTTGCAGGCGGATACCAGCTCCGCTTCCTCCGGGCTTGCCAGATAGGAAAAGGGGAACTGCAGCGTCTCAAAATTTCCGGAGGCGATGGCCTCCCGGGCCACCTGCAGGCGGTGGTTGGTGATCCCGATATGGCGGACATAGCCCTTTTTCTGCATCTCCAGAGCAGCGGCAAAGGGCCCGTCAGGATCTTGGATATCCGGCAGTTTTTCGGGGTTGTGGAACTGCAGCAGATCAATGTAGTCGGTGCGGAGCATCCTGAGGCTGTTTTCAATGTGAGAGAGGACGGTCTTTTTATCCCCTCCGCCGCTTTTGGTGGCAATGACCACATTGTGCCGGATGCCCTCCAGGGCCTGCCCCAGTTTTTCCTCGCTGTCGGTATAGGCGTTGGCGGTGTCAAAGAAATTGATGCCGCCGTCATAGGCCTGGCGGACCAGCTTTACGGCATCGGCCTTGGAGATGCGCTGGATGGGCAGTGCGCCAAACGCCGGCCGGGTTACATAGAGGTCTGTGCGGCCCAGTCTGATGGTTTGCAAGAGGATCCCTCCTTCGGTCCGCCGGGGCGGACAAAATCGTTCTTCATGATTGTAGCATAGTTTTTTCCGTTTGCAAATCCATAGCGGTATGTTACAATGGCAAAAAGGGGAGGTGGGGATGTGGAGCAGGCGCTGCGGGTAAAATTGATCATCCGGCTTTGCGGGGGGGAAGATGGCCGGGGGTTCGGCCCTGGCGTGATGACGCTGATGGAGCAGGTGGCGGAGAAAAAATCTCTCCGTTCTGCAGCAGCAGCCATGTCTATGGCCTATTCCAAGGCCTGGCGGATCATGCACGCAGCGGAGGAGATCTGCGGCTGCAAGCTGCTTGCCACGTCCACCGGCGGCGCCCACGGCGGCGGCGCGGCCCTGACGGAGGAGGGACAGGCCCTCCTGGAGGCGTACCGGGCCTTTTCCCAGGATTTGCAGGCATACGGCGAGAAGTGCTTCAATCTGTATTTTTCCAAGTTCAAACAAGGCCGAAAAGGATGAGGTTCAGATGCCGTGTCCCCTATAAGAGGACACGGTATCTAAATTTATTTCAGGAGAGAAGATCTGTATTTTTTCTGCAAACTCTTGACACTACCCGTGAAAGAATGGTAAATTATGTCTATCCAACAAGGACTCTGCCCAGAAACTGAGAAGGCGATACTTTCTGTGTTATCGGGCAGAGAGAAATAGGAGAGGAGTATGTACAAATGATCAGGAAGCGGATTTTTTCAGTGGCGCTTTCCTTGGCGATGGTATTGACGCTGCTGCCTGTGACGGCATTGGCTGCAAATGATGATGGAATGCCCACGGCAAGTGGTTCTGCCTTCTATGCCAACGGCACCCACATTTACATCACGAAGGATGCCCCAGTGGGTGGAGATATGGCTTCTTTTCCCGGCTTCACCACGGGCAGCAGTGCCTACATCAGCTGGGATGACGGCGGAACCACCAAGTATGTGGGTGTAACCGAAGGCACGTCGGTCTACGGCGGCGGAGACGGCAGCACTACGCCTGTGACGATTTCCAGCACCTATATCACCATGACCGGCGGAAGAATCAAAAACCTCCATGGCGGAAACCGGGGTTACAAGTCCAATACGGAGGAGACTTGTTCCGTGGTAGAGGGGAACGTGGTGATGGACATCTCCGATGAGGCAGATGTCTGGTATGTCCTCCACGGCGGCGGTACCAACAATACCAGCGTAAAGGGCACGGTCTACATGACCTTTACCGGCGTGGATCTTTCTGATTCCCCTGACCAGCTCTATGTCAACGGCGGTATCAACGGCAATGGCAGTGAAGGCACCCGGGACATTGAAAAGGGAAAGATGGAGACCTATGCGGTGGTCAACGATGTGGTGATCCGGGCCTCCAATAGTCAGTTTTATCTCCTTGGTGTCGGTCCCTCCGGCAGCGGGAAAGTGGGCAGCGGCGAAGTGATTTTGGATAACTGCTCCGTTAAGGCCCTCCTCCTCGGCGGTATCAATGGCGAGGTGGAATCTTCCACACTGGAGGCCACTGACTGCGGCATCGAGAATTTTTCCGCCACCAACCGGGGCTTTGTGGGCACCGCTGATGTCACCCTGGAAGGGGGCAGCGTGGGCACACTGGAATTTGGCGCGGGTGCGGGATGCTTTGAAACGGACTCCGGAAAACCCGACGGCAGCGGCGTCACCGGGGAGAGCACCTGGAACATTTCCGCCACTACCGATGTGACCGAGGCACTGCTCACCCCGCTGGTAAAGCGGGATAAAAACGACGTCTACACCGCTACTTTTGATGGGATCTCCATCCAAAAAGAGGGAGAGCCCCTCGATGTGACGGTGAAGGAATTTGATCCCACATCGGCAACTGAGGTGAAAGAGTTTGCCGTCTCCAGCGGCGCTGCGCTGACCATGGAGGGCGTGAACGCCACAGTGGCCAGCGGCGCCACCTTCACCAATATGGGCACCGTGGAGATGTCGGAGGGCACCACCTTGACGGTGGATGGTACGTTTGAAGACATGGGCGGCGAAGTCAAGGGCGGCAGCGTAGTGCCTAACGGCGGCACTGTGACGGAATATGTCGCCCGGATCGGCTCTGATGGCTACGATACGCTGCAGGGCGCCATCGATGTTGCCGAAGCGCAGGATACCGTTGTCCTTTTGAAGGATACTAAGGAGAATGTCACCATTCCCGCAGACAAGGACATCATTCTGGAGCTCAACGGAAAAACCCTGGATGGCGGCACCACCCCCAGCAAGGCCGCCCTTACCAATAACGGTATCGTGGTGATCCAGGACAGCAGCGAAGAAGGCACTGGCACCATCAAGCGCTCTGACAATGGACCTTACGGCTGCTTTTATACCGTCTATAACTATCAGGGAACCATGACCATCAAGAGCGGCAATATCAGCAATAACGCGGGCTCTCCCACCACGTGGTCGGGCTCCTCCTTGATCTGCAACGGTCGTTATCAGCCGGCCACACTGAACATTGAGGGCGGCAACATCCAGCAGGACAATTTCATCGCGGTGAAAAATGATGAAAAGGGCACGCTGAATATTACCGGCGGTATCATCAAGTCTGAGACCCAGGCGGTACAGAACTGGCACAAAGCCGATATTTCCGACGGGGAATTGACGGGCTCCGTGACCACCTGGGCATATGGCAGCTACGCCGGCGACACGCGGATCCGGGACGATGCCCAGATCAATGGCGATGTGGGTACCTATTGGTATAACGAGGCCTCCGGTATGTCCCCGGCTGACGGGGTTGTCCCCGTTGCCAAGATCACTGGCGGCACAGTGAGCGGCAGACTCCTCAAGGGCAGCACCCTTGATGGAAGCGTCAGCGATGTGGAGCCGGCGGAATCGGAGACAGGCAGCATCGCCGTCTCTGGCGGCGCCTTCGGCAATCCTGTCAATCCTCTCTATCTGGATGCGGACTTGAAGTATGAGGCCAACAACGGCCAGACCTATTCTTACCATGAGACGTTTGACGAGGCTGCGGAGGCCGCCGGAAGCGCCGGCAGCATCACGGCGGTCCGCCCGACAGCAGAGGAAATGGTGACGCTTCCCGCCGTGTCCCGCCCCAGCTATGTTTTCCTGGGCTGGGCGGCTCCAGACGGCACCGTTTATGCTGCGGGAACAGAAGTCCCGGCCAGCCTCGTCTCTGGTCTTACTCCTCTTTGGGAGCGGCTGGATTACGGCCACTCCGGTTCCTCCTCCAGCACCTCCAGCGGGGATTACCGCGTCAGTGTGGACGCGGGCCGGCACGGCGATGTCTCCGTCTCCCCCACCCGGGCGGATGAAGGGGACACGGTCACCATCACCGCGGAGCCTGACAAGGGCTACGAGGTGGACGAG
>CALWXJ010000022.1 GCA_944385475.1 uncultured Oscillospiraceae bacterium
GGAGGGCCACCGGGTGGACGGCCGGGCGAAAAACGAGATCCGGCCCCTGTCCGCCGAGGTGGGCGTTCTGCCCCGGACCCACGGCTCCGGCCTCTTCACCCGGGGCCAGACCCAGGTGCTCTCCGTCGCCACCCTGGACACCCTCTCCGCCTGCCAGAAGCTGGATACCATCTGGGAGGAGACGGAGAAGCGCTATATGCACCACTACAACTTCCCCGGCTACTCCGTGGGGGAGGCCAAGCCCTCCCGCTCTCCGGGGCGTCGTGAGATCGGCCACGGGGCCCTGGCCGAGCGGGCGCTGCTGCCGGTGCTGCCCTCTGTGGAGGAGTTCCCCTATGCCATCCGGGTGGTGAGCGAGGTCCTCTCCTCCAACGGCTCCACCTCCCAGGGCTCCATCTGCGGCTCCACCCTGGCCCTGATGGATGCCGGCGTGCCCATCAAGGCCCCGGTGGCCGGCATCTCCTGCGGCCTCATCCAGGATGACGACGGCTCCTTCACCACCTTCATCGACATCCAGGGGGTGGAGGACTTCCACGGGGAGATGGACTTCAAGGTGGGCGGCACCAAGAAGGGCATCACCGCCATCCAGATGGATCTGAAGAACGACGGCCTCACCATGGAGATCATCAAAAACGCCCTGGACATCACCTATGACGCCCGGTGCGAGATCCTGGATAAGATCATGCTGCCGGTGATCTCCCAGCCCCGGAAGGAGGTCTCCAAGTACGCCCCCAAGATGCTCACCATGCACATCGACCCCTCCAAGATCCGGGAGGTCATCGGCTCCGGCGGCAAGGTGATCCAGAAGATCGTGGCGGACACCGGCGCCAAGATCGACATCAACGACGACGGCTCCATCTTCATCTCCGGCGTGGACGCCGCCTCCTGCGACGCCGCCAAGAAGTGCATCGACGACATCGTCTTCGTCCCGGAGGTGGGACAGCTGTACTACGGCCGGGTGGTGCGCCTCATGACCTTCGGCGCCTTTGTGGAGCTGGCCCCCGGCAAGGACGGCCTGGTGCACATCTCCAAGCTGGCGGACCACCGCATCGAGAAGGTGGAGGACGCCTGCAAGATCGGCGACATGATGTGGGTGAAGGTCACCGACATCGACGAAAAGGGCCGGGTGAACCTCTCTCACAAGGACGCCGTCAAGGAGATCCGTGCCAAGGAGGCCGCCGGAGAGCGCATCAAGTAAACCGCTTTCTCCCCTGCTATGACGCCGCGGGGCGGGCTGACGCCCGCCCCGCTGTTTTTATCCACAAGACCTTCCCCCTCCGGGGGATCTTTTTTCCGGGAAAGGAGCTTCCATGACCATTTCTCCCTGCACCGGGGCGGACCTCACCCCCCTTCTGGCGCTGTTTTACGACGCGGTGCACACCACCTGCGCCCCCTGCTATACCCCCGCCCAGCTCTCCGCCTGGGCCCCGGAGGAGACGGACGCCCCCCGGTGGCAGGAAAAACTCCGGCGGGAGCTGTTTTTGAAAGCAGAGGAGGGCGGAACCCTCCTGGGCTTCGGCGCCCTGGAGGAAAATTATCTGGACCTGCTTTACGTCCGGCCGGATGCCCAGGGCCGTGGGGTGGGGGGCGTGCTGTGCGACTTTCTGGAGCGCCGGTGCCCCGATAGACGCATCACGGTCCACGCCTCCCGGGCGGCCAAGGACTTTTTTGCCCGCCGGGGCTACCGTCTGGTACATGCCCAGCAGGTAGCGCTGCGAGGCCAAACCCTGGAAAACTTCGTCATGGAAAAGGAGCTGATCTGAATGGACGTCATCGCCGCCATTGCCACCGGGGCCGCCCCCACCGCCATCGGCATCCTCCGGGTCTCGGGAGAGGGGTGCTTTGCCCTGTGCGACGCCGTGTTCCGCCCCACAGACGGCCGGCCCTTTCACGACCAGGAGGCCCGGAAGATGGTCTTCGGAGACGTGCTGGACGCCCAGGGCCGCCTGCTGGACCGGGGCCTGGCCGTCCGCTTCCCCGGCCCCCGCAGCTACACCGGGGAGGACTCCGCCGAGTTCCACTGCCACGGCTCCCCCGTGGTGCTGCGGGAGCTCCTCTCCGCCCTCTTTGCCGCCGGTGCCCGGCAGGCGGGACCCGGGGAGTTCACCCGCCGGGCCTTTTTAAACGGCCATATGGACCTCACCGAGGCGGAGGCGGTGGTGGACCTCATTGACGCGGAGACCGCCGCCGCCGCCCGCAACGCCGCCGCCCAGCTCTCCGGCTCCCTGCGCCGGGACTTTGAGCAGATCCGGGAGGCCCTGCTGGACATCGCCACCCGGTTTTACGCCGTGGTGGACTACCCCGACGAGGACATCCCCGACATCCACCCGGAGGAGGTCGCCGCCGCCCTTGCCGCCGCGGAGGGCACCCTGAAGCGGCTGCTGGCCACCTGCGGCCGGGGCAGGATCCTCAAACGGGGGGCGGCCACCGCCATCGTGGGCCGGCCCAACGCCGGCAAGTCCTCCCTCTTAAACGCCCTGGCGGGGTATGAGCGGGCCATCGTCACCGACATCCCCGGCACCACCCGGGACACGGTGGAGGAATCCGTGGTGTGCGGCGGAGTGCGGCTGCGGCTGATGGACACCGCCGGCATCCGCCCCACGGAGGACACCGTGGAAAAGCTGGGGGTGGAGCGCTCCCGCCGGGCCATGGAGACGGCGGACCTGGTGCTGGCGGTGGCGGACGGCTCCCAGCCCCTCACCCGGGAGGACCGGGACCTCTTGGAGGGCCTGGCCGCCCAGGGCACCCCCTGGATCCTCATCGTCAACAAGGCGGACCTCCCTGCCGCCCCGGCCCCCCGCCTTGTCTGGGGACAGGGGCAGCGCCCCCCCGCCGCCGTCCTCTCCCTCTCCGCCCTGACGGGGGAGGGCCTTGCCGGGCTGGAGGAGGCGGTGGCGGCGCTGTTTCCGGCGGGCAACACCCCCCCCGGGTCCATCCTCACCAATGCGCGGCAGGAGGCGGCCGTCCGCCGGGCCGCGGAGGCGGTGGGACGGGCCCGGGAGGCCCTGGCGGCGGGCTTCACCCCCGACGCCATCCTCACCGACGCCGAGGAGGCCCTGGACGCCCTGGGAGAGCTCACCGGCCGCACCGCCCGGGAGGAGATCGTCTCCGGCATCTTCTCCCGCTTCTGCGTGGGAAAATAGGCCCTCTTTCCGCCCCGCCCCCCTGGGGCGGGGCATTTCTTTGCAGGGGAACGGTTGTCAACTGCTCCTCACAAAAAGTTGAAAACCAGAACAGGCGGTTTACAACACCATACTTTTGTGTTATAATCCCCTCATCGCATTGAAACGCGCAAAAGGAGGCGCTTATGGAAGAGGCATTGCAAGCGTTCAGCCAGCGGCTGCGGACCCAGCGGCCCGCCCGGTGGGAGCAGCTGCCGGACTTCGCCCTGTATATGGACCAGGTCCTCAGCTACATGGACCGCCAGGTGCTGCGCCTGGACGAGGACGACCCCCTCACCTCCGCCATGGTGAACAACTACACGAAAAACGGCCTGGTGCCCCGGGCGGAGGGGAAGAAATACGGACGGGAGCATCTGGCGTATCTCACCGCCATCTGCACCCTCAAGCGGGTGATGTCCGCCCGGGACATGGACCTTCTCATCCGGGAGGAGCTGCGGGAGGACCACAGCGCCGAGAGCGGCTACGCCGCGTTTTTATCCAGCCTGGACCGGGCCCTCACCAGCACCGCCGACGCCATGGAGGCGTATAAAGAGGACGCCTCCCTGGCGGACGCTGCCATCCACTTTGCCCTCATCAGCTACGCCGCGGAGCTGGCCAGCAGCCGGTATGTGGCGCTGCTGCGGCAGAAAAAGGGCCAGGAATGCCCGGCCAAACCCCGGAAAAAAGACACGAAAAAGGAGCAGGATACATCATGCGGGACTATGTGATCATCACCGACAGCTGCTGCGATTTCACCGATGAAATGGCCCGGGAGCTGGAGGTGGAGGTGCTTCCCCTGAGCTTGGAGATGGGGGGCAAGACCTATTATAACTACCTGGACGGACGGGACATCGACTTTCACACCTTCTACCAGCGTGTCCGCGCCGGGGAGATGGCCACCACCTCCGCTGTGAGCGTGGGGGCCTTTGAGACGGGGATGCGCCGGATCCTGGAGAGCGGGCGGGACATCCTGTGCCTGGCCTTCTCCTCGGGCCTCTCCGCCACCTATCAGTCCGCCGCCATCGCCGCCCAGAACCTCCAGGAGCTGTTCCCCCAGGGGCGGATCCTGGTGGTGGACACCCTGTGCGCCTCCATGGGCCAGGGGCTTTTGGTATACCTGTGCGCCATGGAAAAGCGCCGGGGCAAGAGCCTGGAGGAGGTGTATGCCTTCGCCATGGACACCCGGCTGAACGTGTGCCACTGGTTCACGGTGGACGACCTGAACCACCTCAAGCGGGGGGGCCGCATCAGCGCCGCCACCGCCCTCTTCGGCACCATGCTCTCCATCAAGCCGGTGCTCCACGTGGACAACGCCGGCAAGCTCATCAACGTGGATAAGGCCCGGGGCCGCAAGGCCTCCCTGCTGGCCCTGGTGGACCGGATGGAGAAAACCGCCATCGACCCGGAAAAGGGCCCGGTGTTTTTGTCCCACGGGGACTGCCTGGAGGACGCCCAGTTCGTGGCAGACGAGGTCCGCCGCCGCTTCGGCACCCAGGACATCCACATCAGCTATGTGGGCCCCGTCATCGGCAACCACTCCGGACCGGGGACCCTGGCGCTGTTCTTCCTGGGCAAGGAGCGGTGAGAGATGGACTGGCTGGAAGTGCGCATTGAGACCAACCACGCCGGCCTGGAGGAGGTGGAGGCCTTCCTCTCCGCCCAGGGGGTGGACGACGTGGTCATCGACGACGAGACGGAGTTCCAGGAGTTTCTGGAGGAAAACCGCCAGTGCTGGGACTATGTGGACGAGGCGCTGCAGCGGAAGATGGCGGGGAAATCCCAGGTGCGCTTTTACCTCCGCGCCGACGCCCAGGGCTTTTCCCGCCTGGCCCAGCTGCGCCTGGCCCTGGAGGAGTTCCGCGCCCGCCACAGCGGCTGCGGCACCCTGCTGATGTTTCTGGACAACCTCCGCCAGGAGGACTGGGAGAACAGCTGGCGCCAGTACTACCAGCCCATGCCCATCGGGCAGCGGCTTTTGGTGGTGCCCCAGTGGCTGGCAGAGGAGGCCTCTGTGGCGGACAGCCCCCGGGTGAAGCTGGTGCTGGACCCGGGCCTCACCTTCGGCACCGGCTCCCACGCCACCACCCAGCTGTGCCTGACCTTTTTGGAGCAGCAGGTGCGCCCCGGGATGCGGGTGCTGGACCTGGGCTGCGGCAGCGGCATCCTCTCCATCGCGGCGCTGAAGCTGGGCGCCGCCCAGGCGGTGGCGGCGGACATCGAGCCCACCTGCTCCAAGGTGGCCTATGAAAACGCCGCCCTCAACGGCATCGGGGAGGACCGCTACACCGTGCTGGTGGGGGACATCCTCACGGACGCCGCCCTCCAGGGGCGCATCGGCGGGGGCTATGACCTGGTGGTGGCCAACATCGTGGCCGACGTCATTTTGTCCCTGGCGGGATCGGTGCGCTCCCTGCTGGCCCCGGAGGGGCGGTTCCTCTGCTCCGGCATCATCGACGACCGGGCCGACGAAGTGGCCGCCGGGCTGCGCCAGGCGGGGCTCACCATTTTGGACCGCCGCAGCCGCCAGGGGTGGTTTGCCTTCTTGTGCCAGTGACGGCGCCCCCGGGCCCTTTTTTGCCTGCGCCCCTTTTTTTGCGCTCTCCCCCGCGCGGCCATCAGGCCGCGCGTTTTTTTCCGCCCTTCGACAGCTTCCCCCCGTTTTCTCCTCCCCCGGGGGCTACAATGGAGGCAATCATTCCACAAGGAGGCCCTTTCCATGGCGGATCACATCTCCCGGCAGGTCCTGTCCCTCCCCCCGGAGGACATCCATCCCAACCCCCACCAGCCCCGCAAGACCTTTGACGAGGCCGCCCTGCGGGAGCTGGCGGAGTCCATCCGCCGCCACGGCATCCTCCAGCCCCTGACGGTGCGCCGCACCCCGGCGGGCTGGGAGCTGGTGGCCGGCGAGCGGCGGCTGCGGGCCGCCAAGCTGGCGGGGCTCTCCGCCGTGCCCTGCCTGGAGGCGGAGGTGGACGACGCCGAATCCGCCCTGCTGGCCCTGGTGGAAAATCTCCAGCGGCGGGACCTGGGCTACTTTGAAGAGGCGGCGGCCATCGCCCGCTTCCTCCGCCGCACCGGCCAGACCCAGGAGCAGACCGCCGCCCAGATCGGCCGCTCCCCCGCCGCCGTGGCCAACAAGCTGCGGCTTCTGCGCCTCTCCCCCGCCTGCCGCAAGGTGCTGATGGACCACGGCCTCACCGAGCGCCACGCCCGGGCGCTGCTGCGGCTGGAGGACGAGGCCGAGCGCCTGGCGGCGGCAGAGCACATGGCCCGCTGCCACCTCAACGTGGCCCAGGCGGAGCAGTATGTGGAGCGGCGGCTCACGGCGCTGCAGTCCACGCCCCCCGCCCGGCGCCGCACCTTCATCCTCAAGGACGTACGGCTGTTTCTCAACAGCGTGGACCGGGGGCTGCGGATGATCCAGGAGGCGGGGGTGGATGCCCAGAGCGGCCGGGAGGACACGGAGGACGCCATCGTCCTCACCATCCGCATCCCCAAGCTGCCGCCCCGGTGAGGCCCCGGGCCCCCTGGGGACGGGTTGTTACTGGATTGTAATTACTATTTGGCGAAGAACCGTGATATAATTGCCCCAAAGAGATGCCCGCCGGGCGGGAGCGCGCCGCGCCTTGGCCGGCGGATCCCCCGCAGGCGGCCCTTTCGGCGGGGCTGCCCCGCCCCGGCATGTGCCGGGACTTATTTTTATCACAGTGGGAGGAATTGCATGGATTCCGGGCGTGAACAAGTCAATCAGTCCCCCGCCCAGGGGGCCTGCCCCCCGGCGCCCCGGGGCAAAAAGGCGCTGTGGATCCTCCTTGGGGCCGCGGTGGTGCTGGCGGGGGCCTATCTGGCCCTGTGCGCCTATGCCGCCGGTGTCACCGTCTTTTATCCCAACTACCGCATCAACGGCGTGGACGTGGCGGGCCTCACGGTGGAGCAGGCCCAGCAGGCCCTGGAGCAGGCCATGGCCGCCCAGACCATCACCCTGCGGGACATCGACTCCGGCGAGGAGGTGGCCCAGGTGGCCCTGTGGGATCTGGGCTATTCCTCCCAGGCCTTTGCCGGGGAGGCCCAGGCCTGGATGGACGATCTCCGGGGCCGGGGCTTTCTGGGCCGGGGCTGGGCGTATCTTGCCGCCCTTGCCGGGCAAAGCGGCGGCGGCAGCCACTGGCCGGACCCCGATGCCGACGCCTGCGGCCGTGTGGCGGCGGATCTCACGGCGTCCCTTTACCGCGCCCCCCTGGACGCCAGCTACACCCTCACAGAGGCCAGCGTGGACATCACCTGTCCCTGGGACGGGCGGCGGGTGAGCTCCGCGGCCCTGAAGACCGTGCTTCTGGACCCCGCCTCCTGGCAGGGACACTATGCCGTGGAGGTGCCCTTTGAGGTCCTCCCCGCCCAGGTCCTCACCGCCCAGGAGATCGCCGACGCCCTCTCCGGAGAGCCCCGCAACGCCACCTATGACAGCGCCACGGACTCCATCGTGCCGGAGCAGGCCGCGGCGGAATTCGACGTGGCGGCGGCCCAGGCGGCCATGGACGGCGCCCAGCCGGGAAAGACGGTGTCCGTCCCCGCCCAGGTGACGCTGCCCAAAGTCACCGCCGAGGAGCTCAAGACCCTTTTGTTCCGGGACGTGCTGGGGCAGGCCAAGACCAAGGTCTCCGGCACGGCGGCACGGCGCTCCAACGTCAAGCTCTCCGCCGCCGCCTTCAACGGCTACGTCCTCAACAGCGGCGAGACCTTCTCCTATAACGACGCCGTGGGCCCCCGCACCGCCGCCAAGGGCTATCTCCCCGCCCCGGCCTATGTCCAGGGGGAGACGGTGGATGAGATCGGCGGCGGCGTGTGCCAGCCCTCCTCCACGCTGTACTACGCGTGCCTGCTTTCCAATCTGCAGATCACGGAGCGCTACGCCCACCGCTATGTCCCCAGCTATATCCCCTGGGGCATGGACGCTACGGTGTCCTGGGGCGGGCTGGACTTCAAGTTCACCAACAACACCGACTACCCGGTGAAGATCGTCACCATCTATGAAAACAACTACCTCACCATCCGCCTTTTGGGCACCAATGTGGACGGCGTCACCTCCAAGATGACCAACCGGGTGCTCTCCTCCACGGCGTGGAAGACGGTGTATGAGGACGATCCCTCTCTCTCCCCCGGGCAGGAGGTGGTGAAGGTCACCCCCTACACCGGCTACAAGGTGGAGACGTACCACACCCTCTATGACGCCCAGGGCAATGTCATCGAAAGCCACTTTGAGGCCTCCAGCAACTATAAGTCCCGGGATAAGGTCATCCTCCGGGGCCCGGCCCAGGAGGCCATCTCTCCCCAGCCCCTGCCGGGGGACACCGGGCAGACCGGGGACGGAACGGGGGACACCACCTCCTCCGGTGAGACCACGGACACCCAGGGCGGCTCCGGCCAGGGCGGCTCCCAGGACACCGGGGACACCGGGACCGGCGGAGACGCCGGGCAGACCGGGGACGCCGATGAGACGGTCCCGGAGAACCCGCCCCCCACCATCGTGGTGCTGCCTCCCCAGGAGGAGGGGGCGGCCTGAGGCGGACCAGGAGGCAGCGGACAGAAAAAGAAGGACAGCAGGCAAAAAGCGTGCCTGCTGTCCTTTTTCCCTTTTTTCAGCCCTTACGGCCAGGGCGCCTCCCCGGCGGGATCCCCCTCCTCCTCAGGCGGCGGGCCCCCGGGGTACCGGCGCTTGAGCTGGCGGATATCCTCCCCCACAAAGGGCAGGAGCTGATAGCTCCCCTCCAGCCGGGAGGACAGCTGGGGGGAATACCGCTGGGCGATCCGGTCCGGGGTGAGGTTGGTGCTGATGATGGTGCTGCGGCGGTCCATCAGGCGGGTGTTCACGATCTGATACAGGGCGCTTTGGACGAAGGCGGTGGTCATCTCCGTGCCCAGGTCGTCCAGGATCAGCAGATCGCACTGCATCACCCGCTCCACATCCGCCGCCGCGGCGTCGTCCTCCCGGTTGAACTTCTGGCTTTCAAAGCGGTCAAAGACATGGGCGGCGGTGTCGTACACCACGGAGTAGCCCCGGCCGCTGACCTCCCGGGCGATGGCGGCGGAGAGGTGGGTCTTGCCCAGCCCCGGGGCGCCGAAGAGCAGCAGGTTGGCCGGCCGCCGGCCGAACTGGCTGGCGTACTCGGCGCAGCTGTTGTACACCGTCTCCTCCATATGCTCCCGGGCGGACTTGCGCTGCCCCGGGGCGCGGCGGGAGGAGTACCATCCCAAGTCAAAGCTGTCAAAGCTCTGGCCCCCCAGGTCCAGCATGCGGCTGAGCTCCCGCTGCTGTTCCCGGACGTAATAGGCCCGCAGGCAGCGGCACACCCGCCCCTGGTCATATCCCGTGTCGCCGCACACCGGGCAGGCGGGGACGTCATTCAGGGCGTCCTCCTCCAGCCCCAGGTCTGCCAGCAGGCGCCGCCGCTCCTCCTGGAGAGCGAGATTTTCCCGGCGCAGCGCCTCCACCGCCGGGCGGGGATCCGTCCCCCGGCGCAGGGCCGCGGCGATGACCCGCCCCGCGGTGGCCCGCAATTCCCCGTCGATCTGCTCCAGCCGGGGGCAGCGGGCAAAGGCGCTCTCCCGCCGGCGGCGCAGCGCCTCCTCCCGGGCCTGGCGGTCCTCCTCAAAGCGCTGCTGGGCCCGGCGCAGGATCTTTCCGTCATATGCCATGGTATGCCTCCTTCCGCCCCCTTACACGTATTTCCACGCCTCATCCGCCGCCCCCTGGCTCTGGGACGGCGCCGCCGGAGCCCCCCGGCGGGGGGCGGGGCGGTCCTCCGCCTCGATCTGGGCCACGGTGTGCAGCCCCGCCTGGTGCCAGCGCTTCAAGATGGCGTTGCAGTAGGCCCACTTCAGCTCGTGGCACTTCAAAACCGTCTTGTCGCAGGCCAGGGCCACCGCCTCCGGGGGAAAGCCCATCTCCTGCCAGGACAAAAGGTACTTCTCCTCCGAGGCCACCGGGGCCCGGTCCCCCAGGTTCAGCGCCCGCATATACGCGGGGATGGCCCCCTGACGCCGGGCGTAGGTCTTGAGGTACTCCGCCGCGGCGGCCTGGGTGTCGATCCCCAGGCGGGCCCAGGCGTAACCCTCCTTCTCAATCTGCCGCAGGGTGGGCCGGCGGCCGGGGCCGTACTGCCGGGTGACCCGCTGGGCGCAGTGGCACACCAGGAGGTAGATGACGTCCTCGGGAAGGCCCGCGTCCTCCCGCAGGGACAGCAGGATCCCCAGATCCGGGGTGGTGAGGCGCCGGCCCAGCCGCCGGTCCACCTCCGCCGTCAGGCGGCGGAAGGGCTCGTCCTCCTCCAGCCGCTGGGCGATCTCCTCCCGGGGGTAGGTGGGGGCTTCCCGCACCGGCTCCGGCGGGGCAGGCTCCTCCCCGGCGGACACCAGCCCCAGCTCCTGCAGGGTCCGCTCCGCCGCCTCCAGCCGTCCCCGGTCCCACCGCAGCTCCCCCGCCAGGGACCGGGGGGGCACCGTGCCCCGGTGGCGCAGCAGGCAAAGATACAAAAGCGCCGCGTCCCCATCCCCCCGCTCCACCAGCTTTTTCGCCGCCGGGGCGGACAGCGTCACCCCCTCCTCCGCGGGGTGCAGCAGGATGTTGGCCATCACCAGGGCCTCCTTTCGCAACATACTTCCCCTTATTCTACACGAAAACTCCCCCCGGGACAAGCCCCGGCGCCGGGTTCGGCTTTGTGAATTTTTTCAAAACGCCGCGTTTGCCGCTGGCGCAGGGGCGGCGGGTATGGTATACTGAAGGGTACAAGCGTGGGAGGGCAGGCCTGCGGCCCCCGCCCCAGCCGCTCCGCCGCCCCCGGCGGGGGCCGGAAAGAGACAAAAGAGGAGGAATGTTCCATGGCAAACCGGGTCGTGGTGACCATCTGCGGGGAGGACTACGCCTTTGTGGCAGATGAGTCCGCCGCCTATATGCAGAAGGTGGGCAACTATGTGGCCGCCAAGATGGAGGAGATCCTGTCCGGGTCCAGGGTGGGCCGGACGGACGCCGCCGTCCTCACCGCCGCCAACATCGCCGATGAGCTTTTCAAGGCCCAGACCGCCGCCGAGCAGCTCCGGGGCCAGATCAAGGAGTATCTGGACGCCGCCGGCAAGGCCCAGGCAGAGGCCAGCGACCTCAAGCGGGAGGTCTTTCGCCTGCAGCAGAAGCTGGAAGGCCGGGGCGGCGGCAAGGGATGAAGCCGGAACTGCTCTGCCCCGCCGGCTCCCCGGAGGCGCTGCGCTTCGCCGTGCAGAGCGGGGCGGACGCCGTGTACCTGGGCTGCGGGGACTTCAACGCCCGCCGCAGCGCCCAGAACTTCTCCCCGGAGGATCTGGCCCCCAGCGTCCGCTACTGCCATGAGCGGGGGGTGCGGGTCTACCTCACCCTCAACACCCTGCTGACGGACCGGGAGCTGCCCCAGGCCCTCTCCCTGGCCCGGGAGGCCTGCCGGGCGGGGGTGGACGCCGTGCTGGTGCAGGACTGGGGGCTTTTGGCCCTTCTGGGGGCCGCCCTGCCGGACCTGCCCCTCCACGCCAGCACCCAGATGAGCATCTTCACCCCCGGCGGCGCCGCCGCCGTGGCGGAGGACGGCTGCCGCCGGGTGGTGCTGGCCCGGGAGTGCTCCGCCTCCCAGACGGCGGCGCTGTGCCGCCAGGGGGCGGCGGAGGTGGAGGTCTTCGCCCACGGGGCCCTTTGCATGTGCTACTCCGGCCAGTGCGCCATGAGCGCCCTTCTGGGGGGCCGCTCCGGCAACCGGGGGCGGTGCGCCCAGCCCTGCCGGCTGCCCTACACCCTGCTGGCGGAGGGGCTGCCCCCCGCCCGGGGCAATGCCCCGGGCTATCCCCTGAGCCTGAAGGACAACTGCCTTTCCGGGGACCTTGCCGCCATGGAGGACATGGGGGTGGCCTGTTTGAAGATCGAGGGGCGGATGAAGCGGCCGGAGTACGTGGCGGTGGTGGGCGGGATCTACCGCCGCCTGCTGGATGAGGGCCGGGGCCCCACGGCAGAGGAGCAGCGGCAGCTTGAGGCGGCCTTTTCCCGCTCCGGCTTCACCCGGGGATACTGGGCCGGCCGCCCGGGACGGGACATGTTCGGCACCCGCCCCCAGGGGGCGGCGGAGCCGGAGGAGCTCTTTGCCCGTGTCCGGGCCGCCTGCCAGGGGGACGCCCTGCGGCAGGTGGAGGTGGACTTTTCCTGCCGCATCGCCCCGGGGGAGGCCGCCAGCCTCACCGCCCGGGACGGGGCGGGCCACTGCGTCCAGGTGCTGGGGCCGGTGCCCCAGGCCGCCCGGACCCGCCCCCTGACGGAGGAGGAGGTGGCCGCCCGGCTGAAAAAGACCGGGGGCACCGCCTATGTCTGCCGCCGGGCGGAGGCGGAGGTGGCCCCGGGCCTTGCCCTGCCTGCCAGCGCCCTCAACGCCCTGCGGCGCTCCGCCCTGGAGGCCTTGGGCCAGGCCCGCTGCGCCCTGCCTCCCCGGCGGGAGCTGCCCCCTCCCCCGGCGCCGGAGGACCGCTTCGCCGCCCCGGCGCCAGCCTATACCGTCTCCGCCCGGAGCATGGAGCAGATCGCCCGTCTGCCCCGGCAGCTCTCCCCCGCCCGGGTCTATCTGCCCCTGGAGGAGCTGTGCCGGGACGGCGAGACCCTGCCGGAGGGGCCGGAGTGGTGCGCCCTGCTGCCCCGGGTCTGGCGGGAGGAGGACGAGGCGGCGCTGCGTCGGATGCTCCGCCAGGCCCAGGGCCGGGGGGTCACCGCCGTGCTGGCGGGGAACATCGGCCATACGGCCCTGGTAAAGGATATGGACTTTACCCTTTATGGGGACTACGGCCTCAATGTCTTCAACGGACGGGCCCTGGCGTACCTTGCCAAAAAGGGCTTTTCCTCGGCGTGCCTCTCCTTTGAGCTGCGCTTTTCCCAGATCCGGGACCTGCCCAAGGCCCTGCCGGCGGAGGCCATCGTCTATGGCCGGCTGCCTTTGATGATCACGGAGAACTGCCTTTTGCACTGCGGCGGCCTCTGCGGCAAAAAGGGCACGGACCCCCTGCTGCCCTCCGCCGCCCCCTGCAGCCGCCCCAGCGCCCTGAAGGACCGCACCGGCGCCGCCTTCCCCCTGCTCTTCCAGTGGGGCCACCGCACGGAGATCCAAAACAGCCTCCCCCTTTGGCTGGCGGACCAGGCGGCGTGGCGCTCCCTGGGCCTTGCCTTCGCCCGGCTGCGCTTTACCACGGAATCCGCCCAAGAGGCGGAGGCGGTGTGCCGGGGGTATCTTGCCCGCCAGGCCGCCCCAGGCCCCTTTACCCGGGGCCTTTACCACCGGGGCGTGGAGTGAACGGGTGAATCCAATTTGTAATATTTTTATTTTATAATCCTATTTGTAGAAAAAGAGCCGGCAGCGTCCCCTCCCCTGCCCCGCCCCGGAGGGGGGCGGCGGGGGGGGAGAAACCCCCGCCGGAGGAGTTTGATATGGAGAACATCAAGGTACACTATTTGGAAGAGGGGCTGGAGCCCCTTTGCTATGTGGACGGCAAGTCCGACTGGATCGACCTGCGGGCGGCCCGGACCGTGGAGCTGCGGGCGGGGGAGTTTGCCCTGATCCCTCTGGGGGTGGCCATCGCCCTGCCGGAGGGGTATGAGGCCCACATCGTCCCCCGGAGCTCCACCTTTAAAAATTACGGGCTGCTGCAGACCAACTCCATGGGAGTGGTGGACTGCTCCTACCGGGGGGACGGGGACCAGTGGCGGATGCCCGTCTACGCCACCCGGGACACCCGGGTGGAGAAAAACGCCCGGATCTGCCAGTTCCGGGTGGTGCAAAACCAGCCCCGGCTGACCTTTGAGACAGTGGACAGGCTGGAGGGCCCCGACCGGGGGGGCTTCGGCTCCACGGGAAAGTGAGGGGGCCATGGCAGCACTGATCCTGGCCTCCTCCTCCCCCCGGCGGCGCCAGCTTTTGTCCCAGGTGGGGCTGACGGACGTGGAAGTCCGGGTCCCCCAGGTGGAGGAGGATTGTCCCCCGGGCCTCACCCCCCAGGAGACGGTGGCCTTCATCTCCCGGGAGAAGGCGGAGGCCGCCGCGGCGCTGTGCCGGCCGGAGGAGCGCTTCCTCACCGCGGACACCATGGTGTTTTTGGATGGGCGCCGCCTGGGCAAGCCCGCCCATGAGCAGGAGGCCTTTTCCATGCTCTCGGCCCTCTCGGGGCGGCAGCACCTGGTGTGCACCGGGGTCACCGTGGGCCAGGGGGCGCGGCGGCTGACCCGCAGCGAGACCACCCTGGTGCGCTTCCGCCCCCTGACGGAGGGGGAGATCCGGCGCTACATCGCCTCCGGCGAGCCCATGGACAAGGCCGGCGCCTACGGCATCCAGGGCCTGGGGGCCCTGCTGGTGGAGGGCATCCATGGGGATTATTTCAACGTCATGGGCCTGCCGCTGCAGCTGGTGCGGCAGATGCTTTTGGAATTCGGCCTGACGCTGCTGTGAGGCCTTGGGAAGAAGACCCGCTCCCGGACATGGGGGAAAGGCAAGCGCTCTTTGAAAGACTTTTTCAAGCACAACGGACTTTGGATCCTGTTTGCCACGGCGGTGGTGGCCGTGGCCCTGGCGGTGCTGTCGGTGTTCAGCGCCACCTCCTCCCCCCTGGTGAACGCCCTGCACACGGTGGCCGCGCCCTTCCGCAGCGCCTACACCGCCGTGACGGGCTGGCTGGAGGACAAGCAGAACTACTATGCCGACAACAAGGCCCTCAAAGAGGAGCTGGAGGACCTCCAGCGCCAGCTGGCCCAGATGGAGCAGACGGTGCGCCAGGCGGAGAGCGCCCTGGAGGAAAACGCCTTCTTGCGGGACCTTCTGGACCTGCGGCAGCAGCGCCGGGACCTCAGCGACTTTGAGACCGCCGCCGTCACAGAGCACCCCGTCACCAACTGGACCTCCTCTTTGACGTTGAACAAGGGCACGGACCACGGCGTGGAGGTGGGGGACTGCGTCATCGACGGCAACGGCAACCTGGTGGGCCTCATCCAGGCCGCGGGGAGCAACTGGTCCACGGTGCTGACGGTGGTGGATACCGACACCTCCCTGGGCGCCAAGGTGTTCCGCACCGGGGACCTGGGCGTGGCGGCGGGAGATTTTTCCCTGATGGGGGAGAACTGCCTGCGGCTGAACTACCTGCCCTCGGACGCCCAGCTCCTCAGCGGGGACCTGGTGGTGACCTCCGGGCTGGGGGGGTATCTGCCCCCGGACCTGGTGATCGGCTCCATCCGGGAGATCCGCACCGACGCCTCCGGCGCGGCGTCCTACGCCGTGGTGGAACCGGCGGTGGATTTCTCCCAGCTGACGGAGGTGTGCATCATCCGCTCCTTTGAGATCGTGACGTGAAGCGGGGCCCCGGCCCTGAAAATCCAAGACGGGAGGTGCCCTGATGCTGGCCCGGAACGAGACTCTTTTCAAATGGCTGCTCTATACCCTGGGGGCCCTTTTGTGGGTGCTGGTGCAGACGGCCCTTTTGCAGCGGGTGACGCTGTGGGGGGTCATCCCCTTTTGCTACCCCCTCATCGCCGCCATCCCCGCCACCTATGAGGGGCCCTCCGCCGCCATGGTGTTCGCCCTGTGCGTGGGGGTGTTCTGCGATCTGCTGCTGCCCGCCCCCCTGCCCTGCTTTTATACCCTGATCTTTCCAGCGGTGGGGCTTTGCGCCTGCCTCATTGCCCGCAACCTGCTGCCGGCGGGGTTTTTGTGCTCCCTGGCGGCCTCCGCCGCCGCCTTTTTCCTCACGGACCTTTTCCAGTGCCTCCTGCTGTGGGGCCGGGGCAAGGCCGCCTGGGGGGCGGGGGCATGGGTGCTGTGCCGGGAGTTTTTGCTCACCGCGCCGCTGATCATCCCCATGACCCTTCTGTTCCGCGGCGTATACCGCCGCACCCACGCCGATGACTGAGGATCCGCCATGAACAAACGCAAGCTGCAATTCACCCGGATGCACGCCCTGCTGCTCTTTTTGGGGGCGGTGCTGTGCGTCTATGTGGGGGTACTGTTCAATATCCAGATCGTCCACCACGAGGAGTATCTGGCCCAGTCCACCCGCTCCATCACCCGGGAGGAGAAGGTGGAGGCCGCCCGGGGCATCATCACCGACCGCACCGGAAAGACCCTGGTGTCCAACCGCTCCACCTACTCTTTGACCTTTGACGCCAGTTTGCTGGAGGCGGGGCAGGACAAAAACGAGGCCATTTTGCGCCTTCTGGAGCTGTGCAAGGCCCAGGGGGTGGACTGGGAGGACAACCTCCCCATCTCTGACTCCGCCCCCTTCACCTTCACCCTCGACGCCCTGTCCTCGCTGCAGAAGGGGCGGTTTTTGTCCTATCTGCGGGATCTGGAGCCTGCCCGGGAGGCTTTGGAGGATCTGCTCTCCCCCGCCGCCTCCGACCCGCCGGCGGCGGAGCAGACAAGGCCCCAGGAGGACGCCCGGGACCAGGAGGAGGCCGGGGACACCCAGGACGCCGCCCCCGCCGATCCCGTGGACGCCCTCACCGCCCAGGACCTCACCACCCAGCTCCTCTCCGACGCGGGGATCACCCCCCAGAAGCTCATGGCGTGGATGCGCCAGGACATGGAGGTGCCGGAGACGTATACCGACACCCAGGCCCGGATGGTGCTGGGGGTGCGCTATGAGCTGGCCCTGCGGAGCCTGGGCACCAACGTGGCCTATGTGCTGTGCAACGACATCGACACCGCCTTCATCTCCATCCTCAGCGACGGCAATTACGCCGGGGCCAAGATCTCCAGCTCCTCCGTCCGGGAGTATCACACCACCTATGCCGCCCATATCCTGGGAACAGTGGGCCGCATCAACGACATGTCCGAGGTGGAGGATCTGCCGGGGAGCTACGACCTGGACGACTGGGTGGGCAAAAGCGGCAGCGAGCTGGCCTTTGAGGAGTATCTCAAGGGCCAGGACGGGCGGCGGGTGGTCTCCACCAACAGCAGCGGCAAGGTCACCGGGGAGTACTTCTCCGAAGAGCCCCAGCCCGGCAACACCGTGGAGCTGACGGTGGACCTGGACCTCCAGGCCGCCACCGAGGACGCCCTGGCCGCCGCCGTGGAGGCCATGAATGAAGAGGACGGGGAGGAGGAGTCCACCCGGGGCGCCGGAGCCGCCGTGATCAAGGTGGGCACCGGGGAGGTACTGTCCCTGGCCTCCTATCCCACCTTCAACCTCTCCACCTACAGCCAGGACATCGCCCAGCTGAACACCGACCCCGCTTACCCCCTGATGAACCGGGCCACCAGCGGCACCTATCCCCCCGGCTCCACCTTCAAGCCCCTGACGGCGGCGGCCGCCCTGGAGGAGGGGGTCATCACCCTGACGGAAAAGCTCCGGGACCCGGGATACTGGATCTACCCGGACATCATTGAGGGGGGCGAGACCTTCACCGTCCACTGCTGGAAGCGCAGCGGACACGGCTCGCTGGACATCACGGAGGCCATCACCTCCTCCTGCAACTCCTTTTTCTGCGAGCTGGGCTACCGCCTGGGCATCGACAAGATCGACGCCTACGCCACCGCCTTCGGCCTGGGCCAGTCCACCGGCATCGAGATCGGGGACAAAGCCGGCATCCTGGCAGGCCCGGAGGAGCGGGAGGCGCGGGGGGGCGTGTGGTACGGCGGCGACACCGTCCAGGCCGCCTTCGGCCAGTCCGACCACCTCTTTACCCCCATCCAGCTGGCCAACTACATCGCCACCCTGGTCTCCGGGGGCAAGCACTGCCAGGCCCACCTGCTCAAGGCGGTGAAGTCCTCCCAGACCATGGAGGTGCTGGCCACCGGCAACACCGACCCCCTGAACACCATCTCCATCAGCGACAGCACCCTGGAGGCGGTGAAAAAGGGCATGAAGGACCTTACCACCACCACCCTGGCCCCCTACTTTTCCTCCTGCGTGGTGGACGCCGGCGCCAAGACCGGCACCGCCCAGCTGGGGGGCGACTCCACGGACAACGGCGTGTTCGTGTGCTTCGCCCCCTATGACGACCCCGAGATCGCCGTGGCCATCGTCATCGAAAAGGGCGGCTCCGGCGCCGCCCTGGCCTCCACCGCCGTGGAGATCCTCAACGCCTATTTCTCCGCCGATGAAAGCGGCTCCCCCGTGGCGGAGGAGGATACCCTGCTGCCCTGAGCCGCCCCTCCTCCCCCCGCCGGGGAACGCCTTTTTCCCAAACGGGAGGTTTTGTTTTCTATGCCTGAGCCCTTTGTCTTTGACCCCCGCTGCCCCCTGTGCAAGACCCCCTTCGGCGCCGCCCCCTGCGGGGAGGAGATCGCCCTCCACGTCCGCCCCCTGGCGGCGGAGGGCTTTTGCGCCTGCCGCCTTCTGGTGCGGGAGGAGTTCTCCCGCCGGGAGTGGTCCCTGCCCCTCTCCCCCGCCGGGCAGGACGGGGAGCGCAGGCGCTTTTCCCTGACCTTCTCCGCTCCGGCCCAGCCGGAGCTTTTGTGGTATGCCTTCTCCCTCACCCGGGCCGACGGCAGCACCTGCCGCCTGGGGCCCCGGGGCTACGCCCCCGGGGAGGAGGCCGGAGCCTGGCAGCTCACCGTCTACCGCCCCTCCCCCGCCCCCGCCTGGTTCCAGGAGGGGGTGGCCTACCAGATATTTCCAGACCGCTTCTGCCGCCTTCCGGACGATCCCGCGGATCCCACCGGCCTGGTGGGGGAGCGGTGGGTCCACGCCGCCTGGGAGGAGGAGCCCGCCTGGCAGCCGGAGGAGGACGGGCAGATCCGCAACCGGGACTTCTTCGGGGGCACCCTCCGGGGGATCACCGCCCGGCTGGACGACCTGCGGGCGTTGGGGGTGACGGCTTTGTACCTGTGCCCCATTTTTGAGTCCGCCTCCAACCACCGCTACAACACCGCCGACTACACCCGCATCGACCCCATGCTGGGGACGGAGGCGGACTTTGGCCGCCTGTGCCGGGAGGCCCACCGGCGGGGGATGCGGGTGATTTTGGACGGCGTGTTCAACCACACCGGCTCCCAGAGCCGCTACTTCAACGCCGACGGCTTCTACCCCACCCTGGGGGCCGCCCAGAGCCAGGATTCCCCCTATTTCGACTGGTTTTCCTTCCATCCCTGGCCCACGGACTATGACGCCTGGTGGGGCATCTCCACCCTGCCCGCTGTGCGGGAGGAGAGCCCCTCCTACCGCCGCTATATCGCCCAGGGGCCCCAGGCCATCGTCCGGCGGTGGCTGCGGGCGGGGGCGGACGGGTGGCGGCTGGACGTGGCCGACGAGCTGCCCGACGACTTCATCTGCCTGCTGCGCCAGGCGGTGGAGGAGACCAAGCCCGACGCCCTGCTCCTGGGGGAGGTGTGGGAGGACGCCAGCAACAAGATCGCCTATTCCCGGCGGCGGCGCTACCTCCTGGGGCAGGAGCTCCACGGGGTGATGAACTACCCCTTCCGCACCGCCCTTTTGGACTATCTCCGGGGGGGCGACGCCGATGACTTCCGGGAGTGCCTGGAGACCCTGCGGGAGAACTATCCCCCCCAGGCCTTCCGCTCCTGCATGAACTTTTTGGGCACCCACGACACCCCCCGGGCCCTGACGGTGCTGGGGGCGGAGTCCGTGCCCCCCACCCGGGAGGGCCGGGCGGCCTTCCGCCTCAGCCCCCGGGAGCGGCGCCGGGGCGGGGAACTGCTGCGCCTGGCGGCCCTGGTGCTGTTCACCTTCCCCGGCTGCCCCACGGTGTACTATGGGGACGAGGTGGGGATGGAGGGGTGGGAGGATCCCTTCAACCGGGGCACCTACCCCTACGGCCGGGAGGACCAGGACCTGCGGGACTGGTTCGCCGCCCTGGGCCGCCTGCGGCAGGACCACAGCGCTCTGCGCCGGGGCGGCCTGGAGTGGGTCTGGACCCGGGGCGGGCTGCTGGCCTTCGCCCGGGAGACGGCGGAGGAGCGGCTCCTCATCGCCGTCAATGCCGGGGACGTCCCCCTCTCCCTCCCCCTGGGCCAGCCGGCGGAGGAGGCGGCCTTCCTGCTGGGCACCGGCCCCCTTCAGCTTCTCTCCCAGCCCCCTGCCCTGTCTCTGCCCCCCCGCAGCGGCGGGGTGCTGTCCCTGCGGGGGCCTTTCCCGCCTGGAAAGTGACTTGACCCCGGCGGCCCCCGCCCCGGTACAGGGCGCAAAAGGAGGTGTGTTTCACGTGAAACACACCTCCTTTTTTCTGGGGCGGTTTCTGTTTGTTTTTTACATTTTGCCTTGCAAGAAAAGGGCGCCCTTGCTATAATAAGATGGAGCGCCCTTCTTTTTGGGGAACGGCGGGGCTTTGGACGGGTTTTTCCCGGCAGCCGGAGCTGTCCCGGGGCGCCGATCCACGGAATTTTCGGAAGGCAGGTGCCCCATTTGGCCAAAACCATCGCAATTGTGAATCAAAAGGGCGGCGTGGGCAAGACCACCACCTGTGTCAACCTTACCGCCGCTCTCCATGAGGCGGGCCGGCGGGTGCTGCTGTGTGACTTTGACCCCCAGGCCAACTCCACCTCCGGCATGGGGGTGGACAAGACGGTGTCCCGGGGGGTGTATGAGGTGCTGGTGTCGGGGGTGCCCCCCCGGGACGCCATCTGCGCCACCCGGTACGGGGACGTGCTGCCCTCCAACAAGGCCCTGGCGGGGGCGGGGATCGAGCTCATCGGCATGGAGCGGCGGGAGTTTTTGCTCCGGGACGCCCTGGAGGCGGTGAAAGGGGACTATGACTATATCTTCATCGACTGCCCCCCCTCCCTGGAGCTGCTGACCCTCAACGCCCTGTGCGCCGCGGACGCCATTTTGGTGCCGGTGCAGGGGGAGTATTACGCCCTGGAGGGCCTCAGCGACCTGATGAACACCGTGCGGATCGTCCGGCGGTCCCTGAACCCCGGCCTGGAGCTGGAGGGGGTGCTGCTGACCATGTTCGACGGGCGCACCAACCTGGCCCTCCAGGTGGCGGAGGAAGTGAAGCACTACTTCCCCGGCAAGGTGTACGCCACGGTGATCCCCCGGAACGTCCGGCTCTCCGAGGCCCCCAGCCACGGAAAGCCCATCACCGCCTATGACCGCACCTCCCGGGGGGCGGAGGCCTATACCGCGCTGGCGGCGGAGTTCCTCCAGCGCCAGCAGTCCTGAAAGGAGACGACCCTATGGCAGGAAAGAAACCCTCAGGCCTTGGGCGGGGCCTGGGCGCCCTTTTGGGCGACGACGTGATGAATCCCCAGCAAAGCGGCTCTCTCACCCTCCCCATCTCCCAGGTGGAGCCCTGCTCCGGCCAGCCCCGGAAGCACTTTGACCCCGCCGCCCTGGAGGAGCTGGCGGAGTCCATCCGCCTCCACGGCATCATCCAGCCCCTGACGGTGCGCAAGCTCTCCTCCGGCTATTACCAGATCATCGCCGGGGAGCGGCGCTGGCGGGCCGCCCGGCTGGCGGGACTGCAGGAGGTGCCGGTGGTGGTGGTGGAGGCCGACGACCGCACCGCCGCGGAGCTGGCCATGATCGAAAACCTCCAGCGGGAGGACCTCAATCCCATGGAGGAAGCCGCCGGCTACCAGACCCTGATCCAATCCTATCACATGACCCAGGAGGAGGCCGCCGCCCGGGTGGGCAAGTCCCGCAGCGCCGTGGCCAACGCCCTGCGGCTTTTGAGCCTCACCCCGGGGGTGAAAACCCTGGTGGAGGAGGGCAGCCTCTCCGCCGGCCACGCCCGGGCCCTGCTGCCCCTCTCCCCCGCCCTGCAGCAGCGGGCGGCGGAGGCGGTGGTGTCCGGGGGCCTCTCCGTCCGGCAGACGGAGGCCCTGGCCAAGCGCCTGGCCGCGGAGAAGAAGGCGTCCCCGGCCCCCTCCCCCCAGACGGTGGACTACACCGCCCAGGCCCAACGGGACCTCAGCTCCCGGCTGGGCCGGGGGGTGAAGATCGTCACCGGGCGGAAAAAGGGCCGCATCGAGCTGGAATATTACGGGCTGGACGACCTCAACGACCTCCTGGAGGCCCTGGGCCGTCTTCCCCGGGAGAAGAAAGGCAGTTGAACATGGAAGAGGAAAAGAAAGAGGAGGGGGCCGCGCCTCCCTCCCAGCCGCCCCGGGGGAGAAAACCGGTGGTGATCTATATCGTGGTGCTGTTCATGGCGGCATTTTTGCTGATGGCCCTGTCGCTGTTCATGCACCAGCGCAGCAACAGCGAGGCCCTGGGGCAGCTGCAAAGCGACCTCAGCGCCATGCAGGAGGTCCAGGCCACCCAGGAGAAGATCATCCAGCTCCAGGAGGAGCTTTCCAAGACCCAGGGGGAGCTGGAGGACCTGCAGGACGCCCAGCAGGCCCAGACCCAGCTCCTGCAGCAGCGGGAAAAGGCCCTCAGCGCCATGCTGAACCTCTACGCCCTGGAGCGGTGCTACCAGGCGGGGGACTATGACACCTGCCGCACCATCCTCGCCGGGATGGAGGAAAACGGCCAGGACGACGCCCTGGACCAGGACCTTCTGGGAGAGGACGCCCCCTCCCACCTCTTCCTGCCGGAGGGCATGACCGATCCCGCCCAGCGGTATCAGCAGCTCAAGACCGCGGTGGAGGCCCAGACCCCCCAGGAGGAATGAGGCGGGAAAAGCCGCATACCCTAAGACCCGCCGCCCTTCCCTGCCGGGAAAATCCCCGGCCGTGTTTCACGTGAAACATCCCGCCCAGGCGGGACTATGAGATAAAGGAGAGAAACAGCCATGCTGGACATCAAATTCATTCGGGAGAACCCCGAAGCGGTAAAGGAAAACATCAAGAAGAAGTTCCAGGACGAAAAGCTCCCCCTGGTGGACGAGGTCATCGACCTGGACGCCCGGCGCCGCTCCGCCATCGCGGAGGCCGATCAGCTCCGCTCTGCCCGGAACCAGCTTTCCAAGCAGGTGGGGGTGCTGATGGGCCAGGCCAAGAAGGACCCCGCCAAGCTGCAGGAGGCCGAGGCCGTGAAGCAGCAGGTGAAGGAGGACGCCGACCGCCTGGCGGAGCTGGAAAAGCAGGAGACGGAGCTGGAGGCGGAGCTGCACAAGCGGATGCTCCTGATCCCCCAGATGATCGACCCCTCCGTGCCCCTGGGCCCGGACGACAGCTGCAACGTGGAGGTGCAGCGCTTCGGCGAGGCCAAGGTCCCCGACTTCCCCATCCCCTACCACGTGGATATCATGGAGTCCTTTGACGGCATCGACATGGACGCCGCGGGGCGGGTCTCCGGCAACGGCTTTTACTATCTCCTGGGGGATATCGCCCGGCTCCATGAGGCGGTGCTGGCCTATGGCCGGGACTTCATGATCGGCAAGGGCTTCACCTACTGCATCCCCCCCTTCATGATCCACGGCAACGTGGTGGAGGGCGTCATGAGCCAGACGGATATGGACGCCATGATGTACAAGATCGAGGGGGAGGACCTCTACCTCATCGGCACATCCGAGCACTCCATGATCGGCCGCTTCATCGACCAGATCCTTCCCGCCGAGTCCCTGCCCCAGACCCTCACCTCCTACTCCCCCTGCTTCCGCAAGGAGAAGGGCTCCCACGGCATCGAGGAGCGGGGCGTCTACCGCATCCACCAGTTTGAAAAGCAGGAGATGATCGTGGTCTGCAAGCCCGAGGACTCCAAGGCCTGGTACGAAAAGCTCTGGCAGTACTCCGTGGAGCTGTTCCGCTCCCTGGACATCCCCGTGCGGCAGCTGGAGTGCTGCTCCGGCGACCTGGCGGACCTGAAGGTGAAGTCCTGCGACATCGAGGCCTGGTCCCCCCGGCAGCAGAAATACTTCGAGGGGTGCTCATGCTCCAACCTGGGGGACGCCCAGGCCCGGCGGCTGCACATCCGCTATAAGGACGAAAACGGCAAGATGCAGCTGTGCCACACCCTGAACAACACCTGCGTGGCCCCGCCCCGGATGCTCATCGCC
>CALWXJ010000023.1 GCA_944385475.1 uncultured Oscillospiraceae bacterium
TAAACATTTGCCCAGGGCCTTTTTTCCCGGGAGGGGCTGTGATACAATAGGGGCCAAACGCGACGGAAAAAGGAGCATGTGCAATGAGCAGGATCAAAGATCGGTCTCTGGCCCCTTCGGGCCTTCAAAAAATCCAGTGGGTGCGGGATTTTATGCCCGCGCTCTCAGGCATTGAGGAGCGGTTCCGCCGGGAGAAGCCCTTTGCGGGGCTGACCATTGCGGTTTCCGTCCACCTGGAGGCCAAAACGGCCAACCTGGGTCTGGTGCTGCGGGAGGGGGGCGCCGACGTCCATCTCACGGGCTGCAACCCCCTGTCCACCCAGGATGACGTGGCCGCGGCCATGGACCAGCTGGGGGTGGACACCTACGGAATCCACGGGGTGGACCCGCAGGGCTACGAGGACCTGCTGGTGGAGACGCTCAAATGCAGGCCGCATCTCATCGTGGACGATGGGGGTGACCTGATCGCCCTGCTGGGGGGCCGGTGCGCCGAGTACGGAACAAGGCTCGTCGGCGGCTGTGAGGAGACCACCACGGGGATCCACCGCCTCCGGGCCCGGGAGCGGGCGGGCATCCTCCCCTGCCCCATGATGGCGGTGAACGACGCCAAGGCCAAGCACTACTACGACAACAAGTACGGCACCGGCCAGTCCTCCTGGGACGCCATCATGCACACCACCAACCTGATGGTGGCGGGCAAGACCGTGGTGGTGGCAGGCTACGGCTGGTGCGGCAAGGGCATCGCCATGCGGGCCAAGGGCATGGGGGCGGAGGTCATCGTGACTGAGGTGGACCCCTTCAAGGCCCTGGAGGCCACCATGGAGAATTTCCGGGTGATGCCCATGGATGAAGCGGCCCGGTATGGGGATATTTTTGTCACAGCCACCGGGTGCAGGGACGTGATTGTGGCGCGGCACTTCGCCGTGATGAAAAACAACGCCATCCCCTGCAACTCCGGCCATTTCGACTGCGAGGTGGACGTGGCGGCTCTGGCCAACCTGGCCCGGGAGCGGTTCCCCCGGCGGGCGAATATCGAGGGCTTCCGCCTGGAGGACGGCCGGGTGCTCAACGTGCTGGCGGAGGGCCGGCTGGTGAACCTGGCGGCGGGCAACGGCCATCCGGCGGAGATCATGGACATGTCCTTTGCGGTCCAGGCCCTGTCCCTGGAGTGGCTGGCCCGGCACCGGGATGGGCTGGACAGACGGGTATATGAGGTGCCTGCGGAGCTTGACGACCAGATCGGCCGGGTGAAGCTGGCGGCCATGGGCCTGACCATCGACACCCTGACGCCGGAGCAGGAGGCCTATCTGGCCGGCTGGGAGGCGTGAAGCATGCACAATGAGCTGACTCGCATCGACCTGGAGAAGATGCGCCAGGAGCTGGATTATCGGCGGATCACCCTGCGGCCCCAGCTGCTGGAGGAGGTGAAGACCGCCCGATCCTTTGGGGATCTGAGCGAAAATTTTGAGTATAAAGCGGCCAAGCAGGAGAAGAACCGCAATGAGAGCCGCATCCGCTTTCTGGAAAACATGATCCGGACCGCCCGGATCTATGAGGATCACTCCCAGGCGGACACGGTGGGCCTGTACGACAAGGTGACGGTGGATCTGGAGGAGGACGGGGAGGAGGAGACCTGGCAGGTGGTGACCACCGTGCGCCAGGATGTGCTCCACGGATTGATCAGCAAGGAGTCCCCCATGGGCCGCGCCCTGCTGGGGAAGCGGGCGGGGGACCGGTTTTGGGTGCAGGTGGATCGGGACTACGGCTACTACGCGCAGGTCCGGGGCATCGAAAAGGGGCAGGACGACGGCTCTGCGGCCCTGAACCGCTACTAAAAGGACGAAAAAACCGGGAATACAACCGGAATGTCAAGATAACACGATTTTAAGACCATTTATGCGGAGACGTGCGGCAATTGCTGTGCTAAGATAGGCGGCGCATGGGGAGGACGGTCGCCGCAGCTGGAAGGGCGGGGGCCGGAGCGGCCCTTCCCACGCGAATTTTTTGGATGAAAAGGGGATACAGTGATGGAGATCCGAAACATTTTCGTGGTGGGCGCCGGCCTGATGGGCAGCGGCATCGCCCAGACTGCCCTGCAGAGCGGCTATACGGTCACCCTGAACGACCAGCGGGAGGAGGCCCTGGACCGGGCCAAGGCTGGCATCAACAACCGCCTGGAGCGGCTGGTGGAGAAGGGTAAGATGACGGCGGAGGAGAAGACGGACTGCATGTCCCGCCTGACCACCGACACCCGCCTGAACGGGGCGGCCAAGGCCGATCTGGTCATCGAGGCGATCTTTGAGGAGCTCAGCGCCAAGCGGGAGATTTTCCAGAGCCTGGACGTCATCTGCCCGGCCAGCACCATCTTTGCCTCCAACACCTCCTCCATCTCCCTCACCGCCCTGGGGCGGCCACCAACCGCCCGGAGAAGGTGGTGGGGATGCACTTCTTCTCCCCGGTGCCCGTGATGCGTCTGCTGGAGATCGTCTTTGGCCTGCGTACCTCCCAGGAGGTGCTGGACGCGGTGAAGGACGTGGGGCAGAAGATGGGCAAGTGGCTCATTCTGGCCAAGGACAAGCCGGGCTTCATCGTCAACCGCGCCCTGCTGCCCATGCTCAATGAGGCGGTTCAGATCCTGGACGAGGGCGTGGGCACCGTGGAGGATGTGGACAACGGCATGAAGCTGGGCTGCAACCACCCCATGGGTCCCCTGGAGCTGGCGGATATGATC
>CALWXJ010000024.1 GCA_944385475.1 uncultured Oscillospiraceae bacterium
AAACCCTTTGCAGGGTTCGTACATCGGTAGTACAGCGGCTTCCCAAGCCGCTGAGGCGGGTTCGACTCCCGTACCCTGCTCCAAAAAAAGGCACGACTTGCGTCGTGCTTTTTTTGCGCCCGGGCCGGATGAGATGCCTGGGCCCCTGTGCCAAAAGCCGCCCGTCCGGGCGGCTTTTTTGCCGGCAGAGGCACCCCGCTCCTGCCCTGCGCCTGCTTCGAAGTGGTCCCCGGGCTGGCTGGAGTCATGACAAAAACCGATAAGCAAAAATGAATAAAAAACTGCAAATTACAAGTAAAAATTCTTTTATAAAAAAGACAAAAGCGCTAAGGGACGGGCAGAAAACCGTTTTTGCAGGAAAGGAGGCATCGGAAAAGCGGGAAAAAGGTCAAATGGTAAAAAAAGAAAAAGGTTTTGTTTTTGAAAAAACTATCCCTGAAATGATAAAAATTTTACGAAAAAATAAACGAAAATTTAAAACTTTAAGGGGGAGATTCTGGGCGATATGGAGTTTTGATAAAAAATCGGGGAAAAACACTTGAAAGTATATTTTAAACGCCGTATATTGGCAAAAACAAATGATCGAGGTATAGTTATGCTTTATTTGATTGGGGCCACCGTCAGCGCATCGGCTTTGTTTTTACTTTTGCGCATAGGTGAGAGCAAGGGCGCCAGACAATTCAATTTTCTTTCCGTCAACTATCTTTTGAGCCTGATCCTGTCCGCCGCATCCATGACGGACTGGAGTTTCCCCCTGACCCAGGCCAATGCCACGGCGGCGGGCCTGGGTTTTATTAACGGGGCGCTGTATCTGATCTCCCTGCTGGTGATGCAGGTGAGCATGCGGAAAAACGGCATGATCCCCACCTCCACCTTTTCCCGGCTGGGGGTGATCGTGCCCATCATCATGTCGTTTTTCGTCTTCCGGGAGCAGCCCACCGCCGTGCAGGTAGTGGGCGTGGGGGTGGCCGCGGTGGCCATTTTTGTCATGCAGTGGAAGCCCCACACGGAGAAGATCGACCAGCGCTACGCCTATTTGCTGATCGTCCAGCTGCTGATCAGCGGATTTTCCAATGTCATGTCCAAGATGTTCTCCGCCTGGGGAGATCCGGCGCTGAAAAACCACTTCATCGTCTACACCTTCCTGGTGGCCCTGGGGATGAGCCTGGCCTGCAAGGCAGTAAAGCGCCCCGGCCCCCTGCAAAAGATCGACGTGGTCCTGGGCGTGGGCATCGGCCTTGCCAACTTCGCCTCCGCCAACTGCACGCTGACAGCCCTTTATACCATGCCCTCTTACCTGGTGTATCCCCTGCAGAACGTGGGGGCGCTGCTGATCGTCAGTTTGTGCAGCCTGCTGCTGTGGAAAGACCGGATCACCCCCCGGCAGGGGGTGGGCATGGGCCTGATCTGCGCCGCCGTGGTGCTTTTGAATATCTAAGAAGCCCCATCTGCGGAAATATCTGGAACCAATTATGAAAAACGCCAATAATCTATGTTGATTTTTGCTAAAATTTCAGAAAAAAATTGCCTTTTCAAACAAAACAGAACGTGGTATTATCGCAACAATTTATAAAAAAATGTTGCAATTTGTGATGGTGCCATCTGGGGCAGGGAGGAGCAAACGCAATGGAAACACAAAATCGCCTTTGGGACGAGATCAAGGGGTATGGGGCGCTGGTGTTCGCCATTTTGTTCTTCTCGGGGCTGTTCAGCTCGGCCCAGGACTGGACCCAGATCTTTGACTTTCAGGCCATTGTGGGCGCCTACGGCCCGGATGTGTCCATGGGCGGGGGGACAGGCGTCAAGGAGGGCTTCCTCCAGGCGGTGTCCATCGCCCCGGTGATGATCTTCTCCGTGGCGTTCATCGGGTGCGTGGAGTACTTAGGCGGTCTGCGGGCGGCCCAAAAGCTGCTGACGCCGCTGCTGCGGCCCCTGATGGGGGTCCCGGGGGTATGCGGCCTTGCCATGATCTTGAACTGGCAGAGCTCCGATGCCAGCGCCGCCATCGCCCGGCAGCTCTATGAGCAGGGGCGTATCAGCGCGTGGGAGCGGGAGCGCCTGGTGGCCTACGAGTTCATCACAGCGGCCACCATCGGGGTGTTTTTCAGCAACGGCGCCATTTTGCTGCCGTATTTCGTATGCAAAAGCGGCGTGGTGCTGATCGTGATCATGGCCATGAAATTTCTCTCGGGCAATCTGCTGCGTCTGTACCAGCGCCTTTTTGACCGGGAGGGGGACCATATGTGCCCCGCGCCCCAGGGAGAGGAGGCGGCCCAGGCCGCCCAGGCGGTCCAATCCGCCGGCCCTGTCAAAAAGCGGGGGCTGGTGAACGTCTTCATGGACAAGGCGGCCCAGGGGTTTGACCTGTGGTTCCGCAAACTGGTGCCGGCAGTGCTGTTCGGCTATGTGGTGGTGCGGGTGCTGGAGGTAACGGGGCTGATGAATGTCATCGGTATGCTGTGCCGGCCGGTGATGGAGCTGTTCGGCCTGCCCGGGGAGGCGGCGGTGCCCCTGATCTCGGGATACCTGACGCTGATGGCCGGATGCACCAGCGCCGCGGCCCTGGCCCAGGAGGGGATCCTCACCGCCCGGCAGGTGACCGTGCTCTTCCCCATGATGTACTGCGTGGCAAGCCACCTTTTGTATGTGGGACGGGTACTGGGCGCCTCCGGGGTAGACAGCCGGAAATACCCCGTCTATCTGGTGGGCGGGATCCTCTGCGCCATCACCAGCGGCGTGATCATGAACATCATTTTGTAAACGAACAGTCTGTAAGAGGGCAAAAAACTGCCCGTCATATCTCAGGAGAATGTTGGAGGGAGGATTACATATGCAAGAGAAATCCAGCGCCATCCGCGCCCAGGTAGCGGCGTGGTTTGATGAAAACAGTCAGCGGTACGCCGCTTTGAGTAAGGAGATCTGGGACTATGCGGAGCTGCAGTTCCAGGAGTTCCGCTCCAGCAAGCTCCTGATGGAGACGCTGCAGGAGGAGGGCTTCACCATTGAAGAGGGCGTAGCCGGGATCCCCACCGCCTTTGTGGCCACCTACACCAACGGCCAGGGCCCCACGGTAGGCACTCTGGGAGAGTATGACGCCCTGAAGGGCCTGGGATGTGAGATCGCCGACACCTACCGCCCCACCGGCGGCCCCGGACACGGCTGCGGCCATAACCTGCTGGGCGCAGGCGCCGCCGCCGCGGCGGTAGCCACCCGCCGGGCCATGGAGGCCCTGGGCATCCAGGGGACGGTGAAGTACTTCGGCTGCCCCGCCGAGGAGGGCGGCAGCGCCAAGGTCTTCATGGTGCGGGAACACGTTTTTGACGGGGTGGACGCCATTATGAGCTGGCATCCCTCCAATGCCAATATCGTCTCTGAGGCCTCTGCCATGGCCATCTTGTCCGTGCGCTATCAGTTCCACGGCCGGGCGGCCCACGCCGGGGTATGCCCCCATCTGGGGCGCAGCGCCCTGGACGCCGCCATCTTGATGGACGTGGGGGTGAACTACCTGCGGGAGCATGTCCAGCCGGACACCCGCATCCAGTGCGTCATCTCCAACGGCGGCAAGGTACCCAACGTGGTGCCGGATGAGGCGGAGATCTGGTACTACATCCGGGCGCCCCGCCGGCAGGATCTGGACGAGGTGTTCCGCCGCATCAACCTCATTGCCGAGGGAATGGCCCACGCCACGGAGACCACGGTGGAGTGGCACGTGGGCACCGGCGCCTCCACCAACGGCCTGCCCAACAGCGTGATCTCCGCCCTGACGCGCAAGAACCTCCAGGAGGTGGGCGGTCCCCGCTTCGACGACGCGGACCGGGCCTTCGCCGCCAAGCTCAACGCGGGGGTGACCATCCAGGAAAAGGCCCAGAGCATGGGCCAGATGTACGCCATCACCGACCCGGACATTTACCGTCAGGACCTTTGCGAATACATACAGACAGAGCGGATGGCAGGCAGGGTGGCCCCCTATTCCGGGGACGGCAGCGACGTGGCCTGGCAGACTCCCACCGCCCAGCTCAACACCTGCTGCCAGCCGGTGGGCACCGGAAATCACAGCTGGCAGCAAGTGGTCTGCTCCGGTTCTTCCATTGGTCAAAAGGGCATGCTGACGGCGGCCCGGGTCATGGCCCTGAGCATGTGCGACGCCCTGTGCGACCCGGCGCTTTTGAAGGCCGCCCGGGAGGAGCTGGAGGCCCACTTGAAAGAGTATCCCTATGTTTGTCCCATTCCGCCGGAAGTGCAGCCCGGCATGCCGGATTGAAAGGAGCGCAATATGAGCATTCACGAAAAGGTAGAGCAGTATCATGACGACGTGATCCGGGTGCGGCGGCACATCCACCAAAATCCTGAATTGAGCCAGCAGGAGTATGAGACCTGCGCGTACTTACAAAACGAGCTGACCAAGGCGGGCATTCCTTTCCAGGTGACCCCCTCTGGCCGCAGCATCGTGGCCACCATCAAGGGCGCCCACCCCGGCAAGACCATCTGCCTGCGGGGAGACATCGACGCCCTGCCCATTGAGGAGGCCACGGGGCTGCCCTTCTCCTCCTGCAAAAAGGGGATCATGCACGCCTGCGGCCACGACGCCCACGGCGCCATGGCCCTGGGCACGGCCCTGATCCTAAACGACATGAAGGAACAGCTCCACGGCACCGCCAAGATCATTTTCCAGGAGGCGGAGGAGACCATGTTCGGCGCCCTCCACGTGCTGGAGTCCGGCCTCATTGACGACTGCGACAACTCCCTGATGCTCCATGTGGTGGTGGACCGGGACACCGGGGTCTTTGTCACCAACTACGGTGTGCGCTGCGCCAAGGTGGGCAGCTGCAAGATCCGCATCAACGGCCGGGCAGGCCACTCCTCCCGTCCCGAGCAGGGCATCAACCCCATCCTCATCGCCGCCAAGATCATCTCCGCCATGGCGGACATCACCGCCTATGAGCTGCCCCGCAGCGAGTACGTGGTCTTTTCTCCCACGGTGATCCGGGGCGGCACCAAGGACAACATCATCCCCGGCACCTGCGAGATCGAGGCCAACGCCCGGTACTTTGACGACAAATACGATGAGTTCCTCTCCCGCCGCATCACGGAGATCTCGGAGAACATCGCCCGGGCCATGGGCGGCTCCGCGGAGGTGACTTTCATCCCCGAGGGCACCCCCATGATCAACGACAAAGAGTCCACGGACCGGGCCATCTCCATCATCAAGCGGCTGTGGGGCGAGGACAAGGTGGTCATGACGCCTCCGGGCCTCTTCGGTGACGACTTTGCTTTCATTCAAAAGCGGTTCCCCGGGGTAGTGGTAAACCTGGGGGCCGCCAAGGACGGCCAGTACACCATCGGCCACAACGAGCACATGATGGTGGACGAGGCCTGCCTGGACATCGGCGTGGAGTTTTTGACCACCTATATCGCAGAGTACTTAGGCGCCAGCGAATCGTGAGAGGAGGAGCCCCATGATCAAATATGTCATCAAGCGGCTGCTGCTGGCGATCCCCATCTTCATCAGCATCACCTTGATCGTATACGTCCTCTCCAGCGCCGCCCCCGGCAGCCCGGTGGATATCATCGCCTCCAGCGCGAACCTCTCCGATGAGCAGGTGAAGGAGCTGGAGATCGCCTACGGCCTGGACAAGCCCGTGCTGGTGCGCTACGGCATCTGGCTGGGGGACCTGCTCCAGGGGGATCTGGGGGAGTCCATGAAGACCAACGAGGAGGTGGCCGTGGTCATCGGGCAGCGGATCGGACCGTCTTTGCTGCTGACCATCAGCAGCCTGATCTGTTCGGTGGTCATCGGCGTGGCCCTGGGCATCCTGTCGGCCCATAAACCCTATTCCTTCTGGGATAAGTTCTCTTCCGCAGTGGCCTTCTTCGGCAACTCCGTGCCCAGCTTCTTCATCGCGCTGCTGCTGATCTACATCCTCTCCGTCCGGCTGGGCTTGCTGCCGGCCAGCGGCATGTGGGGCGCCGGGGAGCACAACCTGAGCAATCTCCTCCAGCACCTGTTCCTGCCCTCCCTGATCATCAGCCTGCAGTCCGTGGGCGGGTATATCAAACAGACCCGGGGCAGCATGCTGGAGTGCATCAACGAAGACTATGTCAAAACTGCCCGGAGCAAGGGCATCAGCGAGTGGCGCATCACCATCTGCCACGTGCTCCGCAACGCCTGGATCCCCATTGTCACCCAGCTGGGCTTTTCCGTGCCCTTTGTCATCGGCGGCGCCGTGGTGACGGAGCAGATCTTCGGCTGGCCCGGCATCGGCAGCTTGATGGTGACGGCCATCAACACCCGGGACTACAACATCATCATGGGCATCACCGTCCTCATCGCGGTGGTGGTGCTGGTGACCAACATCATTCTCGATGTGGTGTACGCGTATCTTGATCCCCGGATCACGGCGGAAACTTAAGGAGGGAAGAACATGCAAAAGAAAAGACCGTCTTCCTTCCGAAGCTTTTACGCCAAATTCCGCAAGCACCGTCTGGCCCAGATCGGACTGATCGTCATCATCGTGGAGATTCTGGCGGTGATCATTCTGCCCCTGGTCATGGACCTGGACCCCTATTCCATCAACCCGCTGTTCAACGCCCCGCCCAGCTCTGAGCACTGGCTGGGCACCGACCCGGTGGGCCGGGACCTGTTCGCCCGGGTGATCTATGGCGGCAGGATCTCGCTGCTGGTGGGCTTTTCCGCCACGGCCATCAGCGTGATCATCGGCCTTCCTCTGGGCCTGGTGGCGGGCTATTACCGGGGGAAAGTGGAGACTGTGATCATGCGGGCGGCGGACATCTTCATGTCCTTCCCCTCCATGATTTTGGTGCTGGTGATGGTGGCCATCTTCGGCAACTCTCTGCCGGTGCTGATCTCCCTGATCGGTGTTCTGGCCTGGCCGCACCCGGCCCGCCTGGTCTATGGCCGGGCGCTGTCCGTGCGCCGGATGGAATATGTGGAGGCCGCCAAGGTGGGCGGCTGCAGTGATCTGACCATTTTGCTCAAGTATGTGCTGCCCAACTCCGTGGCGCCTCTTTGGATGAGCGTGGCCTTTCAGATCTCCTCCGCCATTTTGACGGAGTCTTCCCTGAGCTTCCTGGGTGCCGGCATCCAGCCTCCGGAGGCCTCCTGGGGCAACATCGTCTATCAGGCGCAGAACGTGGTGGTGCTGTACACCTATCCCTGGGTGTGGATCCCCGCCGGATTGTGCCTGATCGTGACCATCGTCAGCATCAACTTTGTGGGTGAGGGCATCCGGGATGCCCTGGATCCCAAGATGAAGCGCTGAGGGAAGGAGGAACAGCATGGCAGAACCGTTACTGCAGGTGAGCAACCTGAAAGTGGATTTTCTGATGGATGGCAAAACAGCCACCGCTGTCCATGACATCTCCTTCACTCTGGAAAAAGGAGAGACCCTGGGGATCGTGGGGGAATCCGGCTGCGGTAAAAGCGTCACCGCCACCGCCCTGATGCGGCTGCTGCCCAAGGAGACCAGCCGCATCGATCCCTCCAGCAGCATCAAACTGAGTGGCCGGGAGCTGGTGAACCTCACCGATAAGGAATTTCGCCAGATCCGGGGCAAGGAGATCTCCATGATCTTCCAGGAGCCCATGACCAGCCTTAACCCCGTCCACACCATTGGAAAGCAGATGATGGAAATGGTGCGGGCCCACCAAAAGATCGACCGGAAGGCCGCCTTTGAGATCTGCGTGAACATGCTGGAAAAGGTGGGCATCCCCGCCCCCCGGCAGCGGATGAAGGAATATCCCCACCAGCTCTCCGGCGGCATGCGTCAGCGGGTGATGATTGCCATGGCCCTGTCCTGCAATCCCTCGCTGCTGATCGCCGATGAGCCCACCACCGCCCTGGACGTCACCATTCAGGCGCAGATCCTGGAGCTGATGGTGGAGATCAAAAAAGAGTTTGGTACCTCCATCATTCTCATTACCCATGATATGGGTGTGGTGGCGGAAGTGACGGACCGGGTGATGGTGATGTATGCCGGGGAGATGGTGGAGTACGGCAAGGTGGATGAGATCTTCCTCAATCCCCTTCACCCCTATACCATCGGCCTTTTACAGTCCATCCCCCGGATCGAGGGCAACGAAGAGCGCCTGCCCACCATTGAGGGCACGGTGCCCACGCTGCGGAACATGCCCGCGGGCTGCCGTTTTGCCGACCGGTGCAAGTTCTGCACGGAGGCCTGCCGGGCTGCCACGCCGCCCCTTTGCGACGTGGGAGGCGGCCATCTGGTCCGCTGTCTGCGGCCCGGCGGAAAGGAAGGAGGGGTTGTGGATGGCTGAAAACAAGGAGCTGCTGCGGGTAGAGCATTTGAAAAAGCACTTTACCGTCAAGCAGAAAATGGGCAGGCGCAAGCTGCTCAAAGCCGTGGATGACGTTAGCTTCTCCATTGCCGAGGGCGAGGTCCTGGGCCTTGTGGGCGAGTCCGGCTGCGGCAAGTCCACCCTGGGGCGCACGGTATTGAAGCTGTACAGCGTCACCGCCGGCAGCATCATTTTCAAGGGAGAGAATATCGAGCATTACGGGTTTGCTCAGATGCGCCCCCTGCGCCGGGACATGCAGATGGTGTTCCAGGATCCCTTTGCCTCGCTGAATCCCCGGATGACCATCGGGGAGATCGTCCAGACCTCTTTGGACATGTTCAACATCGGCGAGCCCAGGTTCCGCAGGGAACATGTGGAGGCGGCGCTGTGCCAGGTGGGCCTTAGCGGCGATTACCTGGATAAGCTGCCCCACGAGATGTCCGGCGGACAGCGCCAGCGGGTGGTAATTGCCCGGGCCATGATCTCCAACCCCAGCTTTGTGGTGTGTGACGAGCCGGTGTCGGCTCTGGACGTGTCTGTCCGGGCCCAGGTGCTGAACCTGATGAAGGACATGCAGGAGGAGATGAATACCGCCTATCTCTTCATCTCCCACGACCTGAGTACCGTGCGGTACATCTGCGACCGCATCGCCGTGATGTATTTGGGCCACATTGTGGAGATCGCCACGGCGGACGAGCTGTTTTCGCACCCCGCTCACCCCTATACCCGGGCGCTGCTCTCTGCCATCCCCATTCCGGATGTCAAGACCAAGCGCCAGCGGATTATTTTGGAAGGTGACGTTCCCAGCCCCATTGATCCTCCGGCGGGATGCCCCTTCCGCACCCGCTGTCCCCGGGCCAGCGCGGAGTGTGCCCAGTCGATACCGGAGCTCTCCGGCATCGAGGGCAGCCATTGTGTAGCCTGTTTCCACCCGGAGCTGTGAAAAGACCGGGACTGAAAAATAAACACAACAGGGAAGACCAAAACTTATTTAAAAGGAGAGAACGAACATGATGCGCAAAAGACTCTTTGCCATGGTGCTGGCACTTGCGATGTGCCTCTCCCTGGCAGCCTGCGGTGGTGATACCACCGATGACGGCGCCACCGATGACGGCGGCTCCGCTGACACCACCAATACCGAGGCCGCTGAGGGCGGCACCATCACCTATGCGCTGGCTGCCGGCTGGGACACGCTGACCCCCGGCTATTGGTGCACCGCCGGCTATTACGGCACCGTGATCTGGTCCCAGCTCTATGACAAGCTGGTGGACGTTTCGGAGAACGGCTACACCCCCCGGGGCGCTGTGTCCTGGGAGACCAATGAGGACAAGACCGTGATGACCTTCAAGCTCAATGAGGATGCCAAGTTCTCCGACGGTGAGCCTGTCACCGCCCAGGACTGGGTGTTCTCCGCCAAGCTGCTGGCCACGGCGGACTTCGGCGCTCCGGACTACTCCAAGCTGTGCGTCGTCTTTGCCGGTACTGATGAGACCGGCCTGGTGGACGAGAGCCAGGAGTTCGGCGTGAAGGCCCTTGATGATTACACCCTGCAGATCACCTTCAAAGAGGCCATGACCTTCGATACCTTCTTCAACAGCTATCAGCACTTCCTCTATGTGCTGCCTGAGCACTGCTTTGAGGGCATGAGCGCCGCAGAGATCGGCGACGCTGACTTCTGGGATAACCCGGTGTGCTCCGGCCCCTGGACGGTGGAGAGCCAGGTGGTGAACAACTCCGTGACCCTGGTGCCCAACACCTATTATCACGCCGGCGTTTCCAAGCTGGACAACCTCATCTTCACGGTGATGGATTCTTCCAACTTTGCCTCCGCCCTGATGTCCGGCTCCATTGACTATTGCTATCCCGCCGTCAGCACCAATGAGGCCACGGCCCTCCAGGCCTCCAGCAATATCACGGTGGAGACCTCTGCCTCCCCCAACCAGCTCTGGTTCTTCTGCGTCAGCAACCAGAAGATTACGGACGCCCGGGTCCGCACTGCCATGAACATGGCTATTGACAAGCAGCTCATCGTGGATCAGCTCTTCTCCGGCGGCGCCGTGGCAGTGGAGTCCGTGCAGCTGTATGGCTCTGACCTCTACAACAACGATCTTACTTCCAACTATGACCCCGAGGGGGCAAAGGAGCTGCTGGCCGAGGCCGGCTGGGACAGCAGCTACACCCTGAAGGTGGCCACGCCCTCCGGCATCCGTGCCCAGATCGCCACCATCATTGAGCAGCAGCTGGAAGAGGTTGGTATCAATGTGGAAGTGAGCCAGCTGGATACCGGCACCATGTATTCTGAGATGCACGCCGGTAACTATGACGCCATCATGGGCGGCGGCACCCCCAACCTCGACCCCCTGTACTTCCAGGGCAACTTGGAATACACCAATATCAATACCTCCATCATCAAGACCAGCGACACCACCTATCACGATATGGCCCAGAAGATCTCCATGGCCGCTACGGAGGAGGAGAAGCTGGACTACGTCATGGAGTATCAGCAGTACATGCATGACGAGATGGTGGTGATCCCCGTGGTGGCTGTGTATTCCTACATGGCTTACAGCAACCGCCTGGGCGGCATCGACCCCAACCTCTCCTGCTACTACAACGACAACACCTGGGAGTGGTACGTCAATGAATAAGCCCGCTGGCTCCAGCGCGGCCTGAGTTCTCCGCAAAAGAAACGGGAGGACGCCTTGAAGGCGTCCTCCCGTTTCTTTTCGCCTCAGGTGCGGAAGGCCTGCCGGGGACGGCGGGTGGGGACCGCAGTACAGACTCAGGAGCGGGGGCGGTATGCCCTCCCACTGGGAAAGAGGGCCCTCCCCGGAAAGGAGCGGACCCTCTCTCAAGAGCGGCTCTTTGCAGCCCGCTTTTGCCTGTTATGCCGTTCCTTCAGCCCCTTTTGGACAGGCCCTGGGCAAATATAGACGCGGCCGGGCAAGGACCTTACTGCGGGCCCTGGTAAAAAGGGACGTGGAAGTTTGCTTTCAAAGATACCAGGCGTATCCGGGGGACTGCCGGGGGGACGTTTGCCCGAAGACCACTTCCCCGCCGTAAAAAACCGGGGAGGGGAAATTTTCCCCTCCCCGGCAAAGCCGGATGGTATCTATCGGAACTCAGGCCGTGTAGTTCATCATCCGCCAGACGATGGCAGAGATCTGGCCCCGGGTCAGCGTATTGCCGGGTTTATAGGTGCTGGTGCCGTTGGAGAAATAGCCCTCGATAATCCCGGCAGCATTGAGGGCCTGGACGTATACATCAGAGGTATCCGTAAAGGGCTTGGCATTAGAGAGGTTGGTGACACTGAGCTTCATGGCCTTGGCAGCGATCTGGGCCACCTGCAGCCGGGTGATGGAACCATTGAGGTTCACATTGCCGCTCACCAGCCCGTCGGCCTTGGCGCGGGTAAGATAGCCGCTGAAGACATGGCTGGAGGTGGGGGCCTGCTCGGCATACCCCGCGGCCAGCATGATGAGCTTCAGCGCCGCACCATAGGTGACGGTATTCTTCTCCTTAAAGGTGCCGTCGTTGTATCCGCTGATGACACTGGCGTCAGAGAGTTCTGTGACATATTTGTAGCACCAGGTGGAAGAGGTGATGTCGCTGAAGGATTTGATGCTCTTCACCACACCCAGGCACACCTTACCGGTGGCATAGGGCACGCCGTTGGCAGTGTAGGCCACATACGGCAGCTCCACAGAGCCGGTGTAATTGGATGCGGGGACAAACCGCAGCTGATTTACCCGGTAGGTGCCAGAGGAGAAACCGTAGCTTTCACTGGTACTGACCTTCTGGGTGGTGTTCCCGATATACAGCGTGCCCACCGTGGCGCTGGGCAGGGACAAGAACTGGATGCTGGAGGGGGTGGTGATGGTGGCGCTGGTCACGGCGGAGGAGATATAAGAGGCGGGCATCACCACAGAAGAGCCCCGGAGCATGGGGGTATAGACCTCAGAGACAGCAGAGAGAGTCACGCTGATCAGCACAGTGCCCCGGACGGAGTAGCCGTTGGTGCCGTAGGCAATGAAGGGAATGGTGACACAGTAGTTGGTGTTCTGGGGAATATACGTCAGCTCCGACAGGGAGAACTGCCCTGCCGCAGGGCTGTAATACAAGGTGTTGCTGGAGCAGTTGGAGGAGGTCAAAAGCAGCTTGGAAGAGCCATAGGTGCTGGTGCCATAATAGTTATAGTACAAGCTGCCCTGGGAGGGGACGCCGGTGAGCACCACGGACCGCAGGCCCACGCCGGGATAGGACTTGTGGAAAAAGCGCTGGAAGTCATTGGCGTTGATCTGGACATTGGTGCTGTAAGTGGTGGCATATACGATGTCGCCGGAGAGAGTGGTGACGGAAGCGGACTCCTCCTCCGGGGAGATGGTCAGGGTACCGCTGACCTTACGGGTGCTGGAGCGGTAGGCCACAAACTCCAGCGTCACCGTGGTGTCAAAGTCATCCTCCGCCACGAAGCTCAGATCCTCCAGGGGGTAGGCGTAGTCATCCTTGCTGGGGATCTCATCTTCGTCATAATAGAAGTAGTAATCCTCCAGGTCGCCGGCGCTGATGGCCTCCTCATATTTGCTGGAGCCATAGCAGTAATACAGGCGGCCCACACTGTTTTTCAGGTTTTCCGAGCCGGTGAATTGGACATAGACCATGGAACCGCTTTCATTGTCTGCAAAATAGTCGTAGAAATCGTCCGGATCGAAGACAAGCTCTTCGCCGCCCTTGACGGTATAGGAAATATCGCCCTTTTTGCTGTTGCTGCCGCCGGACCCCTCGCCGATGTTGATGACCAACGTGGCGTTCACCCGGCTGGATTTGTCGCCGTACATGGTGAATTCCAGTTCCAGGGATCCGTCATCTGCCCGCCTGTCTGCCGCGAAGGTCAGATCATCCAGGGTGCAGCTGATGTCGTCATCGTCCATATCGCTGCCATAGCAGTAGAAGTAATAGTACTTCAGATCGCTCTCGTCCATATCCACAGAGCGGTCGTCATAGTCGGAACTGTAAAAATAACCGTAGTCATCCAGGCCCCGCACATCGGTAAAGCGGACATAGTACAAGAACTCGTCGCTCTTGGCGTCCTCTTCAAAAAGGTCCATAAAGTCCCTGCGGCCGAAGGTGATCTCCTCGCCGGCATCCACATCATAAGTCAGATCGCCCTTGCTGGAGCCGGAGGAGGACTTGCCGTCCAGATAGATCTCCAAAGAGCCCCGGGTAGTCACGCCGTCCTTACCATAGATGCGGAAATCCAAGGTCACATTGTCCTCTGCGTCGTCATCGGCCTCGAAGCCCATGCTCTGCAGGCAGTAGCTGTCCCGCCCGTCCACGTCGCTGTCGCTGTAATAGAACTGGGCGTCCTCCAGGTCACTTTCGTCCAGGTAGACCTTGTCATCGTCCTCGTCATAGGCATAGAGCATGCCGGAACGATCCAAATTGTCAGCGGAGGTGAACTCCACATAATAGATCTCATCGTCATCCACGTTCTCATCATAGTAGTCGCGGAAGTCATTGCGCTTAAAGGAAACCGTATCACCGGCCTCTGCGTCGTACTCGATATCCGCCGAGGCTGCGGAGGCGGCGGGCATCAGCCCCAGCAACAGGGCCAACGCCATGCAGATTGATGGAAGCTGACGTTTAAAAAAGCGGTTCATAAACATACCTCCCAAAATACAGGAATCGTAGCAAAAAAGGCGAAAATTCCCTCTCTATATCCTACTTGAAATCGGTCTTACAATCATGAACAAATTATGAACAAGCAAGTCTTTTCCAAGGATTTTTTTGCCAGTTTTTCCAAGGCTGTCCAAACAGCGCAGACCTTGACTTTTTTAAGAAAAATGAGGTATTCTATGAGAGAAAACAGCCCGGGGGATCCCGGGGCGCCACCCTGGGGGAGGGCAAAACAAAAGTAGAGCCGCCTCTTTACAAATGGCAAATATTCCTATATAATGTTAAAGATACGTTATTTTGAGATCGGAGAAATCAGTTTATGGCTTTGATCGAATACGATGCATATAAGCAAAAGCTGCGGGATCTGGGTCCGGAAATCGACAAGCTCTCGGCGGCGCTGGACATTGAAAGTGCCCGGCAGGAGGCTGCCCGCCTGGAAGATGAGACGGCCCAGGACGGGTTTTGGAGCGATCTGGAGCGGTCCCAAAAGGTGCAGCAGCGGCTCAAACAGCTGCAAAACAAGATCGCCCGGCAGGAGAAGATCCACGCCACGTGGGAGGACCTCACCACCCTTTGCGAGATGGGGCAGGAGGCGGAGGATCCGGAGATCCTGGAGGAGCTGAAAGGGGAGTATGCCGCCCTGGAGGAGAAGGTGGAGGAGACCCGGATGACCACCCTCCTGTCCGGGGAGTATGATGCCTCCAACGCCATTTTGCAGTTCCACGCCGGCGCCGGCGGCACAGAGGCCCAGGACTGGGCCCAGATGCTCTATCGGATGTAGACCCGCTGGGCCGAGCGCCACGGCTTTTCCTACAAGGTGCTGGACTATGAGGAGGGGGACGAGGCGGGCATCAAATCCGCCGCCATCTCCATCGAGGGGGAAAACGCCTACGGCCTTTTGAAAAGTGAAAACGGCGTCCACCGCCTGGTGCGGGTCTCCCCCTTTGACGCCAACGCCCGGCGGCAGACCAGCTTCGCCGCGGTGGAGGTGATGCCGGAGATCGAGGACGACAACTCCATCGAGATCCGGGAGGAGGATATCGAAATGCAGGTCTACCGGGCCAGCGGTGCCGGCGGCCAGCACGTGAACAAGACCTCCTCCGCCGTGCGGCTGATTCACAAGCCCACGGGGATCGTGGTGGCCTCCCAGCAAGAGCGCAGCCAGTTCCAGAATAAGGACAACTGCATGAAGATGCTCCGGGCAAAGCTTCTGGAGCTCAAGGCGCAGCAGCACGCGGAAAAGATCAGCGACATCAAGGGCGTGCAGATGAAGATCGAATGGGGCAGCCAGATCCGCTCGTACGTGTTCATGCCCTATCAGATGGTGAAGGACACCCGTACGGGCTATGAGACGGGAAACATCGACAGCGTCATGGACGGGGACTTGGACCCGTTTTTGAACGCCTATCTTACCCAGTTGGCCACCGGCGAACTGAAAAAGTAAATGCGGAATCCAAGGCAGGCTGGAAACGGCCCTGACTGAGAAAAAGGAGATTTCTCCGCTCCGGCTTTTCCGCCGGGGCGGGGGATTACCAAAGCCCCTTGCCCCTTGGCAGGAGGCCCCTCCGGAGAAGACTTGCTTTGGAAGCGGCAGGCGCGGCTGTAGGCCGCGTCCTTTTTCCGCCCAAATAGCCGGGCCCTCCCTCCGGGGAGCAGGAGCAACAACCAAACGAGAACCAAAGAAAGGAAGTCCTATGGAAGAAAATCAGATGCCTGCCGCCGGCAGGCCGCAGGAAAACAAGATGGGCGTGATGCCTGTGGGCCGGCTGCTGGCCGGCATGGCGGTGCCTATGATGATCTCGATGCTGGTGCAGGCCTGTTACAACGTGGTGGACAGCGTATTTGTGGCGCAGCTGAGCGAAAATGCCCTGAACGCTGTCTCCCTGGCATTCCCCCTGCAAAGCCTGATGATCGCCATGGGCAGCGGTACCGCCGTGGGCGTCAATGCCCTGCTCTCCCGTTCCCTGGGGGAGAAGAACCAGGAGATGGCCGACCGGGCCGCAGGCGTGGGCATCTTCCTGTCGCTGTGCAGCGCGGTGGTCTTTTCCCTGGTGGGGCTGTTTCTCTCCCGCCCCTTCTTTATGGCGCAGGCCGCCTCTGTGCCGGAGATTGTGGAGATGGGGGTGTCCTATACCCGTATCTGCCTGGGCCTTTCCGTGGGCGTGTTCGGCCAGTTCTGCTTTGAGCGGCTGCTGCAGGCCACAGGCCGCACCACCCTGGCCATGTGTACACAGCTCATCGGCGCGGTAATCAACATCATCATGGACCCCATCATGATCTTCGGCCTGCTGGGCTTTCCCGCCATGGGGGTGGCCGGCGCTGCCGCGGCCACGGTGCTGGGGCAGATCATAGCCGCCGTGGTGGCCATGATCCTGAACTTCAAGTGCAACCCGGAGATCCATATCCGGGCGAAAAACATCCGCTGGGACAAGCGGGGGGTGGCGGAGGTCTACCGGGTGGGGATCCCGTCCATCGTCATGCAGTCCATCGGCTCTGTGATGACCTTCGGCATGAATAAGATTCTCTTTGTGTTCACCCCCACTGCCACAGCAGTGTTCGGCGCCTACTTCAAGATCCAGAGCTTCGTGTTCATGCCGGTGTTCGGCCTGAACAACGGCATGGTTCCCATCATCTCCTATAATTATGGCGCCGCCCGGCCGGAGCGGGTGTGGAAGACAGTAAAGCTCACCATCTGCACGGCCATGGCCATCATGGTGGTGGGGTTTGCCGCATTTCAGCTGGCCCCCGGCCTGCTTTTGGAGATGTTTGACCCCTCGGCGGATATGCTGGCCATCGGGGTGCCGGCGCTGCGGATCATCTCCGTATCCTTCCTGCTGGCGGGCTTTTGCATTATTGCCGGCTCGGTATGCCAGGCGGTGGGCAACCCCTTTTTCAGCCTGATCGTGTCCGTGTGCCGCCAGCTGGTGGTGCTGCTGCCGGTGGCGTGGCTGCTGGCGCAGACGCAGCAGCTGCAGCTGGTATGGTGGGCCTTTCCCATTGCGGAAGTGGTCTCCCTGACCCTCAGTATCATCTTTCTGCGCAGGACCGTGGTTATGGCCAACGCCCGGATGGGAAAAGCGTAAGAAAAGCAAATACCCGGCGAAGGAAAAACCTTCGCCGGGTATTTTTTAGCTGTTGAGGTACTCCTCCGGATCCACGGGCTGGCCGTCTTTCGTGACGGAGAAGTGCAGATGGGGGGAGCGGGAGGACTCCGCGATGGCGGTGGTGCCCACAGCCCCCACGATCTGGCCGGCGGAGACGCTGTCTCCCACCTCTACCGTGGGATTTTCCTGGAGGTTTGCATAGGTGGTGACGTATCCGTCGTCATGCCGCAGCGTCACCGTGACCCCCATCAAGGGGTCGTCCTCCACAGACAGCACCGTACCGGCGGAGGCCGCCAGCACCGTTGTGCCGGGATTGGCGGAGATGTCCACGCCGTCATGGGTGCGCCAGTCTCCCAGGGTCTCATTGTACATCAGCTGGTCCATGGAAAAGGTGGCCACCACGTCCCCCTCCAAAGGGGTGACCAGGGTGCGGGGAGCCTGGGCCACCACCGGGGTGTCATCCACCTCTACGGTGGGCATCACCGGCTGGGGCTCCTCGATCACCACAGGCTCGGATACCTCCTGGACCTCCTCGGGCTCTTCCTGCTGTGTGATCTCCGGCGTGGGGGACACCGTCTGGGTGACGGAGCCGGGCTCTTCCTGAGGATCCTCCCGTTCCAGCAGCAGGAAGTATCCTCCCACCCCCACCAACAGCAGGCACAGGCTCAGGGCGACATAGAAGCCGCCCCCGGACAAAATGGATTTAAAGTTATGCTCCATGGCAGATCCTCCCTCATTCTCGAATCTGAGGGAAGTATGGGCAGATTTTCCGCCCTTTATACCTGCCGGGGAGAAAGAAACAGGGAGCCGCCTAAAGGCGGCCCCCTGAGGAGAAACCACTTATTTTACGATGAGAGTCTTTCCGTCCATCTCCGGAGGGCAGGCCAGGCCCATCATGTCCAGCATGGTGGGGGCGATGTCCGCCAGGCGGCCGCCGCTGCGCAGCTCCGACCCGGCGCCGCAGAGGATAAACGGCACGGGGTTGGTGGTGTGGGTGGTCATGGGGGAGCCGTCAGGCTGCATCATCTCCTCGGCATTGCCGTGGTCGGCGGTGATCATGGCCACGCCCCCCATCTTCAGCGTGGCGTCCACCACGTCCCCCACGCAGGCATCCACCGTCTCCACCGCCTTCACAGTGGCGTCAAAAACGCCGGTGTGCCCCACCATGTCGCAGTTGGCGAAGTTTAAGATGATGACGTCATAGGCGCCGGATTCAATGCGTTCCACGCAGGCATCGCACACCGCCCTGGCGCTCATCTCCGGCTGGAGATCGTAAGTGGCCACCTTGGGGGAGGGGATCAATACCCGGTCCTCCCCGGGGAAGACCGTCTCGTCGCCGCCGTTGAAAAAGAAGGTGACGTGGGCGTATTTCTCCGTCTCGGCGATGCGTAGTTGGGTCATGCCCATTCCGCTGAGGTACTCTCCCAGGCCGTTGTGCACGGAAATGCGGGGGAAGGCCACTTCCACCCCCGGCATGGAGGCGTCGTACTCCGTGGTGCAGACGAAGTGCAGGGGGAAATACTGCCGGGTGAACCCGTCGAACTCCGGGTCTACCAGGGCCCGGGTGATCTGCCGGGCCCGGTCGGGGCGGAAATTGAAAAAGATGACGCTGTCGTTATCGGAGATGGTGCCCTCACTGTCGCAGACCACCGGCTCTACAAATTCGTCACTGATATCCCGGGTATAGGAGTCCCGGACAGCCTCCACGGGGGAGGGATTCTCCACGGCACCCTCGCCGTAGACCATGGCGTCATACGCCTCCTCCACCCGGTCCCAGCGCTTATCCCGGTCCATGGCGTAGTACCGGCCCATGAGCGTGGCGATCTTGCCTACGCCGATCTCCTTGCACGCCTCCACCGTCCGGGTGACGATGTCCAGCCCCGAGCGGGGAGCGGTGTCCCGGCCGTCCAGGAAACCGTGGATATAGACCCGCTGCAGCCCCCGCTCCTTGGCCATGCGCAGCAGGGCGAAGAGGTGGTTGATGTGGGAGTGGACGCCCCCGTCGGACAAAAGGCCCATCAGGTGCAGCGCGCCGCCGGTTTCCCCGCAGGCGTCCATGGCATGGCAATAGGCCTCGTTGTGGAAGAAGGAGCCGTCGGCGATGGCGGCGTTGATGCGGGGCAGGTCCTGCATCACCACCCTTCCGGCGCCGATGTTGGTGTGCCCCACCTCGCTGTTGCCCATCTGGCCCTCCGGCAGCCCCACGTCCAGACCGGAGGCGGAGAGCTGGGTGTGGGCGCAGCTGGATAAAAAGGCGTCCAGGCGGGGGGTCCTGGCGGCGCGGACGGCATTGCCCTTGTCCGCATCGCTCAGGCCGAAGCCATCCATAATAATGAGAGTAGTGGGTGTTTTGTTCATAAATGTATAATCCTCTTTTTCCGGCGGGAGCCGGCGTAATGGCCCCGGAAAAGGGGCGGGCGGCTCCCTCCCTGGCAGGGCTTAGTTTTGATTGGCGGCGTGGATGATGGCCAGGAACTGATCCGGCTGCAGAGAGGCCCCGCCGATCAGCCCGCCGTCAATATCCGGCTGGGACAGCAGCTCCGCGGCGTTGCCGGGGTTCATGGAGCCGCCGTACTGGATGGTGACAGACCGGGCCACCCGGGCTCCGTAAAGGCCCCGCAAAACCGCCCGGATGTGGCAGCACACCGCCTGAGCCTGTTCGGGCTGGGCGGTCCTCCCCGTGCCGATGGCCCACAGGGGCTCATAGGCCACAATGCAGCGGCGCACCCGCTCCGGCGTGACGCCGTGGAACGCCGCCTTTACCTGCAGGGAGATCCAGTCCTCCGTCAATTCCGCCTCCCGCTGCTTCAAAGACTCCCCCACGCAGATGATGGGGTTCATGCCGGCGGACAGGACAGCGTGGACCTTCCGGTTCACCATGGCATCTGTCTCCCCGAAGTACTGCCGCCGCTCGCTGTGGCCCACGATGACGTACTTCACTCCCAGATCCGTCAGCATTTCCGCAGAGATCTCGCCGGTGTAGGCGCCCTGGGGCGCGTCATGTACATTTTCTGCCCCCACGGAGATCCGCAGGTCCTTAAAGGCCTTGAGGGCGACAGAGAGATTGCAGGCGGGCACGCAGATCAGCGTTTCGCACCACTTGGCCCGGGGCATGTTCTTGCGGAGTTCCTCAGCGAATTTTTTCGTCTGGGTGGCGGTCATATTCATCTTCCAGTTTCCTGCGATGATCGTTTTTCGGTATCTGTGATTCATGACGATTCGATGCTCCTTTGATTTTTTCCCGGCGGCGCCGCAGAGGGCGGCCGCCGGGAAACCAGCCGGCGTTTCGCCGGCGGGAGGGTTTGCGGGACAGTGTCCCGGCAGCGGCGCCTTTACCGGTCCAAAAGGCAGGCCACGCCGGGCAGCTCCTTGCCCTCCAAAAATTCCAGGCTGGCGCCGCCGCCGGTGGAGATATGGGTCATCTTGTCGGCGTAGCCCATCTGTTCCACCGCCGCGGCGCTGTCGCCGCCGCCGATGATGGTGATGGCATCCGTGCGGCTCAGGGCCTCCGCCATGGCCTGGGTGCCCTTGGCAAAGGCGGGGAATTCAAAGACCCCCATGGGTCCGTTCCACACCACGGTGCCGGCCTTGGCCACGGCGGCGCAATAGCGCTCCACCGTCTTGGGGCCGATGTCCAGCCCCTGCCACCCGTCGGGGATCTCCCCAGCGGGCACCACCTGGTGCTTGGCGTCCGGGGCGAAGGCGTCCGCCGCCACCGTGTCCACCGGCAGCAAAAGCTCCACGCCCTTTTGGGCGGCCTTTTCCATCATCTCACGGGAATACTCCATCCAGTCGGCCTCCAGCAGGCTGTCCCCGATCTTGCCCCCCTGGGCGGCGGAGAAGGTATAGGCCATCCCGCCTCCGATAATAATGGTGTCGGCGATCTCCAAAAGGTTGTTGATGACGCCGATCTTGCTGGAGACCTTGCTGCCCCCCAGGATCGCCACCAGAGGCCGCCGGGGATGGGAGATGGCGCCCCCTAAAAACTCCAGCTCCTTTTGGATCAGGAAGCCGGAAACCGCAGGCAGATAGGCCGCCACGCCCACGGTGGAGGCGTGGGCCCGGTGAACGGCGCCGAAGGCGTCGGAGACAAAGACCTCCGCCAGAGAGGCCAGGGCCTTGGCCAGAGCCGGGTCATTTTTCGTCTCGCCGGGCTCAAAGCGGGTGTTCTCCAGCAGAAGGATCTGCCCCGGCTGCAGCGCGGCGGCTTTTGCCCGGGCGTCCGGGCCCACCACATCATGGGCGAATAGCACCTCCTGGCCCAGGAGCTCTCCCAGGCGCTTGGCCACAGGGGCCAGGCTCAGCTTGGGGTCCGGGCCGTTTTTGGGCTTGCCCATATGGGAGCAGGCGATCACCGCCGCCCCCTGCTCCAGCAGGTAGCGGATGGTGGGAAGAGAGGCCACGATGCGCTTGTCGCTGGTGATGGCGCCGCTGGCGGGATCCAGCGGGACATTGAAATCGCAGCGCAGCAGGACCTTTTTCCCGGCGACGTCAATATCGCGAACGGATTTTTTATTGTACTCCATAGAATCCTCCCTGACTGTTCCTTGCGGAGCCATGTGTCCGGCTCCGCCGTTTTTTGCAAAGGGGTCTGCCGATTTCACGGTTCAATATGCGCAAAATACGCCCGGGACATTCACTCCAGGGCCATCTCCCCGGTGGATTGCAGGCCGGGAAAACCGTTTTGCCGCAGCGCCTCGTAGACGCACACCGCCACGGTGTTGCTGAGATTCAGGCTCCGGGCGGGAGACGCCATGGGCAGGCGGATGCACCGCTGCCGGTACTGTTCCCGAAAGGATTGGGGCAGGCCGGCGGTCTCCTTGCCGAAAAAGATCCAGCAGTCCGGCGTGAAGGCGGCCTGCTCATAGGAGCGGGGGGCCTTGGTGGTGGTGAGCCACAGGTCCTCTGCCGCCTCGGGGTGGCGGGCAAACAGATCCGCCAGATTTTCATAGTCGCTGATGTCCACCAGGTGCCAGTAGTCCAGGCCGCAGCGCTTCATGTTCCGCCTCACGGCGCTCTGGGAGATGTCGAACCCCAGGGGGCGGACAAGATGCAGACGGCTGCCGGTGGCGGCGCAGGTGCGGGCGATATTGCCGCAGTTTTGTGGAATTTCCGGCTCCACCAACACGACGTTGAGCATAGGCGTGCCTCCTGATCTGTGAGGGGATAGACGTACAATGATAAGGCACATTGTAAGCGTTTGCGGAGGTAAATTCAACCATATTATGTAAAGAACGGCAGGTTTTTATGAAAAATGTTATGAAAAGCGATACAAATTCTGCAAAATGCCGAAAAATATCCGCCCCTGGGCCGGTGTGGGGAGGTGGCCGGGAACCCGGGAAAAGCGCCCCCTCCGCCCGCCTGGGAAAAAGGTGAGAAATTTACACAAAATGCTGGATTTTCAGAAAAAGTCTGATATAATACAATTGCAATTTTCCGACATGCCTGCCTGCCCCCGGCAAAAAGCTGGGGGGCAAGGGGTTCCGGCGCGCTGTGGGAAGGGCCCGGCACCCCGGGAGGAAGCCCGGCCTCCGGCGGAGCGGCACGCCCCCAAAAGGCACCTTGTCCTGACCCATTTTATAACAATCCAAGAGAAGAAAGAGGTCGTATTGGAAATGATTTCTCACGGGAAAGACATCAAGATCTTCTGCGGAAACTCCAACCCCAAACTGGCCCAGGATATCTGCCAGCTGATGGGCACCAAGCTGGGCGAGGCCGAGGTGAAGTGCTTCGCCGACGGCGAGGTCTCCGTCTCCCTATATGAGACGGTCCGGGGCAGCGACGTGTTCGTGGTGCAGTCCACCTGCAAGCCCGTCAACGACAATTTGATGGAGCTGCTCATTATGATCGACGCCCTGCGCCGCGCCTCCGCCGGCCGCATCACCGCCGTGATCCCCTACTTCGGGTATGCCCGGCAGGACCGCAAGGCCAAGGCCCGGGATCCCATCTCCGCCAAGCTGGTGGCCAACATGATCACCGCCGCCGGCGCCGACCGGGTGCTGACCATGGACCTGCACGCCTCTCAGATCCAGGGCTTTTTTGACATCCCCGTGGACAACCTCCTGGGCAACCCTGTGTTTGTGGACTATTACGCCAAGAAATTCGGCGAGAAGTGCGAGGACATGGTGGTGGTCTCCCCGGACGTGGGCTCCGTGGCCCGGGCCCGGGCCTTCGCCCAGAAGCTGCACATGAACCTGGCCATCGTGGACAAGCGCCGGCAAAAGGCCAATCAGTGCGAGGTGATGAACGTCATCGGCGACGTCAGCGGACGGGACTGCATCCTCTTTGACGACATGGTGGATACCGCCGGGTCGCTGTGCAACGCCGCTAAGGCCATTGTGGAGATCGGCGGGGCCCAGAACGTGTACGCCTGCGCCTCCCACGCCGTGCTCTCCGGCCCGGCACTGCAGCGCCTCAACGAGAGCGTCATCGCCGAGGTGGCCTTCCTGGACACCATCCCCGCGGTGGACGCGGCGCTGTGCCCCAAGCTGAAGTATCTGCCTGTGGCCCCCATGTTCTCCGAGGCCATTGAGCGCATTTACCAGGAGATCTCCATTTCCAAGCTGTTCCGCTGAGTGCGGCGGGGACAGATTGATCACCCATGAAACGCAAGGCGGGAAGGGCAACTTTCCCGCCTTTGTGGGCTTTTCCGCAAGGCGGAGAGGCCGAAAGGAGCCACCATGCTGTTTTCAAAATCCTCCGGAGGGGCGGACTGGATCGTGGCGGGACTGGGAAACCCCGGCAGCCAGTATGCCCACACCCGCCACAACATGGGCTTTCTCACCGTGGATCTGCTGGCGGAGCAGGCGGGGGTGAAGCTCAACAAGATCAAATTCAAATCCGCCTATAACATCCTCCCCTTTGCCGGGTGCCGCTGCCTGGTGATGAAGCCCCAGACCTATATGAACCTCTCCGGTGAGGCGGTGGGGGAAGCCGCCCGGTTCTATAAGATCCCGCCGGAGCGGGTGCTGGTGATCTATGACGATATCTCCCTTCCCGTGGGGAAGATCCGGGTGCGGCCCACCGGCTCCGCCGGCGGGCACAACGGGATCAAAAGCGTCATCGCCCATCTGGGCACCCAGGACTTCCCCCGGATCAAGATCGGCGTGGGGAGCCCCGGCCAGGGGGGCGATATGGTGGATTGGGTCATCGGCGCCCCCTCCCAGGGGGAGCGAAAAGTGCTGCTGGAGAGCTTCCAGCGGGCCATCCTGGCCGCCCAGTGCATCGTCGAGGACGGCTGCGGGAAGGCCATGAACGATTTTAACTGATCCCCCGGGCAACAATCCCCGCCCTGACGCATAGAAATCAATACCCCCTCCCCCGGCATGGGGGGAGCGGGGCTTTTTCCCGTTTAATTTCCAATTTTTTACAAGGACACGACTATGGAACAGTTTTTGCGACAACTTCAGACCCTGCCGGAGGTGCAGGAGTTGATCCGCCGGGTGGAGGAGGGCGGCTGCCCCGCGGCGGTGAGCGGGGTGCAGCCGGTCCACCGGGCGTGCATCGGCGAGTGCGTGGCCCGGGGCAGCGGACGGAGCGGTGTATTTGTCTGCGCCGACGAGCGGGAGGCCCGGCAGATCGCCGGGGACCTGGAGACGCTGACAGGGATCCGTCCGGCACTGCTGCTGCCCCGGGAGTGGCAATTCCGCCCGGGGGCGGTGGCCTCCCGCCAGTGGGAGCAGGGCCGTCTTGCCGCCCTGTACGCCCTTGCCTGCGGCCAGAGCCGGGACGTGGTGGCCACTGTGGACGCCCTGATGGCCCGGACGATGTCGCCCCAGCAGCTGCGCCAGCTGACGGCGGAGCTGAGGATCGGGCAGCAGGTGGATCTGAAGGCCCTGGCCCAGCATCTGATATCCGCCGGATATACCCGCTGTGACCAGGTGGAGGGGGTGGGGCAGTTCGCCCTGCGGGGAGGCATCCTGGATGTCTTCTCCCCCCTGATGGAGGCCCCGGTGCGCTGCGAGTTCTTTGATGACGAAGTGGACGCCATGGGGACCTTTGACCCTGCCACCCAGCGCCGCACCGCCAATGTGGAGCAGGCGCTGGTGCTGCCGGCGGCGGAGGTGTTGCCCTGGGCGGCGGAGGGGGGCGTGCCGGCGGTGGAGGCCGCCCTTACCGCCCTTGCGGACAAGTTGGAGCGGGGGGAGCGGCGGCGCTGTGCCCCCCAGCTGCCTGCCCAGCTGCGCAAGGATGCCCAGCAGCTGAAAAACGGGGTCGATCCCGGCGGCATGGACCGGTATCTCGCGGCCATCTATCCCTCTCTCACCACAGGGGTGGACTATCTGCCCCAGGACGCTGTGGTGTTTTTATGCGAGAGCGGCCGGGTGGAGGAGCGGGCCAAGGCCGCCCAGGTGACGCTGAAGCAGGATGTGGAGACGCTGATGGAGGCGGGGGTCATGGCCGGGGAATATGCCTGCCTGAGCCTCTCTCCCGAGGAGCTGTACAGCGCGTTGGAGGATTACCCCGTGGTGATGGAGGACTCCCTGCCCACCTCCCGCCATCCCCTGCGGCCCAGGGGTCTTTTGGCCATCAGCGCCAGGCAGCTGAGCTCCTATGGCGGGAGCCTGGATACAGCGGTGACGGATCTGCGTCACTACCGGGACACCGGATACGGGGTGGTGGTGCTGTGCGGCAGCGAGAACCGCGCCCGGAACCTCCAGCGCCTGCTGGAGGGGAAGGACATCCCCGCCGTGATGGATCTGGAGGGGAGCGCTATGCCGGCGCCGGGCCAGGTGCGCATCGGGCAGGGGGCTCTCTCCGCCGGCAGCGAGTGGCCGGAGCTGAAGCTGGCAGTGCTGACGGAGGGACAGCTCACATCGGTCCCCCGGAAGCAGCTGCGGCTGAAAAAGGACTCCAACCGCCAAAAACTCCAGTCTTATACCGATCTCTCCCCCGGGGACCTGGTGGTCCATGTCCACCACGGCATCGGCCGCTTTGCCGGGATCGAGCGGCTGCCGGTGGACGGCGTGCAGAAGGACTATATCAAGATCGACTATGCCGGGGGCGACTGCCTGTATGTGCCGGTGACCCAGCTGGATCTGGTGAGCAAGTATATCGGCGGCGGAGAGGACCAGGAGCGCACCCGCCTCAATAAACTGGGGGGCACGGAGTGGGCCCAGCAGAAGTCCCGGGCCAAAAAGGCCGCCAAGGACCTGGCCAAGGGCCTGATCGCCCTCTATGCCCAGCGCCAGCGGCAGCCGGGCTTTGCCTTCTCCCCGGACTCCCCCTGGCAGCGGGAGTTTGAAGACGCCTTCCCCTACGCCGAGACGGAGGACCAGCTCCAGGCCATCGCCCAGATCAAGGCGGACATGGAGCGGCCCCGGCCCATGGACCGGCTTTTGTGCGGCGATGTGGGCTACGGCAAGACGGAGGTGGCCCTCCGGGCGGTGATGAAGTGCGTGCTGGACGGCAAGCAGGCCGCCATTTTGGTGCCCACCACGGTGCTGGCCCAGCAGCACTATGCCACCGCCTGCAGCCGCTTTAAAAATTTTCCCGTTACCATCGAGGTCCTCTCCCGCTTCACCAGCGCCAAGGAGACCCGGCGCATCACCCAGTCCCTCCGGGCGGGAGGGGTGGATGTGCTGATCGGCACCCACAAGCTGCTGCAAAAAACCGTGGCCTTTCATGACCTGGGGCTTTTGATCATCGATGAGGAGCAGCGATTTGGCGTCACCCACAAAGAGCGGCTCAAGGAGATGAGCCGCCAGGTGGATGTATTGACCCTCTCCGCCACCCCCATCCCCAGGACGCTGAACATGGCCCTCTCCGGCCTGCGGGATATGTCCACCATCGAAGAGCCCCCGGCAGACCGCCAGCCGGTGCAGACCTATGTCCTGGAACACGACTGGGGCATGGTGGAAGACGCCATCCGCAAGGAGCTGGACCGGGGCGGGCAGGTCTACTACCTCCATAACCGGGTGGAGACCATTGACCGCACCGCCGCCCGGCTGCAGACCATGCTGGGGCCCCAGGTGCGCATCGTCACCGGCCACGGAAAGATGGGGGAGCAGGAGCTCTCTTCCGTGATGCAGGCCATGGTGGACGGCGAGGCGGATATTTTGGTGTGCACCACCATCATTGAAACCGGCATCGATATCCCCAATGTCAACACCCTCATCATTGAAGATGCCGACCGCATGGGCCTTGCCCAGCTCCACCAGATCCGGGGGCGGATCGGCCGCAGTGCCCGGCGGGCCTATGCCTATCTCACGTACCGCCCGGGGAAAGTGCTGCAGGAGGCGGCGGCCAAGCGCCTTTCCGCCATTCGGGAGTATGTGGAGTTTGGCTCCGGGTTCCGCATCGCCATGCGGGATCTGGAGATCCGGGGCGCCGGGAATCTGCTGGGGCCTGAGCAGTCCGGCTATCTCATGAGCGTGGGGTATGACCTCTACCTCAAACTCCTGGAGGAGGCGGTTTTGGAAGAGCGGGGAGAGGAGAAGAAGATCGAATTCCAGTGCGCCGCCGACCTCACGGTGAACGCCAACATCCCCCGGCGGTACGTCCCCTCCGCAGAACAGCGGATGGATCTCTACCGCCGCATTGCCGCCATCCGCACGGACGAAGACGCCTCCGAGGTGCTGGACGAGCTGCTGGACCGCTACGGCGAGGCCCCCAAAAGCGTGCTGGCGCTGCTGGATGTGGCGCTGCTGCGCTCCGCCGCCGCCAAGGCGGGGGTGAGCGCCATCTCCCAGAAGCGGGAAGTGCTGCGCTTTGAGATCGGCCGGTTCCATCCCCGGGCCCTGGCCGCCGTATGCGGCCTTGGGAAGTACCGCCAGCGCCTGAGCCTGGCGGCGGGAGAGACGCCGGCCCTGACGCTGAAGCTGCGCCCGGGAGAGGACGTGCTGGAAAGTGCCTCCCAGCTGGTGGAGGACCTGCGCCTTGCCACAGAGCAGGCGGAAACGGAGCAGGCCTGACGCCTGGAGGCATATGCCGCCCCGCCGCCTCATATATATAAAGGGACAACCTTGGGGAGGTGCGGCTGTGAGACGATGGAAAGGAACGTTGCTTTGTTTGGCGCTGCTGCTGAGCCTGACCGCCTGCGGCGGTAAAGGCGAAGGGGAGGGAGGCTCCCTCCTGGGGCAAGCCGCCGGGATGGACGAGGAAAAGACGCTTTTGACGGTGGATGGCCGGGAAGTGGCGCTCTGGCAGTGCCTGTACTGGTTGGACCGGGCCTGTGGAGGACTGGAGGAGCAGTATGCCCAGGCGGGCAAGACCCTGGACTGGTCCGCCGCGGTGGAGGAGGGGGTCAGCCTGAAAGACTATGTGAAGGAGCAGGCCCTGGGAGACGCCGCCCTCTACGCCACCGTGGACAACTGGGCCCAGCTCTACGGCGTGGAGCTGGGGGAAGAGCAGACCCAGCAGATCCAGCAGCAGTGGGCCCTCCAATCCCAGCAGGCCGGAGGGGAGGAGGCCTGGCTGGCCCAGCTGGCGGCCCAGGGTCTGGACCAAAGCCGCTGGGAGGCCCTGGAGCAGACGGGGCAGCGGTACGCGCTGCTGTATGACGCTTTTTGCGCCGGACAGGGGGACTTGGCGGCGGCGGAGGGGGCAGTGGAGGCCTATGCCGATCAAAAGGGCTATGTGACGGTGCAGGCGGTGCGCCTGCCGGAGGGGGAGGATCCCCAGGCGGCCCAGGAAAAGGCGGCGGCTCTCTTCAGTCAGCTCAACGGCGCCCAGGATCTTGCCGCCGCCTTTCAGGCGGTGGCCGCCCAGGGAGAGAGCCTGGGGACGCTGACGGTCTCCCCGGAGGAGGGGACGCTGCCCCAGGCGGTGGCGGAGGCGGTGGCCCAGCTGGAGCCGGGACAGTATTCCGGGGTGATCGAGGCGGAAGGCGCCTATTGGCTCATGATGCGGCTGTCCACGGATCTCACCGTCCCCCGGGCGGCGTATTTTGACGACATGCTCACCCAGGCGGCCCAGTCCGCCCCGGTGGAGACGGAGCCGGAGTGGGCGGACGTGGATCCGGAGGCGTTTTCCACGGCCCTCCAGGCGCTGCGCCAGGAGGAGGCGTGAGACCTTGCCAAGGGACAGCAAGGCTGTTATGATGAAAAAAACGCTGCCTGGCAGGGTGCTGCCCAGGCGGAAAGAGGCACTTTATGAGACGAAGCTGCGGCGTGCTGCTGCCTATTTTTTCCCTGCCCGGCCCCTATGGCATCGGCAGTTTGGGCCGTCCCGCCCGGGAGTTTATTGACTTTTTGGCGGCAGCGGGCCAATCCTGGTGGCAGATTCTGCCGGTGGGGCCCACGGGATACGGCGACTCCCCCTATCAGTGCCTCTCCTCCCACGCCGGGAACCCCTATTTCATTGATCTGGAGATGCTGGGGGAGGCGGGCTGGCTGACAGCGGCGGAACGCTCCCAGGCCCGCTGGCAGGGGGCGGAGGACCAGGTGGATTACGGCGCCCTCTATCGGGAGCGGGGCCGGCTATTGGCCCAGGCGGCCCGCCGGGCTCTGGAGGAAAACCGGGAGGAAGTGGAGGCATTTTTCCGCCGGGAGGAGGGGTGGCTGCGCAGTTATGCCCTGTTTGCCCTTTTGAAGCGGCGTTATCCCAGCAGCTGGGCCCAGTGGCCCCGGGACCTGCGCCGGGGACAGAGGCAGGCGCTGGAAGCTCTGGAGCGGGAGGCCGCCCAGGAGCTGCGGGAGGAGATGTGCGTCCAGTACTTCTTCTTCTCCCAGTGGCAGGCCCTGCGCCGCTATGCCCAGAACCATGGAGTGGGGATTATCGGGGACCTGCCCATCTATGTCTCTCCGGAGTGCGCCGACGTATGGGCAGAGCCCCGGTGGTTCCGCCTGGACGAAGATCTCGCCCCCCGGGAGGTGGCGGGCGTCCCCCCGGACTATTTTCAAAAAGAGGGGCAGCTGTGGGGCAATCCCCTGTATGACTGGGACGCCCTGGCCGCCGACGGATACGGCTGGTGGATCCGCCGGGTGGAGAGCGCCCGGCGGCTGTTTGATATGGTGCGGATCGACCATTTTCGGGGGTTTGAGAGCTACTGGGCCGTGCCCGCCGGGGCATCCACCGCCCGGGAGGGCCGGTGGGTGAAGGGGCCGGGGATGGACCTTCTGCGGGTTCTGCAGGGGTGGTTCCCGGACCTGAGGCTCATTGCCGAGGATCTGGGCACCCTGACGCCGGAGGTGGAGCGGCTTTTAGAGGAGTCGGGCCTTCCGGGGATGCGGGTGCTGGAATTTGCCTTTTCCCCCGGGGCCGACAGTGCCTACCTGCCCCACCATCACATCCCCCGGTGCGTGTGCTACACCGGCACCCACGACAACGCCCCCTTAAGCGCCTGGCTTGCCCAGGCCCCGGAGGCAGAGCGGGCCTTTGCCCGGGCATATCTGGGCCTGCACCAAGAGGAGGGGGAGCGGCAAGGCCTGCTGCGGGGCGGGATGTCCTCCGTGGCGGCGCTGTTTATCGCCCAGATGCAGGACTACCTGGGCACCGGGGAAGAAGGCCGCATCAATACCCCCGGCACCCTGGGGGGAAACTGGCAGTGGCGGCTGCGCCCGGGGCAGCTGACGGACAAGCTGGCCCGTCAGATGGCGGAGATGGCCGGGCGGTACGGGCGGGGGCGGCCTTTGGAATTGACGGCGGAGGGGGCTTTGTGATACAGTAAGGGCGCAAGAGGCCGTGTTTACCAAGGACGGGGAGAGGAGAGAGACCTATGGAACTCAAGCAGCTGGAATTTTTTCTCACCTGTGCCAACTGCGGCAGCCTGGGGAAGACGGCGGAGAAGCTGTATACCTCTCAGCCCAATGTCAGCAAGGTGATCCGGGCCCTGGAAGATGAGCTGGGCGGGGCACTGTTTGACCGCACCAGCAAGGGCATGAAACTCACGGAGTACGGAAAATCCATTTATAACTATGCCCTCTCCAGCGTCCGCAGCGCCGATTTGATCAAGAGTGTCCGCCCCATCCGGGAAAAGGACACCCTGTATATCTCCACATACCGCAGCAACGTCCTGGCCACGCAGCTGGTGCGGATGTATCAGGCCCACCCCGACATCCTCATCGAGCACCGCCAGGGCACCACAGAGGAGATCTTGTCCCAGGTGGAGCGGGGAACTTCAGAACTGGGGATCCTGGCCATCGCCCAAAACCGCTATACCGCGTTTTTAAACACCCTGCAGCAAAAAAAGCTGGAATTCTGCCTGCTCAAGAGCCTGGGCATCACGGTTTACGCAGGCCCCCACAGCCCCCTGTACCATCGCACCAGCATCCGCTCCAGCGAACTGGCGTCGCTGAAGATGATCCGGGGCCACAGCGATTATTTTTCCCTGGAGGACGGGCTGGGCCAGCTCCTGGATCTGCCGGTGGACATGGCAGGGCGCAGCTGCGCCATTTACACCAACAGTGAACACATGGCCACCCGGGTGCTGGTGGAGACAGACGTGGTGGACCTGGGGATCGATCTGCGGGCGCCGTGGATGGAGGAGGATCCCCGTATCCACCGCGTTCAGGTGGAGGATGTGGGGGAGCGATTCGATCTGGGGGTGGTGAGCCTCCGGGATCACCGCTACTCTGCCTGCGCCGCCTTGTTTTTGGAACAGATCTGCCGCACCCTGGATCTCAAACGCCCTGTGGGCCTGCCGGAGGAGCATGCCTGAACCGACATGAATATGGGGAAACCGCCCCGCGCCTTTTCGGCGCGGGGCGGTTTTTGCAAAAGCGATATCGTTTCGTTATGGGTTTGGCACACAAACTGTGTCTTGTGGCGCCCCCCCGGGCACATCTATAATAAACTCGACATAGATGGGGCGGCGGGAGCGGCAGCGGGTGTTCGCCCCTAAAGAATCAAGAGAAAGGAAGATTTTAATGAAAGAGCAGATCCTGACCCTGCAAGATATTGAAGAGGCAGCCCGGCGCATCGCCCCTTACATTTTCCATACGCCCCTGCTGCGGGCCGCCACTCTGGACCCGATTCTGGGGTGCGAGGTATACATTAAGCCGGAGATGCTGCAGGTTACCGGGGCCTTTAAGTTCCGGGGGGCTGCCAATGCCATCCTCTCCCTGCCGGAAGAGGCGCGGAAGAAGGGGGTCATCTGCGTCTCCTCCGGCAACCACGGCAAGGCCTGCGCCACGGTGGGGCACCTCACCGGGACCCACATCACCGTGGTGCTGCCGGAAGATGTGCCCCACACCAAGATCGACGGTGTGCGGCGCATGGGGGGCGAGGCTGTTCCTGCTCCCCGGCCCTATGAAAAGCGGATGGCGGTGGCCCGCCAGCTGATGGAGGAGCATGGGTATACCATGGTCCACGCCTTTGAAGATCCCCACGTCATGGCCGGCCAGGGCACCATCGGCCTGGAGGTCTTGGAGGATCTGCCGGAGCTGGACACCATTGTGGTCCCCGTCAGCGGCGGGGGACTGATGTCCGGCATTTCCACCGCCGTGAAGGGGAAGAAGCCCTCCGTCCGGACGGTGGGCGCCCAGGCCGCCAACAGCGACGGCTTTGCCGCCAGCTGGCGGGCGGGGAAGAAGGTGCGCATCACCTCTGAGCCCACCATCGCCGACGGCCTGACCTGCAGCGCGCCTTCTGAGCCTGATTACAGTATCATCAAAAAGAACGTCGACCAGTTCATCACCGCCTCGGAGGAGAATATCCAGGAGGCCATGCGGCTGGTGGCCGGTGAGGTAAAGCTGCTGGCGGAGCCCTCCTCCTGCGTGGGCATCGGCGCCTTTTTAGGCGGGGACTACCATCCCGCACCGGGGGAGAAAGTCTGCTTCGTCCTCTCCGGCGGAAACTGGGATGTGGATCAGATCGGAAAAGTATTCAATCACGAGCCTGTGGAGGCGGTGCTGTAACCTCCTTCCCAGGCAGAAAATGAGAAAGGGGGGGCCGCTTCATGGCAGAGGTTTGTGTGACGCTGCAGGATATCCGGGAGGCGCAAAGGCGCATTGCTCCCTATGTGATCACCACCCCCATGCTCCGGGGGGCGGCTCTGGATGCGTATTTGGGCTGCGAGGTGTATTTCAAGGCGGAGACATTTCAGGTCTCCGGCAGCTTTAAGATCCGGGGCGCCGCCAACAAGATCCTCGCCCTGACCCCCCAGCAGCGGGAGCGGGGGCTGATCTGCGGCTCCTCCGGCAATTACGGGTGCGCCTGTGCCATGGTGTGCCAGGCCCTGGGGGTAAAGCTCACCGTCATCATGCCCGACGATGCCCCCCAGGCAAAGATCAAGGCTGTCCGGGACTTGGGGGCCACGCTGCTTTTGGGGCCCCGGATGGGGCCGCGGCGGGAGGAGATGCTGCAAGAGCAGATCAGCCGCTATGGCTATGTCAATATCCGCCCCAACGATGACGACGCCACCATCGCCGGCCAGGGGACCTGCGCCCTGGAGATTCTGGAGGAGCTGCCGGAGGCGGACACCCTCCTGGTGCCCACGGGAGACGCCGGCCTTTTGTGCGGGGTGGCGGTGGCTGCCAAGGCCCTGCGGCCCGGCATCCGGGTGGTGGGGATACAGGCCTCCGCCAGTGACGGCTATGTGCAGAGCTTCCGGGCCCGGCGGCCGGTGGAGGTCACCACCTTTCCCAGCATCGCCGACGGCTTGAACTGCAATCGCCCCGGGGAGGCCACCTTCCCCCTGGTGATGAAGTATGTGGACGACCTTGTGGGCGTTGGGGAAGAGAGCATCCGGGAGGGAGTGCGGCTTCTGGCGTCCCAGAGCAAGCTCATAGCCGAGCCCTCCGCCTGTGTGGGCCTGGCGGCAGTTTTGGAAGGCGCCTATCTCCCCAGCCCAGGAGAGCGGGTGGTGTTTTTGCTCACCGGCAGCAACTGGGACCTGGACGGACTGGGCCGGATCCTCAATGGGGAAGCGGTGGGAGGATTCTTATAGCCCCGGAGGGGGGAGAGAGAATATTGCAACAGCACTGCCCACAAAACACATGGATACAAACCCATTCATTCGGATATGCGGCAAAAAGCCGCAGGAAAGGAGCCTATTATGGAAATGGAGAAAGATTCCGTCACCCTGGAAGACGTCCGGGCCGCGGCAAAGCGGATTGCCCCCTACACGGTACATACCCCCATGCTGCGGGGTGCCTCCCTGGATGCGATCCTGGGCTGCGAGGTATATCTGAAGCCGGAGATGCTGCAGGTGTCCGGCGCCTTTAAGATGCGGGGCGCCACCAACGCCTTTTTGAACATGACGGAAGAGGAGAAAAAACGGGGCGCCATCTGCCTGTCCGCCGGCAACCACGGCAAGGCCTGCGCCACCATCGGCCAAAAGCTTGGCGTGCACGTGACTGTGGTGATGCCTGACGACGCCCCCAAGGCCAAGGTGGAGGGCATCCGCAAGGTGGGGGGCGAGGCCATCCTCACCACCCGGGAGGGCAGCGACCGGGGTGACCTGGTGCAAAAGCTCATTAAGGAAAAGGGCTATGTGGATATCCACCCCACGGATAACGTCTATGTGGTGGCAGGACAGGGCACCTGCGGCCTGGAGATCATGGAGGACCTGCCGGATGTGGACACCATCATCGTCCCCGTGGGGGGCGCCGGCCTGATCTCCGGCGTGGCCCTTACCGCCAAGACCATCCGGCCCCAGGTGAAGGTCATCGGCATCCAGTCCAAGGCCAACGATGCCTTTACCCAGAGCTGGCAGGCGGGCAAGCCCCTGGATGTGGGATACAAATACTCCACCATCGCCGACGGCCTGGGCTGCATCCATCCCGGTGAGATCTGCTATCCGCTGGCCATGAAGTATGTGGATGCGTTCTACTCCGTGGGAGAGGAGGAGATCGCCGAAGCCACCCGCCTGCTGGCCGCCGAGGCCAAGCTCATGGGCGAGCCCTCCGCCTGCGTGGGGATGGCCGCTGTGATGACGGGGCTGTATCGGCCTCAGCCCGGCGAGAAGGTGTGCTTCCTGCTCTCCGCCGGCAACTGGGATATCGACCGCTATGGCCGCCTGCTGGCGGGAGAGGGCATGTGAGAAGACAGCCCGCCAGCAAATCCCCCAAATTATTGAAAAGGAGAAACGACTGTGGATCACAAGACGCTGTTACTGAATAAAACGGACGTGGGTTCTCTGGTGGATCTGGACGCCGTTCAGGCCGCCGTGGAGGATGGGTACCGCTCCTTCCAGAAGGGGCTGGTGTCTCAGCCGGACTTTATCGATCTCCACCGCCCCGGCGGGGACGGCGGGATGGATGTCAAGGCCGGCGTGGACGCCGGCTCCGGCAGAATGTCCATCAAGGCCTCCTCCGGCGGATATAAATTCAACCCGGAAAAGGGCCTGCCCACCGGCATCAACCTGGTGACGCTGTATGACGCGGATACCAGCGCCGTGCTGTGCGTGATGGACGGCACCTATATCACCGGCTGCCGCACCGCCGCCGCCGGGGCCATCTCTGTGAAGTATATGGCCCGGAAGGACGCCAGCAAGATCGCCATCCTGGGGGCGGGGAACCAGGGCCGCCGCCAGCTGCGGGCCATCGCCCGGGTGCGGGACCTCACGGACGTATATGTGTGGAGCTTTCATGAAGAGAGCGAGAAGCAGTATGTGGAGGAGATGGGGAAGGAACTGGGGCTGACCATGCACCCCTGCAAGACGCCGGAGGAAGCCGTGCGCAACGCCGACATCGTGGTCACCACCACCCATGGATACCGGGGCTTCGTGGTGGAAAAGGCCTGGCTGAAGCCCGGCACCCACATTGCCGCCATCGGTACGGACACCCCGGGTAAAGAGGAGGTGGCTCCGGACGTGATGGCTTCTGCCCGGGTGATCTGCGACAGCATCAACTTCTGCAAGGCCCGGGGGGATATGCAGCACCCCCTGAAACTGGGCCTGATGCATCTGGAGGACATCGCCGGGGAGATCGGCGAGGTGATCCTGGGAGAGAAGCCCGGCCGGGAGAATGATGAACAGATCACGGTCTTCGACACGGTGGGCATGCCCATCCAGGACGTGGCCATGGCCAATGCCATCTACCAGGGAGCGCTGGAAAAGGGCATCGGCACCTGGTATGATTTCATGGGCTGAAAAAGCCGTGAGCCTCAAAAAAGGGATATGCGCCTCCGCCTTAGTTTGGCGGAGGCGCAGATCTTTTTCACGGTCTTTTCCCGGCCCTTCTTCCGCCTTCTCCGGCAGGGCCCCGGGGAAGACGGGGAAAGAGGAAAAGGGGATTTTTTTAAAGCGGCTGGTCCAGCAGGCCCAGTACAGCGGCGAAGAGCGTGGTGCGCTCTTGAAGGGAGGAAAGGCGCAGCGACTCGTTGGTGGAGTGGATCTCATACATATAGGGGCCCAGGGCGTCCACCGTGGGGATGCCCTGGCAGGTGAAGTACCCGGAGTCACCGCCGCCTCCGGTGGACTGCTCCGAAAGCTCCATCCCCAGAAGCGCTCCGGTCCTGCGTACCCGCTGGTAAAGGGCCACATTGCCCGGCGTACGCTCCATGGGGTGTCCCATCTCGTCGATGGTGATGGTGGTGACGGTGCCGGGGATGAAGGTGTCGGAGGCCACCTCCTGAATGATGCCCCGCACCGTCTCCACGTCCGCCGGGGTGGAGACCCGCACCCCCACCTTGGCCTGGGCAAAATCCGGCACCACGCCGGTGCCGCCCTCCCCGCCGCTGAGGTGGGCGAAGTTGAACTGGAGCCCCCGGGCGTCGTCATTGCGGCCATAGAGGGACAGGATCTTATGGGCCAGCTCCACTGTGGCGCTGCGGCCGTCGGCATAGTTGACGCCGGCATGGGATGCCCTGCCCCGGACCGTGAGGGTCATGGAAAGGGGCGCTTTCCGGGCGGTGATGATACCGTTGTCCCCCCGGCCCGCTTCAAAGACGAAGGCCATCTCCGCCCCCTCCACCTCCGGGGCAAAGATCTCCTGGGCAGTGGGGGAGCCGATCTCCTCATCGCAGTTGAATAAAAACACGATCTCCTTTTGGGGCAGCAGCCCCGCCTGGGCCAGGATCTTCACGGCGTAAATGGCCACCAGCACGCCGCCCTTGCAGTCGGCGATCCCCAGGCCGTAGGCCCGGTCCCCTTCCACCCGCCAGGGGTGGCGGGCGGCGTCTCCCGTCTGGAAGACCGTGTCCAGATGGGCGTTGAGCAGGATCTTCCCCCGGGGGTTTTCCGGGCGCAGGCGGGCCACCAGGTGGGTGCCCACCCCGGGGGAGTAGTGCCGCTGGGTGGCAATTCCGGGGATTTTGCGCAACAGCCCCTCCACCAGCTCCACCACCTGGAGGTTCCCCGGTTCATAGCGACTCCCGCTGTCAATGGCGGACAGGGCCCGCAGGATCTCTATCTGTTCCGCCGCCTGGGCACAGGCCCCCGCCCGGGCTGCCTGTAAAACCGATTCCTGACACTGTTCCATATGTTGCCGTTCCTTTCTGCCGCCCCTTGAGACGGCCAGGTTTTCCCTGCTATCATACCACGGGGGAAACGGGAAGAAAAGAGCAAAAAGCCCGGCGCACCCATGGGTGCGCCGGGCTTTGAAAAGAACGGGAACTCAGGCCTCCTTTTCCTTGGGGGTATAGCTCAAAAGGAACACGGAGGCCAGGATCAGCAAAATGCCGATGCCCTTGGTATTGAGGATGGACTCGTGATACAAAATGCAGCTGAGAAGGGTGGCCACCACAGGCTCCATATTGGCCAGGATGGCGGCCTTGCTGGTCTCCACCCCGGCGAGACCCTGGGTGTAGAGGATGAAGGGGAACACGCAGCACAAAACGCCGATGCCAAGAGCGCCGATCCAGGTATCCGTCTGGCCCATCAAGGAGAAGTTGTTCCAGATCTGGGACAGGGGCAGGGCGCTGACGGTGGCAAAGAGGAAGGTGTATTCCGAGATGGTGATGGACTGATAGCCCTTCTCCAGCGCATAGCGGCCAAAAATGCTGTAGAGGGCATAGCCCACGCCGGCTCCGATGCCCACGATGAAGCCCAGGAAGGAGATCTTATAGTCGCCGCTGCTGAACACGCCCGCCACAAAAAGGCACCCCACAAACACGATGATCAGTGCCACCACTTTCCGGGGGGTGATCTTCTCCTTGAACAAGATGGCGGAAAAGAGCATCACGAAGATGGGAGAGGTGTACATCAAGATGACTGCCACAGCCAGGCTGGTCATCTCAATGGCGGTGAAATAGCACCAGTTGAAAAACACCAATGAGATGATGCCGGTGCCCACGAAGCACCAGCAGTCCCTGGGCTTCACCCGGAACAAAGAACGGTCCTTGATCAGCATGTAAAGGCCCAGAGCCACAGCGGCCGTGGTCACCCGGATGGCCACCACTTCCATCGGGGAGAAGCCCACATCCCCCAGGATGTTTTTGAATACGCCGATGCCGCCCCATAAAGACGAGCCGATAATGACCATCAAATAGGATTTTTTCTGCTGCATGGTAGTATAGACTCCTTTTTCTCAATCAAAAAATTCCAAGTATGAAGTATAAACCCTACTCTTAGAGGAGAGTCAAGAGCCAATTTCCCCTTTGGGGAAAAATGTTGAAAAGCGCCCCTTCCCCGGCAGGGGAAAAAGAGGACCCTTCCCCGCTGGGATGCAGCAGGGAAGGGAAAAGCGTCACGTCACGATCCAGTGCCGGATATGCTCCACCTTGGTATAGGTCTCAAACTGGGACTGGGCCCGGGCAAGGATCTGCTCCAGGGGGAGGTCGTTGGAAAAGCAGTAGATCACCGTCAGGATCCGGCGGCTTCCCTCACCGATCATGGCCCGGTGGGAGTCGCTGGTGGGGCTGCCGAAAATGCCCAGGTCGTCGGACAAGAGCAGCATCTTCTCCATGTCGATAAAGCTCTTGCCGATCCCTTCATAGCCCTGGCCGGCCTGGCCCACCCGGAGGGTCACAGGGCCGGAGAGATTGTCCAGATCGTAGGACCCAACAGACAAGGCGCACTCCACAGAGATGAGGTTGTTCACATCCACCACGGAGTTGATGCGGTAGAGGGGGTTGCCCTGGCGGATGCGGCGCAGCAGGCTCTCCGAGGAGACGCGGTAGCGGGAGGGGCTGCGGCCAAAGGCCTTGTAGGCCTCCCGGGAGCAGTGGATGCCGGGGATATCCGCCAGCTCCTTCTCCTGCAGCATCTTTTGGGCGGCGGGGATCACTTCTCCGTCCATATGGGCCCAAAAATCCTCCCGGGGGGGCTCCACCTGGGCCTCATAGCAAAGGCAGCCCAGCCGGATCTCCGGGAAGGTGTGCAGCAGCGAGGGGTCGATTTTTACAACAGGTTCCATGGATGTTCCTCCAATATCGGGTTTCTTTTGACGGCCTGCGCCCCGGACAGTGAGACCGGGGCGGGGGCTTACGGTTTTTCCCAGGGGACGTCTTTTTCTCCGGCGGGGCAGCCCTGGGTCTCCCTGGCATCGGCACCCCCGGGGATGAGGATCTGCACCTCGTAAGGGCAGAGGGAGTACTCATGGAGATTGTCTTCATATTCATTGGCCAGCACCAAAGAGGGCTTTCCCTTGCGGTCGGAAAAGAACATGCGGATGAGGTAGGGGTCCCAGCCCTCACTGAGGATCCGGGCCCGAAAACAGTAGTAATCCCCCTCGGGGATATCCAGAATGTCATCGCCATGGAGGCCGGGATTGGATTTGATGAACATCCCGAAATAGTAGGGGTCCAGCTGGTTTTTCAGCAGGGAGTCATAGTTGAGTACATAGGAGTATTGACGCATGTAGGCCAGGGATTTGAAGGGCTCGGTGTTACGCAGCTTCGTCAGGCGGATATGAAAGTCATCCTTGCTCTCGTCTTTGCGCAGCTTCACGCAGACCATGTGCCGGGGGGGAAAATGACGCACATAGGACAGTTTCCGCTGGGGGACTCCCTCTTCACTGTATGCAAAATAGTCCCGGTACCACTCGATGGTGTCCAGGGTATCCGCCAGTTGGCGCATCTTCTCCTCGCAGCTCTCCTTCAGCGCGTCAAGATGGCTTACCAGCTTGCGGATGTCATTATCCACCAGGATCTCCTTGATCTCCTCCAGGGACATGCCTAACTTTTGAAGATATTTGATGCGGTCGATAAAGTGAAACTGGTCGGCAGAATAGTAGCGGTAGCCGGAAGACTGGTTGACCTGCTTGGGCTCCAGCAGGTGGATGGAGCTATAGTAACGCAGCGTCTGCACGGACACGCCCATGATCCGGGAGACCTCGCCGATGGAGTAAAGATCTTTCATATTGGTTCAGCGCACCTCCGATGTTTCTGCCGGGGACCGCCCGGCCGCAGGGGGGATTTTTTACCCCGTCCAAGCGGGGCCGCGTGTTTCGAAAAAGCCCCAAAAGACTTCTTCGCCCTGGGAAGATCTGTGGGAAAACGGGAATCCATCCCCTGCCGCCCAAGGAAGATACCTTATAAAATATATATGATTTTTGTAAAAAAGTAAAGTTTTTTGGAAAGAAACTTTTTTCTCCCCTGCAGGTTAGCAAAATGAGGGAAAAACCTGCTTTCAGGGGTTGACAGGAACAGGCACCCACCGTATGGTAAGGGTAGAAAGCTCCGGAGGAGAATGCTCCGGGGAGAAAAAATTACGGAAAGATGGAGGAGCGAGTATGTCCGGTAAAACAGAGATTCTCTACACCAGGAGGTACAGGGATGACGCGGTAAACCTGCTCAAACCCGAGGCATTTCCCCTGTATACCGCCACAGCCTTCGGCGCCAACAGCCTCTCGGAGATCAAGGAGGCCTATCGCCAGGGCTATACCTACATCCGTACCAACAACCCCGACCGGGAGGTGCTGGCCAACCAGGTCACCGCCCTGGAGGCCCCGGGCATGAAGCGGGAGTCCCTGATCTTCTCCTCCGGCATGGCCTCCATCTCCAACACCCTGGAGGCCCTGCTCAGCCCCGGGGACCATATCATCACCCACCGCAGCCTCTATGGCGAGACCCAGGGGGTCTTGAAGCTGCTGAAGGAGAAGATGGGCGTGGAGAGCGACAGCGTGGACCTCAACGATCCCCAGAGCGTCCGCCGCTGCATCCGGCCCAATACCCGCCTTCTGTACGCGGAGGTGTGCGCCAACCCCAATATGGACCTGGTGGATATCCCCGCTGTGGCCCAGCTGGCCCATGAACACGGCCTCCTCCTCATGATGGACAACACCTTCACCTCCGCGGTCTCCATCAAGCCTCTGACCCTGGGGGCAGACATTGTGATTTCTTCCATGACTAAGTTTATGTGCGGCCACTCCGATGTGATTTTGGGCTGCATGACCTCCACCCCGGAGATCGTGGAGAAGGTCTACCCCGTCTCCAAGCTCCTGGGCACGCCGGCGGATCCCTTCCCCTGCTGGCAGGCCATCCGCAGCCTGGAGACCCTGTTCCTGCGGGTGGAGACCCAGATGCGCAACGCCGCCGCCCTGGCCGCGTTTTTTGAATCCGACCCCCATGTGGTGCGGGTGAACCACCCCTCTCTGGACAGCTTCCCCCAGCGTGATGTGGCCAAGAAGCTGTGGAAGGACGATGCGGCCATGGCCGGGATCATGAGCATCGTGCTGAACACCGAGGACGAGGCGAAGATGGACGCCTTCATGCGCAAGCTCAAATACGCCCATTACGCCACCACCCTGGGAGGCATCCATACCACGCTGAACCATCCCTGCACCTCCTCCCACCGGAATATGCCGGACGACCAGCGCCGGGCAGTGGGCATCACGCCGGCTATGCTGCGGGTGTCCGTGGGCATCGAGGACGTGGAGGATCTGAAGGAGGACTTCCACGCCGCCTTTGCCGCCCTGGACGCATAGAAGGCTCCCTGGCGCCGGGAAAAGGGGGGGCGCTTTCAAAGATCCGCGTCCCAATTTTCCCCGTTTTACCTGGGAAGACCGGGGCAAATAAGAAAAACGCACAAAAAATTTGCTGAAATTTAGTGAAAAAATATATCAAAAAAGGCTTGACTCTATATTAACTATAGACAATACAGTATAGTTAAAGAATTCCGAACGGCTTTTGAAGCTGCGCCGCGGTAAATATCTCCTGCAATAGCGGGGGAAGCGCATCCGGGGTCAGCGGGGAGAAGACCGGAAGGAAATTTTATTGGAGGTAATGAAACAATGTCCACTAAGACCGATATTCTGTATACCAGAAAGTATCGTGACAACGCTGTGAACCTGCTCAAGCCCGAAGCTTTCCCCCTGTTCACCGCTACCGCCTTCACTGCTAACAGCCTCGCTGAGATCAAAGAGGCTTATCGTCAGGGCTATACCTACATCCGTACCAACAACCCCGACCGTGACGTTCTGGCTTCCCAGGTGACTGCCCTGGAGGCTCCCGGCATGGATCGCGACACTCTGATCTTCTGCTCCGGCATGGCTGCCATCTCCACCACCATCGGCACCCTGCTCAAGCCCGGCGACCATGTCATCGCCAACCGCGCTATCTATGGCGAGACCTTTGACGTGTTCGGCAAGATGTATAAGAAGTTCGGCATTGAGACCGACCTGGTGGACATGGACGACATCGAGAACATCAAGAAGGCCATGAAGCCCAACACCAAGATGATCTACGCTGAGGTTTGCGCCAACCCCACCATGAACCTCATCGACATCCCTGCTGTTGCCGAGGTGGCTCACAAGAACGGCGCTTATCTGATGATGGATAACACCTTCACCACTGCCGTGTCCATCAAGCCCCTGACCCTGGGCGCTGATATCGTGATCTCCTCCATGACCAAGTTCATGAACGGTCACTCTGACGCCATCCTGGGCTGCATGACCTCCACCCATGAGGTGATTGAGGAAGTCCGCCCCATGCGGATGCTCTTCGGCACCCCCGCCGATCCCTTCCCCTGCTGGCAGATGATCCGCGGCCTGGAGACCCTGTACCTGCGTGTGGAGACCCAGATGCGCAACGCCGCTCAGCTGGCTGCCTTCTTCGAGGCTGATCCCCATGTCATCAAGGTCAACCATCCCTCTCTGGACAGCTTCAAGCAGCGTGACGTCGCCAAGAAGCTGTGGAAGAACGATGAGGCCATGAGCGGCATGATGAGCATCATCCTCAACACCGAGGACGAAGACAAGATCAACGCCTTCATGCTGAAGCTGAAGTACGTCCACTATGCCACCACCCTGGGCGGCCTGCGTACCACGCTGAACCATCCCTGCACCTCTTCTCACAGCCACATGCCCGACGCCGATCGTCGTGCCATGGGCATCACTCCCGGTATGTTCCGTGTGTCCGTCGGTATCGAGGACATCAACGACCTTATCGAGGACTTCAAGAACGCTTTCACTGCTCTGGACTAATTCGTGGTTTCATATACCCCCTCAAAAAGGAAGCCCGGCGGCATTTGCCGCCGGGTTTCCACTTTTTTCAAGGCTCCCACCTCGTGGGAGGGACAAGGTGGCAAAATGGCCATTGCAAGGGACCAGGCAGCGGGCAAAATTTGTGCCCCGGAGGGGCTGCATCCGTTGACAAACCTACCCTTTGGGACTATACTGTCTAAAGGAAAACAGGGGAGCCCGCGAAAGCGGGCTGAGAGGAAGCTTGTTGGCTTCGACCCTCTTACCTGATGCGGGTAATGCCGCCGTAGGGAGTTTCAAAGATCCTTTCGGAGGCGCCTTGCTCAGGCGTCTTTCTTTTTTTCCGGAAGGGATGTGATGGCAGCCACGCGCCTGGGGGCGCGCAGGCAGAGGGGGAGCGCCCTGTGCCTGAAAGACAGCGATGGGAAGCCGTGTTCCGGCGTGAGAGGAGGCCAGTGAGCCTCGACCGTCCGGCCCGCCCAAGTTTGCGGGCCGGGGAGCAGGATGGGTCTTGGACCCGGAGATCTTCCCGGGAAATTCCCGGCAAATAAACAGGAGGAATGAAGATGAATGCAAGTATTGCTGTCCAGGTGCTGCCTAAGGTCTCGGGAAACGAGGAGACCGTTCGCCTGGTGGATGCCGTGATCGCCTATATCCGCTCTTTTGGCCTTTCCATGGAGGTGGGCCCCTTTGAAACCACGGTGGAGGGGGACTATGACACCCTGATGGAGATCGTGAAGGGCTGCCCCAAGGTGTGTGCCCAGGCAGGAGCGCCCGGCGTGATGACCTATGTGAAGATCAACTATGTCCCCGGCGGCGTACTTACCATGGAGGAGAAGACCGCCCCCCACCGTAAGGAGGCCGTGGAATGAACCGGACGGAACAGTGCCTGGCCCGAAAGGCCTTCTCTGTGCGCAAGATGGCGCTTACGGCTATGATGGCCGGCTTGGCGTTTGTACTCAACACCTGCGTGTATTTTCCCTCCATGGCGCCTTTCCAGCATTTTGTGGACGTGGTGGCAGCAGTACTTTTGGGCCCCTGGTACGCCTGCGCCGCCGCGTTTTTGTGCGGCGTGATGCGCATGGCCACCGGCCGCACCATCCAGGCGGTGGTGGGAGCCATCTTTGGCCCTATTTTGGGGGGCTTGCTATACCGTAGATTCCACAGTGTGTGGCTGACGGTGGCAGGGGAAGTGGTGGGCACGGGCCTTTTGGGCGCCCTGACAGCCTACCCCCTGATGAAGTGGTTTTACGCCCTGGATGTGCAAAATCCCCTCTATTATATCCCCTACTATACCCCCTCTGCCGTGGTGGGGGCCGCCATGGGGGCGGCGGTAGTTTTGATCCTGCGGCGCAGCGGCGTGCTGCAGCGGATGCAGCGGGAGCTGGAGCGCTGAGGAGGAGAGCGGTCATGGAGGATTTTTTTGACCTGGTGCAGGATGTGCGCCGCCGCCGGCCCCTGGTGCAGTGCATCACCAATTTCGTCACCGTCAATGACTGCGCCAACATCTTGCTGGCGGCGGGAGGGCGCCCCACCATGGCCCACGACATCCGGGAGGTGGAGGAGGCCGCTGCCGCTGCAGATGCCCTGGTGTGCAACCTGGGGGCCATCGAGCAGGTGGAGTCCATGGAGCGGGCGGGCCGCCAGGCCAACCGCCTGGCACGGCCTGTGGTGCTGGACCCGGTGGGGGCCGGAGGCACCACCCTGCGCAGGACCCTCTCTGCCCGGCTCTTGGACAAGGTGCGCTTTGCGGTGATCCGGGGCAACGCCTCGGAGATCCGGGCTCTGGCCACGGGAGGTAGTGCCGGCAGTGGGGTGGATGCCGAGGATCTGGACGCCGTCGCCGGGGAAAATCTGGGGCGGATGGTGGACCTGGCGGGGGGCCTGGCCCGCCGCACTGGGGCGGTGATCGCGGTCTCCGGAGAGACGGACCTGGTGTGTGACGGGAAGCGGGCGGCACTGCTGCGCAACGGCTGCGCCACCATGGCCCGCATCACCGGCAGCGGCTGTATGGTCACCACCTTGATGGGGGCGTTTTGCGCCGTCTGTCCCCAGGACCCTTTTCAAGCGGCGGCTGCCGCCCTGGGGGTGATGGGGGTGTGCGGAGAGCTGGCGGAGGAGCGGCGGCTGCGGCTGGGCACCGGCAACGCCACCTTCCGCAACGACCTCATCGATGCCGTTTTCAATCTGACAGAACAACAACTGCAGGAGAAGATACGATATGAGCTTTACAAAGGATGAGATTCGCCGGGCCATGCTGCTCTATGCCGTAACGGACCGGGCCTGGCTGCGGCCGGGGCAGACCCTGGAGGAGGTGGCCGAGAGCGTGCTGGAAAACGGGGCCACCTTCCTGCAGCTGCGGGAAAAGGAACTGGACGACGCCCGTTTCCTGGCCCAGGCAAAGGCCCTGCAGGCCCTTTGCCGGCGCCGTCGGATCCCCTTCGTGGTCAACGACCGGGTGGACATCGCCCTAAAGAGCGACGCCGATGGCGTGCATGTGGGCCAGTCGGACATCCAGGGGCGGGATATCCGGTCCCTGATCGGTCCGGAGCGGATCCTGGGGATCTCCGCCGGGACGGTGGAGGAGGCCCGGGCGGCGGAGCGCAGCGGCGCCGATTATATCGGTGTGGGGGCCGTGTTCGGCACCAGCACGAAAAAGAACGCCCGGAACATGACCCTGGAGACGCTCCGGGATATCCGCCGGTCCGTGTCCATCCCCGTGGTGGCCATCGGCGGTATCCATGCGGGCAACATCGCCGCCCTGAAGGGCAGCGGCGTGGATGGGGTGGCGGTGGTCTCGGCTATTTTTGCCGCGCCGGATCCCGGCGCCGCCACCAGGGAACTTTTGGATCTTGCTGGAAAGATGGTGAAGGGGATTGGATAAACATTTCGCTATTTTCGATATGGATGGAACGCTGGTGGACTCCATGGGCTATTGGCAGAGCCTGGGGCGGGAGTATTTGGCCCAGAAGGGGATCACCCAGGGTGTGGAGGAGCTCCTGGAGCGCATCAAGCCCATGACCATGTCGGAATCCTGCAGTCTGATTCTCCGGACCTTTCACCTGCCGGGGACGGCGGAGGAGGCCGCGGCGGAGATGAACGCCATGATGGCGCGGCACTACGCCACAGACGTGCTTTTGAAGCCCGGGGCGGCAGAATACCTGCGGGCCCTGAAAAAGCGGGGGGTAACGATGTGCGTGGCCTCTGCCACGGCAGAGCCCCTGGTCAGGACCTGTCTTACCCGGTTGGGGGTGGCGGAGGTGTTTTCCTTCCTGCTCTCCTGCGAGAGCGTGGGGGCGGGGAAAAACCGGCCGGACGTGTTCCTGGAGGCCGCCCGGCGGCTGGGGGCCGCCTCCCCCCAGGAGACGGCGGTGTTTGAAGACGCCATCTTTGCCGCCCAGACTGCAGCGGCAGCGGGATTTTATACCATTGGTATGTTTGACCACAGCGGAGAACGTCACTGGCAGCAGCTGCAGGAGACGGCGGAGGAGTCCTATCCGGACTGGGCCGCCGCGCTGGCGGCGCTGTGAGGGAGGGGGAGGGATCTCCCCCGGCGGCACATTGGGGGCACCACCTTGCGCCGCCTAATAAAACGCATTGCTGTAAAAAGAGAAAGGAGAAACCCATGAAAACAGCATTGACGATCGCTGGAAGCGACTCCAGCGGAGGCGCCGGGATCCAGGCCGATATCAAGACCATGACCGCCCACGGCGTATATGCCATGAGCGCCGTCACCGCCCTGACGGCCCAGAATACCACCGGCGTCACAGACATTTTGGAATCCACTCCGGAGTTCCTGGCCCACCAGCTGGACGCTGTGTTTGAGGATATCTTCCCCGACGCGGTGAAAACGGGCATGGTCTCCTCCAGCGCCCTGATCGGGGTGATCGCCCGGAAGCTGCGCCAGTATGGGGCAAAGCATATCGTGGTGGATCCGGTGATGGTGGCCACCTCCGGGGCAAAGCTCCTGCAGAACGAGGCGGTGGCGGCACTGGAAGAGGAGCTGCTGCCCCTGGCCCAGGTGCTGACCCCCAATATCCCGGAGGCGGAGATCCTGGCGCAGATGTCCATCTCCACCCCGGAGGACATGGAGCGGGCGGCCCAGGCCATTGGCCGGCGCTATGGCTGCGCGGTGCTGTGCAAGGGGGGCCATCACCTCAACGATGCCAACGATCTTTTGTGGCAGGACGGACAGGTGCGGTGGTTCCTGGGGAAGCGCATCAACAACCCCAATACCCACGGCACCGGCTGCACCCTCTCCAGCGCCATCGCCTCCAACCTGGCCAAGGGGCAGGACCTTCCCCAGGCGGTGGAAAACGCCAAGGCGTATCTCTCCGGGGCCCTGGGGGCGATGCTGGATCTGGGGCGGGGCAGCGGCCCTATGAACCACGCCTTTGACATCGGGGGGAGGTTCGCCCAATGAGGGATTTGATGGAAAACGGACTCCTTCCCACGGCCCTGTTTACCCTGGCGTACTTAGGGGTGAGTGCCTATCTCTGCCGGGGCTATCGTCCCCAGACCCGGGATCTGGCCCTGGGAGGCATCGCCTGCGCCCTGACGGTGGTTTTGAGCCTCTTGCGCATTCCCCTGCCCACCGGGGCCTCCTTTGCTGTGGGGGCCACCATCCCCCTGATGCTGGTGGGATTGCTGCGGGACTATCGCCTGGGGATCCTCTCGGGCTGGGTGGCCGCCGTGGCCTGCTTGATCCTGGTGCCCGCCTGGGCACCGGTGCACTGGGGACAGGTGTTCTCGGAGCATCTGGTCTGCCTTTCCAGCTTGGGCTATGCCGGCATTTGGGGCCGCACGGGCCTTAAAAAGTGGGGCGGCGTGGCATTGGCGCTGGCGCTGAATTGGACGGGACACTTCCTTTCCGGCGTGGTGTTCTTCGGGGCTTACGCCTGGGCGGGCTGGAGCCCCTGGGGATACAGCCTGGTGTACAACCTCTCCCAGTGCGCGGCGGAGAGTCTGCTGGCGGTGGTGGCCCTGGCGCTGCTGCCCCTGAACACCTTGGCCCAGGCAATGCAGGGCACGTTTCAAAAAGCGGGGGAATGAATATGGGTACCATGGAAAGACTGCTGGCAGCCACCCGGGAGATCTGGGACGGCTATCATGACCACCCCTTTGTCCGGGGCATCCGGGAGGGGGACCTGCCGCAGGAGAAATTCCGCTATTACATCATCCAAGACTACCTCTACCTGGTGGAGTATGCCAAGGTCTTTGCCATCGGCATGACCAAGGCCCGGTCTCTGGAGGGGATGCAGCTTTTCGCGGACTACATCCACACCCTCATCAACGGGGAGATGGACATCCACAAAGGATACATGGGGCGGCTGGGCATCACCCGGGAGGAGATCGCCGCCACCCCGGTGGCCCTGGATAACCGCTCCTATACCGCCTATATGCTCAGCGCCGCCTATGAAGGCGGCGAGGCAGAGGCCCTGGCGGCTATTTTGGCCTGCGCTGTGAGCTATGAGGTCATCGGCCAGACCATGGTGGCCCGGCGGCCGGAATGTGTGGACCACCCCCTGTACGGGGATTGGATCCGGGGCTACGCCAGTGAGCGGTACCGGGAGGAGAACATCCGCCTGACACGGATGCTGGAGAAGATGACCGCGGACTATGGGCCGGCACAGCTCCAGCGCATCCAGGAGATCTTTGTGGACTGCTCCCGCTATGAAATGCGCTTTTGGGACCTGAGCTGGAGAGCCGGCTCTTAAAAAATACCTTGTATGCTCCGCCCCGCCTTTTGGCGGGGCGGACTTGTCTGCAGGGACTGCCGGTGATACAATAAGGGGGAAGAAAACCGCAAGGAGGGCCTGCATATGAATCCACAAGAACAGACGCTGCAGATGATCCGCACCCGCCGCAGCATTCGCAAGTTCCGCCCTGATCCCATCCCCCGGGAGATCCTGGAACAGATCCTCACGGCGGGCACCTATGCCGCCACGGGGATGAACAAACAGTCCCCCATCATCCTGTGTATCACCAACCGGGAGGTACGGGACCGCCTTTCCAGACTCAACGCCCAGATCATGGGGACGGAGGACGACCCCTTTTATGGCGCCCCGGTGGTGCTGGTGGTGCTGGCGGACAAGGCCCGGCCCACCCACGTCTATGACGGCAGCCTGGTGATGGGCAACTTGATGCTGTCCGCCCATGCCCTTGGGGTGGGCAGCTGCTGGATCCACCGGGCCAAGGAGGAATTCCAGCGCCCGGAGGGGAAGGAGCTGCTGCGCTCCCTGGGGATCACAGGGGACTATGAGGGCATTGGCCACTGCATCCTGGGGTATCCTGCCCAGGAGCCGGGGGAGGCGTCCCCCAGAAAAGACGGGTGGATCTACTACGTGGAGTAAAAAAGAGAAACGACCAGGGCGAAGCTTCGCCCTGGCCGTTTTATATTTGGGGGACGGCAGGAGGTCACTTTGCCGGGCCTGATCTGCCCCGCCCATGGAAAAGGCGCGCCCTCAGGCGGGAGAGAAGAGAGGCGGAGGGGGGCAGGGCAGGGTCTGTCCGGAGAGAGCGGGGGGAGGCGGGCTGCTGATCGGCCAGAAGCAGGAGCTGCTGCTGGCAGTTGATCAAGGCGCCCTTCACCGGGGGGAACTGGTATGTCCCGTCCGCCTGGAGCCACCGGGCCTTGGTGTTGTCCCGCAGGCACAGGTCCAAAATGTGATGGATGCGCCGGCGGAGATCCCCGTCGTAAATGGGGACTGCCACTTCCACTCGCCGCTGGGTGTTTCGGGTCATGAAGTCGGCGGAGGATATAAACATCCGCTCCTGCTCCCCTGTCCCAAAAACATAGACCCGGGAGTGTTCCAAAAACTGTCCCACGATGCTCACGACATGGAGGTTTTCCGTCTTCCCGGGGACCTGGGGCAACATGCAGCAGATGCCCCGCACGATCATGTGGATCCGGACACCGGCGCAGGAGGCCTCCTTGAGCTTTTCAATCATATCCACGTCTGTGATGGAATTGATCTTGATGAGGATCCGCCCCTCTTCCCGCTTTGCGATCTCCTCATCCATCAGGCGCAAAATCGTGGACTTCAGGGAGCACGGCGCCACCAAAAGGGCTTGGTAGCTGCCGTCAAGATTGGAGATGGCCATGTTGCGGAAGAATTCCGCCGCATCCTGGCCGATCCGGGGATTGGCGGTGATGAGGGAGAGGTCCGTGTAGAGCTCGGCGGTCTTTTCGTTGTAGTTCCCCGTCCCCACCTGGGTGATGTATTGGATCTCTCCCCGTTCCCGGCGGGTGATGAGGCAGATCTTGGAGTGGACCTTGTAGGATTCAAAGCCGTAGATCACCGTGCACCCGGCGTCTTCCAGACGCTCGGACCAGTCGATGTTGTTCTGCTCGTCGAAGCGGGCCCGCAGCTCAATCAGGACGGTGACATCCTTCCCGTTTTCCGCCGCGGCGCAAAGATACTCCACCAGCTTGGCCTTTCTGGCCAGGCGGTAGATGGTGATCTTGATGGAGAGCACCCCGGGATCCCAGGCCGCCTCGTGGATCAGGGCCAAAAAGGGCTCCATGCTCTCATAGGGGAAGGAGAGCAGCCGGTCTTTTTTCTGCACCTGCCGGATGATGCTGGTATTCAGGGAGAGTCCGGCAGTGAGCCGGGGACGGTGGGGGGGATAGACCATGGCGGCCTGCTTGCCCGGGGGCAGCTTGGACGCCAGGGAAAAGACGTATTCCAGCCGCAAAGGCGCCCGGGTGATGAAGATCTGATCCTGCCGGATGTGCAGGCGGTCCTGCAGATATTTGGAAAACGGATCGCTGATGGGGCAGGACAGCTCCAGGCGCACCGGGGCCATACGGGTGCGCTGGCGCAGGACCTTTTTCATCTTCTTGCGAAAGTCCTGCTCTATCTCAAACACCTCGTCCTCAGGGTTGATGTCGGCGTTGCGGGTGACGGAAAACACCGTTTTTTCCGAGATGACATAGTTGGGAAACAGCTCGGAAAGATACGCCAGCACCACAGACTCCGTGGGGATATAGCGCAGGGCGCTTCCCGGCAGGAACAATACCGGCGGCAAGGACTCCGGGATGGGGACCACGGCAAAGACCTCTTTGCCGTCCTTATTTTTATACCGGGTCCAGGCGCCGATGTGGATCTGCTTGTTTTTCAGGTGGGGGAAGGGGTGGTGGGTGTCCACGATCTGGGCCGAGAGGATGGGGGCGATGGAGCTTTTGAAGTACTGGCGGACAAATTTCGCCTCAGGCGCCGTCAGCTCGGAAAACTGCAGCCGGGCGATGTCGTGCAGGCGCAGCTGCTTTTCCAGCACATCGCAGATCTCCTCCCGTTTTTTGTACAGGGGGCGCACCGCCTTGTAGACATGCTCCAGCTGCTGCCGGGGCGTCCAGCCGGAGCGGCTGTCCCGGGCGTCTTCGTTGACCGCCATCAGGTCAAAAAGGCTTCCCACCCGGATCATGAAAAACTCGTCGAGATTGCTGGTGAAGATGGAGACGAATTTCAAACGCTCCAGCAAGGGGACCGTCTCGTCCGTGGCCTCCAACAGCACCCGCTCATTGAACCGCAGCCAGGAAAGCTCCCGGTTTTGCATAAACGATGACTCACGCATGACGGCCAAGATCCTCCCCCTGCGACTTGAGCATATAGTCCAGGTAGCCCTCCCGGACGCCGTAGCGGCTGGTCAAAATGCGCTGGCACTGATACGTCCGGGCAATGACATGCAGGATCAGCGCCCCGGGCAGCAGAGTGTGGACCCGGTCCGGCGCAATTTTCAGGATCTCCCGCAGCAGCTTCCTGGGCTTTTTCTCACTGCGGGCAAGGAGTTCTTCCAAAAAAGAGCAGGGGTACTCCAGCCGGGGAGAGGGGATGTCCACGCTGTGCTGGTACAAGGACAAAAGCCCCCGGGCCGAGCCGCCGATGGCGTAGACGGGGAGGGCAGGGAGCCCCTGGCTGCTGGGCAGATGCAGGGAAAGAGCAGAGGAGACCTCCGCCTCCATCCTCTTGATCTCCTTGGCAGTGGGGAACACGCCGGAGCAGAATTTCCGATGCAGTGTCAAAGACCCGAAGGGCAAAGATCCTGCGGAAAGCACACGGCCGTCCTGGAAAAAGATCAGCTCCGTGCTGCCTCCGCCGATATCCGCCATGAAGCCGCTGGCGTGATTGAGGGCTCTGGCGGCGCCCCGGTAGTCCAGCATGGCCTCCTCATATCCTGAGAGGACCCGCACAGAGAAGCGGCATTGCTGCTGGATGGCCTGGAGGACCTGCTGGGTATTGTCCACGTTCCGCAAAGAGGCGGTGGCAAAGGGGAAGACCTGGCAGTCGGGGAGCAGGCTCAGGATCTGCTCAAACTCCTGCAAAATGCGGATGAGCTTTTGGATCCCCTCCGGGGTGAGGCGGTTTTGCTTATCCACATAGGAGGCAAGTCCCGCGGCGACCTTGTTGTTGAGGATGGGGCGAAGTGTCTGCCCCTGCACACGGTAGATTACCAGGCGCACCGTGTTGGAGCCGATATCAATGACGCAGTACAAATAAAATCCTTCCTTTATCGTTGGTTCTGCCCCTCCTCCTGCCGGGGGGGTGGAGGTGCCGGGGCCGCATCAAAAGCGCCCCGCTCCTGCGAAGCTGCGGACGGGGCAGCTTCGCAGCAGATGAGACAGCGCTATTATTCCACAAATCATTATGCAAAATCAGAAAAATGGAGTCTACCTCAAAATGCACCAAAACCTGTAAAATGTTTGTAAAAACATGCCGAAGGGGGACACAGTGGGGATCCCCGGGGAGAAGGGGGCGCTTCCATCCTCGGGGGAGAGGTTGACAGGGGGGAGAAGGTATGATATGCTAAGAACATCAAATTTCATAAGAGCATGCGGCGCTTGTCATCGGATGAGCGCCCTTTCAGGTGCTTGAACGTATTCCGTAGATCGTAGAAGGAATGCGTTTGGGCGCTTTTTTTATTTGCCCGGGAGGGCGGCTCTTACAACAGGCGGGAGGCGGCTATGAAAGCAGCGAAAACAGATTTTTGGAAGTACATCTCCTTGAGCGTTTTGGGAATGCTGGGCTCCTCAGGGACCATCCTGGCAGATACCTTCTTTGTCTCTAACCGGCTGGGGGCCACCGGACTTGCCGCTTTGAATCTCGCCATCTCCATCTTCGGCTTGATCAATGGGCTGGGGATGATGCTGGGGGTGGGGGGTGCGGCCCACTATGTGGTCTTCCGGTCCCAGGGACATGAAAAGCAGGCAGACGAGTCCTTTGCCTGCGCACTTTTCACCGCTTTGGGCATGGGGGGCTGTTTTTTGGCGGTGGGGCTCCTCTTTCCCCAGAAAATTGCCCAGGCGCTGGGGGCTGATCCGGAGATCCTGCCCATGTGCACGGCGTACTTGAAGACCATTTTGTGTTTTGCCCCCTTCTTTATTTTGAATCATCTGCTTATGACCTTCATCCGCAACGACGGGAGCCCCAGGCTGTCCATGGGGATCATGGTGGCGGGAAGTGTGAGCAACATCGTCCTGGACTATACCTTCCTCTACCCTCTGAATATGGGGATCTTCGGCGCCGCCCTGGCCACCGGCCTGTCCCCGGTGGTGGGCCTTTTGACTGCGGCCCCCTATTTCCTCGCGGGGAAAAACGGCTTTCACCTTGTGCCGGTGAAGGTCCGGGCGGGAAAGATTCTGCAGCTTGTGGGGCCCGGCCTTTCGGCCCTGGTGAACGAATGCTCCTCCAGTGTGGTTTTGGTGGTGTTCAATTTGCTGATTTTGAAGGCGGCGGGAAATACCGGGGTTGCCGCCTATGGGATTGTGGCAAATTTGGCTCTGGTGGTTTTGGCCGTTTTTACCGGCATCTCCCAGGGCGTCCAGCCCCTGATCAGCCGCGCCTACGGAAAGGGAGACGGCCGGGAGGCGGAGGGGGTTTATCAAAGAGGGCGGCGCCTTGCCCTGGCAGTGGGGCTGGGGGTGCTGTTGGCTGCCTGCGTGGGCGCTCCCGCTGTGGTGTCTTGGTTCAACAGCGGAGGAGACAAGGTGCTGCAAAGCCTGGCGGAAGAGGGCATGCGGATCTACTTCATGGGATTTTTGTTCGTGGGCTATAATTATTTGACCACATCCTTTTTCAGCATCACCCAGCGGGTGCGGCCGGCGCTGCTTTTGTCCCTTTTCCGGGGGTGCATCGGAATCACCGGGGCGGCCTGCTTGTTTGCTGGATTCTTTGGAATGGCGGGGATCTGGGCGGCGTTCCCCGCGGTGGAAGGGGTCACCATGATGTTAGGGGCAGGCTGTCAGAGGAAAAAAGAACCCCTCCGCCGGGAGAAGGGGGCAGAGGTGCTTTTTGCCACCTCTCATGGATACCGGACCGCAGAGGAGGAGACTGTGTAAAAAAGAAGGGCGGCAAAGCATGCCGCCCTTCTTTTTCGTTATTTGATTGTTCCCGCTCGGCAAATTCAGATGACGGTCCCGGCTGGGATTGCTGCTTGCAGAGCTATTGTTTTGCGTGACTACAACAATCCATTATCTGCTCTGTTTTTCAGGCTAAGGACTTTTTTCTCAATGCTGCGGATCACTTCCAAAAAACATGCGTCGTCCTTGCCAGTGGGGTCATCCAGTCCCCAATCCTCCCGGTATCGGCAGGGCAGCGACGGACAAGATACATTGCACCCCATGGTGATCACAATGTCCACTGGAGGCAGCTCCCACAGCAGCTTGCTGCGCTGTGTCTGCTCCATATCCACACCATAAAGCTGCTTCATCAGCCGGACAGCGTCCTGGTTGATCTGGGGTTTGGTTTCCGTCCCTGCGGAATAGCTGTCATATACATCGGAAGCCAGCAGTTTGCCCAGAGCTTCTGCAATTTGACTGCGGCAGGAATTATGGACGCACACGAAGGCCACCTTAGGTTTTTGAGCCATGCCTTACCTCCGCACCTTCTGAATCAGTTCCTTGGCCTCGTCCTTTTTGAGAACTTTGCCATAGGACACTACCTTGCCATCCACCACTAGTGCCGGCGTGGACATCACACCATAGGCAGCGATCTGGGCAAAATCCGTCACATGGTCGATGGTGGTTTCCATGCCCAGCTCTGCCAGCGCCTCACGGGCAGCCTGCTCCAGAGTATTGCATTTGGCACAGCCGGAGCCAAGGATTTTGACGCCGCCGGACGCTTTGCCCGTCTCTGCTTGTGGCATTGCCTCAGGTGTGCAGCTGCCGCAGCAGCAGGAAGTCTTTTCCCCTTTTTTATTCTTCTGAAACAGTCCCATGGTTCCTACCTCCTAAATTAAATAAAAAGAAATTGAAATACATTGAACAAGTAGCCGACCAGGATCATGCCAACGGTGCAGACGCCGATAAACAGGGCCAGCAGCCTTGGCTTGACGGCCTTGCGCAGCATAATGAGGGACGGCAGACTCAGCGTGGTCACCGCCATCATAAAGGAAAGGATGGTGCCAAGCTGTGCGCCTTTTGCCAGCAGCGCTTCCGCCACCGGGATCGTGCCAAAAATGTCCGCATACATGGGAACGCCCACCAAGGTCGCCAGAAGTACACCAAAGGGATTGTTACTGCCCAATACAGCCGTGACCCAGCTTTCCGGTATCCAGTTGTGGATCACTGCGCCGATCCCCACACCCACCAGAATATAGGGGAACACCTTTTTGAAGGTGGAAACGACCTGCTCTTTTGCGTACTGCACACGCTCCGTTTTGGTAAGGGTAGGAGACTCAATATCTACGCTTCCGGCGGAAAGAATAAAGCTCTCCACATACTTTTCCATGTGCATCTTCTCAATGATTGTGCCGCCGACCACAGCGATCACCAATCCCACCAGCACATAGATCACAGCCACTTTCGCCCCGAAGATGCTCATGAGCAGTACCAAGCTGCCCAGATCCGCCATAGGGGAGGAAATCAGGAAAGAGAAGGTCACCCCCAGAGGGAGCCCCGCACTGGTAAAACCAATAAACAGCGGGATTGAGGAGCAGGAACAAAACGGTGTTACCGTTCCCAACAGGGCCGAAATCATGTTTGCCCCAATGCCGTGAAACCGGCCCAGAATTTTCTTGCTTCGTTCCGGAGGAAAGTAGCTTTGGATGTAGGAAATGACAAAAATCAGCAAGCACAGCAAAACCGTAATCTTGATCACATCATAGAGAAAAAACTGAACGCTGCCGCCCATCCGCCCATCTGTGTTCAGTCCTAATACAGACAGGATATTGCCAATCAATCGGTTCAACCACTTCATTCCCAAAATCTCGTCTTGAAAGAATTGCCATATACTCATTTCGCAAACCTCGCTTTGCTCAGAATCAAGAACATATCAAAAAAATTTGATGTTTTGTCCTGAAATAAACGCCATCGGTTTATGATGGCGTTTATCTGCCGCATGAAGGGCAGAGATTGTCCTGTTCGACATTCGGTGTAATGATAGCCCGCAACCGTTCCAGCGCCATTTCCCTGCCAGCATCACTTAAGCGGTAATACGTCCATTTGCCTTCCTGCCGGCTGGTGACAATACCAGAATCACACAAAATTTTCATATGGTAGGACAGGCCAGATTGTGTCAAATCCATCGGTTCTTGCAAAACACAGGCACATTTCTCACCGCTGCGCAGCTGCTCAAGAATAGCAAGACGTTTTGGGTCACACAAGGCCTTGAACACCCTGGCATCCTCCTGGTGGGTTCTCATCCGCTCGCCTCCCATCAAAAATTTTTGATATGTTCAGTATATGCAGCGGCGCTCAATTTGTCAATATCCACGCGCTATTTTTAGCAACGTTCCGTTCGGCCCGGTCAGAAGAGTCCGGCAGGCACGCTTGCCCCGGACGCTGTCCGTAGCAATCTTCCATAGGCTCTTGTTCTAAAGCTTGGCCACCTGCACGCTGGGCCGGGTACGTGGGCAATACGCGCACACACAACGAAAGCGCCCACCGGGCTCAACATGACAGAGCCCGGCGAGCGCTTCATTCAGTTTATTCCCATTCGGCAAATTCAGATATATAGGAGTGTATTTGAGATGATTTCACGGGTAAAACATTCGCAAATATGTTAACGTTTTACCCGTTATTCGGGGCAACTCATTTTCTTAGTATCAAAATAGTATCACAGAAACGGAGGAAAAGCAACCTTTTCAGGCCCAACACAGCCCCGAAAACTC
>CALWXJ010000025.1 GCA_944385475.1 uncultured Oscillospiraceae bacterium
GGCCAATCCCTATCTGTTGTCCACGGGGGAGTGCGCCGTGGAGTTGTGCGTTCCGGACGCGATGGCCGTGTCCATGGGGTTGTCCGCCGACCGCCGGGGGCGGATGCAGGCGGCGGTGGCCTTCGAGCTGAGCCACAACGAGGGCAACGGCCATGTCTTTTTGCCCCGGGAGAAGCTGGTGGCCGCCACGGCCCAGCTTTTGGAGTGCGGGGAGGATGCGGTGGAGCAGGCCCTGGACCAGCTGATCGGGCAGGGGAGCGTGGTGGAAGAGCGGGTGGCCAATGTGGACGGGTGCTATCTGCGCCGGCTGTGGGAGGCGGAGACGGAGGCCTGTGCCCGGCTTGGCGCGCTGCTGCTGGCCCAGACGGACCGCAGCGGACAAGCCCGGCGCACCATTGCCCAGATCGAGGCGGAGGCGGGGATCACCTACGCCCCGCTGCAGCGCCAGGCGGTGGAGCTGGCGGCCCAGCGGGGGGTCTTGATCCTCACCGGCGGCCCCGGCACCGGCAAGACCACCACGGTGCGGGGCATTGTGGCGCTGTTTGGCAAGATGGGGCTGGATGTGGTCCTGGCCGCCCCCACGGGGCGGGCCACCAAGCGCATGAGCGAGCTGACGGGGAAAGAGGCCCAGACCATCCACCGCCTCCTGGGGATGAACTGGAACCAGCGCACCGGGCAGGTGACCTTTCAAAAGACGGAGCGGGAGCCCCTGGAGGCGGATGCCGTGATCGTGGATGAGATGAGCATGGTGGATATCACCCTTTTTGCCGCGCTGCTGCGGGCCCTGCGCCCGGGCACCCGCCTGGTGATGGTGGGGGACGCGGATCAGCTGCCCTCCGTGGGGGCGGGAAACGTCTTTTCCGACCTCATCCGCAGCGGCCGGGTGGAGACGGTGTTTTTGCGGGAGATCTTCCGCCAGGCGGAGGCCTCTGCCATCGTCCGCAACGCCCATGCCGTGAACCTGGGGCAGCCGCCCCGGCTGAGCAACGACCAGGGGGACGTGTTTTTCCTGTGCCGCCGCCAGGCAGAGCGGACGGTGTCCACGGTGGTGGAGCTGTGCGCCCACCGCCTGCCGGAGAAGATGCACATTCCCCCTCACCAGATCCAGGTGCTCACCCCCACTCGCAAGGGCCCCGCAGGGACGATGCAGCTCAACCGCTGCCTGCAGGCGGCGCTGAATCCCCCAAAGGAGGGAAAGGGAGAGATCCTCTGGGGGGAGCAGGTCTTCCGGGAGGGGGACCGGATCATGCAGACCCGCAACGACTATGATGTGCTGTGGGAGCGGGGGGACGGCACCGTGGGGGCGGGGATGTTCAACGGGGACGTGGGACACATCGTCAGCATCGACCCCGGCGGGGAGTGGCTGCAGGTGGACTTTGACGGCCGCCAGGCCACTTACACCCTCCAGATGCTCAGCGAGCTGGAGCTGGCCTACGCCCAGACCGTCCACAAGGCTCAGGGCAGCGAGTACCGCTGCGTGGTGTTCGCCGCCATGCCCGCGGCCCAGTCACTGATGGTGCGGGGCGTTTTGTACACCGCCCTCACCCGGGCCAGGGAGCTTTTGGTGATGGTGGGGGACGATGCCGTGATCCGGGCCATGGCGGAAAACGACCGCCGTCAAAGGCGCTACTCCGGCCTTCGCTGGCGGCTTTCCCATGGACAAGAGCCCTGAGGCCGCCCCAGTACTTTACCTGCCTCCCGGACACTGGTCCGGGAGCTGCTCTTATTTCAAAAAATATCTGAAAACAAGATAAAAAGGAGTATCTTATTTCCAGATACATATACTCATCCATAGGTGATGAGTATGCGTACGGAGATTTTGAAATACGGCAGGATCCGTGACATGCGGATAGACAGGGGGCTGACACAAGAGCAGGTTGCAAAATTGCTGCATGTCAGTCAGAACACCTATTCTCAATACGAGGTGGGCACCATCCGCTATCCACTGGACGCGGTGGTGACGCTGGCGGAATTTTACGGCGTCAGTGTGGACTATCTGGTGGGGCTCACCGACCAGAGCGCCCCCTATCCCCGCCGGAGGTAGCCCGCATGAGGATACTGGAGAGGATTCTGGATTTGCTGTTTCCCCCGAAATGCCCCTTCTGCGGCAGGGTATTGGAGCACCAGGGGATCTGCGGGGAATGCCGGTCCGCCCTGCCCTGGACCGGGGAGGGAGAGGACCTTTGGGACCTGGGCGGGGAAGTGCGCTGTGCCGCGCCGCTGTGGTATGAAGGCGCTGCCCGGGAGGGGATTTTGCGGCTGAAATTTCACGCCGCCTCCGCTGCGGCGCAGCCCATGGGAGAGCTGGTGGCCCAGTGTGCCGCCCGGTATTATGCCGGGGAATTTGACACGGTGACTTATGTCCCCGTGAGCCATGCGCGCCTGCGCCGGCGGGGCTATGACCAGTCCCGCCTCCTGGCCCAGAGCGCCTGCCGCCTTTGGGGTACCCGGCCCCAGACCCTTCTTGTGAAGACCCGGGACAACCCGCCCCAGTCCGGCCTGCATGAGGCCGCCGCCCGCCGGGCCAACGTGCTGGGCGTCTATGAAGTCCCGGAGGGCGCCCGGGTGGCGGGCCGGCGGATTTTGATCGTGGACGATGTCTGCACCACCGGCTCCACTCTGAAAGAGTGCGCCCGGGTCTTGCAGGACGCCGGGGCCCAGGCGGTGATGGCTGTTGCCGTGGCCCGGACCCCGGAGGAAAAAACAAGAAAAGATGGTTGCAATCGTCAAAGACTGTCGGTATAATAACAAATGTATGATTGTACACGGAAAAACCGCTTATAATATCTTCACAAACAACAAAGACTCAAACAGAAAGAGCAACGAGGTAACACTATGGCCATGGCTAAAGATATCGGTATCGACCTGGGTACCGCTTCCGTTTTGGTATATGTAAAGGGCAAGGGCATCGTCTTGAACGAGCCCTCTGTGGTGGCGCTGGACAAGAACACCGGCAAGCTTTTGAAAGTAGGCACCGAGGCCCAGGCAATGCTGGGCCGTACCCCCGGCAACATCGTGGCCATCCGCCCCCTGCGGGAGGGTGTGATCTCCGACTACGACATGACGGAGCGGATGCTTCGGGAGTTCATCCACAAGGTGGCCGGGGTCTCCTTCTTCAAGCCCCGGGTCATCATCTGCGTCCCCTCCGGCATCACGGAGGTGGAAGAGCGGGCCGTCATCGACGCGGGCATCCAGGCCGGCGCCCGGAAGGTCTATCTCATTGAAGAGCCTGTGGCCGCCGCCATCGGCGCCGGCATCGACATCACCCAGCCCGACGGGCACATGGTGGTGGATATCGGCGGCGGCACCGCTGATATCGCCGTCATCTCCCTCTCCGGCGTGGTGGAGAGCGCCTCCATCAAGATCGCCGGCGACCAGCTCAACGAGGCTGTGGTGAAGTATATGCGCCGCAAGCATAACCTCCTGGTGGGCGAGCGTACCGCCGAGGAGATGAAAAAGCAGATCGGCTGCGTCTTCCCCAAGGAGGAAGAGGAGACCATGGACGTCAAGGGCCGGTGCCTGCTCACGGGCCTTCCCAAGGTGGTCACCGTCTCCTCCACGGAGATGATGGACGCCTTTGAAGAGCCGGTGGAGCGGATCATGGAGGCCATCCACTCCGTGCTGGAGCGCACGCCCCCGGAGCTGGTGGCGGACATCTCCACCAACGGCATCGTCATGACCGGCGGCGGCAGCCTGGTCTCCGGCTTTGACAAGCTGGTCACCGCCCGCACCGGGATCCACACCGCCATCGCCGAGGACGCCATCTCCTGTGTGGCCCTGGGCACCGGCAAGAGCCTGGACTCCCTCAACGCCATGCAGGACGGGACCATGAACCTCAGCCGCCGCAAGCAGATGAACTGATTGCCACCCAAAAGGGCCAGCTCTTTCAGCTGGCCCTTTTTTTGTGGAGAGGGATGTTGCATATGCCGCTGACTTTATCCGCCGCCGGGCG
>CALWXJ010000026.1 GCA_944385475.1 uncultured Oscillospiraceae bacterium
TAGTCTCTGTCATTGGTGTAGGTAGAGCCCAGATCCTTGTACACGTCGCCCTCTTCCATGGACTCGGTGTAGACATAGGTGGGATCAATGGAAGTGAAGGTGCCGATCTCGGACTTCTTGTTCTTCCAGGTGTTGGCGGGACGGCCATAGATGCCCTCGCCAACCTCCAGCTCCAGGTTGGGGAAGTACTTCTCAGCGAACTGGACATAGCCGTCGTCCTTGATGTTGCCATCAGCGGAAGAAGCGATGTTCCACTTCACGTCGGTAGCCACGGGGTTGCCCAGGGTGACCTCGACGCCGTTCACCTCAGCGGTGATGGTGGTGTCATAGGCGACCATGGTGGCCTTCAGGGTGTTCAGAGCATACAGGCAGGCCTCTTCACGGTTCACAGTCTTGGAGCCGTTGAAAGCGCCCTCCAGGCCCTTGTTCAGGCCGATGCCCAGAGCGGTCTTGGCCACGTTGACGCCCCAGTTGTCGCCGGTGTAGCCCTGGATCTCAGAGCTGTAGCCCAGCGCGCCCAGCAGCATCTTCATGAAGGCATAGCCGGTCAGGGAGTTGGCGGGCTTGAAGGTGCCGTCAGCATAACCGCTGATGATGCCTTCCTTCTGGCAGAAGGCGATGTAACCAGCAAAGTTGTTGGTCACGGGGACATCGCTGTAAGGAGCGGTGTCAGCCACCAGAGCAGCAGCAGTGGTGGGACCCAGGATCAGGTTGCAAATGATCTTTGCAGCCGCGCCACGGGTCAAAGTGTTGGTGGGCTTGAACGTACCGTCGGTATAGCCGTCGATGACGTTCACAGCGGACAGGACGGAGACGGCTTCATCATAAGTGATGCTCTCGTCATCGTCGAAGTCCGTGGCTCCAGCGCTGACAGTGACCAAGGACATGGTCATTACCAGAGCCAGAACCAAAGAAAGGAACTTCTTCATGGATTTTCTTCCTCCTCTTAAGATTAGCGGAAAGTACCGCCATTTTTTGTCAAGGAGCTGTAACCTCAGGATGATCCCGACGTACATACGGTGGCTAGCAAATCCCGTATCTGCACCGGGGGCATCCGCCAGGCCACTTCTCCTTGCAGTTTGCATCCTACCACCAGGGAAAAGAAAAAGCAAGACGCTGCGCCAACTCGTAACACGATTGTAACAAACCGGACAGAATCTCCCTGTCCTGGCAGCATCCTGGAGGCTGTATCGCCCACAGGGCGCGGGATGGGGGCTTTGTCCGCCGCGGCAGGGGGAGGGGGTGGGCCGGGAACTTCCCCGGCCGTTTCGGGAAGTTTCCCCCTCAGCCCGCCGCTTCCCCAAGGGCGTTCCAGCCGGTCTCCAGGGCGATCTCCATCATCTCGTGGAAGGAGTCCTGCCGCTCCTGGGCGCTGAGGGCCTCGCCGGTGAAGATGTGGTCGGAGATGGTGAGGATGGACAGCGCCTTTTTCCCCAGGCGCTGGGCCGTCCAGTACAGTCCCGCCGTCTCCATCTCCAGGGCCAGGATGCCGAATTTGCGATAGGCCCCGGCGGCGTCGGGATTGTCATTATAAAACTGGTCGGCGGTAAACACCTGCCCCACGTCCGCCCGCACCCCCAGGCGACCTGCGGCGGCCACCGCGTCTTTGAGCAGGCAGTAGCTGGCGGTGGCGCACAGCTGCCCCGGGAAGCGGTACTGGTCGGCGAAGTGGGAGTTGGTGGACGCCCCCAGGGCGATGACCACGTCCCGCACCTTCACATCCTCCCCGATGCCCCCGGCGGAGCCGATGCGGATGATGGACTCCACCCCATAGCACTGGTAGAGCTCATAGCTGTAAATCCCCACGGAGGGCACCCCCATGCCGTGGCCCATGACGCTGATGCGCTTTCCCTTGTAGGTGCCGGTGTAGCCCAGCATGTTGCGCACGGTGTTGAAGCACACCACATCCGTGAGATAGTGGTCCGCCACATACTTTGCCCGCAGCGGGTCGCCGGGCATGAGAACGACTTTGGCGATGTCCTGCTCCTCCGCCACAATGGAGGCAGAGGGTGATTCCTTGATGGCCATGGTGGTTCCTCCTTATTTTATAAATGTAAAAAGTTTTCCCCAGGGGCGCTTGTCCCCTTTTTCCCTTCATGGGCCTCCTTGCAAAGCGCCGCCAGGGCCGGGCCGTAGGGCGGGCGGCAGATGCCCTTTTCCGTGATGATGGCGGTGATGAGGCTGTGATCCGTGACGTCAAAGGCGGGGTTATAGCACTTCACCTCCGGCAGCACCATGGGCTTTTCGTACCAGAGGGAGCGCAGCTCCTCCTCCCCCCGCTCCTCGATGGGGATGCAGGCCCCGTCGGGGCAGGCAAGGTCGATGGTGGAGGTGGGCCCCAGCACATAGAAGGGGATGCCGTAATACCGGGCCAGGATGGCCACGGCGGAGGTACCGATCTTGTTGGCGGTGTCTCCGTTGGCGGCCACCCGGTCGCACCCCACAAAGCAGGCCTGGACCCAGCCGTTTTTCATCACCGTGGAGGCGGCACTGTCGCAGATGAGACGCACGTCCACCCCCGCCCGCTGCAGCTCATAGCTGGTGAGCCGGGCCCCCTGGAGAAGGGGGCGGGTCTCATCGGCAAAGACATGAAAGGTCATGCCCCGCTCCGTCCCCAGCAGAATGGGCCCCAGGGCCGTGCCATAGCGGGAGGTGGCCAGGGGGCCGGCGTTGCAGTGGGTGAGGACGCCGTCTCCATCCCGGATCAGGGAGAGCCCCAGCTCCGAGATGGCCTTGCACTTGGCGGCGTCATCTTCCTGGATCTCCACCGCCGTGCGGTACAGGGCCTCCAGCATCTCCCCCCGGCCCCGCTCCCGGCATGCCTGGGCGGAGCGCAGCCCCCGGTCCACCGCCCAGCCCAGATTCACTGCTGTGGGCCGGGCGGCCTTCAGAGCGGCGGCATGGGCGCTGAGGCGGCTTAAAAACGCCTCCGGGTCGGAGTCGGGAATATCCCGTGCCAGCACGTACAGGCAATACGCGGCGCAGATGCCGATGGCCGGGGCGCCCCGCACCCGCAAAGAGCGGATGGCCTCCACCATCTCCTCCTGGGTCTCCAGGCGGATCTGCCGTTCCTGCCCGGGCAGCAGGGTCTGGTCCAGGATATACAGGGCCTGCTGCCGGGGGTCGAAGTGTACATTGAGAAATTCCATGCTGCGCCTCCTTTTTTGCTGGTGTCTTGATCCTTCCGCCATTTCTACTCCAGGACCTGCGCCCACAGGGCGCAGGTGTCGTCCCGAAACTTCAGCCGGGGATGGGCGTTGGCCTCCCGGTCCGCCTCCTGGGCGGCAAACAGCTGCCCCACCAGAGTCTTCAGGGGCGTGGCTTCCATGGCCCGGTAGAGCTGGTCGTACCCGGCATAGAGGCCAAAGGTGTCCGCCAGCTGGCCAAAGCCGTCGGAAAAGGCCGCCACCGCCTGCAGATCCCGCCGCTTCCACCGGGCGGTGCGGGCGTGACGGACGCCCTGCCCCCCCGGGTCCAGGATCCAGTACCCTCCCGGCTGGTTGCGCAGTTTGCGGTTTTCCACCAGCAGCTCCTGGCACTGGCGGCGGGCCTCCAGAACGGAGCAGCCCGTGGCGCGGTGGATCTGCTCCATGCGGCGCAAGACCCCCCGGTCCAGGGCCGGCAGGTTCCCATCGCAGGATGCCGTCACCGTCCCGTCCCGCAGCTGCGCCACGCCCACGCAGTCCCCCAGGCCGAAAAATTCCACCTCGTCTCCCACCTCCCGGAACAGGGCGATCCCGGCGGAGGGGGCGTCGGGGGGCACCTCCACTCCCAGTTCGGCGGCCCGGCGGACATAGGCCTCCTCCAGGCCCGGGAGGATGGCATCAAAAAGCGCCGGCAGGGGACGGCCGTCCCCTGCCCCTAAATGTGCTTCCAGGGCCGTTTTCACCCCCTGGGCAAACCAGGCGGCGTCGCTGCCCTGATCCATCAGCTGCACCCCGGTGAGTCCGGAGGCCCCGTCCAGGGCAAAGAGGTAGTTCCCCCCTGCCCCCATGGCGTCCTCACAGGGCATTTTTTCTCCCACACAGATCTGATCTTTTACAAAAAACACAATATGACCCCCACTGCGGCAATTCCCATTCCCAGCGCCAGCACCCCTGCGTTGCGCCGGCTCTTTTCTCCCCGGTAGCCGTGGAGAATGATGCCGAATCCGGCGAACACCGTCAAAAGCGCCCCCATCAGTACCACCAGCAGCCCCGCGGCCCCCACGAAGGACTTCTCCGCCATGGCCCCGGCGATGCTGATGCCGCCGATGGTAAAGCTAACGATACCAGCAAACAGGCCCAGAAACTCCATGTTTTTTGTCAGGGAGCCCCGGGTCTCCTCCTCCAGGGCGGCCTGCTTGGTCTTCATATCCTCCAGAGAGAACTCCATGTCCCGCACCAGGTCCTGGGCGGCGGCGATCTGCTCATCCACCCGGCATTTCACCATCTCGCTGCGCTGCTTGTTGCCGATGCGCTGGGCGTACATGCGGTAGCTGCCGATGCGCAGGGCATAGTCGGATTTGCTGGAGTCCTCCAGGTCGATGGCTGTGGCGATCTCCTCCAGGGCGCGGCCATAGCTGCCCTGCAGCGCCAGGAGGCGGCCCTGGGTGCAGTGGAATTTGGCGTAGCCCCACTCCGCCTCCAGGGCGGTCTCCGATGCCGCAATCCCCTTGGACAGCCACACCGGGTCCGGGCGGCGGGCCTCGTCGAACTCCGTGGCCTCGAAAATATCCGCCACGGCGATGGCCAGGGCGTGGTGCACCCCGGCGTTCTCCGGCATTTTGCCGATGTTCTCCTCCGCCTGGCGGAGGATCTTGTCCGCCTTGGCCACGGGGTCCTCATCCAGAAGGCACATGAGATACAGGTGCCCGAAGAAGGGGTGGCGCCGGGCAAACCGCTCCCGGTGCTCGTTCATCACCTGGAATTCCCGGGTCCTGTCCTGTCTGCGGCGCAGCTGTCCCATCCGGATGCAGAAGGCGGCGAAGGTGATCTTCTCCTGGGCCGCGTCGGTATAGGGCCGGTCCATCAGCTCGTCCACCCAGCGGTCAAAGTGGTTCTCCCCGTCCAGGCCCATGGCCCGAAGCAGCTCCCGGATGTCCCGGTAGGGGGCGTCGTCAGGCAGGCTGCTGACCCAGCGGGCCCACTCTTCAAAGGTGGGCTTCTGCCCCACCATGGCAAGGTCCATCACCCGCTTTTCATAGATGCGCTCCGTCTCCTCCGGCAGGGCCGCAAGGCGCTCCACCAGGGCCTCTTTGCTCTCGATCATGCGCGTTCTCCTCTCCCGGCGCCAGGCGCCTAAGAAATCCCGTTTATCGACAGTTTACTGCAAACCCTCCCCCTGCGCAAGAGCGGGGCGGGAAAATCCCCCGGGACCCGGAAAAAAATACCGGTGCCGGGGAGGCAAAGCCTCCCCGGCACCGGCAGGGTGAGTAGACCCACGGGGCTGCTGCGCGCAAACCCCAACGATGCAGTGTTCGGTCTGTGCACCCTTACAGGCACAGCAGGCGGCGAGAGGTGAGAAGAAAGCCTTTTTGATCAGGTCTTCTCCACCCACTGATAGTAGCGCTCTTCGTAGTTGCGGCCCATCTGCAGGTTGGTGACGTTGTCCGCCACCGCGTTGGAGATGGCCTTGTGCCACAGGGGGATCATGGTGTAGTCCTTCATCAGCATCTCCATGCAATCCTCCCAGATCTGGCCGCGGGCGTCGCGATCCTCCGTGGCGCAGCCCTCGGTGTAGAGGTCGAAGAACTCCTGGTTATCATAGTTGATACGGGCCAGAGCGGCGTTGCCGGGCTGGATCTGGCTGAGGAAGCCGTCGGACTCCAGGTTGCGGCAGGTGAAGCCATAGATGCACATCTGGTGCTGGCCCTGGGCCAGGTATTCCCGCATGGGGGCGTTTTCCATCTTCTTCACGCTGAGGTTGATTCCAGCTGCCTGCACCTGGGCCTGCATGGCCTCGGCCATGTCGCAGCGCTGGGAGTTGTTGGCCTCCACGGAGATCTCCAGATCGATGCCGTCGGGATACCCGGCCTCCGCCAGCAACGTCTTGGCGGTCTCCAGGTCATGGCCGGCGCCATAGTACTTCTGATAGGTCTCTTCGTTATAACCCAGGATGTCCGGGCAGATGAAGCCCGTAGCGGCGGAGCCGAAGTCGCCGTACACCAGACTCACGGTGCCCTTGGTGTCAATGGCACGGGCAAAGGCCTCCCGGACCTTCACGTTGTCCATGGGCGCCTTGGCGGTGTTCATCAGCAGATAGGTGGTGTTGGCGCACAGAGTGGTCTCCATGTGCATGCCGTCGGTCTCCTCGATGGCGGCCTGCTCCCGGACGTTGGGCTCAATGATGATATCGGCGCCCAGGGCCTTGGCCTCGGTGGCACGGGTGGTGTCGTCCAGAATGATCCGGATCTCCAGGTTGGGGATCTTGGGCTCGCCTTCCCGCCAATAGTACTCATTGGCGGACATCTGGATGATATCGCCCTGGGTGTAGGAGTCCAGCTTATAGGGGCCGGTGCCCACCACGGCGCCGCCCAGGTAGTCGCCGTCGCTGGCCTCAAAGGCCGCCTTGGAGGCGATGCCGCACATGGGGCTGGCCAGGTGAGAGGCAAAGGTGACCTGGGGGGTCTTCAGGCCGATGACGCAGGTGAGATCGTCCCGCACCTCGCACTCCGCGGGATCCACAATGGTGTACTGGGAGTTGGGCAGCGCGGTCTCAATGGCATAAGTAATGGTCCAGATCACGTCCTCAGCGGTAAAGTCGCTGCCGTCGGAGAACTTCACGCCCTCCCGCAGATGGACCAGGAAGTGGGTGGGATCCTCCCACTCATAGCTCTCCGCCAGCCAGGGCTCCACATTGCCCTCCGCGTCCAGATAGAACAGGGGCTCATAGATCTGCCGCATCAGGCGGTTGAAGCCCTGCTCGTCGTTGTTGCCGGGCTGGAAGGTGCCGGGGTCATAGAGCTCCACCACTTTCAAGGTGTCAGGATCACTGCTGGTGGTGCCGTCATCCGTGACGTCGGGATCATCGCTCTGGGTATCATCACCGGCGCTATCTCCGCCGCAGGCCACAAGACTAAAAACCATGGCCAGCGCTAAAATCAAGGACAGCCACTTTTTCATCATTTTTCTCCCTAAGTAATTATATTCCAGCTCCTGACGGGAAGCCCACACACAATAAATCGCCTCCCCTCTCTCTTTTCTCCGGCGGGCACGATCCCCGCCGTCGAAAAGCCCCTCTCTGTCCCGTCAGGAAGACCAGCTGCGTCTCCTTTTTGATGCATACTTTTATATATTATACTGTGTCTTGATATGATGTCAACTCCTGGCACACATTTTTTCTATATTTTGTCTTTAATTCATAAATTTTTCCATTGTTGTGTACAAAATGCCCAGCAGGTCCCTTTCGGGGCCGCCGGGCAGCCGCCTCCCGGCAGGCGGGGCCTGGGCCGGAGTGGCAGCGGCGGCGGACATTCCTCTTTGCCGGGAAGACAGGGGTGCGGCGGGAAGTCCTCCCCCGTGCCGGCAAGGGATCCTTCGCCTCTCTTGGCAGAGGGCGTCTGTTCCAAGCGCAATTTCTCCGCGGCATATCCATCTTCCCCGGCGCATAGGATAAGGCAACAAGAGGCGGGGAGTGTTGTGTGTTGAAAGAGAACATGGAGGAGCGGGCTGAGCGCCTGGCTCTTTACATCATAGAGAACCGGACCACGGTCCGCGCCGCCGCGCAGAAATTCGGCATCAGCAAAAGCACGGTCCACAAGGATATTTCCGAGCGGCTGCCCCAATTCAACCGGGGACTGTACCTGCAGGTGAAGGAGGTGCTGGACATCAACAAGGCCCAGCGGCATATCCGGGGCGGCATCGCCACCCGCAAAAAATACCGCGGCGTTTGACGCCGGAAGGAGGAACCCCATGGCAAATCGAAACTGCGGCGGCTCCCGCCGCCGGGAGATCCGGTCCATCCCGGCCGTCCCCCCTCCGGAAGAGCCGGAAATGCGCCGCTGGCCCCACCCTGTGGCGGCCGCTCCGGAGGAGCTGTCCCCCACCTTGCACTATGTGTGCTGCGCCCTGTCCTACCAAAACCAGCTTTTGGCGGACATCAAGGCCCTGCTGGAGCGGCAGGGGCCGTCCAACCAGAACGACAGCGGCCTTTGAGCCGCTGTTCTTCTCCCCCCGGCGCCGGACAGGCCCAGTTGTGAACAGATTCTAAACCCTGTGCCCGCCCCCTTGTGTTTTTTCCGGCCGGGCCGTATAATGAATGCTACACTTGCCCTGTGGGAAGGGAATCTCGGCGCGGCACGGGCCGCGCGGATAGGGAGCGTTGCAGAACATGTCCAGAAAACGACCAGGCCGGGGAAACGGCCTGACCATCGCCCTGGCGGTCATCCTTGCGGTTTTGACTGCCCTTTACATCTTTTTGCGTCTTTTTCTCCAGCCGCCGGAGCAAAAGCAGGACCCGCTCCCCCAGCAGGACACCTCCCAGACGGAGGAGCAGGTAGAACAGACCCAGGAGGAGACCGCCCAGCAGTCCCATCTGGAGCGCAAGGAGAACTTCTATACCATTTTGGTCTCCGGCGTGGATGACGGCAACGGCGGCAGCGACACCAACATCCTGGTGGCGGTGGACGCCGCCCAGGGCTATGTGTACGGCGTCAGCATCCCCCGGGACACCAAGGCCATCATCAACGGCAAGGCCCATAAGATCAACGCCGCCTATAACATCGGCGGGGCGGAGCTGCTGGCCCAGACGATCTCCCAGCAGCTGGGCATCCCCGTGGACTATACCGTCACCGTGGACCTTACGGGCTTTGAGGCCCTGGTGAACGCCATCGGGGGCGTGACCTTTGACGTCCCCATCAACATGAATTACGACGACCCCTATCAGGACCTGCACATCCATATCTCCAAGGGGCCCCAGCTCCTCACCGGGGAGGAGGCGCTGAAGGTGGTGCGGTTCCGCCACAACAACGACGGCTCCGGCTACGGCAGTGAGGACATCGGCCGCATGCAGACCCAGCAGGCCTTCCTCAAGGCGGTGGCCCAGCAGGTGCTGACTCTGGACAACCTGGACAAGCTGGACACCTTCGTGAAGATCTTTGAGGCCTATGTGGACACGGACCTGACCCTGGGCAACCTGGCCTGGCTGGGCAGGGAGGTCATCTCCATGGGGGCGGAGAACGTGGCGTTTTCCACCCTGCCGGGGGAGTGGCGCTCCCCGTACATCTACCTCAATGAGGAAGAGGTGCTCACCTTGGTGAACACCTATCTCAACCCCTATGTGGAGGACCGGACGGCGGAAGACCTCAACATCCCCGACTGACGGATCCCCCCGGGAAAGGAGCGGACTTTGAAAAAACGACTTGCCTCTTTGGCCCTGGCTTTGACGCTGCTGAGCATGCCGGCCCTGGCCGTCCAGACCGGCAGCATGGACAATTTCGTCCGCAGCCGCAGCTACACGGGCCAATTTTCCGACCTGGCGTCAGACTCTGTCTTTTATCAAAATGTGGCGGCCCTGTATGAATACGGCCTTTCAGAGGGGAAGGCGGACGGGACTTACGGCCTCAGCGACTCTTTGACGGTGGGGCAGATTGTGATTTTCGCCGGGCGCATCCGCAGCATCTACCGCACCGGCGATCCGGAGGCAGGCCCCCGGGCCTACGGGGCAGCGGGCGCCTCTGCCGCCGAACCCTATCTCCAGTATCTGAAAAGCGAGGGGGTGGTGGGGGAAGAGCTGGACGGCGCCCTGACCTCCGTGGCCACCCGGGCCCAGGTGGCCCATGTGCTGGCCAAAGTCCTGCCCCAGGAGGCCCTGCCGGACATCCATACGGATCTGGTGACCCAGGCCTACGCCTCCCGGAAATACATTTCGGACGTCACGGAGTACACCCCCTATTACGCCGATATCCTCTCCTTGTACCGCAAGGGGATCTGCGTGGGCGTGGACGCCGCGGGGTCGTTTTTGCCCCAGGCCTCCATCACCCGGGGGGCCGCGGCGGCCATGCTCACAAGGATGGTGGTGCCCGCCCTGCGGCTGACGCCTCAGTGGTCCCTGGAGGATGCCCATGACGTCTCCGGCATCACCCTGGCGGACCTGGTGACGCCGGGAGCCTATATCGCCGCCCCCACCACGGAGGCGGAGATGGACCAGGCGGTGCGCTACATGCTCAGCCAGGGCAGCCACACCCTCTCCCTGCACTATTCCGACAGCATCACCTCCACCCAGGCCCGCTGGGTGATGACCATGGCCCTGTCCGCCCTGCGCAGCTACTGCGAGCAGAGCTATAACAGCGTCTCCTGTTCCTATACCATCTCCGGGGACGTGACACTGACCTTTACCGCCGCGGCGGCGGGGAGCCGGACGGAGGAATACCGGGCGGTGACCCTGGAGCGGGCCATCGCCGTCCACGATGCCCTGTGGTCCTCCGGCGCCCTGCACAGCGGCATGACCCAGACCCAGATCGCCCGGGTGTATTACGACTGGATCTGCGAAAACTGCACCTATGATTTCTCCGCTACGGACGACTCCCTCAGCCACATCCCCTATCAGCTCTTTACCAGCGGCACGGCCGTCTGCGACGGCTATACCGGGGCGTACAATCTCCTTTTGAAATTGGAGGGCATCTCCTGCAGCGGCCTTGGCAACGGCAGCCACATCTGGACTGTGGCCCAGCTGGACGGCAAGACCGTCCACATCGACACCACCTGGGGGGATGTGGGCACCACCTCCGACCAGCACTATTTTGCCATGACGCCGGAGCAGTCCTATCAATATCACCCCTGGTGAGGGCGGACGGGCCCGGCGGCCTGTGTCCCCGGCTCCTGACAGCAGAAAAAAACGCGGCCCCCGCCAACGGCGGGGGCCGCTCTTTTCCTGTTTCCCGGAATGCCGGCGGCAGGCGCCTGCCTCACTCCGCCGCCGCCAGAAGCTGGCGGGTATAGGGGTGGCGGGGATGATCAAAAATCTCCTCCACATCCCCCGTCTCCACGATGCGCCCCTCCTTCATCACCAGCACCCGGTCGCAAAGCTGGTAGACCACGTTTAAGTCATGGGAGATGAAGAGGTAGCTCAGATCCAGCTCCTCCCGCAGCGCCCCCAGCAGCTTCAGGATCTGGGCCTGGATGGTGACATCCAGGGCCGACACCGGCTCATCGGCAATGAGAAAGCGGGGCCGGTGCAGCAGGGCCCGGGCGATGGAGATCCGCTGGCGCTGGCCCCCGGAGAGCTCCCCGGGCTTGCAGGAGAGGACCTCCTCCCCCAGCTCCACCCGCTCCAGCATCTGCCGCACCCGGCGGCGGCGCTCCTCCTTGGAGTACTTCCCATAGATCCGCAGGGGCTCTTCCAGGATCCACTCCGCCGTATAGGCGGGATTCAGGGAGCTGTAGGGGTCCTGGAAGATCATCTGGGGGCGACGGGTATAGTGGATGACCTCCCCCCGGTCCGGCTTCACCATCCCCAGGATGGTCCGGGCCAGGGTGGATTTCCCCGTGCCGGACTCCCCCACAAGGCCCAGGATCTCCCCGTGGCGGACGTCAAAGGTCACGTCGTGGAGCACCTCCTGATAGGGCCCCCGGCGAAAGAGCCCCCCCTCCCGGTAGCCGCTGGTGACATGGCGCAGCGACAGCACCAACTCCTCACTCATGGGGCGTCCTCCTTTCGGCGGCGGGTGGGGATGGCGGCGATGAGCCGCTGGGTATAGGGGTGGGTGGGGTGATGGAAGACGGCGTCCGTCTCCCCCTCCTCCACCAGAACTCCCCGCTGCATCACCGCCACGCGGCTGCAGAGCTTGCGCACCACAGCCAGGTTGTGGGAGATGAAGAGCATGGAGGCCCCCGACTCCCGGTTGAGCTTTTTCAAAAGCTCCAGGATCTGGGCCTGGATGGTGACGTCCAAGGCGGTGGTGGGCTCATCCAGCAGCAGCAGCCGGGGCTGGGTGACGATGGCCGCCGCGATCATGGCCCGCTGGCACATGCCGCCGGAGAGCTCGTGGGGGTATTTTCCATACAGGGTCTCCGCCTCCGGCAGCTCCACCTCCTCCATGGCCCTGAGGGCCCGGCGGCGGCGCTCCTCCCGGCCCAGGTCCGTGTGGATGCGCAGCGCCTCCTCCACCTGGCGGCCGACGGTCATCAGGGGGTCCATACACGTCATGGGCTCCTGGAACACCACGCCGATCTCCCGGCCCTGGATGGTCCGCAGCATGGCCCGGCTGGCGTGGAGCAGGTCCACCTCCCCCAGGAGCACCTCCCCGGAGTAGTCGCAGCTGCGGCGGGGCAGCAGCCCGGCGATGGACATGGCGGTGACGCTCTTGCCGGAGCCGGACTCCCCCACAAGGCCCACGATCTCTCCGTCGCGGATGGTGAGGTTCACGCCGGATACCGCCTCCCGGGTGCGGCCCTGGAACTTCACATGCAGATCCCGGATCTCCAGCATCACACCTCGCCCCCCTTCTCCCGCTGCAGCCCCTGGCCGATGAGGCCCACGCCGAAGATGATGGACACCAGGGTCAGCCCTGTGGACAGAGCGTACCACGGGGCCCGCTGAAAGACCCCCTGGGCCTCGGAGAGCATATAGCCCAAAGAGGCGTCCGGCGGCGTCACCCCGATGCACAGATAGCTCATGGACGCCTCCGCCAGGGCGGCGTTGTTGAATCCGATGGTCAGCGCCGGCAGCAGCACCTGCCGGGTGTTGGGCAGGATGTGCAGCCAGAGGATGCGGCTGTGGGAGGCCCCCATCAGCCGGGCACTCTGGACATAGTTCACGTCCCGCAAAGAGGCATAGGCCGTGCGGGTCACCCGGGCGAAGCTGGGGATGAACACCAGCCCCAGGGCCAGCACCACATTGGACTTTTTCCCCGGCCCCATGAGGCTGATCACCACCAGGGCCAGCAAAATGCTGGGGAAGGCGGTGATCACGTCCCCCAGGCGCATCAGGATATCATCCACCACGCCGCCGAAATACCCGGTGACGGCCCCGATCAGGATCCCCAGGGCCCCTCCCATGGCCACGGTGGAAAGGGCGATGCCAAAGGTGGTGCCGGCCCCTTTGAGGACCCGGCTGAAAATATCCCTGCCGAAGCTGTCGGTCCCCATGGGATGGGCAAGGCAGGGGGGCAGGAACTTGGCCGCCGCGTCCATGGCCTCGGGGTCGTAGGGGGTCCAAAAGCACCCCAGGAGGATCAGGGCGGCCAGCAGCCCCGTGAGGATCAGCCCCACCCGGAGCATGGTGTTTTTCCTCCGCTTCTTCATACCCTGCCTCCGATCTTCAGCCGGGGGTCGATCCGCCGGCCCAGGAGGTCCGCCGCCGTCCCCGCGGCCACCACCCACAGCGCCAGGATCACCACGATGGCCTGCACCACCGGGTAGTCCCGCCCGGAGATGGAGGCCACCAGCATCCGCCCCAGGCCGGGGATGCCGAAGACCTGCTCCACCACGATGCTGCCCGCCACGATCTCCGCCAGGGTCTGGGCCAGAAAGGTCACCACCGGCACCAGGGCGTTTTTCAGCACATGGTGCCACAAGACCCCGCCCCGGTCATTTCCCCGGGAGATGGCGGTGCGCACATAGGCCTTGTTCATCTCCGCCACCACGGTGGAGCGGAGCATCCGCACCGTCATGGCGGCCCGGGGCAGGGCGATGGCCAGGGCGGGGAACACCAGGTACCAAAGGGCCTTCCCCGGGGCCTCCAGCCCCGGGAAGTCCCCGGGGACGAACCACCGCAGGACGATGCCAAAGAGGTAGGACAGCAGGATGCCGGTAAAAAAGGGGGGAACGGCCATGCAGAACTGGTTCACCCCGGCCCACAGCCCGTCCCAGGGCCCCCCGGCATACCGGGCGGAGAGCAGCCCCAGGGGCAGTGACACCACCACGATCATCAAAAAGCTCAAAAGGGTCAGCCACAGCGTCACCGCCACCTTGGGGGCCAAAAGCTCCCCCACCGGCTGGCGGTATTGGTAGGACATCCCCAGATCCCCGGTGAAAAAGCCGGCAAGCCAGCTGCCGTAGCGCACCAGCAGGGGGTGGTTAAGGCCCAGCTCCTCCCGCAGGGCCTCCACCTTCTCCTCTGTGGCCTGGGTGCCCAGCATGGCGGTGGCGGGATCCCCGGAGATGAGGTCAAAGGCGGCAAAGGTCAAAAAGGACACCGCCGCCATGGTCACCGCCAGCATCACCAGCCGGCCAAGGACGTATTTCATGGTTGTTCCCTCCCCTCCGGATGGGCGGATGCCCCGGGATCGCGGCGCATCTTAGCCCGTATACCGCACGGTGGACAGGTCCAGCACATAGATGGGGTAGAATACCACGCCCTCCAGACCCTTGCGCACTGCCACCAGATCCGCCGGGGCCTGGATATACACATTGGCGGCATTTTCCGCCAGGTTGCGCTGGAGGTCCTTGTAGAGCTGGACCTGGGTGGCCTCGTCCGAGGCCGCCTGGGCCTGGGCAAAGAGGGTGTCATAATCGCTGTTTTGATAGTTGATGAAATTGTCCCCCGCGGTGGAGACGAACCGCTCCAGCATGGCCCGGGCGGTCATGGCGGAGGCGTCCACCCCCACCACCGTGGACTGGAAGTTTCTGCCGGTATAGGCGTCCTCCACCCACACGTTCCACTCCACAGGCAAAATCTCCACCGTAATGCCCACGGCCTTGTACTGCTGGGCCAGCACCTCCGCCGTGTCCACATGCTGGGGGTAGTTGGAGGGCACGGTGATGGTCATGGAAAAGCCGTCGGGATAGCCCGCCTGGGCCAGGAGCTCCCGAGCCTTTTCCGGGTCGTAGGAATAGGTGTCGGTCAGCGTCTCATCAAAGTACTTGCTCAAAGTGGGGTACATACTGGAGCCCACCAGGGTGCCGTAGCCGTCAAAGGCCAGGTCCAGGATCTCCTGGCGGTCGGTGGCGTAGCACAGGGCCTGGCGCACCAGGACGTTGTCAAAGGGGGCCTGGGCGTTGTTGAGATACAGCGCCTGCACCAGGCTCATGGCCCCTTCTTCGATATAGAAGTCCTCCCCGATCTGGGCGGCGTTGGCGGTGGGGAGGTGGTTGCAAAGGTCGATGGCGCCGCTTTGCAGGGCCATCATCAAACTGTCGGCGTTTTCGTTGATCTTAAAGGTCACCTTATCCAAATAGGCGGGGGTGCCCCAGTAATCGTCGAATTTCTCCAGGACGATGGCGTCCTGGGCGGAGCGGGAGACGAACCGGAAGGGCCCCGTCCCCACGGGGTCCGTGTCCTGCCCGGTATAGTCCGCCGGCAAAATAGCGGTGGTGAGATAGGCCAAAAACTCCCCGTTGGGCTCTTTCAAGGTGACGGTGACGGTGGAGGCGTCCACCTGCTCCACCGCGTCAATGGCGGCAAAGGCCTCCACCAGGGGGGCGTCCTGCCCCTCCCCGGCGCAGCGCCGGAGGGACCACACCACGTCCTCCGCCGTCATCTCCTGCCCGTTGTGGAATTTCACCCCCTGGCGCAGGGTGAAGGTATAGGTACGCTGGTCGTCAGAGAGGGTGTACTTCTCCGCCAGGGCGGGGATCAGCTCCCCCTCCGGCGTGGGTTTCACCAGTCCTTCAAACACGTTGAACATGACCTCCCGGGTGCCGGCTTTCACCGTCAGATGGGGGTCCAGACTGTCGTCCAGGTCGTTCATCAGCCCCACCACGATCTCGTTGGTTTCAGCCCGGGTGGGGGTGGTGCTCTGCGCCCCGTCATCGCCGCTGCCGTCTGCGCATCCGCCCAGTACGGCGCTGAGGACGAGGGCTGTCAGCAAAAGCGCCCAAATCCGTTTTTTCATACTGTTTCTCCTTTTTTTGATCGCTGCCCGGAGGGTCAGCGTCGGGCAAAGGCCCTGTGGAATCTTCCGCCTGCAAAGCAAAGCGTTGCGGGCCCGCCGCGCCGGCGGGGCCCGCAATGTTTTATTGTATCCAATTTTCCCTTTTATTGCAAGGGGTTTTCCGGTTTTTCCCCATCTTGCGCCCTCTCCCCTCCACCGGGGGGCTGGGGCGGGTCCGCGGTGTAGCACTCCGTGTCGGTGGGGAGCTTGCGCCGGCGCAGGCACCGCTCCACAAAGAAGTTGGCGGCGCTGTACAGGCAGGCACACACCGGCACGCCGAAAAACATCCCCGGCAGGCCGAAAAAGCTGCCCCCCACCAAAATGGCCACGATCACCCACAGGCTGGAAAGCCCCGTCTTGTCCCCCAGGATCTTGGGGCCGATGAAGTTGCCGTCCAGCTGCTGCAGGGCCAGCACGAACAAGACGAAATACAGCGCCTGGATGGGGGAGGCCAGCAGGATGAGGAACGTGCTGGGGATGGCCCCCAAAAACGGGCCGAAGAAGGGGATCACGTTGGTGACCCCCACGATCACCGACACCAGCGGCGTATAGGGGAATTTGAGAATGGAGCAGCCCACAAAGCACAAAATACCGATGATCAGGGAGTCCAGGAGCTTGCCCCGGACGAAGCCGGAGAAGATCCGGTCCACCTTGGCGGTGCCCCGGAGGATCCAGTATACCTTCTCCTGGGGGAAGAGGGCGTAGACCACCTTGCGGCAGTGGGCGGCGCAGCGCTCCTTGGTGGCCAGGAAGTAGATGGAGGCGATGATGCCCACCAGCAAATTCTTCAAAAACACCAGGGTGTTCACCACCCCTCCCGACAGGGCGCTGACCACCGTCTGGGCCTGGGGCAGCACCTTGGTGGTGAGCCACGCCTCGGTGCTTTCCAAATACCCCTCCATCTGGCCGGTGACCCAGGTCTCCAGGGTGGGGCTGCTCTCCAGCAGCTTTTCCACCCAGCCGGAGATGGTGGCGTAATACGCCTCCACATTGTCCGCCAGCTGCAGCACGCTGCGGTACAGCTCCGGCAGCAGCACAGAGGCCAGCACATAAAACGCCACGCCGATGATCACCCAGGTGACGATGATGCTCACCGCCCGGGCCCGGCGGGAAAACAGCCGCCCCTCTCCCCTGGCCCGGTGCAGCAGGCGGGAAAACATGGCCTCCTCGATGAAATTGATCACCGGCACCAGCAGATAGGCGATGAGGGCGCCGATGATGATGGGCTGCAGCGCCGAGAGGAGGTGGCTGAAGATCCCCAGCGCCTCCCGGCCGCCAAAGAGGGTATCATAAAAAAGCAAGATGGCGCCCACGGTCAAAAACACCGCCAGGCCCCAGTATGCCACCGCGTTTTTCCTGGGCACAGTCTTCCCTCCCCCTCTGGTAAATCTTCGCAATTTTTGACATTATTCTACACGCAGGCCTTGGGAATTGCAATCCTCAGTTTCCCATGCTATACTGACTTTTACACCATCTTACCCATCTTTTTTCATTTGGGAGGCTTTTCCATGGCACAAAAAACCATGCTCCTGATTATCAATCCCCGCTCCGGCCGCAACCGCAGCCGCGAGCCGCTTTTGGAGGCGCTGTCCATCCTCTCCGGGGCGGGGTACCTGCTCTCCGTCCACCTCACCTCCGCCCCGGGGGACGCCGCCGAGACCGCCGCCCGGGAGGGGGGCGCCTATGACGCCGTGGTGGCGGTGGGGGGCGACGGGACCCTCAACGAGGTGGTCTCCGGGCTGCTGCACCTGAAGGATCCCCCCGCCCTGGGCTATCTGCCCCACGGCAGCACCAACGATTTCGCCGCCAGCCTCCACCTCTCCTCCGATCCCCCGGCGGCCGCCAGGACCCTGGTCAGCGGCGCCTCCCGGATGCTGGACATCGGGCAGTGGAACGCCCGCCCCTTTGTGTATGTGGCCTCCTTCGGGGCCTTTACCCCCACGTCCTACTCCGTCTCCCAGGCCTCCAAAAATGCCCTGGGGCACTTCGCCTATATCCTGGAGGGGATGAAAAATTTAGACAGCCTCCGGCCCTATCGGGTGCGCCTGACGGCGGATGAGGAGCATTTTGACGGGGAGTACCTCTTCGGCGCCGTGTGCAACTCCACCTCCATCGGGGGGCTGATGAAACTGGACCCGGAGCGGGTGGTGCTGGATGACGGGCTTTTCGAGCTGCTGCTCATCCCCAGCCCCCGCACCGGCACGGACCTGCAGAACCTGGTTCGGGCCCTGATGAGTCAGGACTATGACAGCGGCGGGCTCATTTTCCGCCATGTGCGCCGCGTGCATATGGAGACGGAGATGGAGCTGCCCTGGTCCCTGGACGGGGAATACGCCCCGCCCTGTCCCCAGGTGGACATCGTAAATCAGCATCAGGCATTGAGGATTTTGGTATGAGTGTGAAAAAAGAACTTGACGCCCTGCGCCGCCGGTACGGCGGCCATCAGCCGGGGCTGCTGGGCGCCTGGCAGGAATACGCCGTTTTGTGCCCCCTGGTGGAGGGGGCGGACGGCCTGGAGCTGCTCTTTGAGGTCCGCTCCTCCACCGTCTCCCAGGCGGGGGAGGTGTGCTTCCCCGGGGGACGGGCGGAGGCGGGGGAGACCCCCCAGCAGTGTGCCCTGCGGGAGACGTGGGAGGAGCTGGCCATTCCCCCCCGGGAGATCCGCCTTCTGGGCACCCCGGACTTTATCTGCAACCAGCGGGGATTTTTGCTCCGCCCGGTGCTGGGTCTGGTGTCCCCCGGGGGGATGCGGGGCCTGACCCCCTCCCCGGCGGAGGTGGCGGAGGTCTTCACCGTGCCCCTGGACTTTTTCCGGAAAACACCCCCCCAGATCCGGGGATACGACCTTATCCCCCAGGTGCCGGAGGACTTCCCCTATGATGCCGTGGGCATCCGCCCCGACTACCCCTGGGCCCGGGGACGGGTGGAGATCCCCCTGTGGCAGTACCGGGGACATGCCATCTGGGGGATGACGGCCCGCTTCGTCCGGGATATCCTCTCCACCCCCTGGGACTGATCCCCCGCCCCGCAGGACCGGCGGCCGCCTGGCCGCCGGCCTTTTTTACATTTCTGTCCGAATTGTATTATTTGCTATTCAATATCCTGTTTGTATTTATATTTTTCTGCAAAGTGCTGAAATCTTCTCCCTTTTTGCTAAAATTTTTTTCTTTTTTTCTTACATTTTGGAAAAAATTGTGTTACAGTAGATCTGTGGTTATAAGCGGCACAGCGGGTGTCTGCGGGAAAAGGGGGGCATTATGGAATTCCAGACGGGTGAATTGGTGGTTTACGGGTCCTGCGGCGTATGCCGGGTGCTGGGGGTGGAGCGGCCCAACACCCGGGGGCCGGAGCGGGGAAGGGAGTACTATCTGCTCAAGCCCCTGTACCAGTCCGGCGAGATCTACACCCCGGTGGAGGGAAACAAGGTCCCCCTCCGGCCCGTCATCTCCGCCGGCGAGGCGGAGGAGCTGATCCGCGCCATCCCCGATCTCCCGGCGGAGCCCTGCCGGGCGGCCAGCCTTCAGGCCCTGACGCAGCACTATCAGGCGGCCATGGGCAGCTATGACTGCCGCTCCCTGCTGTGCCTGGCCCTGTCCATCGAGGCCAAGCGCCACCAGGCCCAGTCCCAGAGAAAGCGCCTGGGCATGGTGGATGAGCGCTACCGCAAGCAGGTGCAGCGGCTGCTGACAGGGGAGTTTGCCGTGGCGCTGCACTGCTCCCCCGACGACGTGGAGGCCCGGATCCTCCAGCAGATCCGCCGGCGGGAGGATGTCCCCTGCTGATCCCCCGGGCCGCTTTAAAAGCAGAAACAAAGCCGCCCCCGGCAAAAGGCCGGGGGCGGCTCTTTTCAGACGCTCAGTAGAGATAGTTCAAGGGGTTCTTGGCCACGCCGTTATAGCGCACCTCGAAGTGGCAGTGGTTGCCGGTGGAGTTGCCGGTGGAGCCCGCCCGGGCCACCTGCTGGCCCTTGTAGACGTGATCCCCCACAGAGACGGTGAGGCTGCTGTTGTGGGCGTAGTAGGTGACATAGCCGTTGTCGTGGTCGATCTTCACCAGATAGCCGTATCCGCTCATCCACCCGGCGTATACCACCGTGCCGCCGTCTGCGGCATAGATGGGCGTCCCTCTGGGCACGGCGATGTCGATGCCCTGGTGGTTGGTGGAGCCGATGCCGCCGGGAGAGCGCCGTCCGCCGAAGTAGGAGGTGATGGTGCCGGTGGTGGGCCAGCGGAAGGAGCCGGTGGCCACCCAGGAGGGCCGCTGCTTGGTGCCCTGGAGGCGGTACTCCGTCACGGGCTGCTTCAGCGTCACGGAGGAGAGCACCGTGCGCTGCGTCTCCTCGCCGTTGACATAGGTGACGTTGGCCACCACGTCCGCTTTGCCGTAGGAGCCGGGGGAGGTGACCTCATAGTCGCCCACATAGAGGTAGGCAGAGTCGGTGTAGGACACGTCAAAGGCGATGTCATCCAGATAGTGCTCCTGCTTTACCACCGTCACCGTAAGATAGGGGACGGAGGCGGACAGGGTCAGCACTTCGCCGATCTGCAGGCGGTTGATGTCATAGCCGGGGTTCAGGGCCAGCAGCTCCTTGGAGGTGAGGTCGTGGCTGTTGGCGATCTGGGACCAGGTGTCCCCCTTCTTCACCTCATAGGTGACCTCCGCCTGCTTGGTGCTGTACAAAAGCTCGGCGATATAACCCAGGTTCATGACCTCTTCCGTGGGCACGAATTCCTGGCGGATCTCCACGTCCTCGGCAAAGGAGCAGGAGATGGTGTCCTCGTCATAGGCGGCGGCCTGGAGCTGGTCCAAAAGCTCCTCCAGCGCCCCTTCATAAGGAGTGGCGCCGATGCGCTCGCCGTCGATATACAGGCAGTAGGCGGAGGTCACAAGGCCGATCTCCTCCGACAGCTCCTCCTCATACTCCGCCTCATCCTGCAGATCCTTCCGGGGCGTCAGGCCGGAGGAATAGGAGAGCAGCTGGTCACTGATGGTGAAGGTCTGCCCCAGGGTGCGGGTGGTCACCTGCTCCAGGTTCTCCCGCACATCCTCCGCCACCGCCTGGGAGGGCAGCACCGCGATGACCTCGCCGTCATAGGTGACGGTGGTGCCCACGGTGTAGAACGAGCAAAACAGCACCGCCACCGCCAGGGTGCAGCCGGCGCCCAGAAACACCGCCGGATGGATCCGGTGGGCGTCCACCCATGTTTGGAAGCGGCTTTTGCGCTCGTGGGCGCGGCGGCGCCGGCCCATGAGCTTTTCCTGCGCATGCCGGGCCAAAACCGGCAGCATGCTCCAGCCAAAAAGCACCATCTGCAGCGGCCGGCGGTCCGACTCGGGGAAGCGGTGGGCCCGCACCTCCCGCGCCACATGCCGCCACCGGCGGCGCAGCCGCCGCAGGCGGGTCTTCGCCGTCTGCAGCGCCCAGCTGAGGGTCGTTTTCCCGCCGTCTATCAGACGGCGCAGGACAGTATTTTGGGGCGGCTCGCTCCGCCGGCGCTGGGGCGCCTGGGCCGGGCGGCCGCCGCGGCGTTCTCTTTCGATCTTCTGACTCATAATACTCCTATCATGAAATCCGAAAATAGTTACAATTTGTTACTGTTTGATTTTACTCGATTTTCCTGGTGCCGTCAAGGGCCTATGGTCAAAAGCCATCCCCAATTTTGGGTCTTATGGCAATGAAATGTACAAGATTTTGCGGTGTCTTTCTCCCTTTTGCACATTTTTTTGAGGAAAATTTGGGTTTTGTAAATAAAACATGAATTTTCTGCACTTTCGTGAAATTTCCAATTGACCCGGGACGGGGGGCGTGTATAATAGAAATGGTATAAGTTCCCACCCCAACAACATTTCTGGAGGAATTGTAATGTTCAAGTTTCTGATCGATCGCTTAAAGGCACAGCCCCGCAAGATCGTGTTCACCGAGGGCACGGATGCCCGGATCCTGGAGGCCGCCGCCCGGCTGCTGAAGGACGGCCTGCTCTCCGTGATCCTGGTGGGCAACGTGGACGAGGTGAAGGCGGCCGCCGCCAAGGGCGGTTTCGACATTGCCGGCGCTGAGATCATCGATCCCGACACCTATGCCGATATGGACAAGATGGTGGAGACCATGGTCACCCTGCGCAAGGGCAAGGTCACCCCTGAGGACGCCCGGGACATGCTTCACAAGGGCAACTACTTCGGCACCATGCTGGTGAAGATGGGTGTGGCGGATGCCCTGCTGGGCGGCGCTACATACTCCACCGCCGACACGGTCCGCCCCGCCCTGCAGATCGTCAAGACCAAGCCCGGCAGCAACATCGTCTCTTCCTGCATGATCATGACCCGGGACACCGGGGACGAGGGGCTGCGCCGCATCTGCATGGCCGACCCCGCCATCAACATCTCCTATGAGGACAGCGTGGACAAAGAGGGCAACGTCACCGTCACCGCCGCCCAGAAGCTGGCAGAGGTGGCTGTGGAGTCCGCCCGCACCGCCAAGCTCTTCGGCATTGACCCCAAGGTGGCCATGCTGAGCTTCTCCACCAAGGGCTCCGGCAAGGGCGCCACGGTGGCCGTCAGCGCCGAGGCCACCAAGGTGGCCCAGCAGATGGCTCCCGATCTGGCCATCGACGGCGAGATGCAGTTCGACGCCGCCGTCAGCCCCACTGTGGGCCAGCTGAAGTTCCCCGGCAGCACCGTGGCCGGCCACGCCAACACCTTCATCTTCCCCTGCATCGAGGCCGGCAACATCGGCCAAAAGATCGCCCAGCGCCTGGGCGGCTATGATGCCTACGGCCCCATCCTGCTGGGCCTCAACGCCCCCATCAACGACCTCTCCCGGGGCTGCAACGCCGAGGAGGTCTACTGGATGGCCATCATCACCGCCGGCATGGCGGAATAAGGCCGTCTTCAGGGCTGCGTTTCCCGGATCCCGCCTGCAGGCAGAGCGCAAAATGCGCTCTGCCTGCGTTTTTTTGCCCAAAGGCGGGAAAAACTCCCCCGCCCCGTTTCCGGGGCGGGGGAGCGGGCGGGAGAAAAAGCGTTTTTACAGCGTCAGGTGGGCCACCCGGAAGGGGTCCACGGTCTTGTGGTTCAGCGTCACCCCCAGGCCCGGGGCGGTGGGCACGTCCAGGTAGCTGTTTTTGATCTGCCGCTCAAAGGCGTTCTCCACGATGTCAAAATGGATGTCCGGGCGGTAGGGATAGGTCTCCAGGATCACGAAGTTGCTGGTGCAGGCGGCCATCTGCACCGCCGCCGCCGTCAGCACCGGACCGCCGCAGTTGTGGGGGGCAAAGCGGATGTCGTAGGCCTCCGCCATATTGGCGATGGCCCACATCTCCCGCAGTCCGCCGCAGATGCCGGGGTCCGGCTGGACGATGTCCACCCCCCGGGTCTCCAGCAGGCGCCGGAAGCCGTACCGGGTACAAAGCCGCTCCCCGGCGGCGATGGGGATGTTCACCTTCTCCCGGAGGATGTGGTGCCCGTCCACGTCCATGGCGTCCACCGGCTCTTCGTACCACATGAGGTCAAAGGGTTCCAGCCCCCGGCCGATGCGGGTCATGGTGTCCATGGAGCCCTCCGCCGTCATGTCCACCATCAGATCCACCTTGGGGCCGATGGCCTGGCGCACCGCCGCCACCGCCGCGATGGTGGTGCGCTCCATCTCCCGGGTGACCTCCCGGTTTTTCAGGTGGTAGTTCACCTTCTTCTCGTCAGGCTGGTTCAAGGGGTACATCTTCAGGGCGTCGTACCCGTCCGCCACCACTTCGCTGGCCCGGCGGGCCAGGGCCTCGATGCTCTCATACCCGGAGTCAGCCCAGTCGTTGGCGTAGATGTGCAGGCGGTCCCGCTGCCTGCCGCCGAAAAGCTCGTATACCGGCACCCCCAGGTCCTTGCCCTTGATGTCCCACATGGCCTGCTCCAGGGCGCTGACGGCGGCGTAAAAGATGGTGCCGCCCCCCTTGCCCCAGAAGCTGTGGAAGTAGAACTCGCTCCAGATGGCGTTGACATTCCGGGGATCCTCCCCCAGGACGTAGCGCTGGGCCAGGTCCCGGATCATGGCGGCGGCGCCGTAGCACCCCGCCCCGAAGCCCACCGCCGCCTCGCCGATGCCGGTGATGCCTGCATCCGTCACCAGCTCCACCACCGGGGGGCGATAGCTGCCTGTTTCCACGATGTACACGTTGACCTGCGTAACGTTCATGTCCTTCCTCCTTTGCCCGCCGGGGGCTTTTTGCCTGGGCTTTTCCCCTCCGGGCCGTCCCCGGGGGCGCTTTGCCCCATTATACCAGCCCCGCCCCCGGGGGACAACATCCCCTTTTGCAAGGGTATCCATCACAAATGGGAAACCCCCCTCCCAAAAAGGGGAGGGGGGCGGGGAGGGCTTCACCCCTCCTTCCATAGGAAGACAGGGATGGGGGGCTGGCCCCGGCGGTTTGTCCAGCTGCCCACAAGGACGCTGAAGCGCCGCTGGTCCAGCTTTGAAAGGTGGGCCAGCACCGCGTCCCGCTCGGTATCGCCGTTTTCTCCGCCGTAATAGAGGGCCATGGCCATGACGCCCCCGGGCCGGAGCAGGGCAAGCCCCGCGTCGATGGCCTGGAGGGAGCTCTCCGCCCGGGTGAAGATCCTGGGATCGCCCCCCGGCAGGCGGCCGAAGTTGAACACCACGCAGTCCACGCTCTCCGGCGGGGCATACCGGGCCAGGTTGGCGTGGCTGTCCAGATACACCTCCGCCTGGAGGCCCTCCCCCTCCAGCAGGGCGCGGGTCTGCTCTACTGCCTGGGGCTGGATGTCAAAGGCCAGGACCCGCCCCTCCGGCCCCGCCAGGCGGCAGAGGAGGGCGGTGTCCCGCCCCTTTCCCGCCGTGGCATCGATGCACACGGCGCCGGGGCGGACGGTCCGGCGGAGAAATTCGTGAACCAAACCCAACGTGTCCAGCTGCATGGCAGCGCCTCCTTATAATGGATCCGGAAACAAGACCCCCGGGAGATCTCCCGGGGGTTTGGTGCCTTGAAAAAAATCCGTGCTTACTTGCGGCTCTCCGCCACGGCGACGGCCACCGCCACGGTGGCGCCCACCATGGGGTTGTTGCCCATGCCCAAAAAGCCCATCATCTCCACGTGGGCAGGCACGGAGGAGGAGCCGGCGAACTGGGCGTCGGAGTGCATGCGGCCCATGGTGTCGGTCATGCCGTAGCTGGCGGGGCCGGCGGCCATGTTGTCCGGGTGCAGGGTGCGGCCGGTGCCGCCGCCGGAGGCCACGGAGAAGTACTTCTTGCCCTGCTCCA
>CALWXJ010000027.1 GCA_944385475.1 uncultured Oscillospiraceae bacterium
CTTTGTCCTTCTAGCTCTTCTCATTTTTACGCTCAGCGAAGGTGGAGAGTTAATCGCCGTCAATGTCGATGTGGCTATCCTCCTTCTTCACGCCGGGCAGGGCGGCCTCCAGGACGTAAGCGTCGCCGGTATCCTTGATATCGGTCTTGAAGCCGCCCAGCTCCTTGCCGGAGAAGAAGCTGCGCTCCAGGTTTTCCAGGTCGCGGAAGGGACGATACAGGTCATTGCGGCTAAAAGGCATCAGTTCAAACATCATGGTAACCTCCATATAAGAAAATTTTATAAACGGTGTTGGCGGGGAGCCGCTGCTCCCATGGGGCCCGTGCTGGGCTTTCCACAGCCGCCCTCAGACGGCCTTGTCATGGTCTATTGGTGTTCCATTGGCCTCGCTCTCTTTTCTCTTTCTTTTCATGACTCTATTTTGCCCCCGACTTGTGAACAAATATAGCGGAAATTATGTCCGAACTGTGAATTTTAGCACTCGACATATGAGAGTGCTAATTCTGGCCGGCAGGGTAAAATGGGACGGGATTTCCGGCGGTTATTCGGCAAAAAAGAGTGGTTTTGAAGAAAAATTTTCCCCCGCACCTAAAAGGCGGGCGTTGTCGTTTGATAGCTCCCATCTTTTCTTTGGGCCCACAAAGAAAAGCGGTGTTTGATCGTTCTGGGACCTTCTCGTATAATATGTACCAGAGGTAGTGATGTTGCGTGAGCGGTCCGGTATTTTGAAAGTTATGTGCGTATATCTGCAAGGTATTCCACTTCTCTTGGATGTAAGGAAACACGCGCTATAATAGAAAATGAAAGGGGGCATCTATGTGAAAATCAAATTGGCTGTCAGCAGGCAACGCTATAAGGAAGTAGAGAATACACTGACCCAATGTGGACTTGAAATAGATGATGACGCAGACTTTACATTGAGCGAAAATAATCGGTATATCGACAGGCTTTCGGTTCGGGATCCTGTTTCTGATGAGCGTGTATTCCTGCTGGTGGAGGATATAGTCTTAATTGAGGCATTTGGACATAATTTGGAGGTTCACTCCAAGAGCAACGGTTATCAACTCACAGAGCGTCTGTATAAGGTTTTGGATATGCTTGACCCCACTCAGTTCTTGCGTATTAGCAATTCTGTGGTGATTGCAAGAAACAAAGTCAAATCCATTTCACCGACACTATCCATGAAGTTCATTTTAACCATGCAAAATGGGAAAAAGGTTGATGTAACACGAAGTTACTATTATATTTTCAAAGAATACTTTGGAATATAGGAGGGGTGAATATGGATATTTCTTCTATTTTTTTAATGCTTTTTGCTGCTGTTTGCGTCATTTGCCTTGTCTGCGTAGGCTACTTGTTTGTTTACAAAAAGCATATAAATAAAGCTTTAATAGAGCCGGATAAAAAACATATAAAGTTGGTGCCGCCTTATAAAGTTTTGCTGGCACTCGTAATTTTACTTGCCGTTGTAGGCACTTCCTATGCCGTAACGATTATACCTAACATGGAACGACTCTCCACAGTTAATGATATTGAAGACGATGTTCGCAGTTTTCAGAAAATCAGCGATGATTGGAATGTTGAAATCGCCATGAATGACCGAATAGCCGCTGTTATCGCTTACGATAATCAAGAAGGTAAACACACCTTTTCCGTTTATGAGAACAAGGGTAATAAGAATGCTAATTATATGTTTAGATACGGAGGCAAATCCACTTCTATTGAACGTGGTATCCGAGTGTTCAAATTTGAGGGAACGACTGCTTTAATATCAATGAACGCTTTACGCATAGCTGCCATAGAGTGCCATGACGGAAATCGATATGAAGTTGACCCTAATACGCCTTTTGTGCTTGTAATTCCAAGTGGTGGCTTTGATGTTTATGACGAAAATGGAAAACTAATTGATATAACGCAAGTTGATTGGTATGAACAGACGGAACATCAATAAAATAGAGATGGTGTTTTACGAGTAACCTTTCTGGCGGCATGGTTGTATTTTCCCACAGCCCATGCTATACTATATTCCGTATTGCCTCAGGCAAAGACCAATGTGATGTAAGGAGCGTTGTCCATTTGAATATTGTTGTATTGGCCGGCGGACTCTCGCCGGAGCGCCAGGTCTCCCTGGTGTCCGGCACCGGCATCTGCCGCGCCCTGCGGAGCAGGGGGCACCGGGCCGCCCTGGTGGATATGTACCTGGGGATCCCGGACTACCGCGGGCGGGAGGCGGAGGTGTTCACCGCGCCGGACGGCCTGTGCGGGGAGGTGTCCATCCAGACCCAGGCGCCGGACCTGGAGGCAGTGCGCCGCAGCCGGGCGGACCAGTCGCCCCGGCTCTTCGGCCCCGGTGTGCTGGAGGCCTGCGCCGCCGCGGACGTGGTGTTTCTGGGCCTCCACGGGGCGTGCGGCGAGGACGGACGGGTCCAGGCGGCCTTCGACCTTCTGGGCATCCCCTATACCGGCTCCGGCTACCTGGCCTCCGGCATGGCCATGAACAAGGCGGTGGCCAAGCAGATGATGGAGCGGGTGGGGGTGCTGACGCCCCCCTGGCGGGAGCTGGTCTACGAGGAGAAGGATATCCCCCGGCTGGTGGGGGAGCTGCCGGTGCCCTGCGCGGTGAAGGTCATCAACGGCGGGTCCTCCCTGGGGGTGACGCTGCCGGATACCCGGCGGGAGCTCACGGCGGCCCTGGAGGACACCCTGCGTTACGGCGGCCACGTGATCGTGGAGAAGAAGCTCTTCGGCCGGGATATCGCCGTGGGGGTCCTGGGAGACGAGTACTTGCCGCCGGTGGAGATCATCCCCCAGTGCGGGACCTACTTTGACTACACCGCCAAGTACCAGGCGGGGGCCAGCCAGGAGATCTGTCCCGCCCGGGTGACGGAGCGGCAGCGGCGGATCATGGGGGAGGCCACGCTGCGGCTCCACCGGGCCCTGGGCCTGACCGCCTACTCCCGGGCGGATTTCATGCTGGATGATGACGGGCGCCCGTGGTGCCTGGAGATCAACACCCTGCCGGGGATGACCCCGGCCAGCCTCCTGCCCAAGGAGGCCGCCGCCGCGGGGATGGACTTTCCGGGGCTGTGCCAGACCATTCTGGAGCTGTCCCTGGCCGCCCGCCGGGCGGGACAGTAAGAACGAGAAAGCGGGGCGGCGCGCCGCCCATGGACAGCCGCTTCGCGGCGAAAGGAGATCACTGCTATGCTGCCTGTTACCGCTGCGCAGATGCGCGAGGCCACCCACGGCGTTTTGTATGGGGACGCGGCGCTGACCGTCACCGCCCTGTCCACCGACAGCCGCCAGATCACCCCCGGCGTGTGGTTTGTGCCCATCGCGGGGGAGAAGTTCGATGGCCACGACTTTATCGACAAGGCCCTGGAGGCGGGGGCGGCCGGGTGCTTCTGCGCCCGGCTGCCGGAGACGCTGCGGCCTGACAAGACCTATATCCAGGTAGCCGACACCAAGCGGGCCATGAAGGAGCTGGCCCAGTGGTACCGGGGCCAGTTCACCCTGCCGGTGGTCCAGGTCACCGGCAGCACCGGCAAGACCACCATCAAGGAGATGATCGCCTCGGTCCTCTCCCAGAAGCTGAACGTCCTCAAGACCAAGGGCAACTTCAACGGCGACATCGGCACGCCCCTGATCCTGCTGGAGCTGGGGCCCGAGCACCAGGCGGCAGTGATCGAGACCGGCATGGACGCCCCCGGCCAGATCCGGTACCTGGGGGAGATGGTGCGGCCGGACTTCGCCGTCATCGGCAACGTCGGCGAGGCCCACATGGAGTACCTGGGCAGCAAGGAGGCCATTCTGCAGGCAAAGTGCGAGATTTTTGACAACCTCAGTCCCACGGGCGTGGCCCTCCTCAACGGCGACGACGAGATGCTGAGCACCGTGATGCTGCCCTTTGAGACCCTCCGCTGCGGCCTGGGGGAGAACTGCAATGTCCGGGTGGAGAACGTGGAGGACCTGGGGGTGGAGGGAGTGCGCTGCACCGTCCGCACGGCGAGGGATGCCTACCCGCTGTCCATCCCCGCCCCCGGCGTCCACATGGTCTACGCCGCCTCCATGGCGGCGGCCATCGGAGAGCGGCTGGGCCTCACCCGGGAGGAGATCTGCTGGGGCGTGAGCGCCTACCGGCCCGCCGGGGAGCGGATGCGGGTGGAGCGCCTCGCGGGCGGCCGCGTCCTCCTCAACGACAGCTACAACGCCAATCCCCAGTCCATGGAGGCCGCTATCCGCATTTTGGCTAAGACGGACTGCGGCAAGCGCATCGCCATGCTGGGAGATATGAAGGAGCTGGGTGCCGCCACAGAGCCAGGCCACCGGGCCATGGGGAAGCTCCTGGGGAAGCTGGGCATCGATCTGCTGCTGGCGGTGGGCCCCTTCTGCAGGGAGTACATGGTCCCCGCCGCCAGAGAGGCCGGCTGCCCTGATGTGCGCTGGTACGCCGACAAGAAGGATGCCTATGAGGACCTTCTGGCGGCCTACACACCGGGAAGCGCCCTGCTGCTGAAGGCGTCCCACTTCTCCGGCCGGTTCGACCTGGTGGCGGATTTCTTGCGGGAGTATCCCTTCTGATGGACCCTCCCGCCGGGCGGGGCTGCCGGTTTCGCACCGGCGGCGCAGGTGCATCTGGCCGATGCAGGGCTGATTCGCCTGTCGCCGGGCGGGCGGGAACGAACCGAGGGCTGTGCGCCCCCGGACCTCCCTTAACGGGGCCTACCCGGCCCCCGGGTGCATATCGGCGGGGCCTACCCGGCCCCGTACCCCGGG
>CALWXJ010000028.1 GCA_944385475.1 uncultured Oscillospiraceae bacterium
GGAAGAGATAAACGCTGAAAGCATCTAAGCGTGAAACTCCCCCTAAGATGAGATCTCTCACTCTTTATGAGGTAAGGGCCCAGGAAGACTACCTGGTTGATAGGCCGGAGGTGGAAGTGCGGTAACGTATGCAGCTGACCGGTACTAATAGCCCGAGGGCTTGACCTACAAAGTTATGCAGGCTTGCCTCCTTCCCTCTTCGTTTCGTTGTTCGGTTTTCAGGGTGCAAGATATTGCGGCCCGTTGGTCAAGTGGTTAAGACAGCGGCCTCTCACGCCGTTAACATCGGTTCGAATCCGGTACGGGTCACCACTCCCTTTTCAAAGAAATGCACCTTTAGCTCAGTTGGTAGAGCAACTGACTCTTAATCAGTGGGTCCCCGGTTCGAGTCCGTGAAGGTGCACCATTCCAAGCCCGGTGTACTGCGGAGTACACCGGAGTTTGGAAAGTTCTTGACAAGCATGGCAAGACCATGTATAATACGGTTGTTTTCCGGAATTTCCGGATGACAGATAGTTGGTGCTGATTAGGGCGAGGGTCCACCCGTTCCCATTCCGAACACGGTAGTTAAGCTCGTTCCTGCCCACAATACTTGGCTGGCGACGGCCTGGGAAAATAGGTAGCGCCAACACAAAAGCGAGAGTCAAAAGACTCTCGCTTTTTATTCTTTTTTTCGTTAGACGTATTTCCTGCCTTTTATAAGAAATACAGCAGCGGACCGTAAAATCGATCCGCTGCTGTATTATATACTCCTCTTGGAGGGAAAAGGGAGACTTTGAAATCGGAGGTTTCCGATCTTAGTTATAAATGGGGAACTGCTGGCAAAGTGCGTTCACCTCAGACCGAACCTGATCCTTGCAGCCCTCGAAGTCTTGGGCTACCTGAGCCATCCAGCCGGCGATCTTCACCATTTCCGCCTCCTTAAAGCCACGGGAGGTAACGGCAGGGGTGCCAACCCGAACGCCGCTGGTGACAAAGGGCTTTTCAGGGTCATTGGGGATGGCGTTCTTATTAACTGTGATTTGGACTTCATCCAGGCGGCGCTCAAATTCCTTACCGGTGATGTGGAAATTACGCACATCCACCAAGCAAAGGTGATTGTCCGTACCGCCGGAAACCAGACGGAAGCCCTGTTTCACCAGTTCTTCCGCCAAAACAGCCGCATTTTTTACCACCTGCTGCCCATAGGCCTTGAATTCAGGCTTCAGAGCCTCGCCAAGGCAGACGGCCTTGGCGGCGATGATATGCTCCAGAGGGCCGCCCTGGGTGCCGGGGAAGACAGCGGAGTTGATCTTTTTGTACATCTCCTCGTCGTTGCACAGGATCAGGCCGCCCCGGGGCCCCCGAAGCGTTTTATGAGTGGTGGAGGTGACCACATGGGCATAGGGGATGGGGGAGGGATGGACACCCGCCGCCACAAGGCCCGCGATGTGTGCCATGTCCACCATCAAATAGGCGCCCACTTCATCGGCAATCTGACGGAACTTGGCAAAGTCAATGATGCGGGGGTAGGCGCTGGCACCGGCGATGATCACCTTAGGCCGGCATTCCTTGGCAATTTCCAAAACGGAATCATAGTCGATGGTTTCATCTTCCCCAAGGCCGTAAGGAACAACGTGGAAATACTTGCCGGAGATATTCACGGGGCTTCCGTGGCTGAGGTGGCCGCCGTGGGCCAGATTCATGCCCAGGATGGTATCACCGGGATTGGCCAGGGCGAAGAAGGCCGCAAGGTTGGCGTTGGCGCCGGAGTGGGGCTGTACATTGGCGTAATTGCAGCCAAAAAGCTGGCAGGCCCGCTTGCGGGCGATCTCCTCCGTAATGTCCACGGCATAGCAGCCGCCATAATAGCGCTTGCCGGGATAGCCCTCGGCGTATTTATTGGTCAGGCAGGTGCCCATGGCCAACATGACAGCGGGGCTGACGATATTTTCGGAAGCGATGAGCTCAATATTGCGGCGCTCCCGGGCAAACTCCTCGCCGATGGAGGCCCCCACTTCGGGGTCGCACTGGGAAATAAAATCCATTACCTGTTGGACCATCATGATCAAATCCTCCTGTATTGTATTAAAATGTCGCTATTTTTCATTTTAGGGCCTGATAGGGCGTTTGGCAAGCAATTTGTTGAATTTTGTATACTTTGCCGCTAACAAAGGCGCGCCGGGACGCCGTCTTCGTACAATCCTTTCTCTGTCAGGACCCAAGGGATGGGGTAGTCATGGCTTTCCAGGGGAATTTCCTCCCGCATCAGCTGTTCCCGGCACAAAAGGATACTTCCGCCCCGGTAGGAGGATAGAAAACGGTCATAATATCCGCCGCCCTGGCCCAGACGCTGTCCGGCGCGGTTGCAGCTCAGGCAGGGCAGTATGGCAAAGTCAATGTCATCCACTTCCACAAGAGGGGCGCTGAGAGGCGGTTCCTGAATACCGTACTTCCCGGGCAGCAACTGGTCAAGAGATGTGATCTCCCGGGCCTCCATCTGCCCGGGGGCAGTGCAGAGGGGGACGCACAGCCGCCGTCCCGAGGTAAGCACATCCTTTAAGATGGGCAGGGTGTCAATCTCCCGGGAGGTACCCACAAAGCAAAACACGCTCCGGGCGGCCTGGTATTCCGGCATGGCCAGCAGATGCGCGGCAATGGATTGGTTGGAGGAACGGCGGTACTGGGGGGAGAGCTGTGCCTCCAATGTCCGGACGATGCGGCGCAGGGCCTGTTTTTCCTCAGCTTTTGTCATGATGGGCTTCCTCCTCTTTTTCTGAATGAGCCGCTCCAAAGGCAATGGAGCGGCTTCCGTATTTTTCCCGGATACGATCCATAGTGGCCTCCAATCGCTCCTGCTTGTCTTTCTGGGGGACAGAATCGGAAAAAAGATCTACCTGTTCATAGGCGTCCGCTGCCGCTACCAGGTGGATGGCGGTAACGGTGATAGCCCGGATGGGGGTGGGCGGCGTCCAGAGGGTGCCCAGGAGCTGGCAGGCACATGCGTGCAAGTCCCGGATCAGATGCGTGGGAGAGGATAGCTGCATTTGCCGGGAACGATCTTGAAAGTCCGGAGTGCGGACCGTCACCTGCACGCCTCCGGCATACAGTCCCTCGTGCCGCAGCCGTGTGGCGACAGAGTCGCACAGGACTGCCAAGCTGGATCGGACTTGCTGAGAAGTGGTGAGATTTTTAGAAAAGGTAGTGCCGTTTCCCACGGATTTTACTGCCTCTTCTGTAAAACGGGAGCGAACAGGGCTGCTGTCCAGGCCATTGGCATAGGCGTGGAGCTGCAGCCCCATTTTGCCCATCAGAGTCTCCAGCGTGGCCGGGGAACAGGCGGCCAGCTGGCCGATGGTGGTGATACCATACTGGCCCAAGAGCTTCCGGGCGGCGCCTCCCACATAGAGGAGAGCCCCCACCGGCAGCGGCCACACGATCTCTTGCCAGTTCTGGCCAGGGATAACCGTGGTGGCGTCGGGTTTTTTATAATCACTGCCCAACTTGGCAAAGACCTTGTTGAAGGAGACCCCCACAGAGAGAGTCAGTCCCAGTTCCTCCCGGATCCGCTGGCGCAAATGGTCTGCCAGAGCCCGGGCATCCCCTCCGAAGAGGTGGAGGCTGTGGGTAACATCCAGCCAGCTCTCATCGATCCCGAAGGGCTCCACCAGATCTGTGTACTGATCATAAATGGCGTTGACCTTGCGGGAATACTGGCGGTAGAGTCCGTGGTGAGGAGGCAGCAGCGCCAGCTCCGGACATTTTTTCCGGGCCTGCCAGATGGTCTCCGCTGTTTGGACGCCAAAGTGCTTTGCCGGCTCGTTTTTTGCCAGGATGATGCCGTGGCGGGAGGTGGGGTCGCCGCATACTGCCATGGGCACTTCCTTCAATTCAGGGTGGGACAGCAGTTCCACAGAGGCATAAAAACAGTTGAGGTCGCAATGCAGGATCACCCGCTCCATGGAATGCCCTCCTTTCACGTTCCCGCCAGGGGAGATGGTTTTCTTAAGTATAGCACATATGTTCGCCTTTGAAAAGAGAAAAGCGGCGGCGTGTTTCCACGCCGCCGCTGCAAAACCACGGGTTCTTACAAAATACCCATCAACACCAAAGTCAGCACCACAAAGGTGGCCAGCAGCGCCAGGGAGAACAGCCAAAATCCGGCATTGCTCTTTCCCTGGGAGAGGGAAGCCTGCCCTTCCGGCACCAGGTGGGCCCGGCGCAGAGCCCCCACCACCGGCTTATAAAGCACCAGGATCAAAGCCATGTTCAATCCGCCCTTTACCAGGTTGAAGGGAAGGAACACCGTGGGCAGCATACCGGCAATGTCCGCCCGGGTATAGCCCGTCATGTACAGCGGGGTGATGAGATAGTTCCAAAGCAGCATCACCGCAGTCAGGGCGATCACCCCCAGGGTCAACCCCAGGACGGCGCCCTTTTTCGTGTGCACCTTTTTGTAGACGAAGGAAGCGGTGCAGCAAAAAGAGGCAGTGGCCAGGATGTTCATCACACAGCCGATCAGGCCTGTGTCGCTGGCAGTAAACATCTCCACCAGGGCCACCACAATGGATACCACTGCCGCAGCCAGAGGGCCAAATATAAAGCCGCCGATGCAGATGACGGTGTCCTTCAGGTCCAGCTGCAAAAAGCCCACCAGCTGGGGCAGACCCTTGCTCAGATACATCACTACGTAGGCGATAGCAGTGATCATGGCCAGGGAGGTGGTGGTGCGGATACTGAGGCGGCGGGGGGCAGAGAGAACATTCACATTGGGATCAGACATAAAAAATACACTCCTTTCTGATGCGAAAACACCCTGGAGACTCTGACTTCCCTCCAAGGTGAATCCATCAGCAAAGAAGCGCATCGCGGCTTACTGCTGTGTGGTCTTCTTCCATCCAGACTTTGACTGTTGGTCCCGGAGTCACACCGGGTCAGCGGATGCCAAAAGGCAGCCGGTCGCGGACTATACCGCCAGTGGGGAATTACGCCCCGCCCTGAAGACAAAGATTCCATTATGCTTTCATCAGCAGTATACGGCAGCTCCTAAGAAAATGCAAGCCCCAGGAAGAAATTTCTTGTCGTTTCCTGAAACCGAAAACACAGCCCTTTACAAATAAGAACGCATGTTCTATAATATTTTATAATAAAAAAGGAAAGAGGAGGAGGCATATGCCCGCCAGACAGGAGTCCTGCTGCTTTACCGGCCATCGTCCGGGAAAGCTGCCCTGGGGACATCGGGAACAAGATCCCCGCTGCCTTGCCCTGAAAAAAAGAATCAAAGATGCCATAGAGGCCGCCTATGAGGAGGGGTATCGCCACTTCCTGTGCGGAATGGCCATGGGCTGTGACCTCTATTTTTGCGAGGAGGTTCTGGCTTTGCGGCAGGGCCATCCGGAAATCACCCTGGAGGCGGCCATTCCCTGTCCCACGCAGGCGCAGGCATGGCCGGCACAGCAGCGCCAGCGCTATGAAAGGCTGGTGGCCGCCTGTGATTTGGAGACCATGGTCTCCTCCCAATATACGCCCACCTGTATGCAGCGGCGGGATCGGTATATGGTGGATCATGCGTCGCTGCTGATCGCCGCCTTTGACGGCTCCGCCGGTGGGACCCGCTATACTATGGAATACGCCATGCGCCGGGGGCTGCAGATTGTAGATCTGCCCATCGTGGTGGAAGGGCTATAAAGCAGGAAAGATCATCGGCGCAACCTCAGGTTGCGCCGATTCCATATTTGTGTGATAGACAAAACGGCAGCCTCCTTGGTACAATATTTTCATAAGAAGGAGGACAACCACATGACATTTGGAGAAAAACTGCAGCAGCTGCGCCAGCAGGCGGGATGGTCCCAGGACCTCTTGGCAGAGCAGCTGGATGTCAGCCGTCAGGCTGTCAGCCGCTGGGAACGGGATGAGACCCTGCCGGAGACGGAGAAGGTGGTGCGCATTGCCCAGCTTTTTGATGTGAGCCTGGACTATCTGCTGCGTCAGGAGCAGGAGGAGGCGGAAAAGGCTTCTCCCCGGAATGGAGAGCAGACAGGGCAGGCGGGGCAGGGCCCTTGCCATGGCCAGGATAACGCCCCTTCTTCGGAGGAGAAGGAGGAGAGGCCTCTGGCCCGGCTCCTGCGCTTTTTAGAGCGGAGATGGTATCTTTTTGTGGGCTGGGGACTAATTTTCTGGGGATTGGCTGATATATTGCCCTTATTGTTTGTTTTATTAGCTGCAAATCAGGCCATGGGCAATATCATAGGGACGATTGCCGGGGGCGGAGCCCTGCTGGCTTCATAAGGAGGAATTGTATGCAAATGGCTTCCAACGCGCTGCCTGTTACATTATTTCTGTCTTTGATCGCCACGCCGCTGCTGAAGGTGGTTGCCGGTGTGCTGATTTTATATTTTGGCCATCGTCACTGGAAAAACAACAGATCGGAGAACGGGTAAAAAAGCACCCCCGGAGCATTTGCTCCGGGGGTGCTGATCCGTTGGGGGATTATTTCCGGGAGATGGCCTTTTTCGCGGCGGAGATGATATTGGCTGCCCGCAGTCCATATTCATCCATCAGGAAGTCCTGGGGGCCCACTTGTCCAAAGAGGTCCTGGACGCCCACGAATTCCTGCACAGTGGGGCAGTTGCGGGCCAGGCAGCGGGCCACCACGCTTCCCAGTCCACAGGTGACATTGTGGTTTTCCGCGGTGACGATGGCCCCCGTTTCCCGGGCGGCCCGGCACACCAACTCCTCATCCAGGGGCTTCCAGGTGAACATATCGATGACCCGGACAGCGATCCCTTCCTGAGCCAGGGCCTCAGCAGCCCTCAGGCTCTCGTCCACCATGATGCCGGAGGTGATGATGGTGGCAGCGTCGCTGCCGCTCTCCCGCAGGGTCACACCCTTGCCGATGGTAAAGTCGGAGCCGTCCCCGTATACCCGGATGACGCCCTTGCGGACAAAGCGGGTATAGCTGACCCCCTCCACCTCCACCAGGTGACGGGTGACGCTGGCAAGCTGGTCGTAGTCACAGGCATCGATCACTGTGGCACCGGGGATGGAGAGATACATGCCGCCATCCTCCAGGGGCATATGGGTGCCGCCGTTATAGGCGGCGCTGACGCCGGCGTCGGAACCCAGTACCCGGACGCTCAGTCCGGCGTAAGCGGCGGACATATCGATCTGGTCATCGCAGCGGCGGGAGGCAAAGGCGCCGAAGGAATGGAAGAACACCTTCTTCCCCGTGGCGGCAAGGCCGGCGGACACGCCGGCGCCGTTGGCCTCGGCAATGCCGGCTTCAAAGGCGCGGTCGGGGTAGTTTTTGCGCAGCTGCTTGGTGTTGATGCAGCTCATCAGGTCGCAGTCCACATAGCAGATGGAGGGGTCCGCGGCCATCATTTCATTCAGGGTCAGGGCAAGGCCGTCCCGGCAGGGGCGGGGGTCCTTTTCGTGTTTGCCAATCAAGTGGATGTTCATGTGGGTGACCTCCTCAACTGTTCATGATGTCCTGCAGGGCTTTTTCGGAGGCAGCCAAAGCCTCCTGCCACAGCTCCTCACTGGGCTGGGAGGAGTGTTCCCGCTTGGGTTCGGCAAAGGTGGCGCCTTTGGCTTTGATGGTGTCCAACACAATGCAGGAGGGGCCGTCGGTGTGGGCAAAGGCTTTTTGGATGGCATCATAAATGGCCATCACGTCATGCCCATCGATCTCCTGGGTATACAGGCCGAAGGCCTCTGCCTTCTTCGCCAGATCTCCGTGGGGCAGGATATCGTCGGTGGAGCCGTCCAGCTGATAGCCGTTTTTATCAAGAAAGAACAAGATGTTGCTGAGCTTGTGGGCGCTGGCGAAGTGGAATCCCTCCCACACCTGGCCCTCGTCGGCCTCGCCGTCACCCACGATGCAAAAGACCCGGTTGTCCCGTCCGTCGATCCGGTTGCCCAGGGCGGCGCCCACAGCGGTGGAGACGCCCTGGCCCAGGGAGCCGGTGGTGAGATCCACGCCGGGGGTGAGCTTGCGGTCGGTGTGGCTGGGGAATCTCGTGTGGGGCTTATTGAGGGTATAGGCCTCCTCCACAGGATAGTAGCCCGTCAGGCCGAAGGTGGCATAGGCCACAGGGCCGGCATGCCCCTTGGACATCACCAGCCAGTCCCGGTCCTCCCAGCGGGGATTTTTGGGATCAAAGCGCATGACCTCTCCGTACAAAACAGCCATCAGGTCAGCCAAGTCCATAGAGCCGCCCACATGGCCAAAGCCCAGAGCATGGATGACCCGCAGGGTCTCCAGGCGGATCTGGGCCGCCAGAACTTTGCACTTTTTCTCGTTCATGGTGCATTCCTTTCTGCGTGATTTCCCGCGGCCCCGGCAGCGGGGGATGATGAGGATACCACCGCTTCCTCAGGCGGGGGCATAGCCCTCCGCCCAGCAAATTGCCGCCCTCCGGGGAAAAGGCGGCAAGCTGCCTGCCCAGAGGGCAGGCCCGGTGGCAGTATCTGATGGATTTATTCTACCCCACCTCCCGCTGGCTCGTCAATAGAGGATTGGGGCTTTTGGTCGGAAAATCAGGTAAGGGTCAGATCTCCTTCCCGGATCCAGCCGATGCGGCGGAAAAACAGACCGAAAGCCCAGGTGAGAAGGGCAGGCAGGAGGAAGCAGATGAGAGCCATGGCCAACCAGTCCATACCGGTGATGGCGGCCTTGGCCCCGGTGGCCACATCGTTGACCCAGCCGGTGTAGACGCCGATGGGCCCCACCATGCCGCAGGTGCCCATGCCGCTGGCCACGCCGGAGGCGGGATCATTCATCTCAAAGTGGAACACACAGGTGGCAAGGGGGCCGGTGATGGCAGAGGTCAAGATGGCTGGCAGCCAGATTCGGGGATTTTTCACGATGTTGCCCATCTGCAGCATGGAAGTGCCCAGGCCCTGACTGATCAGGCCGCCCCAGCGGTTTTCCCGGAAGCTCATGACGGCAAAGCCCACCATGTTGGCGCAGCACCCCGCCACAGCGGCGCCCCCGGCGAGGCCGGTAAGGCCGATGGCGGCGCAGATAGCGGCAGAGGAAATGGGCAGTGTCAGGGCGATGCCGATGACCACGGAGACCAGGATCCCCATCCAGAAGGGCTGGAGCACCGTGGCCCACTTCACAAAGTCCCCCACGGCGCTGGCAGCGGTGCCGATGGCCGGTGCCCACCAGGCGGAGAGGGCCACGCCGGAGAGAATGGTCACCAGGGGCGTCACCAGGATATCGATCTTGGTCTCCTTACTGACGGCCTTCCCCAGCTCCGCGGCAATGACGGCGATGAACAGCACCGCCAGAGGGCCCCCGGCGCCGCTGCCTCCGGAGAGGGTGGTGGAGCCCAGGGCGTTGGCGGCATAGCCCACCGTCACCAGGGAGAAGAGTACCATGGGGGGAGCCTGAAGGGCATAGCCAATGGCCACAGCCATGGCGGCGCCGGACATGGCGGAGGCATAGCCTCCCACTGCTACCAAAAACGCGATCCCCAGCTGATCCCCCAGGGTATTTAGGATCGTGCCGATGAGCAGTGAGCAAAAAAGACCCTGGGCCATGGCGCCCAGGGCGTCGATACCATACCGCTTGCCGGAGATGACAATATTTTTGCGCTTTAAAAAAGCCTTGCATTTTTCCATGGGAAGCACCTGTTTCTCTCAAAATTTAGTGTCTTGACACATGTCTACATCATATTACACGGACGGCTCCCTGCTGTCAACCGCTTTTTTCAGAAGGCGCAAAAAATACCGCCCCGTTTCCGGGGCGGAAGGGGGTCTTCTATTCAGGCAGGAGGATCCCCAGGTCTTGCAGCGCCGTTTTTACCCGCCGGAAGGCATCTTCGCTGGGGCAGGAGAGGGTGTGGAGGTGGATCCCCTCTGTTAGCTTGGAGAGGGGCTGGGCGTCAGACGCAGCGCAGCGGGACAGGAATTGGTCCACCTCATACCGGTTGGACAGCTGCAGCGGTCCGGTAAGCTGGCCGTAGATGGGGTGCTCCACAATGACATCCAGAACGGTGCATCCGTTATCCACCATGGCTTTGAGTTCCGCCTCCATGCCGGCGGAGTCATGCTGTACGGCCACCTGATGCACAAGGCCTGTGGCAGCGGGAAGCGTAATATAGCCCCGGGGGGTGGCGGAGATGGCGGCTCCTGCGGCCCGCAGCAGAGCAATGTCCCCCACGATGATCTGACGGCTGACACAAAAACGGCGGGCCAGGGAGGAGGCGCTGACAGGCTGGCAGGCCCCCTTCAAAATATCCGCGATGGCATTGCGCCTGGTCTGGGCGTCCATAAACGCACCTCCTTTTATCAGACCTTTTTGATGGAAGTATCATATCACACCGGAGGAAATTTGCAAAGGAAAAGCGGACTCCACAGGCGGAGTCCGCTTTAAATCCGGGACTTAACCGCCCAGATATGCCTTTTTGATGGCGGGGCTTGCCAACAACTCCGCACCGGTTCCGGTGGTGACGATCTTGCCGGTCTCCAGCACATAGCCCCGGTCGGCGATGGACAAGGCGGCCTGGGCGTTCTGCTCCACCAGCAAGATGGTGGTGCCCGCCTGGTGGAGCTTGCGGATGATCTCAAAGATCTGTTCCACCAAAATGGGAGCCAGGCCCATGGAGGGCTCATCCAGCATCAGCAGCTTGGGGCCCGACATCAGGGCCCGGCCCATGGCCAGCATCTGCTGTTCGCCGCCGGAGAGGGTGCCGGCGATCTGGCGGCGGCGCTCTTTCAGGCGGGGGAACTGCTCATAGACCCGTTCCAGGCCGGGGGCGATGGTGGTATTGGGCTGGGTATAAGCCCCCATCTCCAGGTTTTCCTCCACCGTCATCTGCAAAAAGATCCGGCGTCCCTCCGGTACCTGGGCAAGCCCCCGGGAGACGATCTTGAAGGCGGGAACGCCCATGAGATTTTGGCCCAGGAACTCGATAGAGCCGGTGCGGGAGTGGAGCAGGCCAGAGATGGTCTGCAGCGTGGTGGATTTTCCGGCGCCGTTGGCACCGATGAGGGTGACGATCTCCCCTTGATGGACCTCAAAGGAGACGTCCTTGATGGCGTGGATGGAGCCATAATAGACATTGATCCCGTTGACTTTCAGCATCTCCCTCAGCCCTCCTTCTTCTTGCCCAGGTATGCTTCGATCACCGTGGGATTGGATTGGATCTCCTCCGGGGTACCCTTGGCGATGACCTGGCCGAAGTTCAGCACGCAGATGCCTTCGCAGATGTTCATCACCAGGTTCATGTCGTGCTCAATGAGCATAACGGCGATCTGGAAGGTATCCCGGATCTTGACGATGTTCTCCATCAGCTCTGCTGTCTCAGAGGGGTTCATGCCGGCGGCGGGCTCATCCAGCAGCAGCAGGCTGGGATTGGTGGCCAGGGCCCGGATGATTTCCAGGCGGCGCTGGGCACCATAGGGCAAAGACCCGGCCTTGTGATCTGCCAAGTGCTGCATGTCGAAGATGGAGAGCAGTTCCAGGGCCCGTTCTTTTGCCACCCGCTCTTCCTTCCAGAAGGAGGGGAGGCGGAAGATGCCGCTGAGCATGCTGTATTTCATCTGGGAGTTCATGGCCACCGTAATATTTTCCAGCACGGACATATTGGAAAAGAGGCGGATGTTCTGGAACGTCCGGGCGATGCCCGCCCGGTTGACCTGGGCGGTGGTCATGCCATGGGTATCCCGGCCATCCAGCAAAATGGTGCCGTGGGTAGGCTGGTAGACTTTGGTCAAGAGATTGAATACCGTGGTCTTTCCTGCGCCGTTGGGTCCAATGAGGCCGGCGATCTCTGTACGGCCAATGGTGAGGTTGAAGTCACTGACGGCCTTCAGGCCTCCGAATTCGATCCCCAGATACCGGCACTCCAAAATGGGGGACTTGTCAACGTCCCGCTCGGGAACAATGGCGCGGCTGGGCACCGGGACCATCTTGCCCCGCTGAAACTGCTTAGCCATTCGTCTCGGCCCCCTTTCTCTTGGGAATGATCCGGCCCAGGAGGGCCTTGGCCTGGCTGTTGTTGGTGGCCAGCATCACCAAAATCAAAACGATGGCGTAGATGAGCATCCGGTAGTCATCAAAGCCTCGCAGTGCCTCCGGCAAAATGGTGAGGACCGTGGCGGCGATGACAGAACCCCAGATGTTGCCCAGGCCCCCCAGCACCACAAACACCAGCACCAAGATGGAGGTGTTGAAGTTGAACTTGGTAGCTTGGAGAGAAGAGAAATTCAGTCCATACAACGCACCGGCGGCACCGGCCAGGGCGGCGGAGGTAACAAAGGCGATGAGTTTATATTTTGTGACGTTGATGCCCACACTCTCGGCGGCAATCCGGTTGTCCCGGATGGCCATGACGGCCCGGCCGGTGCGGCTGCGCACCAGATTCAGCACGATCACCAGAGTGATCATCACCAGAACGAAGCCGGCGGTGAAGGAGGCGATGGTGGTGGTGCCGGTGGCGCCCTGGGCGCCTTTGATGATGGCGATGCCGTCAGGCTGCAGATTCAAATCGGTGATGGACTTGCTGCCGGTGAGGTTCAGCGCCATGTGCAATCCGTTGGAGTCATAGCCCACCAGCAGGCAGTTGATAAGATCTTTGATGATCTCCCCGAAGGCCAGGGTGACAATCGCCAGATAGTCGCCCCGCAGACGCAGCACGGGAACACCCACAATAATGCCGGCGATGGCGGCAAAGATAGCACCCACCACCATGGCCACTGCCAGACGCAGGGGTGTATAGGGGATGGTGGACTGCAGGCTCATGGCAGTGATAATACCCGAAAAAGCGCCCACGCTCATGAAGCCTGCGTGCCCCAGGCTCAGCTCTCCCAAAATGCCCACCGTGAGGTTCAGGGAGATAGCCATGGAGATGTAGCAGCAGATGGGCACCAGCTGGCCAGTGAGGGAGCGGTTCAAAACCCCCTGGTCCCGAAGAAACATCATGATCAAAAATGCGACGATGACGCCCAAATAGGTGATGAAATCTGTGCGGGTCGTCCGCTTGATGGTCAGTTTTTTCATATCCCGCACCTCACACTTTCTCAGGCACATACTTGCCCAGCAGCCCGGCAGGGCGCACCAAGAGCACCACGATCAGCACGGCGAAGCCAATGGTATTGGCCAGGTTGGTGGAGATGTAGGCCTTGGCCATAGACTCGATGATGCCCAGCAGCAGTCCGCCCAGGAAAGCGCCTGGGATGGAGCCGATGCCGCCGAAAACGGCAGCGGTAAAGGCCTTGATACCAGGCATGGAGCCGGTAGTGGGCATCAGGGTGCCGTTGAAGGAGCAGAGCAGAACGCCGGCAATGGCCGCCAGCGCCGAGCCGATGGCAAAGGTGGTGGAGATGGTGGCGTTGACGTTGATGCCCATCAGCTGTGCGGCATTTTTATCCTCGGAGCATGCCCGCATGGCCTTGCCCAGCTTGCTTTGGCTGGTGAAGAGTGTCAGCCCCGCCATAATCACAAGGCAAACCACCACTGTCAGCAGTGAGACGTAAGGAATAGTGAGCTGGCCGTTCAGCAAAGACAAGGAGCCCGCCACCACAGGGGAGTAGACCTTGGGCGCGGCAGACCAAATGAGCTGGGCCGCATTTTGCAGGAAGTAGCTGACGCCGATGGCGGTGATGAGCACCGCCAGAGAGGGGGCAGAGCGCAGAGGTTTATAGGCCAGGCCCTCGATCACCACGCCCAACACCGTGCACACCGCCATGGCCAGCAGTACCGCCACGATGCTGGGCAGCCCTAAGTAGTTCATGGCACAAAAAGAGATATAGCCGCCCACCATGATGACATCACCGTGGGCAAAGTTCAGCATTTTTGCGATACCGTAAACCATGGTATAGCCCAAGGCAATGATGGCGTACACGCTGCCAAGGCTAATGCCGCTGATTAGGTAGGAGAGAAATTCCATCAGGAAGCACCTCTTTTTCTCTTTACTGTTCTATGGCAGAAATACGGGCAGCAACACCGGGGATGCCGCCCCTGTTTCCACCATAGAAATCACGCGGCGGGACTGCCGGGAAAATTTCCCGGCAGTCGTCCGCATCGTGATTGTATGTCTGGAAAGAAAATTACTGGGGCAGGACGTACACGCCATCCTGGATGACAAAGGCGGTGGGATCCTTGGAAACAGCGCCATCGGCGGACCAGGTCATGCCCTTGCCAGTGAGGCCGTCATGAGTGATGGTGGTCATCACGGGAACCAGAGCCTCGCAGATGTCGGCGGTGGTCATGTCGGCCGTGCAGCCAGCGGCCTCCAGGGCCTCCTTGAGGATGTACACGGCGTCATAGGCGTCGGCAGCAAACTGGTTGGGGGTCTCACCGAACTGATCCTCATAGGCCTGAACGAAGGAGGCGTTCTCCTCCAAAGTGGCAGAGAAGGGGGTCAGCAGCATGACGCCTTCAGCCAAGGAGGCGTCAAAGCCCTCCATGGTGAGGATGCCGTCCATGCCGTCCACGCCGAAGAAGGTGGGAGCATAGCCCATGGCGTTGGCCTGGTTGAGGATGACGGAAGCGGGCTGATAATACATGGGCAGGAACATCGTGTCAGCACCGGCGGCCTGGGCGGCGGTCAGCTGCACGGAGAAGTCGGTAGCGGTATCCTTGGTGAAGGTGCCCTCACCCACGATGTTCAGGCCCTTGGCCTCAGCCTCGGTGACAAAAGCGTCCCGAATGCCCTGAGAATAGGCGTCATCATTCTGATAGAGGACATAGATCTTGGCGTCAGCCATGTTCTCTGCCATGTAGTCAGCAGAGCTGGTACCCTGGTTGGGGTCGGTGAAGCAGACCTGGAAGACATTGTCCTTACCGGCAGTAACGTCGGTGGAGGAGGCGGAGGGGGTCAGCATGAAGGTCCGCTCCTCATAGCACTTGGAGGACACGGCCACGGAAGCACCAGTGGTGGTAGGGCCAACCAGCAGCTGCATGCCCCAGTCCATCAGGTTGTTGTAGGCATTGACAGAGGTCTCGCCGTCAGCCACATCGTCCTCGCTCTGGAGCTCAAACTGGATGTCTCCGCCAGCGGCGTTGATCTCATCCACAGCGATCTTGGCGCCGTTGGCCACGGCAGTGCCATAGATGGCGTTTTCGCCGGTGAGGGGGCCAATGGTACCAACTTTAAAAGTGGTAGTGGTGGCGCTATCGCCGGTGTCGCCGGTATCTTCCGTGGTATCGCCGGTGTCGTCCGTGGTGGCGTCATCTCCGCCGCCTCCGCAGGCGACGAGGCTGAATACCATTACTACAGCCATGAGGAATGCAAAAAACTTCTTTTTCATCTTGGTGTCTCCTTTACAAAAAAATTGAAAACAAGTTCATATATACAAAAAAGCGGCCTGCCACAAGAGCAGACCGCTTTTTGTATCCGGAATCAAATTGCCTGCATCTTTGGCATTATTTTGTTGTCTGCCCGTACCACTACCAGAATGCCCAGCAGAGCCAGCAGGGAAATGGCCAGAATCAGCCCGCCCACCAGCGCGCAAATAATAATGGACGCCACAATCATGGCGTCCAGAATGGCAATGATAAAATTGGCGCAGGAAGCAGTGCTGCTGCCGCAGCAAGGCATATTTGCGCAGGAGAAAGAAGCGCCAGCAAAAGAAGCAGACGCACCACAAGACATCATCTTACGAGAACGCATCGGCATCCGGATCATGGTGGTCAGCTCCTTTCTTGCTGGAATGTAGCCTTATTGTAGTCGCTGCGGCAGAGAAAGTCAACCGCCAAAAGGACGGAAAAACCAATGAAAAACAACAAAAGAGAACCTTGAATTTATGCATTTTATATAAACGCATTCTAAAAAAGGGCGAGCGGGCAATCAGAAAAAGGAATGGAGAAGCCGGTCAAAGGGCAAGAGAGAGGAAGGGCCCGCTCCAATCAAGAGGGGCCCTTCCGATGGGAACATGTCTCGTTTTTGCAGCCGCCGCAGCAGCCGGAGCAGCCGCGGTGTTTTTGTATGGAGCGTATGGAAAGCACCAGCCATCCGCCCAGAAACAGTAAAATCAGACCTTCCAGCATGCGCCCTCCTTATCCCACCATCAGCAGCGCTACATGGTAGAAGAGAAAGGCTGCGATCCAGGCCACGCCGCACTGGGCCAGAGCCACGGCGGCGGCTTTCAAACCGGAGCCCAACTCCCGTTTTACAGCGGAGATGGCCGCCACACAGGGCGTGTAGAGCAGGGTGAAGATCAAAAAGCTCACGGCGGAGGGCGTGGTGAACAGCGTTCCCAGCGCCTGGGCCGTTACGGTTGCGCCGGAGCCGGTGAGGATGCCCAGGGTGGAGATGACGGACTCCTTGGCGATAAACCCGGTGATCAGGGCGGTGGATACCCGCCAGTCACCAAAGCCAAGGGGCTGGAGCAGCGGGGCGATCCACGCCCCCACAGCAGCCAGGAGGCTCTGGGCGCTGTCTTCCACCACGTTGAGCCGGGCGTCAAAGGTCTGGAAAAACCACACCACAATGGTGGCCACAAAAATAATGGTAAAAGCCCGCAGCAAGAAGTCCTTGGCCTTCTCCCAGCACAGCTGCCCCACGCTTCTGGCGGAGGGGAAGCGGTAATTGGGCAGCTCCATGACAAAGGGAACGGGATTGCCCTGGAAGGCCGTGGCCCCCAGCACCTTGGCGGCGATGATCCCCACCAGGATCCCCGTGATGTACAGGGCGATCATCACAAGGCCGGCGGAATGGGGGAAAAAGGCGGCGGAAAACACACCGTAAATCGGAATCTTGGCCGAGCAGCTCATATAGGGGATCAGCAGGATAGTCATCCGCCGGTCCCGCTCTGAGGCCAGGGTCCGGGTGGACATGATGGCTGGGACAGAGCAGCCAAAACCGATCAGCATGGGCACAATACTGCGGCCAGAGAGTCCAATCTTCCGCAGCAGCTGGTCCATAACGAAGGCCACACGGGCAATGTAGCCGGAGTCCTCCAGAATAGACAGGAAAAAGAACAGCACCACGATGATGGGCAGAAAACTCAGCACGCTGCCCACACCGGCGAACACCCCGTCAATCACCAGGCTGTGGACCACGGGGTTCAGGCCATAAGCGGTGAGGGCGGCATCCACCGTGGCGGTGAGGGCATCAATCCCGGCGGCCAGGAGATCGGATAAAAACGCGCCGATGACATTGAAGGTGAGGTAGAAGACCGCCAGCATGATGCCAAAGAAAATGGGAAGCGCCAGGTATTTGTTGGTGACCACCCGGTCAATGGCCTCACTGCGTGCCCGCTCCCGGGAGGCGTGGCATTTTACCACTGTTTTGGCGCAGACTTTTTCAATAAAGGTGTATCGCATATCCGCCAGGGCGGCGTTGCAATCCATCCCGCACTCGTCCTCCATCTCCCGAACGCTGTGCTCCAGCAGTTCCAGCTCGTTTTGATCCAGTCCCAGGCGCTGGGTGATGTCGGCGTCCCCCTCGATGAGCTTTGTGGCGGCAAAACGGGCGGAGATCCCCGCCGCGTCGGCGTGGTCCTCGATCTGGTGGACCACAGCGTGGATGCAGCGATGGACAGGCCCCGGGGAGCAAAAGTCGTATACCGAGGGAAGCAGATGACTGCGGGCCGTGGCCACCGCCAGTTTCACAAGCTCGTCCACGCCCTGGTTATGGGCTGCGGAAATAGGCACCACCGGCACGCCCAGAGCCTGGGACATACCGTGGATGTCGATGGTGCCGCCGCCTGCGGCCACCTCATCCATCATGTTCAAGGCGATGATCATGGGTACCCGCATCTCCAGCAGCTGCAGCGTTAAATAGAGATTGCGCTCGATATTGGTGGCGTCCACAATGTTGATGATGCCGTCAGGCTTTTGATTCAGGATGAAGTCCCGGGTGACGATCTCCTCCGGGGTATAGGGGCGAATGGAGTAGATCCCCGGCAGGTCTACCACGGTGCAGTCTTTTTGCCCCCGGATGGCACCCGATTTTTGATCCACGGTGACACCGGGGAAATTGCCCACGTGCTGGTTCGACCCGGTGAGCTGATTGAAAAGGGTGGTTTTTCCGCAGTTTTGGTTCCCCACCAGAGCGAAGATCATACCTGTTTCACCTCCACCTGGATTTTGCAGGCATCCTCTTTGCGTAAAGAGAGAGAGTATCCCCGCACCCGCAGCTCGATGGGATCCCCCAGAGGAGCGATTTTCTCCACCCGCACTGTGGTGCGGGGGATCAATCCCATATCCAGCAGGCGGCAGCGCAGGGGCCCCTCACCGCCCACGGCGGTGATCACAGCCTCCTGGCCCAGAGGAAGAGTATCTAATGTCATGACGATTGGCCTCCCAAAATGGTCTATGGTGCGGGAACCCCGGCGAGCTGCCTGCCCTTTTACAGGAAGCAGGGGGCAAACGTATGCCGAAAAGGCAAAGGTCCCCACAGAAAAAAGCGGATCCGCCCGCTTTTTGTTTTGCCAGCCCTATTGTAAAAAACATGTCCGGCGGTGTCAAGTCCGGAAAGAGACACAAAGTCTTGTGTTTTGGAAGGGGGTAGGGTAAAATAGGCACAAAAGGGAGGGCGAGGGATTTGGCCAGGAACTGTGAAGAGTGCGCACACTATGACTATGATGAAGAAAGCGAAAGCTATGTTTGCACCATGGATTTGGACGAAGATGAGATGGAGCGGTTTTTGCGCCGCGCCAACGATGCCTGCCCCTTCTATAAGCCGGGGGATGAGTATCGCACCGCCCGGCGTCAGTGAGGAGGAGCGAAATGGAAGAATGGGTGGATCTGTACGATGAGAACCGGGTGCCCCTGGGGAAAATCGCCCGGCGGTACGGCAAGAAGGATCCCGGGCAGTATCGCCTGGTGGTGCATATTTGCATCTTTGACCGGCAGGGCCGGCTGCTGATCCAGCGGCGCTCCGCCAGCAAATCCCGCTGGCCCGACCGGTGGGACGTGTCCGCCGCCGGGGGAGTGGATGCCGGAGAGAGCAGCCGCCAGGGAGCGCAGCGGGAAGTGGGGGAGGAACTGGGGCTGCATTTGGATCTCACGGGCCTTCGCCCTGTGGCCACGGTGAATTTCCCCGGGGGATTTGACGATTTTTATCTGGTGGAACGGGACGTGCAGGAGGGAGATCTGCAGTTGCAGGAAGAAGAGGTGGCGGAAGTCCGCTGGGCCTCGTGGCAGGAGGTGGAGGTCCTGATGGATGCGGGAAAGTTTATCTCCTATCCCAAGAGCTTCCTGCGGTTTTTATTTGATATGCATGGCCGCCGTGGATTCACGGAACCATAAACAGGCGCCGCGGATTTTCTCCGCGGCGCAAATTTTTTATGGAGAGACGCCGGGGGCAGCGGCTGCCTCCGGCAGAGCCATGGCAGAGACTTCGTAGGCCACCCGCTCCTCCGTTCCGGAGCTTGTGACTTTTTGATAAGTCCGGCTCTGAAAGCGGCCCTGCAGGGACAGGGGGTCCCCGATACCCAGATCCCGGGTGATAGAGGCCAGGCGTCCCCAGGCGATCACAGGCAGATAGTCCGCCCGTCCATAGCGCCGGGGCACCGCCAGCATCAAATCGCAGATGCTGCGGCCCAGGGGGGTGCGGCGGTATATGGGGGCTTTGCATAAGTAGCCGGAAAGTTCCACCTCGTTGCAGCTATGTCCTTCCCCCGGGCCCAGATCCCGGGCATAGACCGTCAGAACCAGCCGGCTTCCGGTGCCGCTGTGATTGTTGAAAGAGCGCAGCTGGCCGGACACCATCAGCTCCTCTCCCATGTTGACTTGGGAAGAGAGAGCCTGGGGCAGCACGATGGGCAGGATGTCCTCCGTGCCGGATAGTCGGGGCACCCGCAGGAAAAAACGGTAAAACTGTGTGCCGTGGTTTTCGTGGGACCACGTGGGATTGTCCACGGCGGTGCCGCACAGCACCACCTCGTTTTTGCTCGTCATGTTGTCCACCTCTCCCTTGTGATGCTCCACTATATGAACGGCCCGTCCCGGATAGACCACATGGCCTTGTGTTGGGGGAGAGAGTACGGTATAATAGCGCCATGAAACAAGGCGTGAGAGGAGGAGACCGCCATGGCCAACCTGATGGACTATTTGGACTGGCGGGGGGATCTGACAGTCAAGCAGGCACCTTTCAATGAGGTGGATAATCTCATCCTCTCAGAGCTTGCCTATCTGGACTTCCGGGGCATCGTGCCCGGGGACAAGCCCCGCCGTCCCATTACCCTGCAGCAGGCGGCCCAGGCTTTTTTTGACCGCCTGCCTGACGGGAAGACGGTGAATTTGGGGGTGCTGGTGTCTGATGCCATTCCGGAGATGCTGCGCCGCCTGGCCGCTTCCCACCGTTTTCGGGATATGACGCTGTTCTCTCTGGAGGACTGGACGGATGAAGAGCGGGACGCGCAATTTGCAGCCCTTGCCGTTGACACGGGAGATGGGGCGGTATACCTCTCCTTTCGTGGTACTGACGACACGCTGGCCGGCTGGAAAGAGGATTTTCACATGACCTTCCTTCCCCAGGTCCCTGCCCAGCGCCGGGCGGCGGAGTATGTCTGCCGGGTGGGGCGGCGCTGCCCCCGGAAAAAGCTGCGCCTGGGGGGGCACTCCAAGGGGGGCAATCTGGCGGTATGGGCCGCGGTGAACGTCCCGGAGCGGATTCAGGGGCGCATCGCGTCCGTGTGGTCCAACGACGGCCCCGGTTTCCGGGACGATATTTTGGGCAGTGAGGCATACGGACGGGTGAAGCCCCGAATCACCACCATCATCCCAAAGTCCTCCGTGGTGGGGCTTTTGCTGCAGCACGGTGAGGACTACGTGGTGGTGGACAGCAGCGAGGAGGGACTGTGGCAGCATGACGGGTTTTCCTGGAAGGTGCGGGGAGCGGGCTTTGTCCGTCTGGAGGGGGTCACCCGCCAGGGAAAACGCAATGACCAAATGATGCGCCAGTGGCTGCAGGGCATGACCTTCCAGCAGCGCCAGCGGTTTACAGAGGGACTGTTTGCCATCCTCACCGCCTCTGGCGCCAAGACCCTGACGGACTTGAAGGAGGAGCGCCTCAAGGCCGTGGGGGGGATGATCCGGGCCATGAAGAACATGGACAAAGATACTCGTGACGCCCTGACCTTCGCTGCGGGACTGCTGTTTCGCAGCAATGTGCAGGCCCGGGTGGAGAGCTGGCAGGAGGAGGCGGAGGAAAAGCGGGAAGAGCGGGTCCGCCGAAAAAAGCCATAAGAAAAGCGCCTTGCCCGAAAACAGGGCAAGGCGCTTTTTCAGCGGCGCTCAGCGCTGATATTCAAATTCAAAGTCATACAGGCAGACGCTGTCCCCGTCCTGCACGCCCATCTCTTCCATCCGCTGGAAAAGGCCGGACTCCCGCAGGACCTTGTCAAACCACATGCGGCTTTCATAGTCGGCGAAATTCACATTGGACATCAGCTGGCGCAGCCACGGTCCCTCCACGATCCAGGTGCCGTCTTCCTCCTGATGGATATCCAGGGGGGCGGAGGCATCCACCGCCGGGGCCTTGGGGACATACTCCGGGGCATAGACCGCAACCGGCGGCAGGGCAGAGAGGGTCCTGGCGATGAGGCCCACCAATTCCCGGGTGCCCTGATGGGCGGCGGCGGAGATCTCCACCAGAGGATAGCCCTTGGCCTCCACATGGGCCCGGAGGCGCTGGAGGTTCTCGGGATCTTCCAGGATATCCACCTTGTTGGCGCATACGATCTGGGGGCGCTGGGCCAGCTGGGGGCTGTACTGAGAGAGCTCTTCATTGATGGCGTCGAAATCCGCCACGGGGTCCCGCCCCTCGCTGCCGGATACGTCCACTACATGGACCAGCAGGCGGCAGCGGTCGATATGGCGCAAAAAGTCATGGCCAAGGCCGGCCCCCTGGCTGGCCCCCTCGATGATACCGGGGATATCCGCCATGACGAAGCTGACCCCCTCATCCACCCAGACCACCCCCAGATTGGGATAGAGGGTGGTGAAGTGATAATTGGCGATCTTGGGCTGCGCCCGGGACACCACGCTCAAAAGGGTGGACTTGCCCACATTGGGAAAGCCCACAAGCCCCACGTCCGCCAGGAGCTTCAGTTCCAGGATCACGTCGTGGGCCTGGCCGGGCAGCCCCCCCTTGGCAAAGCGGGGGACCTGACGGGTGGGGGTGGCAAAATGGGCGTTGCCCCAGCCGCCCCGCCCGCCCCGGCACAGGGTGAAGGGCTGGTCATCGGACATGTCCCGGATGATCTCGCCGGACTCCGCGTCCCGGATCAAGGTACCCCGGGGCACCTTGATGACAAGGTCCTGCCCGTCCTTGCCGGAGCGGCGGCCGCCCTGTCCATCCATCCCGTTGGGAGCCACATATTTTCGCTTATAGCGGAAGTCCATCAGGGTGGACATATTGTCATCCACCTGTACCACGATAGATCCGCCCCGGCCGCCGTCCCCGCCGTCAGGTCCGCCGGCGGCCACATATTTTTCCCGGTGGAAGGCCACGGCGCCGTTGCCGCCATCCCCGGCCCGGACGCTGATGCGGGCTTTGTCAATAAAGGTTGTTGCCATGGTATATCTCTCCAATATAGTAAGGAAGTAAAAAGGAAAATCTTGGCCCTATTGTATCGGAATCCCCCTGCGCCGTCAAGCGCCTGACGATTCCCTAAAAGGAGAAAAGCTGGCGGGATCCAGGGGACTCCGCCGCCATCCCCGGGGCAAAAAAAGCCGGCAGCATCCAACTGCCGGCTTTTCCTGTGCTTAGCGGTTCTTTCCCACGGCCTTGGCCACCAGGGCCTGCCCTTCGGGGGAGCGCAGCACCTCCACTACCACCTCCCGGACCATGTCCCGGAAGGCGGGGCTTTTCAGCAGGGCGGCGAATACGGGGCTGCTGTCATCGCCGGCTGGAGGGGAGGCTTTCCGGGGCGCACGGGGAGCGGGAGCTGCCGGGGCGTCAGGTTCCTGGGGATAGGAGCCGCTGAGCCAGCTCTCCATATCCGTGGGGTCGTCCGTCTCTCCCCGGAGGTAGGCAAGGGAGACACCAAAAAAGGCCGCGA
>CALWXJ010000029.1 GCA_944385475.1 uncultured Oscillospiraceae bacterium
ATGGATCCCATTTCCATTCTGGTGTCTTTGAATGCAGCGTATATCCCCCAGCTCCAAGTGATGTTGACCTCCATCTACTGGAACAATCCCGGGGAGCAGTTTGATCTCTATCTGCTCCACAGCGGAATCCCGGAGTCCGCTCTCTCCCCTGTGGAGCGCCAGTGCCGGCAGCTGAACTATCCCTTTCACCCCATTTTGGTGGAGGATTCCCTCTTCGCTGATGCCCCCACCACCAGGCAATACCCCAAGGAGATGTACTACCGCCTGCTGTCGGGCTCCCTCCTGCCCGGGGATCTCAAACGGATCCTCTACCTGGATCCCGACATTTTGGTCATCAACGCCCTAAGGCCCCTGTGGCAGACAGATGTGAGCCGCCACCTGTTCGCCGCGGCAGCCCATACCGGCAAGACGGAGCTTGCCAACAGCGTCAATCGCCTGCGGCTTGGAACCAAGCATGACTATTACAATTCCGGCGTCCTGCTGATCAACCTGGAGGCATGCAGGAAGTATATCTCCTCCCAGCACATCTTCCAATATGTGAAGGAGCACGGAAAAGAGATGCTGCTGCCGGACCAGGATCTTCTCAACGCGCTTTACGGGGACTGGATCCTGCCCCTAAACGACGCCATCTGGAACTATGACGCCCGGAATTACAACACCTACCGCCTGGCCAGCTCCAGCCAGTACAATATCAACTGGGTGATGCAGCACACGGCGATTTTGCATTTTTGCGGCAAGGCCAAGCCCTGGAAACCCGGATATCTCTACCGGTTCGGCATCTTGTATCTGCATTACGCCCAAATGACCAGCCGGTATTTTGACACGGCTGAGGAAAGCGGATCCCATCTCTCGCCACCGGAGAACGGGGCTTTGCCGATTCTTTAAAAAACAGGGCAAGGGCCCCGGGACAACTTGTCCGGGGCCCTTCCCTGATTTATTCCCAAAGCCGCCCCGGCGCTCCCGGGGCGGCTTTTTCATCCAGACTGCTGGGGCGTTTCCTCCACAAACTCCAAATTGGCAAAGATCTTCTGCATCCTGGCATCCGGATAATGGCGGTCCATCCACTCTTCAAAGGCGCTGTGAGGAGGATCTCCCTCCCTGCGGTCAATCCAGCGCAGCACTGTGGCGGCAGTCATAAAGCTGTTGAACACCATAAATATCAGCAGCACCCAGGTGAGGGGCTTGCCGATCTTGTTGGGGATCTTCAAGATCCACTTTGCCGCCCGGGGATATATCTCCTTGATCCAAAGCACCCCCAGGACTCCCCAAAACAAGGAGTACACAAGACAGATCCGCCCATTGAGGTTAAAGGGCATATTGCTGTAATCCCAGGAGGTGGAGCCAAGCACCGTCTCCTGGAACCAAGAGCAAAGATACTCGATCACGCTGCCGATGACAAAGCCCCCCAGAAACGAGAAAAAGGGGTTTCGGTTTCGATAGCGGTACAATGCCGCGGACAGCGCCCATGCCCCCAGGCCATAGACCAGATTAAAGGGGCCGTAGATCAGCCCCACTCGGCTTTCATAGTGCCCCCGGGTGATGAAGCACCAGGCCACTTCCACCACCACGCCGGCAAAGCAGCCCATAAAAAAGATCCAAAACAGCTTGTAAAATGTAATCCCCTGGGCAAAGTGGCGGCTTTTCTTCTCCGCAAGGTCGATCTGGGCATTGGTGGGCGCCGGTTTAATCAGCCGGGGACGCCGCATTCTCCGCCCCCTTTGGCGGGACTCCCGCAGCTGCGTCTCAATTTCGTCTGCCAGCTCCGCACAGCTCCTGTGCAGCTTTTGATGCAGCTCCCCGGCCCGTTTGAGGCTCTCTGCCTCGCTTTTCAGGGTGCTGCCCAGGCCCCCCTCTTCAAAAACGCCCTCTTCCGTGTTGGCAGCGAGCTGCTCCAACTGCTGAGAGACGATTCGCCGGGTGTCTTTTTCCAGCACCGTCATGTGTGTTTCCATGGACGAAAACCGCTCTTCCAGTTTCACCTGCCACTGTCCTCCTCGTAGTCGTATCCGGTTTCGTTCCCGCCGGGCGTTCCTGGCCCGACTCCGGTGGAACAAAGTCCTTTTCCTGTTATACCACAGCCGGCAGGCAAGCGCAACGCCAGGGGTGTGGGAGCGCCTTCAGAATGGGAGGAACTGGCCCTTGCCAGCCTGCCCGCCTCCGCCTATAATCAATGTAACCCCGGGGAGCTCCCTGTCCTCCCCTTCCCCTGATGCCCCTGGCCCCGGCCGGGGCCTGCGCCGACATTCAGGGCCTGCTTTCCGGATATTTCGGGCACCTTTCCAACCATGACACATAATTTTTTCTCCCAGAGTGAGACGCCGCGTCTTTCCCGGACGTTCTCCTTATAAACGCCATCTTTGGAATCACGACAGGAGGCGAAGGCGTTGCTGACCATATATCTTTTGACACTGGAGAGCGAGGCGGACCGGGCGCGGTTCACCCGGCTTTATCAGGCCCACGAAAAACGGCTCTACGGCGTCGCCCTGCAGATCCTCCGGGACCCCACTCAGGCGGAGGACGCCGCCCAGCAGGCCTGGCTTCAGGTGCTGCGCAGCTGGGCGAGGGTGCGGGGCCTCTCCTGGGAGGAGGCGCAGAAATATCTCGCCGTAGCAGCAAAGAATGCGGCGCTGGATCTTTTGCGGAAGGAGCAGTGGACCTCCTCTTTTCCGGAGGAGTGGGACCCCCCTGCCCCGGAGTCAGGGGAGGGGGAATACCGCTATCTCGTGGCACTGATCCGCTCTCTTCCATCCCCGTACCGGCGAGTACTGGAGCTGAAATTTGTTGAGGAGCAGACCAATCAGGAAATCGCCCGCCGCCTGGGTCTGAAGGAGTCCACCGTCTCCACCAAGGTGCAGCGGGGGCGAAAACTGCTGATGGAGGCTATGAAGCGGGAGGGATATTGCTATGGCTGAGAGATCCTCTTTTGACACGATGCTGTCCCAAGCCCTGATGGAGGCCGTCTGGGAGGAGTACTGCCAGGCCCCGGAGGACGAGGTGCTCCCCCCCCCTTCTCCCAGCGGTATCTGCGCTGGCGGACAAGGCTCCTCTCCTCCCCCTTCGCCGTGGCAAAAAAGCAGTTGCGGCCCCTGTGGGTCCGGGGTCTGCGGGCCGCAGCCTGCTTTTTACTGGTATGCGCCCTGGCTCTGGGATCCTTGATGGCGGCCAGCCCTGTGGTCCGGGCCACCGTGCTGAACTGGCTGCGGGAAATCTCGGGGGATGATGTTTTCTATTATCAATGGGAAAAAACCGGTCAGGCGGTCTCCCCCTCCTACCGTCCCACCTGGCTGCCGGAAGATTTTGTTATCACGGATGTCCAATCCAAGGGTGCCCATGACTGGTGGAATTTTGAAAGCCAGGATGACAGCGCCACCGGCTTGACCTGCGCCTGCTTCGGCCCTGCTTCCAACGGTATCGGGACCTCCCTGCAGGATGCCCAAGACATTCGAAAAACCGTTACCATCCAGGGCCGGACCGCCGACTACTATGACACCGGCACCACCCGCCTTCTGGTCTGGGAGGATGCGGAGGGAAACCTTCTGTATGTCTCCTCCTCGGGAGATGTGGAGAAGGCGGAGCTCATGAAGGTGGCCCAGAGCATGACCCCTTACCGCGACGCCTCCGCGTCTTACCGCCTGGAAACTGTTCCGGAGGGCTATGAGCCGTTTTGGCGCTATGAGACATGCGGGGCTATGCAGGAGGAGTGGATCAAAGACGGAACCGTCCTCACCTGGATGTACGTCACCGATCCCATCTGCTGGTGGCAGGTGCCGGAGAGGGCTTCCGAGGCCCTCTCCATCCAGGGCATGGGGGCACAGTACTGGGCCAGTGAAATCCCGGAGGAAGCCGATGACACCGTCATCACCGTCAACGGCCAGACCATATCCGGGAGCCAGACAGTGGAGGTGGGGGGTGTATCCATTACCTCCGGTACCGTCCATGGCGTGGAGGAGTCCGGCATCCTCACCTGGGAGGATCCAGAGAGCAACACGCAGTTTTTCATCAAGGGCGCGGTGTCAAAAGAGGAGCTTTTGGAAATGGCCCAGAGCATCACGTCCATAGCCCTCCAAAAGGATTGATGGCCCTTGTAAAGGCCTCTTTCTTCCCCCTGCTCCACGGCTTTTAGGCTGCCAAACATCTGGAAGCATATAAAAAGACAAGGGCGCGCCTTCTTGTTCGCGCCCTTGTCTTTTTTGTTTTTCCACTTTCAAGGCCCAGCTGCCGCCGGGTCTTCAGGGGCCCGGTTTACCCCTCCTGGTGGAGATATACCCGGGGCACCCGGGGACGGATGTTGCAGGTAACAGAGCTGGGACCCAGATCCAGGGGGCGGAAGATCCACTCGCAGGGGACCTCCCCATCCTGATCCCGCCCCAAAAGCAGCACCTCGTCCTCCTCCTGAATATCGGGGAAGTCCGTCACATCCACCATGAACATATCCATGCACACCCTACCCACCACCGGGCAGATATGGCCCCGGATGGACACCCGGCCCAAGTTGGTCAGCTGCCGCATATATCCGTCTGCGTCTCCGGCGGTGATGACCGCCAGGCGGGTATCCCGCCCGGTCACTGCCAGGCGGTTATAACTGACGGCACTGCCCTTGGGCGCCGGGCGGATGAGCCCCACCCGGGCTTTCCAGGTCATCACCGGACGAAAGTCCACCTTGCGCAGCTTGGCGCTCTCCGGCAGAAGGCCATAAAGCACCGTGCCGGCACGGCACATGTCCAGAGCAAATTCCGGACAGTTCACGGTGGCGGCGGAGTTGGCACAATGCCGCAGGCCCGGTTGGATCCCCATGTCCGAAAGGCCCTGACACACCTGGGAAAACCGCTGAAACTGCATCTGGGTATAGGCCTCGTCCTCCTCCCCATGCAGGTATGCGCTGGAGAGGTGGGTAAAGATCCCGGTGACCTCCACGCCCTTCATTCCATAGGCCTGGGCCGCCTGGGAGATGGTCTTGTCAATATGGTTGGGATGGCACAGATATCCCACACGGGTCATGCCCGTATCCAGCTTCAGATGGGCCTGCACCGTCACCCCCGCCGTCTGGGCCGCAGCAGCCAGGCGCTGGGTATAGGCGGCGGAGAGCAATGCCTGGGTCAGCTGGTTTTCCGCCAGCTCCCCCGCTCTTTTGGGGGATGTCCACCCCAGGATCAAAATGGGCTGACGGATACCGGCTTCCCGCAGTTCCAGTCCCTCTTCCATGGTGGCCACCCCAATCCAGTCCCCAGGGAAGAGGCCCTCCAGAGCCCTGGCCACAGGGACTGCCCCATGGCCGTAGGCATCGGCTTTTAAAACGGTCAAAAGCCGTCCCCCCGGCGGCAGGAGGGAGTGGAGTTGCCGGCAGTTATACCGCAGGGCATCCAGGTCGACTTCCGCCCAGCAGCGCCATGTGGATCGATCCATAACACGCCTCCTTCTTTTGTCTTAAAAAACGGGCGGAGGCCGGCCAGCTAAATACTTAGCGTGCCGGCCTCCGCTCGTATGCAAGCGTCGGACAATCAAACTGTAATGACAGGAAGAACTCGCAGCTTCTTATTTCTTCAGTGCGATAACTTCCTCATTCTCATCGTACATCTTGATGCCTTCCTTCTCTTCCTTCGTCCGCATCAGACCGAACTGGATGGTAGCGAGGGAGACCACCGCCAGGATGTACACATAGAAGTTGGCACCCATGATGGCAAAGGGAGACAGCTCTGTCAAAGTGATGCACAGCAGGATCTGACCGCCATGGGGGATGATGCCCTGAACAATGCAGGAGAAGATATCCAACAGGGAGGCCATCCGCTTGGGGGCAATGTTATGCTCTGCGGCAAGGGGCCGCACCAGGGGAGAGGCCATCAGGATGGCAATGGTGTTATTGGCCAGGGCCAGATCGAACAAAGACACCATGCCGGCGGTCATGTACTCCGCGCCCTTGCGGGTCTTGACGCGGCTGACCATCTTGCCCACCATCCAGTCGATGGCGCCCAGCTCCTCAGCAACACCGCCGATGCCCCGCATCAGCAGCGTCACGATGCAGATCTCATACATGCCGGCCATACCGTTGGTAATGGCCTGGGCAAAACCAGGAAGGGTAAACGCTCCCGTAGCAAAGCCGATAACGCCTGCCACAATTACGCCCGCCAGCAGCAGCACAAACACGTTGCAGCCAGTCAGCGCGAAGACCAGAATAAAGAGATAGGGGATGACCTTGACGATGTCATAGGAGAAATCGCCGGTCAGCTCTGCGCCGGGGCTGACAATGGTCAGCAGGACCACTGTCACGATGGCGGCGATCAGGGCCATCAGGCCGTTCATCTTGAACTTGTCCCGCATCTCGCAGCCGCAGCCCCGGGTGGCGGCGATGGTGGTATCGGAGATCATGGAGAGGTTGTCGCCGAACATAGCGCCGCCCAAAACGGAACCAATGGCGATGGCCATATTCAAATTGGCACCCTCAGCCACTGCCACCGCGATGGGGCCGATGGCAGAGATCGTGCCCATGGAAGTACCCATGGCCGTCGCGGCAAAGGCAGAAATCAGGAAAATGCCGCCCATCAGGAACTGGGCCGGTACCAGGCTCAGGCCCAGATTTGCCGTGGCCTCCACACCGCCCATGGCCTTGGCCACGCCGGAGAAGGCGCCGGCCAGCAGGAACACGGCGATCATGATCATGGTGCCTTCATTGGCCATGCCTTTGCAGAAGGTATCCATCCGGTACTCCAGGTTGCGCTCCTTGCCGCCCATCAGCATGGATACCAGCAAAGCAGCCACCAGACCCGTTACACGGGGAACCTGTTTAAATGCGTCGCCCCCCAGGCCCATAGCCGTATAGAAAAGGCCGCTGCCCAGGTACACCAGCAGGAACACTATCAGCGGGAAAAAGCCTTTCCAACCATAACTTTTCTTCTTGGTTTCCACAAACATCGCTTCCTCTCTCTAAAAATGATTCACACAGATTCGCGCGGGTTCGAAGGGATGCGGGGTTCTCATCTACTCTTGTACAGGTTTGACAAGCACGCCTGGCAAATTCGACTTTTGACTCCGATTCAATTGTGCCGGCTGGGAATCCGCTGCCTGTTTTTTGAGAGGTGTTTGCGGTACCCCCCCTCCCCACAGACCTGCGGAGAGGGAGGGACGCCAAACCTATACAAGCAGATTTTTATGGAATTCGCGGAAGATCTTTTTAAAATCAGATGGCGGCGAAAGCCTGCTCAAAGTCGTTGATGAGGTCCTTGGCAGACTCCAGGCCCACAGACAGGCGGATCAGGCCATCGGTGATGCCGGCAGCCAGGCGGTCCTCCTTGGACACGCCGGCGTGGGTCATGGAGGCGGGGTGCTCGATCAGGGTATCCGGATCGCCCAGAGACACGGCGATGGCAGGAATCTTCAGGTTGTTCAGGAGCTTCTTGCCAGCTTCAAAGCTGCTCATGCCCTTGACGTCGTCAGCCAGCTCGAAGCTCACCATGCCGCCGAACATGCCGTTTTCCATCTGACGGCAGGCCAGCTCATGACCGGGATCGCTCTCCAGGCCAGGATAATACACCACCTTGACATAGGGGTTGGCATCGAGATACTTGGCGATGGCCATGGCGTTGTCGCAGTGCTGCTTCATACGCAGAGCCAGGGTCTTCATGCCCCGCAGCACCAGATAGCTGTTGAAGGGAGAGGGCGGGCAGCCATTGATCTTGGTCATGCACTTGCCCCGGACCAGAGCCATATCAGCGGCGGAACCCACCACGATGCCGCCCAGAGCGTCGCCGTGGCCGTTGATGTACTTGGTGATGCTGTGCAGCACGATATCAGCGCCCAGCTTCAGAACATGCTGAACAGGAGGGGGTGCGAAGGTGGCGTCCACCACTACCCGGATGTTCTCGCCGGCAACCTTCTTCACAGCGGCCACGTCCGTGACCTTGATCATGGGGTTGTTGGGCGTCTCGAAATAAATGATCTTGGTGTTGGGCTTAATGGCGGCCTTCAGAGCCTCCAGGTCAGCGGTATCCACCCGGGAGACCTCGATGCCCAGGGCAGGCAGGTTGGTGCTGGCCACAGCATCGGTACCGCCATAGACGGAGGTATCAAAAATGACGTGATCGCCGGTCTGCAGGAAGGCCAGCAGCGTGGAACCTACAGCGCCCATGCCGGAAGCGGTGGCCACTGCGTCCTCGCCGCCCTCCATGGCCGCGCACTTGAGCTCAAAGGCCCGGGTGGTGGGGTTGCCGCTGCGGGAATACACGGGATGATAGCCGGGCACCTGCTTTGCAAACTTGGCAGCGCCCTCCTCCACGGTGTCAAAGCAGAACGTGGAGGTCTGATAGATGGGGGTGGCCAGGGCGCCGTACGCGGGGTCATGGTCCTGTCCAGCGTGGATGATCAGGGTTTCGAAATCGACGTTGCTGTAATCAATTTTGCTCATTTCATTACCTCCCAAAATAATCATGAACATTATAAATATCAGACATCCTATGTCCAATATTGTATTCCTCATCCCTCTTTTTGTCAATTATAACAAACGACAAGAGGAGTTTTTATTTTTTATTGGAATTCACAACAAATCTGTCCTCAGATCACCGGCCCCATGCAATAGATGTCCATGGATTTGCTGTAATAGATGCTCTCGCCCTTGCACTGCTCACCGGAGAGGGTCCGCAGCAGCTTGGCATACAGCTCCTCCCCCACCTGCTGAATGCTCTTTTCGCCCTTGATGATCAGCCCGGCGTTGAGGTCCATGTCGTTGATCATATGTTCATAGGTGTTGGGGTTGCCGCAGATCTTGATCACCGGCAGAATGGGGAAGCCCTGGGGGGCGCCCCGCCCGGTGGAGAAGGTGATGCACTGGGCACCGGCGGCAGCCATCCCGGTGAGGATCTCGATCTCCCGCCCCGGGGTCTCTTTGATCCAAAGGCCCTTGCCCCGGGCCATCTCGGCGTAGTCCAGCACGCCCTCAATGGGACGGGACCCGGACTTCATGATGGCACCCAGGGACTTTTCCTCAATGGTGGTGAGGCCCCCGGCGATATTTCCGGGAGTGGGCTGGCCCTTGCGCATGTCACAGCCCAGGGACTTGGCCCGGTTTTCCATATCCTCCACGATCTTGAGGATCTTCTGCCCCACCTCAGGGGTGCGGGCCCGGCGTGCCAGAATATGCTCCGCGCCGATGAACTCCGTCACCTCGCCAAAGACCACGGTACCACCCTGGTCCACCACTTTGTCCGCCACATATCCGATGGCGCAGTTGCTGGCAAGGCCAGAGGTGGCGTCAGATCCGCCGCACTTGATCCCCATGACGAAGTGAGTGAGGTCGAAGGGCTGGCGCTGGAGGCCGGAGATCTCCATGCTCAGGCGCTGGGCCTTTTTGATGCCGTCGGCAATGGCGTTGGCCATACCGCCGATCTCCTGGATCCGGACGATGTCATAGGGCTTGCCTGTGGCGGCCACCGCCTCCAGCAGCCGGTCCACGTCCGTGCCCTCGCATCCCAGGCTCACCACCAGCACAGCGCCGGCATTGGGATGGCAGGCCAGGGAGATCAGGGTATCCGTCACCCGCTCCAGATCCGGGGGCAGCTGGCAGCAGCCCTGGTGATGCAGCAGAGGCCGGCAGTTCATCACCTGATTGGCGATGGCCTCCACCACCTCATTGGCACACACGACGCTGGGAACGATGGCCACATAATTCCGGGAGCCGGCAGAGCCGTCAGGCCGGAGGTATCCATAAAACTGATCTGCCATGGTATCACTCCTTCCAGTCGCCGCGGGCCCGGGCGCTGTCCAGGTTGTGGACGTGCACATAGTCTCCCCGCTTGATTTCTTTGGTGGCGATGCCGATGGACTCGCCGTATTTGCGCACCGTCTCCCCCACCGCGATGTCCCGCAGGGCCACCTTGTGGCCGTAGGGGATATCCTCATGGACAGGAATGGGGTCGATGCTGCCGTCCCGGGCCATCACCTCCACCGTGTCCCCGGCGCTGACCTGGGCGAAGATGGACGCCACATTGTCCTCGGGATTCACCTGCACCGCCAATTTTCTCTCATTCATGGGAATCATTCTCCTTCCTTTCCCTCCCGCACGATGACGGACACGCCGTCCGGGATAACGGTGACGGAGGCGTCAGGGCCCTTGATGGCAAAGGCCTTTTCCAGGGCCTCGTCAAAATCCCGGGCAGCCATAAAGCCCAGGGACTCGATCTCCTCTTTGGCCATGTGCTGGGAGACGATGATGATGGGGTGGCGGAGCATCAGCTTAGAATAGATCTGGGCGCACCACTGCTCCGGGATGGATTCCTTGGGGGGGATCGCCTCCACCGTCTCCTTGATCTTCTGGGCGGACCCCAGGCGCATCAGCTTTTCAAAGTTGGTGCCTCCCACGCCGTCACACAGGGAAGCCCCCATGATGATGACGCCGTCCTCCCCGGCGCAGGCCGCCGCCGTGGACGCCCCCTTGGGGGACTGGTAGAGGTTTTGATCCAGGGGATAACCGCTGTTGGTGGTGATGACGATATCGCTGGTGACCTTGTCCACGCCGCACATGTCCGAGACGAACTGGCAGCCCCGGGCGTGGGCCTCCACGCAGTCTCCGGCAAAGGCGGCCACGATGTGCTTTTCCGCATCCATGGCCACATTTAAAATAAAGGCCAGACCCACCTTCCGGGCGGCAAACTCCATGTCTTCGTGGATGGGGTTGCCCCGGAGGACGCCGGTGGTGGCGTAGGGAGAGGCAATGGCTTTGGCAGAGTGATTTTCATTGACGGTCTCCGCTGAGCAGATGGCCGGCAGGATGCTCTTGCGGCCGCCGCTGAAGCCTGCGAAGAAATGGGGCTCGATAAAGCCCTCCGCCACGATGAGATCGCTCTCCACCGCCAGGTGGTTGACGCTCAGCCCCGCCCCGGAGGGCAGCTCACAGACATAGTGCATGTCCTGGGCGGCAAAGGCGTCATGGACAACGATGTGCTCATGCTCCACAATCTCCTGGCCGAAGCGCCCCAGCAGTTCTTCCTGGGTGGTGGGGCGATGGAGCCCGGTCCCGATGAGGATGGTGATCTCCGCCTGGGGATTGCCCCGGCGGATTTCCTCCAACAACATGGGCATGGTGATGGAGGAGGGCATGCTGCGGGTGTGGTCGGAGGTAATGACCAGCACTTTCTGCTTGCCCTGCACCATCTCCCGCAGGGGCGGAGTACCGATGGGGTGGTCCAGCGCCTCCCGGACCACATCCCCTTCCGGCTTATCGGCCCGGAATTGCTCAGCCTTGTTCACCAATACATGGGCCAGGTTCTGATCCGGCACGTGCAGGGGCAAGGTCCCTTTGTAATAAGGCAACTGAAAATCCATATGTAATGCTCCTTTTGCAAAGATCCGACATGCTTTGCACCTATTTGTGTTTTTTTAGTACATTTATATTGTAGTTCTGCCACCGGATTTTTGTCAATCCATAGTTCTCATAAAAACCACCCCGCTTTTTATAGGAATTGTCAAAGAACCCGCCGGCGGGCGCGATGCCCATCCGGCGGGTCCTCCTTACGGCGTCTCCTTCTTGTCGCAGGCGCTTTGTTTTTTCAAAAGGTACAGCACATTTTCCATGGCCTCATCCAGATGGTGGCGCATCACCGCCACGGCTGCAGAGATATTCCGGGTCAACATCCCGTCGATCATGCCGATATGCTCGTCAATGGAGGCCTCGTACCGGTCCCGGGTGCTCAGGGAGAGCAGCCGCACCGACTGCAGCACGCTGTACAGCCGCTCGATCAGCTCCTTCAAAAAGAGGTTCCCGCTGAAGTCCACAATGGTATTGTGCAGCTCGATATCCAGAGCGATATACTCCTCCATGTCCTCATAGGTACGAAAGGCCTCCAGCTTGGCCCGGAGGGAGACAAGATGCCGCTCCTCCGTCTGGCCCAGGCGAGGGATCGCCTGCTCCAGGGCAAAGCACTCCAGCAGCGTGCGCACCTGGAAGATGTCCTTGACATACTCCGCTGTCAAGACCTTGACCACCAGCCCCTTGCCGCCGCTTTCCAGCAGTCCGTCCTCCCGAAGGAGCTTCAGCGCCTCCCGCACCGGGGTGCGGCTGACGCCGAACAACTCTGCCAGGTCATTTTCCTGCAGATGAGACCCCTGGGGCAGCTGGCCGGTGATGATCATGGAGCGAATGCTCTCATATACCTGCTCCCGAATGGTTTTGATCTTGGGTACGGGCAAGTCCATCGCTCCACCCTCCTTCTTTTTCCTGGTTTTCATTATACCGTTCCCCTGCAAAAATATCAAGAAAAGAGTTGTGCCTCATGGCGGCATGTGGTACACTAACTTGGGATTTCACAATGTCCTCCCGCCGCAAGGGGCGGGAGGGCGCGCCCTCTTCCCAGAGAGAAAACGGGCCGGCAGCCGCGCCGGCTATTGAGGTGATAGATTTGGAAAGCATAACTCCTTCCCAGCCCCGCAAGACCCTCTCCCGCCAAGTGCTGGAGTCCATTGAGCAGTGGATCCTGGAGCGGAAGCTGGGTCCCGGGGACATCCTGCCCACGGAGGTGCAGATCGCCGAAGAACTGCAGGTGAGCAAAAGCAGCGTCCGGGAGGCCATCAAAATGCTGGAGGTCTTAGGCGTGGTGGAGATCCGCCGGGGCCTTTGCACCGTGATCAGTGCCAACCCTGAACAGGGGTATATGAACGTGCTGCTCTCCCATTTCTATCTCAACAGCGGCACTCCCCAGGAGGCCCGGGCCTTCCGCAATACCATCGAGGTGGCGTATACCTGTCTGGCCATTGAAGAGGCAACAGACGCGGATCTGGAAGCCCTGCGCTCCTGCCTGGAGGAGTTCCGCCGCAAGGTCCGGGACGGCTCCGTCACCGCGGCGGACGACATCGCTTTCCACAACCAGATCCTGGAGTCCACCCACAACTCCTTCCTCATCGGCCTTGGAAAAGCCCTCAACGCCCTGTTCCGCAACTCCATTGAGCTCTCCCTGCACCAAAACCCCCAGACAGCCCTTGCCGACCACGAGGCCATCTACCAGGCCATCATCCAGCGCAACAAGGGCGCTGCCTCGGACGCTGTCCGCCGCAGCGCCGAGGGCTGGGCAAACTTCTTGTCTTTATAACGCCTGCCCCTCGGGGCTGCTGCGGCCTCTGTATCCCTTGGGGGAACAGGGCCGCAGCCTTTTTTGTTTAAAATGCAATATTTTTTTCAAAACACTATTGACAATTTGTAGTTTTATGATATGCTTTACTCATCAGATGTCTTATGTCGTAACCAAAGACGGTACATCAAACCAGCATCCAACTGCCGAAGCATCGTTACAAAACAATTTGTAAAAAGGAGCACGATTATCATGGGTAAGGTTTATTACGATCAGGACGGCCACATCGAGGCCATCAAGGACAAAGTCGTCGCCATCATCGGCTACGGCAACCAGGGCCGTTCTCAGGCTCTGAACATGCGGGATTCCGGCATGGAGCACATCATCGTGGGCAACATCCATGACGAATCCTGGAACACCGCCAACGAAGACGGCTTCCCCACCTATTCCATCGCCGAGGCCGCCAAGAAGGCCGATATCCTCTTCCTGCTGCTGCCGGACGAGGTTGCTCCCGAGATCTATGAAAAGGACATCGCTCCCAATCTGCATCCCGGTGCCGCACTGAACTTTGCCTCCGGCTACAACATTACTTACGGCTTCATCAAGCCCGCCGCTGATTTGGATGTCATCATGGTGGCTCCCCGGATGATCGGCAAGGGCGTGCGGGAGACCTATGAAAACGGCACCGGCTTTCCCACCTTCCTGGTGGTGAATCAGGATGCCACCGGCCATGCCAAGGAGATCGCCGTGGCCCTGGCTAAGGCCCTGGGCTCCACCAAGGCCGGCGCCATTGAGGTCACCTTCAATGACGAGACCTATCTCGACCTCATGAGCGAGCAGGCCATTTGGCCCCTGATCATGAACGTCATGGTCACCGCTTTCAACTTCTTTGAGGAGAAGGGCCTGCCTGCAGAGGCCATCCTCACGGAGATGTACATGTCCAAAGAGCCCATGGTCATGATGGAGAAGATGGCCGATGTGGGTCTTTTCAAGCAGCTGCCCATGCACAGCCGCACCAGCCAGTATGGCCAGATGTCCCGGTTCAAGATGGTGGACAATTCCTCCATGCGCAAGTTCATCGAAGAGCAGTACAACAGCATCGTCAGCGGCGCCTTTGCCCACGAGTGGGAGAAGGTCAAGGCCAACGACATGAAGGAGTTCAACGAGCTGTGGGCTGAAGTGGATGAGCTGCCCATCTCCAAGGTGGAGGCCGAGGTCCGCAAGAATCTCTCCGGCGGCAAGAACTAAGTTTATACACCGTTTCACGGGGCCGGCGCGCGGAAAGCGGCCGGCCCCCATTTTCTCCCAGGCGGGAGATCCATTGGGAGGGTTTATTATGAAGCACATCATCATCGCGCCGGACTCCTTCAAAGGGACCCTGTCCGCCCAGGACATCTGTGAGATCGAAAAAAAGGTGGTTTTGCGCCACCTTCCCGACGCTGTGGTCCACACCATCCCCATGTCTGACGGAGGTGAGGGGATGGTGGCCTCCTATCTGCGCTTTTTAGGAGGACGGGAAGTCCGCCTTTGCGTCACCGGGCCCATGGGTCAGCCGGTGGAGGCGGTATACGGCATCCTGCCTGACGGCAGCGCAGTGATGGAAATGGCGGCGGCAGCGGGCCTTCCCCTGGTGGAGGGGGAGAAAAACCCCCTTCAGGCCACCACTTACGGTGTGGGAGAGATGCTCCTCCATGCCCAGAGCCAGGGCGTGCGCAAAATCCTCCTGGGACTGGGGGGCAGCGCCACCAACGACTGCGGCATCGGCATGGCCGCGGCCCTGGGCTTTTCCTTCCTGGATCAGGAGGGCCGGCCCGTGGAGCCCCTGGCGGGAAATATGGGGCGCATCCACCAGATCCTCCCCCCCAAAACGCCCCTTTCCTTTACCGTCACCGCCGCCTGCGATGTGAATAACCCCCTCACCGGGCCCAATGGCGCCACCTACATCTTCGGCCCCCAAAAAGGCGCCACGCCGGAGAAGCTGGGAATCCTGGAAGAGGGCGCCTGCCACATGGCCGCGCTGTTCCGGCAGCAGTTGGGGGCGGATGTGGAACAGGCTCCGGGAGCCGGTGCTGCCGGAGGCATGGGGGCCGCCGTGCTGGCCTTTTTAAAAGGCACTCTGCGGCCCGGCATTGACCTTTTGCTGGACGCCGCTGGGTTTGATACGCTTTTGCAGGATGCGGACCTGGTCCTCACCGGCGAGGGGCGCATCGACCATCAAAGCGTCCGGGGCAAGGTGCCCATGGGGGTGGGGATCCGGTGCAAAGCCCGGGGTGTCCCCTGTGTGGCCCTGTGCGGCTCCATTGGCTCCGGGGCAGAGGCCGTGTACGACTGTGGCATCACCGCTATTTTCAGCGCCGTCAAAGGTCCCACCACCATGGAGGCCATTGCACAGACCTGCCATCAGGATCTGGCGGATCTCACCGACGCAGTGCTGCGCCTGCTGCTCTCCCACTCTGACAGGCGCTGAGAGCAAAGGGCCCTCCCCCCAGCCGTCTTTTTCCGCAAAAAAGGAGAGCCGCCCCTAAAAGGGGCGGCTCTCCTTTTTATACTGTTTTACCGGGCGTTGAAGTCGAATGCCACCTGGGCATAGAGCATGACGCTGTTGATCAGGGCATTCTCATCCACCTTATACTTGCCGGAGTGCTGGGGCCACACGGCATCGCAGGCGGCGTTGCCCACGCCCATCAGAGCGATGGCGCCGGGCACCTTCTCCATAAAGAAGGCAAAATCCTCTCCTCCGGAGATCCGGTCGATCCCCACGGGGGCCTCCTCACCCATCACCTTCTTGGCAGAGGCAATGGCCAGATCCGTCATAGCCTCGTCGTTGATGGTGGGGGGCACCAGCCGGATGTATTCCATCTTGGCTTTGGCGCCGAAGGTGGCGGCGGTATTGTCCACCACCCGCTGCATCATTTCAGGGAGAGACTTTTGCAGCTCCCGGCTGAAAAAGCGGGTGGTGCCCTCCAGATGGGCATACTCCGCCACCACGTTCCAGCGGCTGCCGGCAGTCATGGTGCCCACAGTGATCACGGCGGGATCCCCGGGATCCGTATTACGGCTGACCACAGTTTGGAGATTATTCACCATGGCGGCGGCGGTGACCACCGCGTCGATGCACTGATGGGGTGCGGAGCCGTGGCCCCCCTTGCCCTGGATGTCAATGATGAACTGGTCGGCGGCGGCCATCCGGGGACCGGCGGCCAGGGCCACCTTGCCTGCGGGGATATCGGACCAGACATGGATGCCGAAGCACCCGTCCACACCATTTAGTGCGCCGTCTTCGATCATGCCCTTGGCGCCGGCGGCGATCTCTTCGGCAGGCTGGAAGGCCAGCACCACCGTGCCGCAAAGCTCCTCTTTCAGGTCGTTTAAGACCCGGGCGGCGGTGAGCAGCGTCGCGGTATGGCAGTCGTGTCCGCAGGCGTGCATCACGCCGGGATTCTCGCTGGCATAGGGCAACCCCGTCTCCTCCTGGACCGTCAGGGCATCCATGTCTCCCCGGAGCAGGATGGTCCTGCCGGGCTTGGCACCCTTGATGGTGGCCAGGACACCTGTCTCCAGGCCGCAGGGCCGCCAGGCAATGCCCATCTTGTCCAGCTCTTCCTTGATGCGCTTGCTGGTCTCATACTCCTTGCCGCTGGGCTCGGGATGAGCGTGGAAATGCCGACGCATCTCCATGAGGTAATCGCTGTATTTGGCTGCAGTTTCTTGGATATTCAACGTAATTGATACTCCTTTCATCAGGCGCAGAAAACGGGGCTCCCACTCAGAACAAATTGGTGAAGAAGCCCGCAATGATCACAGAGGTGATGGTAACGGTGGTAAAGCCGCCCACGATCATGGCGGGGAACATCTCGCCCATGAGATAATCCTTCTCCTCCGGAGTCTGGGCCAGAGCGGAGCAGGTGGACTCGGTGATGATGGCATTGGGGGGGAAGCCGTACAGGGCCGTCAGTGCCGTAGCCATAGCCATGGGGAAAGAGATTTTCAGAATCTTGGCCACGATGAAGCACAAAATCGCCATGCCCAGCACGCCGATGATGATGAGCTCCACCATGGGCAGGATGATATTGCCCAGCATCTCCGGGGTGCAGTCTTTCAGTCCGTCAAAGACATACATCATCAGGGCAAAGATCAAGATGCCATAGGAGTTGGCCTTGTTCAGGGAATTTTCGTCCAGGAAGCCGATGCTGGTGAAAATCACGCCCAGCACCAGGGCCCACACGGCGCCGCTGATGGTGCCGATGCCGGGGAACTTGATGGTGCCCAGCATGGTGGCGAACCACCCAACCAGGGCCAGCTTGCCCAGGATCAAAATGGGGGAGTTCCACTTCTCGGGCACGGCGGGAATCAGCTTTTTCTTGGCGGAGGCGGACTCCAGCTTGCCGTTGACAGCGTCCACAGAGCCGGCAGCCTTGGCGCTGACCTTGCCGGAACGGTAGTCCCGCAGCAGCCGTCTGCCCTCAAACTGCAGGCACACAGCGGTGAGGGGATAGCCGGCAAAGCCCTGGACACAGTACATGGCGATGGCGAACACCGCCGCCTCCTGCAGTCCCGCGGCCTCTGCGGCGTCTTTCATGGTGGTGGCTGCCACAATACCGCCGGTCAGCGGGGGCAGACCTGCCACCACCAGCTCCCGGTCCATGATCATGGGGCAGATCACCAGGGCCAGAACGCACATGCCCAGAAGCCCCGCAAGACACACCACGATGATCTTCCACTGCTCCAGCAGCTGCCGCACACTGATTACAGTGCCCATATGGGTGATGAGCAGATAGATGCCGATGGTGCTGCCGAAGGGGATCAGCACAGAGTCACTCACCAGGTCGTGGGGCAGGATGGTCCAGTAGCCCACCAAGGTGACGGCAGCGGTTACAAACACAGAGGGAATCCAGGCCTTGGTCAGCGTGGAGACCCAGTCGCCGATTAAAAACAGCAGGGCGCAGATCACAAACGCAATTGCAAAGTTATACATGTTCTCTCCTCTTCTTTATTGTTTTCTATTCAAAAACCGCGCCCACCCTCCACACGGCTCAGGCAGCCAGACAAGCCGTGTGCTCCCAGGGGACGGGGATTTGAATCTTGCATCCTCAGCGGTTGAGGTAGGTAATGGCGGCGTTGGCCATAGCCCGGATCCCATAGGGCATGGCCTCTTCCTTCAAAATGATCTTGGGGTTGTGCAGAGGATAGAGCTGGTCGCCTCCCTGCCCCCCGTAGAGCATGAAATAGGCGGAGGGCACACCGGTCATCTGCCCGAAATAGCTGAAGTCCTCGCTGAAGGGCATGGGGGCAGGCAACTCCACCACCGCCTCAGGGCCCAGCTCCTCCCGGACGGCGTCCCGCACAACGTCCATCAGCTCCGGGTCGTTATATGTAGTGGGATAGCCCTCATAATGGTGGATGTGGACCGTGCAGCCGGAGATATCCTCCATCCCCTTAGCGATGTCAAACATCTGCTTGCGCATGACCTCTCTGGCAGAAGCGGTATAGGCCCGGGCAATGCCGCTGAACTTGGCTTCCCCGGGAATGACATTGGGGGCATCGCCGCTGTGAATACTGCCGATGGACAAGATGGCGGTGTCCAGCGGATCCACCCGCCGGGCCACGATCTGCTGCATCAAAACGATCATCTGGCAAGCCACCAAGATGGGGTCCTGCGTGGTATGGGGCGCGGAGCCGTGGCCTCCCTGGCCGGTGACAGTGACGTCGTAGAGGTCCACCGATGTGGTCACCGGTCCGCTGCGCACGGCAATCTGCCCCACCCGCTGGGCGTCGGGCATCATATGCATGGCCAAAATGGCGTCTACCTTTGGGTTTTCCAGCACGCCTTTTTCCACCAGCTCCTTGGCTCCGCCAGGGAGGGTATCTTCACTGTGCTGGAAGATGAGCTTCACCGTGCCGGGGAACTTGTCCCGGTTTTGGCATAATACCTTGGCCACCCCCAGGAGCATGGACGCATGCATATCGTGGCCGCAGGCGTGCATCATGCCCGGAATCTCGCTGGCAAAGGGCAGCCCCGACTCCTCCTGCACCGGCAACGCGTCAATGTCCGCCCGCAGGGCCACACACTTGCCTTCTCCGGCGCCGCCGTAAATCAGGCCCACCGTAGCCGTGGGGCAGGGTGTCTCGATCTTGTCCACCCCGTATTCTTTCAGCTTCTCCCGGATAATGCCGGCGGTGCGCACCTCTTTGCGTCCGATCTCCGGGTGGCGGTGAATGTCCCGCCGGATGGAGATGATCTCCTCCATGCAGGCCTCTACGGCCTTCTTTATATCTTCCATAACTGCCTCCCAATTGTTTCTCCGGCGCCGGCGGGGTCCCTGCCCCCCGCTCCCGGCGTCGTCTGGGCTCTGTCCTATGGGGTTGCTGTGAGTATTATAGTAGAAACCTTCCCCCGGTTCAAGGGATTTTCCTCGGCGATTTACACAAGCTCTTTCCCCATTTTTCAATTTTTTTCGCTGTGCCGTTAAATATTTAAAGTGAAAAAGACTCCCGGCATTTCAGCAGCACCCGCCGTCCAAAAAACGGCAGGCAGCCATGGCGGCCGCGGCGCCGTCCCCCACAGCGGTGGTGAGCTGGCGGACGGTCTTTTTCCGGCAGTCCCCGGCGGCAAATACCCCCGGAATGTCCGTGGCGGTATCCTCCCCCGCCAGGAAATACCCTGCCTCGTCCATGGCCACCCGACCAGCAAAGGCCCCGCTGTGGGGCACCTGACCCACGGCCACAAACAATCCCTCTGCCATCAGCACCCGGGAGGGGCCGCCCTTTACATCCCGCAGCTCCAGGCCCGTCAGCACGCCGTCCTGCTGACGCAGGGCCTCCACGGTGTGGTTGGTGAGGATCTCCACATTGCTTTGCTGGCGCAGCTGCTGCAAAAGCCGCTGCTCTCCCCGGAACTGTTCCCGCCGGTGGATCAAGGTGACCTTGGCGCAGATGGGTGCCAGGAACAGTGCCTCCTGCAGTGCGGTGTCTCCTCCCCCTACCACCGCCGTGTCCCGGCCGCGGTAAAAGGCCCCGTCGCATACGGCGCAGTAGGAGACCCCGGCACCGATCAGATCCTCTTCCCCGGGAAGTCCCAAGCGGCGATGGCTGACACCGGTGGCCAGCACCAAAGACCGCCCCCGGCGTTCTCCGCCGCTGGTGCGCAGGCAAAACGGCGACTCACCGGGCAACAGTGCCTCTGCTGTCTCCGGCAGGATCTCTACCTCCAGATCCCGGACCTGCTGTTCCAGCCGGGCGGCAAATTCCGCCCCCGCCATACCGGGCAGGCCGGGGTAATTCTCCACCCGGGGAGCATAGACGATCTGCCCGCCGGGGGTGTCCTGCTCCAACACGGCCACACGCTTTCCAGCCCGGGCGGCATACAGTGCCGCCGTCAATCCCGCGGGGCCGCCGCCTACTACCAAAATATCGTACATCGTCTTTCTCCTCTCTGGCGGAAAAGCGGCCCCGAGGATCGGGGCCGCTTCCATTTTCATTGGGTCTTTCCGCGTTTATCCTACGTTGGAAGCGCCATGGGCCTGGATATAGGCCCGCACCGCCCCAAGGCCCACAGCCTTAAAGCCATCCCTGGCGCCCTCTTCCGCCAGGGTGGGTGCCTGGCGCACGCCATAGCGGGCGGCGGTTTCCGGCTCCTCCTCCGCCAGGACCTTGCGGTAGGGGATCCCCGCCTGCTGCAGCAGGCTCTCCGCCTGGCGGCAGTTGGGGCAGGTCCGGGTGGCAAAGAGCAGCAGCTGGCCCCTGGGGGCGGAAATATCTTCGGCGCAGGCCGTCACCGTGCTGCCGGCGGCGCCGGCGCGGCGCAGGTGGGAGTGGCTGATATCATACACCTTGCGGTCTTTAAACTCCTGTGCCTTGCCGTCGTTCCAGTTCTGCACCGGGCGGTAGTAGCCGGTGATGCGGCTGTACACCTCAGCGGGCTTGCCGCAGATGGGGCAGGTGAACTGCTCTCCGGCGAGATAGCCGTGGTCGGCGCACACGGAATAGGTGGGAGACAAGGTATAATAGGGCAGCTTGTAATTTTCCGCGATCTTGCGCACCAGGCCTGCCGCCGCCTTCCAGTCCGGCAGCTTCTCTCCCAAAAAGGCGTGGAACACCGTTCCGGAGGTGTAAAGGGTCTGAAGCTCATCCTGGATGTCCAGGGCGGAGAAAATGTCCTCAGTATAGCCCACAGGCAGGTGGGAGGAGTTGGTGTAATACGGCGTGCCGTTTTCGTTGGCAGTGATGATGTCGGGGAACTCCTCCTTGTCGTGCTTGGCGAAGCGGTATGTAGTGGACTCGGCGGGAGTGGCCTCCAGGTTGTAGAGGTCGCCGTACTCCTCCTGATAGTCGGACAGGCGCTCACGCATATGGTTTAGAACATCCCTGGCAAACTTCTGGGTCTGGGGATGGGTGAGATCTGCCCGCAGCCATTTGGCGTTGAGCCCCACCTCGTTCATGCCGATGAGGCCGATGGTGGAGAAGTGGTTGGCAAAGGTGCCCAGATACCGCTTGGTATAGGGGTAGAGCCCGGCGTCCAAAAGCTTGGTGATGACGGTGCGCTTGGTCTTCAGGCTCCGGGCGGCGATGTCCATAAGCTTGTCCAGCCGCTGGTAAAAGTCCGCCTCATCCTTGGCAAGATACGCGATCCGGGGCAAGTTGATGGTGACCACGCCCACGGAGCCCGTAGACTCGCCGGAGCCGAAGAATCCGCCGGACTTTTTCCGCAGCTCCCGCAGATCCAGGCGCAGCCGGCAGCACATGCTGCGCACGTCGGAGGGCTCCATATCGGAGTTGATATAGTTGGAAAAATAGGGGGTGCCGTACTTGGCGGTCATCTCGAAGAGGAGGCGGTTGTTCTCCGTCTCGGACCAGTCAAAGTCCCGGGTGATGGAGTAAGTGGGAATGGGATACTGGAAGCCCCGGCCGTTGGCGTCGCCCTCAATCATGATCTCGATGAAGGCCTTGTTCACCATATCCATCTCTTTTTTGCAGTCCCCATAGGTGAAGGGCTGCTCCTTGCCCCCCACGATGGCAGGGAGGTTCTCCAGGTCCTTGGGCACGGTCCAGTCCAGGGTGATGTTGGAGAAGGGAGCCTGGGTGCCCCAGCGGCTGGGGGTGTTCACCCCATAGACAAAGGACTGGATGCACTGCTTGACCACTTTTTGGTTCAAATTGTCCTTTTTTACAAAGGGCGCCAGATAGGTGTCGAAGGAGGAGAAGGCCTGTGCCCCCGCCCACTCGTTTTGCATGATGCCCAGGAAGTTCACCATCTGGTTGCACAGCGTGGAAAGATGGCTGGCAGGAGAAGAGGTGATCTTGCCGGGAATCCCCCCCAGTCCCTCCTGGATGAGCTGCTTGAGGCTCCACCCGGCGCAGTAGCCGGTGAGCATGGAGAGGTCGTGGAGGTGGATCTCCGCGTTGCGGTGGGCCTGGGCCACCTCCTGGTCATAGATCTCGCTGAGCCAGTAGTTGGCGGTGATGGCGCCGGAGTTGGAGAGGATGAGCCCTCCCACGGAGTAGGTGACGGTGGAGTTCTCCTTCACCCGCCAGTCATTGATCTGAAGATAGTCGTCCACCAGATCTTTGTAGTTGAGCAGCGTGGAGCCCACGTTGCGCACTTTCTCCCGCTGCTTGCGATAGAGGATATAGGCCTTGGCCACATCGGCATAGCCCGCCTCAGAGAGCACCTTCTCCACGCTGTCTTGAATGTCTTCCACGTTGATCAGACCGTCCTTCACCTTGGAGGCGAAGTCCGCTGTCACCCGCAGCGCCAGCATGTCGATCACACTGGGATGAGACTCCTTTTCCATGGCGTCAAAGGCCTTGGTGATGGCGGCGCTGATCTTGGAAATATTGAATTCGGCGATGGTGCCGTCCCGTTTTGTCACCTGATACATCATGTTTCCCCCTCTTTTGGAACTGGGCCTCCGCCATATCCGCCCCTGGGTGCCGGAGGACCCGCAGTACCCACACTATACCACAGAAGCGGCCATTCGTCAATATATGGAATTGTTATAGGTGCTCTTCCACTATATCTTGTTGTCTTATGGCTCCTCACGCCCCCCGGAGGGAAACCTCCCCCACATATTGTGAGGCGATGCGGACGAAGCGCTGCAGCTGGGCGGCGTCCGGCGGGCAAAGGCCCGGACACAGCACGCTCTCCCGGTCCACAAAAGGCTGGATGAAATACCGCCGGGCCCCCTGGATCCACGCCCCGATGCCCCGGATAGCCGCCTCATCGTGGAGCTGCGCCACCACAGTGGTGCGGAATTCATAGTCCACGGTACCCTGGAGCAAAAACGCCACGCTCTGACGGATGGGGCCCAAGTCCATGGCCGCCAGTCCCGCCGTCTCGGCATAGCGCTCCGGACAGTTCTTCACGTCCATGGCCACATAGTCCACCACCCCCGCCTCCACCATCTCCCGCAGGCGCTGGGGATGGCTGCCGTTGGTGTCCACCTTTACCAAAAAGCCCAAATCCTTGATTTGCCGGGCCAGCTGGGGAAGCTCCGGCCGCAGCAGCGGTTCCCCTCCCGTGAGGCACACCCCGTCTAAAAGGCCCCGGCGTTTTTTCAAAAAGGCCAGCAGCCCCTCCTGGTCCATCACTGCCGGTACGGTGCCCTCCACCAGATCCCGGTTGTGGCAGAAGGGGCAGCGGAAATCGCAGCCGCTGAAAAATACGGTGCAGGCCACCGCCCCGGGATAGTCCAGCAGCGTCAGTTTTTGAAGGCCGTGAATCTCCATCCCCATGTCCTCGCTCCTCTCCTTGATCGGTTTTTTCATTGTAGCCCCTCCCCCCTGCCAGTGTCAACCGCCTCTCCCCTGCCGGAAGCCGGGGGGAAAGGACGGGGGCGGCAGCTTTCCCTGCGCCCCTTATGAAAACCCCGCCGGGATGCTCTGCATCCCGGCGGGGTTTTCATGAAGATGGCAGGGGTCCACTGTCGGGGAAAAAACAGCGCGGCGAGAAATCGCCGCGCCGTCCGTAAAAACAAGGAGACGTCACTCCCCGCCCTCTCCCCGGGGGGCTTCGCTTTCGCAATAGATGCAGCGGTAGATCTTCTTTGCCCGGTCTGTCAGGCGGAACTCCTGCACCAGCTCCTGCTCCGTGGAGGTGATGCAGCGGGGGTTTTTACAGCGGATGATGCCGGTGACCCGCTCCGGAAGGGACAGGTGCTCCCGCTTGGCCAGGGCCCCGTCCCGGATGATGTTGACAGTGATGCCCGGGTCGATATAGCCCAGCACGTCAAAGTCCAGATCGATCACCTGGCCGATCTTGATGATATCCTTCTTGCCCTTTTTCACGCTGTCGGCGTTTTTGATCATGGCCACGGTGCAGTCCAGCTCCCCCAGGCCCAGGATGTTGTAGATCTCCATCCCCCGCCCGGCGGTGATGTGATCCAGCACGATGCCGTCTTTGATCTGTCCGATGATCATACCTTCACCTCCAGCAGTTTCAAAATCAGAGCCATACGCATGTACTTGCCGTTGAGGACCTGTTTGAAATAGCAGGCCCGGGGATCGGCGTCCACCGCCACGGAGATCTCATTCACCCGGGGCAGCGGGTGGAGGATGCAAAGATCCCCCCTGGCGCTGCGGAGCTTCTCCGGGGTGAGGATGTAGGTGTCCTTAAGGCGCACATAATCCGCCTCGTTGAAAAAGCGCTCCTTCTGCACCCGGGTCATATAGAGGATATCCAGATCCGGCATGGCCTCCTCCAGATCCCGCACCTCCCGGTAGGGGATGCCCTTGGGTTCCAGGATGTCGGTGCGGACGTACTCCGGCACCCGCAGCTCCTCCGGAGAGATGAGGACGAACTTCACCCCGGCATAGCGGCTCATGGCGGCGATGAGGGAGTGGACGGTGCGGCCGAACTTCAAGTCGCCGCAAAGGCCCACCGTCAGGTTTTCAAAGCGGCCCTTCTCCCGCCAGATGGTCAGCAGGTCCGCCAGGGTCTGGGTGGGATGGTTGTGCCCCCCGTCCCCGGCGTTGATCACCGGCACGCCGGCGGTGCGGGCCGCCACCAAAGGCGCCCCCTCCTTGGGGTGGCGCATGGCGATGATGTCGGCATAGCAGCCCACCACCCGGGCCGTATCCGCCACACTCTCCCCCTTGGAAGCGGAACTGCTCTGGGCCTCGGAAAAGCCCAGCACCTGCCCCCCCAGCTCATACATGGCGGCCTCAAAACTCAGCCGGGTGCGGGTGGAGGGCTCAAAAAACAGCGTGGCCAGCTTTTTGCCGTGGCACACCTCGGCGTACTTTTTCGGATTGGCGATGATATCCTCCGCCACGGCGATGAGCTCCGAGAGCTCCTCCCGGGAAAGCTCCATGATGTCAATAAGATCTCTCATCGCGCCCCTCCCCCGATCCAGCTCTCGTCAGAGGGGCAATCCCGGAAGGCCATGAGCCGCGCCTGGTCCTGGGGCTGGATATACCCCTCCCGGGCGGCAATGGGGACAATGACGTCGAAATTGGTGAGGCTGTGGTTTTCCACTCCCGCCTGGGCCAGGCGGTCCAGCCCCCGCTGCATGCCATAGGTGAAGATGGACACGATCCCCAGCACGTCCGCGCCGGCCTCCCGCAGGGCCTCCACCACCTCCACACAGCTGCCGGCAGTGGAGATGAGGTCCTCCACCACCACCGCCTTCTGTCCCGGCAGCAGCTTGCCCTCGATCCGGTTGCCCCGGCCGTGGTCTTTGTTGCCGGAGCGCACATAGCCCATGGGCAGCCTCATGAGATGGCCCACGATGGCGGCGTGGGCGATGCCGGCGGTGGAGGTGCCCATCAGGATCTCCGCCTGGGGGTAATAGGTGCGCACCAGCTCCGCCAGGCCCTCCTCCACATGGCCCCGGACCGTGACGTCTGACAAGGTCAGGCGGTTGTCGCAGTAAATGGGGCTTTTGATCCCGCTGGCCCAGGTAAAGGGCTCATCCGGCCGCAAAAACACGGCCCCGATGCGCAAAAGGTCCTTTGCGATCTGTTCACTCAATTGCATCTTGTCTCCTCCTTTGCTTCAGCCAACGAATTCCTCTTTGCAGCGCCGCCAGGCCGCCACAGGGTCGGCGGCGGCGGTAATGGGCCGGCCCACCACGATGTAGTCCGAGCCCAGTTCCCTTGCCCTTGCCGGGGTGGTGATGCGCACCTGATCCCCCGCGTCCCCGCCGGCAAACCGGACCCCGGGAGTGACAGTGAGGAAGTCCCCGCCGCAGTGGCCGTGGATCTTCCCCGCCTCCAGGGGAGAACACACCACGCCGTCCAGCCCCGCCCGGCGGGCATTGTCGGCATAGTGCAAAATCACCTCGTCCATGGGGCGGCAGATCCACAGGTCCTCCTCCATCCGCTTTTGGTCCGTGGAGGTGAGCTGGGTGACGGCGATGAGCAGGGGGCGGGTACCATCCTCCCGGGTCAGGCCCTCCAGCGCGGCCTCCATCATGGCCACCGTGCCGGCGGCGTGGAGATTGCAGATATCCACGTCCAGCCGGGACAAAACCGCCATGGCCTTTTTCACGGTATTGGGGATGTCGTGGAGCTTCAGATCCAAAAAGATCTTGTGGCCCCGGGCCTTGAGATCCCGGACGATGGCCGGTCCCTCCGCATAGAAAAGCTCCATGCCGATCTTCACAAAGGGCCGCTCCTGCCCGAAGCGGTCCAGGAAGGCCAGGGTCTCCTCCTTGCCGGCAAAATCACAGGCGATAATGACGTCTTTTCCCATCAGTGGGCACCTCCAATGATATCGTTGAGTGTTTCGATGCCATAGCGCTCCATGGCGTTTGGCAGCTCTGCCACCAGATCCCGGCAGGCATAGGGGTCCACCAGGTTTGCCGCCCCCACCTCCACAGCGGTGGCGCCGGCCAGCATCATCTCCAGAACATCCTCCGCCGTGGTCACGCCTCCCATGCCCACCACAGGGATGTCCACCGCCTGGGACACCTGGTACACCATCCGCACCGCCAGGGGGAAGATCCCCGGGCCGGACATGCCCCCGGTGGTATTGGCCAGCAGGGGGCGGCGGCGCTTCAAGTCAATGCGCATGCCCAGCACCGTGTTGATCAGGCTCAGGGCGTCGGCGCCGGCATCGGCGCAGGCCCGGGCGATGGCGGTGATATCTGTGACATTGGGAGAGAGCTTCATGATCACCGGCTTGGTGGTCACCGCCTTCACCGCCGCCGTGACGGAGGCGGCCATGGCGGGGTCGGTGCCAAAGCTCATGCCGCCGCCGTGGACATTGGGACAGCTGATATTCACCTCCAGCCACCCCACCTGGGGGCACTGGTCCAGCTTGCGGCAGACGGTGACATATTCCTCCACGGAAAAGCCGCTGACATTGGCCATCACGGGCTTGGAAAAGCACCGCTCCAGCTTGGGCAGCTCCTCCCCGATCACCTTGTCCACCCCGGGGTTCTGCAGCCCCACGGCGTTGAGCAGCCCCCGGTCATACTCGGCGATCCGGGGGGTGGGGTTGCCAAAGCGCTCCTGGGCAGTGGTGCCCTTGAAGGAGAACGTCCCCAGGCAGTTGATGTCATAGATCTGGGCAAACTCATGGCCGTAGCCGAAGGTGCCGCTGGCGGGGATGATGGGATTATCCAGCGGGATGCCGCACAGCTCTACGCGGGTATTCACCATACGATCTCCTCCTTTTCCAGCACGGGGCCGTCCTTGCAGATGCGCTTGGAGCCGTATTTGGTCTTGCAGGAGCAGCCCATACACGCCCCGAACCCGCAGCCCATCCGCTCTTCAAAGCTGAACTGGCCGGAAGTCCGGCACGCTTGCCACACCGCCCGGAGCATGGGCTCGGGGCCGCAGGTGTAAAGATAGCTGTACGGCCCGATCTGGGCCATGGCGTCCGTCACCATGCCCCGGATCCCGCAGGATCCGTCCACCGTGGCCACCGCCGTCTGCACCCCCAGCTCGCAGAACTTCTCCACATAGAACATCTCCCGCTCCGTGTTGAAGCCCAGCACCGCCCGCACCTCTTTCCCCTGGGCGCGAAGGCGCCGGGCAAGGCCATACAGCGGGGGGATGCCCACGCCCCCGCCCACCAGCAGCGGCTGGGGGCCGCTTTTGTCCATGTCATAGCCGTTGCCAAGGCCGGTGAGCAGGTTCATGGTCTCCCCGCTTTTGCGCTGGGTCATGGCCTGGGTGCCCCGGCCCAGCACTTTGTACAAAATGGTCACTGTCTCTTCCGTCCAGTCGCACACGGAAATGGGCCGGCGCAGATAGAACCCCTCCAGCTGGAAGTTCAAAAACTGCCCGGGGCGGGTGATGTGGGAGGTGTCCCCCACCAGAACCATCTCATAGATCCCCTGGGCCAGAGGGCGGTTCACCAAGATCCTGAAATCCTGTTTTTCCATGGCGCTTTGCACTCCTCCTTTTTCAAGCGTCGATGGTAGATACGGGAATGGTCATCTCCTCCAGCACATCCAGCACGATGCGCACCGTGTCCAGAGCGGTGAACATGGTGACGTTGTTCTCCACAGACAGCCGCCGGATGAGGAAGCCGTCCTTGGCCTGGTCCATGGAGCCGATGTCCCGGGTGTTGATGACATAGGCGATGTGGCCCTGGCGCAGGGCGTTGGGAATGTCCTCGCTGCCCTCGCTGATCTTTTTCAGCGCCCGGGTGCGGATGCCGTTGGCCCGGAGGAATTTGGCGGTGCCCTCCGTGGCCTCGATGTTGAAGCCCAGGTCATAGAACCGGCGGATGAGAGGCAGCGCCTCGGCCTTGTCCTTTTCCGCCACGGTGGCCAGCACAGTGCCGTAATTTTGCAGCTGCATGCCGGAGGCCTGCAGCGCCTTGTACATGGCCCGGTAGAGTTTGTCGTCGTAGCCGATGGCCTCGCCGGTGGACTTCATCTCCGGGGAGAGGTAGGCGTCCAGCCCCCGGATCTTGGCGAAGGAGAACACCGGCACCTTCACATACCAGCGCTTCTTCTCCGCGGGATACAGGTCGAACACCCCCTGCTCTTTCAGGCTGGTGCCCAGGATGACGTTGGTGGCGATATCCGCCAGGGAATAGCCCGTGGCCTTGGAGAGGAAGGGCACCGTCCGGGAAGAGCGGGGATTGACCTCGATGATGTAGACATCCTCCTTCTCGTCCACGATGAACTGGATGTTGTAAAGGCCCACGATATGCAGCCCCAGCCCCAGCTTTTTGGCATAGGTGAGGATGGTGCCCTTGACCTTGTCGCTGATGCTGAAGGGAGGATAGACGCTGATGGAGTCGCCGCTGTGGATGCCGGTGCGCTCCACCAGCTCCATGATGCCGGGGACGAACACGTCCCGCCCATCGCAGATGGCGTCCACCTCCACTTCCTTGCCCAGGATGTAATGGTCCACCAGGACGGGCTTGTCAGCGTCGATCTCCACGGCGGTCTTGAGGTAGCGGCGCAGCTGCTCTTCATTTGCCACCAGCTGCATGGCCCGGCCGCCCAGCACAAAGCTGGGGCGCACCAGCACGGGATAGCCCACCTCGGCGGCGGCCTTTACCCCGTCTTCAATATTGGTGACGGCCCTGCCGGCGGACTGGGGAATGTGCAGCTCCTCCAGCACCTTTTCAAATTTGTCCCGGTCCTCGGCGTTGGCAATGGCCTCCACCCGGGTGCCGATGATCTCAATGCCCCGCTCCATCAGGGGCTGGGCCAGGTTGATGGCCGTCTGGCCTCCCAGGGAGGCGATGGCCTCGCTGGCCTCCTCATAGGCCATGACGTTCATCACGTCCTCGGTGGTCAGGGGCTCGAAGTAGAGCTTGTCAGCGGTGGTGTAATCGGTGGAGACGGTCTCGGGGTTGTTGTTGATGATGATGGCCTCATAGCCGGCCTTGCGGATGGTCTGCACAGCGTGGACGGTGGAGTAGTCAAACTCCACCCCCTGCCCGATGCGGATGGGACCGGCGCCCAGCACCACCTTTTTGGCCTTGTCCGTCACCACAGAGGCGCTCTTTCCCGTGTAGCTGGAGTAGAAATAGGGGATGTAGGCCCCGGTGTGGCAGGTGTCCACCATGCGGTATACCGGCATGACCCCCTCTCTCCGGCGCTGGTTCCAAACCTGCTCCTCCGGCACGTCCCAGAGCTTTGCGATGTACTTGTCGGAAAAGCCCATCTTCTTGGCCGCCTTCAGTGTCTCCAGGTCCCCGGGATGGGCGGAGAGGACTTTTTCATAGTCGGTGATCTTCTTGATGGACTCCAGGAACAGCGGGGTGATCATGGTGACTTCGTAAAGCTTTTCCACGCTCTCCCCCAGACGCAGCAGCTGGGCGATGGCATAGATGTTGTCGTCCCGGAACGTGCCCACATATTCCAAAAGCTCCTCCCGGCTCATGGCATCAAACTTGGCCATGTGGAAGTGGCACACCCCGATCTCCAGGGAGCGCACCGCCTTGAGCAGGCACTCTTCCAGGTTGCTGCCGATGCCCATGACCTCGCCGGTGGCCTTCATCTGGGTGCCCAGGGCGTTGCTGGCGGAGGCGAACTTATCGAAGGGGAAGCGGGGGAGCTTCGCCACCACATAGTCCAAAGAGGGTTCAAAGGCGGCGTTGGTGTTGGCAATGGCGATGTCCGCCAGATCCATGCCCACGGCCACCTTGGCCGTCACCCGGGCGATGGGATAGCCGCTGGCCTTGGAGGCCAGGGCGGAGGAGCGGGACACCCGGGGATTGACCTCAATGAGGAAGTACTCCGAAGAGGTGGGGTTCAGGGCAAACTGGACGTTGCAGCCCCCCTCGATCTCCAGCGCCCGAATGATCTTGATGGCGCTGTCGTTGAGCATCTTCATGTCGTGGTCGCTGAGGGACATGATAGGCGCCACCACGATGGAGTCGCCGGTGTGGACGCCCACAGGGTCCACATTCTCCATACCGCAGATAGTGATGGCGTGATCCGTGGCGTCCCGCATCACCTCAAACTCAATCTCCTTATAGCCCTTGACGCTCTTTTCCACCAGCACCTGGTGCACCGGGGAGAGGCGGAAGGCATTGGTGGCCACCTCCACCAGCTCCTCCTCATCATAGGCAAAGCCGCCGCCGGTGCCTCCCAGGGTGAAGGCGGGGCGCAGCACCACGGGGTAGCCGATGGTCTTGGCCGCCTCCCGGGCCTCGTCAATGGAGTAGGTGATCTGGGAGGGGATCACCGGTTCGCCGATCTCCTGGCACAGCTCCTTGAAGAGCTCCCGGTCCTCCGCCCGCTCGATGCTGCGGCTGGAGGTGCCCAGCAGCTCTACCTGGCACTCTTTCAAAATCCCCTTTTTCTCCAGCTGCATGGCCAGGTTCAGCCCTGTCTGGCCGCCGATGCCGGGAATAATGGCGTCCGGGCGCTCGTGGCGGAGGATCCGGGCCACATATTCCAGCGTCAGCGGCTCCATGTACACCTTGTCGGCGATGGCGGTGTCCGTCATGATGGTGGCAGGGTTGGAGTTCACCAGCACCACCTCATACCCCTCCTCCTTCAAGGCAAGGCAGGCCTGGGTGCCGGCGTAGTCGAACTCCGCCGCCTGGCCGATGACGATGGGGCCGGAGCCAATGATCATGATCTTTTTCAAATCCGTTCTCTTTGCCATACTTTTTATCCTCCGCTATTCAAAATATAAAATATGTAAAACTACTTATAAATGGCCTTCCATGTCCCACGTTCCGTCGCTCCAGGCCGTCCGGCCCCCCACCGCCGTGAGGCGGCAGGCGCCCTGCACCCGCCATCCGGCAAAGGGCGTGCTGCGGCCCTTGGAGAGGAAGTTCCCCGGATCCACCGTCCACTCCGACGAGAGGTCGTAGACCGTGAAGTCCGCCGCCTGCCCCGGGGCGATGCCGCCCCCCAGGCCGAACCGGCGGCAGGGCGCATCGTGCATCAGCTCCATCAGCTTTTCCAGCGTGAGAATTCCTGGCCGCACCAGGTAGGTGTAGAGCAGGGGAAAGGCGGTCTCCAGCCCTACGATGCCCATGGCACTGCCCGCCAGCCCCCTGGATTTTTCCTGGGCGCTGTGGGGGGCGTGGTCGGTGGCGATCATGTCGATGGTCCCATCCTGCACGCCTTCTATCAGGGCCTCCCGGTCCTCCGGAGCCCGCAGGGGCGGGTTCATTTTAAACCGCCCGTCCTCCTGAAGCATGGTCTCATCCATCAAAAGATAGTGGGGCGCGGTCTCGCAGGTGACATCCAGCCCCGCCGCCTTGGCCTTCCGGATCAGGGCCACGCTCTCCTTGGTGGAGACATGGCAGATGTGGTAACCGCAGCCCGTCTTGGCCACCAGCTCCAGATCCCGGGCGATCTGCCCCCACTCCGATTCCGAGCAGATGCCCCTGTGCCCGTGGGCTGCGGCATAGGCCCCGTCGTGGATATAGCCCCCCCGAAGCAGGCGGTTATCCTCGCAGTGGGCCACGATGAGCTTCCCCAGGGACCGGGCCTTCTCCATGGCCCGGCGCATCATATCCCCGTCCTGCACCCCCCGGCCGTCATCGGAAAAGGCCACCACATAGGGCGCCAGGGCCTCCATATCGGAAAGCTCCCGCCCCCCCTCGTCCCGAGTAATGGTACCATAGGGCACCACCCGTACCCGGGCGTCTTTTTCAATGGCGTCCGTCTGCACCCGCAAATGCTCCAGGCAGTCCGGCGCGGGGGAGAGGTTGGGCATGGTGCAAACGGTGGTATAGCCCCCGTGGGCCGCCGCGGCGGTGCCGGTGGCAATGCTCTCCTTATATAAAAAACCCGGCTCCCGCAGATGAACGTGTACATCTACGAAACCGGGTAAAAGGAAATAAGAAGAACAGTCAAAACGGGGGAAATTCCCGTCCCCACGAGAGGCAAATACTCCGCCGGAAATGGAGACATCCTCTTGAAGAAGCATTCCGTCGCGGTAGACCGTGCCGCCCAACATCGTATACCCCATAAGGACACCCCTCTTTTACAAATTCACAAAATAAAAAGCCCCGCACCGCAGAGCTCCGCGCTGAAATCTGATGCATGGGCCGCGCCAACCCCCGCGGTATTTCATTGTGGCATTTTTATCAAGATACCACGCCGGGGATCAGAAATCAAGGAAAATCTCAAAAAAGTGAAAAGCTTGGATAAACCGCCGGAAAACTTGCCGGATCCCCCCTCGTTCCCCGCCGTTTTGACAAAAAGCCGCGCCCCGGAGCGAAAGAGAAATGCCCCAGGGTTTCCCGTAGTTTTTTCCAGCATTTTTTACAGGCAATTCGCCTCCTTTTTATAAAATCCATACAAGGATTTTACCGTTTCCAGGAAAAAATAGTCGTTTTCCCGGATTGACTTGCCAGAATCCCCTTGCTACAATGAAGATAGAATACAGATCGTATGCGGCCATTGGCGGGTGCGGGACCAGGCAGTCCCCGCGCATCAGGACAGCTGACCGCCCGGGCAGACTTCTGGAACACGCGCAAGTCTGTCTCTTTTCATTTTTAAGAGGAGGTAGCCATGAAAAAAGTTGGAATCGTGATGGGCAGTACCAGCGATCTCCCCGTGGTGGAGAAGGCCGTGGCCGTACTGCAGGAATATGGCGTTCCCATGGAGGTTCGCGTCTTATCCGCTCATCGGTGCCCGAATGAAGCAAGGGAGTTTGCTATCTCGGCGCGCCAGAGCGGATTTTCTGTTCTTATCGCCGCCGCCGGCATGGCGGCCCACCTGGCAGGCGCCCTGGCGGCCAACACCACCCTGCCGGTGATCGGCATCCCCTGCAAGGGCGCCAGCTTTGATGGGATGGACGCGCTGCTCTCTACGGTGATGATGCCCTCGGGGATCCCGGTGGCCACCGTGGCGGTGGACGGGGCCAAAAACGCCGCGCTGCTGGCCATCCAGATCATGGCCGTTACAGACCAGGATTTGGCCGCCAAGCTGGAAAAGGCCCGTCAGGAGGGAACCGAGGCCGTTTTGAAGGCCGACGCCCAGATGCGGGCAAAATACGTCTGAACTTTCTTTTCCCCTTGGTATTGAGATGTTGTTCAAATATTTATTTTCATAATACCTTACATAAAAAACAGGAGGAACTTCACATGGATCTTATCTACACCGGCAAGACGAAAAACGTCTACGCCCTGGACAACGGCAACTATCTGCTGAAATTCAAAGACGACTGCACCGGCAAAGACGGCGTATTTGACCCCGGTGAAAACTCCGTGGGCCTCACCATCGAGGGGGTGGGCGCTGTAAATCTGCGGATGTCCGTCTATTTCTTCGAAAAGATCCATGCCGCCGGCATCAAGACCCACTTTGTCAAGGCCAATATGGAGGACGTCACTATGGAAGTGCTGCCCGCCAAGGTCTTCGGCCAGGGGCTGGAGGTCATCTGCCGCCACAAGGCAGTGGGCAGCTTCTTCCGCCGCTATGGCCAGTATATCGCCGAGGGAGCCGATCTGCCCGCCTATGTGGAGACCACCTTTAAAAATGACGCCCTGGGGGATCCCCTGGTGACCAAGGACGGCCTGGTGGTACTGGGCGTGATGACGGAAAAGCAGTATGACGATATCAAGGCCCAGACCCAGAAGATCACCCAGATCGTGGCTGACGAGATGGCCAAGCGGGGCATGGTCCTCTATGACATCAAGTTCGAGTTCGGTTATGACGCCAACGGCGATGTCATGCTCATCGACGAGGTGGCTTCCGGCAACATGAGAGTCTATAAGGACGGCAAGTACGTCGATCCCATGACCCTCTCCCAGCTCTTTTTTGCCTGATGGGCGGGTTTTTTGGTGCGGTCTCCAAGCGGGACGTAACGCTTGATTTGTTTTTTGGCGTGGACTATCACTCCCACCTTGGCACCCGGCGGGGCGGCATGGTCCTCTTTGATCAGAAAAACGGATTCCAACGCCAGATCCACAATATTGAAAACTCCCCCTTCCGGACGAAGTTTGAACATGACTTGTCTGACTTTTCCGGCTGCAGCGGTATTGGCTGCATCTCCGATACGGATCCCCAGCCGCTGCTGGTCCGCTCTCACCTGGGCCTCTATGCCATCACCACCGTGGGCATCATCAATAACGCTGAGGACCTGGTGAAGACGTACTTTGCCGATCACGACCACCAGTTCATGGCCATGAGTTCCGGGGCGGTGAACTCCACAGAGCTTACCGCCGCCCTGATCAATCAAAAGGAGGACCTGGTCTCCGGCATTCTCCACGCCCAGGACATGATCCAGGGCTCCATGACCATCCTCATCCTCACCGATGAGGGGCAGATCATTGCCGCCCGGGACAAGCTGGGGCGCCTGCCGGTCCTGGTGGGACAGAACGAGGATGGCTGCTGTGTCTCCTTTGAGTCTTTCGCCTATCAAAAGCTGGGCTATTCCAACGCCTATGAGCTGGGCCCCCGGGAGATCGTGCGCCTTACCCCCCAAGGGTTTGAGACCCTCTCCCCCGCCGGGAAGGAGATGCGCATCTGCGCGTTTTTGTGGACGTATTACGGCTATCCCAACTCCAATTATGAAGGGGTAAACGTGGAGGTCATGCGCAACCGCAACGGTGAGATCATGGCCCGGGACGAGGCAGCCAAAGGTGCCTTGCCCGACGTGGACTATGTGGCGGGGGTCCCGGATTCCGGCCTGCCTCACGCCATCGGCTTTGCCCACGGCAGCAAAAAGACTTTTTTTCGCCCTTTTGTGAAATACACGCCAACCTGGACCAGCTCCTTTATGCCCGCCAACCAGAGCGTGCGCAACCAGGTGGCCAAGATGAAGCAGATCCCCGTGCCGGAGCTGATCGAGGGGAAAAAGCTCCTCTTTGTGGATGATTCCATCGTCCGGGGCACCCAGCTGCGGGAGACAGTGGAGTTCCTTTACAGCTCCGGCGCCAAAGAAGTCCATATGCGCTCTGCCTGTCCTCCCATTATGTACGGGTGCAAGTATCTCAACTTCTCCCGCAGCAACTCTGATATGGAGCTGCTCTCCCGCCACACCATCCAGGAGATCGAGGGAGACGAGGGTCAAAAGCACCTGGAAGAATATGCCGACAGCACCACAGAGCGGGGCAAGTGCTTACTGCGCACCATCTGTGAGAAGCTGGGATTTGACTCTTTGGGTTATCAGTCTCTGGACGGGCTTCTGGAGGCCATCGGCATCGATAAAAATAAGATCTGCACCTATTGCTGGACAGGGCGGGAATAACCCCATTTTCCCCCCCCCATTGTCTATCCTAATTTTACAGAAGATTAAGAGGCGACCGCCATGGAACAATTGGAGCAAGTTTATGAGGGCAAGGCCAAAAAGGTCTTCCGCACCGATGACCCGGCGCTGTACATCGTGGAGTACAAGGATGACGCCACCGCCTTTAATGGGCTGAAAAAGGGCACCATCGCAGGCAAGGGCGTCATCAACAATCAAATGACCAACCGCCTCATGGCAAAAATGGAAAAGGCGGGCATTCCCACCCACTTTGTCCGGGAGCTCTCCCCCCGGCAGACCCTGGTGAAGAAAGTGTCCATCGTGCCTTTGGAGGTCATCATCCGCAACATCTCCGCCGGCTCTTTCGCCAAGCGCTACGGCGTGGAGGAAGGGATCGTGTTTGACCAGCCCACCATTGAATTCTCTTACAAAAACGATGCTCTGGGAGATCCCCTGATCAACTCCTATCACGCCCTGGCCCTGAAGCTGGCCACGGCAGAGGAGCTGGACACCATCCGGCGCTATGCCTTCGCCGTCAACGACACCCTCAAGGCCTTCTGGGCCGAATGCGGCGTGACGCTGGTGGATTTCAAGCTGGAGTTCGGCCGTCTGGAGGACGGCACCATCGTCCTGGCTGATGAGATCAGCCCCGACACCTGCCGCCTGTGGGACAGCAAGACCCAAAAGAAGCTGGACAAGGACCGTTTCCGCCGGGACCTGGGCGGCGTGGAAGACGCCTATCAGGAGATCATGGAGCGCCTGCTCTGCCACGACGCCGACTAAATTTCCCGGGCTGCCTTCCTGCCGGGAGGAGCCCTCTTTACCGGAGCGCCACATTCTCAGAGAATGCGGCGTTTTCGGCGTCTATGCGGGCAGTTTTCCGCCCGTTCTCCCGCCCCGCCTTTTATGGCGGGGCCCCTTCCCATCGCCGCTTTGCCGGGAGCTCCCCGGCCGGCGAAATACTGAAAAGGGAGCAATGTAAACATGCGTAGTTTTTCTGACAGCTACCGCGCTGCCGGCGTGAATATCGAGGCCGGCTATGAGGGCGTCAAGCTCATGAAGCAGCACGTGGAGCGCACGGTGATCCCCGGCGTGGTATCCGACCTGGGGGGCTTTGGCGGCCTGTTCGCCCCGGACCTCTCCGGCATGAAAGAGCCGGTTTTGGTCTCCGGCACCGACGGCGTGGGCACCAAGCTGCGCATCGCCATTTTGATGGACAAGCACGATACTGTGGGCATCGACTGCGTGGCCATGTGCGTCAACGACATCATCTGCTGCGGGGCAAAGCCGCTGTTTTTCCTGGACTACATCGCCATCGGCCGCAACGACCCGGAAAAGGTGGCCTCCATCGTTTCCGGCGTGGCGGAGGGCTGTGTCCGCTCCGGCTGTGCCCTCATCGGCGGAGAGACCGCGGAGCACCCCGGCATGATGCCGGCGGAGGACTATGATCTCGCGGGTTTTTCCGTGGGCATCGTGGATCGTTCCAAAGTGGTGGACAACCAGAGGATGCAGCCCGGGGACGTGATCCTGGCCCTGCCCTCCTCCGGCATCCACTCCAACGGGTTTTCCCTGGTGCGGAAGGTCTTTGACGTGGAGTCCGCCGACCTGGGGCAGTATTCCCAGGAGCTGGGCACAACCCTGGGGGAGGCGCTGCTGACCCCCACCCGGCTGTATGTCAAACCGGTGCTGGCCGCCCTGGAACATGCCGACATCCGGGGCATCAGCCACATCACCGGCGGCGGCTTCTATGAGAATATCCCCCGGTGCCTTCCCAAGGGGCTCACCGCCAAGATCGACAAGGCCGCCATCCGGATCCCTCCCATCTTCTCCATGATCCAGTCTCTGGGCAAGATCCCGGAGCACGACATGTTCAATACCTTCAACTGCGGCGTGGGCATGGTGGTCATCACCAGCCGAGACACCGCCGACCGGGCATCTGCCGCCCTGGCAGCCCAGGGCTGCGAGGCCTATGTGCTGGGCGAGGTGGTCCAGGGAGAGGAACGGGTGGTCCTATGCTGAGCCCCGCCCGCATCGCGGTGCTGGTCTCCGGCGGCGGCACCAACCTCCAGGCCCTGATGGATGCCCAGTCCGCCGGGAAGCTCCCCCACGGGCAGATCGTGCTGGTGATCGCCTCCAACCCGGAGGCCTATGCCCTGGAGCGGGCCAAGAAGGCGGGTATCCCCGGATATGTGGTCTGCCGGAAGGCCCTGGGCTCCCAGGAGGCCTTTGAGGCGGGCATTTCCGCCCTGCTAAAAGAGTATCAGGTGGATCTCATCGTCCTGGCGGGCTTTTTGAGCATCCTCTCCCCCGCCTTCACCAAGTGCTGGCCGGAGCGGATCCTCAATGTCCACCCCTCCCTGATCCCGTCTTTTTGCGGCAAGGGGTACTACGGCCTGAAGGTCCACGAGGCCGCTTTGGAAAAGGGCGTGAAGGTCACCGGCGCCACCGTTCACTTCGTCAACGAGATCCCCGACGGGGGAGAGATCCTGCTGCAAAAGGCGGTGGAGGTCCTCCCCGACGACATGCCGGAGATCCTGCAGCGCCGGGTAATGGAGCAGGCGGAGTGGGTGTTGCTGCCCCAGGCCGCGGAGATGATCGCCGCCAAAATCGTAAAAGAAAGAGAGGACGCCTTATGAACATCTATGAAATCGCCTCTTTGACGCAGCTGCTGCAGGACAACCCCTATCCCGGCCGGGGCATCGTGCTGGGAAAGACCGCTGACGGCAGGCAGTCTGTGGCGGCCTACTTCATCATGGGCCGCAGCGTCAACAGCCGCAACCGCATTTTTGTGGAGGAGCCGGACGGCATCCGCACCGAGGCCTACGATCCCTCCAAGCTCTCGGACCCCAGCCTCATTATCTACCATCCCGTCCGGCAGATGGGCCGGGGGCTCATCGTCACCAACGGCGACCAGACAGACACCATTCTTTCCTTTTTGGAGCGGGGCCTGCCCATGGAACAGGCCCTGCGCACCCGGGAGTTCGAGCCGGACGGCCCCAACTGGACCCCTCGGATCTCCGGCCTCTTAAGCCCCGACGGCAGCTATAAGCTCTCCATTTTGAAGTCCGCCGATGCCCAGGGCTCCGCCTGCGTGCGAGAGACTTTCGAGTATCCCGGCCAGGCGGGTGTGGGGCACTTCCTCCACACCTATGTCACCGACGGCAATCCCATCCCCACCTTCCAGGGTGAGCCGGAGCGGGTTGCCATCTCCGGGGATATCGAAACCTTCACCCAGGCACTTTGGGAGAGCCTCAATAACGACAACAAGGTCTCCTTGTTCGTCCGCTACACGGACCTGGAGACCAACGCCTATATCCAGCGCATTGTCAACAAAAATCAGTAAAAGGAGCGGGACACATGAACGAACTGGAACTCAAATACGGCTGCAACCCCAATCAAAAGCCCGCCCGCATCTTCATGCGTGACGGCAGCGACCTGCCCATCACGGTCCTCAACGGCAAGCCCGGCTATATCAATTTGCTGGATGCGCTGAACTCCTGGCAGCTGGTCCGTGAACTGAAGGAGGCCACAGGCCTGCCCTCTGCCGCCAGCTTCAAGCATGTCTCCCCCGCCGGCGCCGCCGTGGGACTGCCCCTTTCCGATGTGGACAAGAAGATCTACTTCGTGGATGAGGCGGCGGACCTGAGCCCCATCGCCTGCGCCTATATCCGGGCCCGGGGCGCCGACCGCCTGTGCTCTTACGGCGACTGGGCGGCCCTCTCCGACGTGTGCGACGCCGCCACCGCCCGGTACTTGAAATATGAGGTCTCCGACGGGATCATCGCCCCCGGCTATACCGATGAGGCCCTGGAGATCCTGAAGACCAAGAAAAAGGGCAATTACAACGTAGTAAAGATCGACCTGGGCTATGTTCCTGCTGCGGAGGAGTATAAAGACGTCTTCGGCGTCACCTTCCAGCAGGGCCGGAACAACTTCAAAATCGATGAGGCCCTCCTCTCCAACATCGTCACCAAAAACAAAGACCTGCCCCGGCAGGCCAAAATCGACATGATGGTGGCCCTTATCACCCTCAAGTACACCCAGTCCAACTCCGTGTGCTATGTCAAGGACGGACAGGCCATCGGCGTGGGGGCCGGGCAGCAAAGCCGCATCCACTGCACGCGCCTTGCAGGCAACAAGGCGGACAACTGGTACCTCCGGCAGCATCCCAAGGTCCTGGGATTGCAGTTCGTGGAGGGGATCCGCCGCCCCGACCGGGACAACGCCATCGACATCTACACCTCCGACGAATATGAGGATATCCTGGCCGACGGCGTGTGGCAGCAGACCTTTACCGTCAAGCCTGAGGTGCTGACGGCGGAGGAGAAAAAGGCCTGGATCGCCACCCAGTCCGGCGTCACCTGCGGGTCCGACGCCTTCTTCCCCTTCGGCGACAATGTGGAGCGCGCCCGCAAGTCCGGCGTGGCGTACATCGCCGAGCCCGGCGGCTCCATCCGGGACGACCATGTGATCGAAACCGCGGATAAGTACGGCATGGTGATGGCCTTTACCGGAATGCGGCTGTTCCACCACTAACTCGTCGCAAGCTCCATATCCCTTGCTTCCGGGCACAGCCCGCAAGCGCGCTCATTCCGCTGCTCCTCATTTTCCCCAGGCAAACGCTTCGCTGGTTTCCCTGGGGAGGAAGCGGGAGAGATGCGCAAGCTCCATATCCCTTGCTTCCGGGCACAGCCCGGGTACGAAAGCACCTTGAAAATATCCCTTAACCTTTGATTGATTTGGGAGGTTGCCATGAATCTTCTGGTCATCGGCGGCGGAGGCCGCGAGCATGCCATTATCAAAAAGCTGAAGGAAAACCCGGAGGTGGAGGTGATCTACGCCCTGCCCGGCAATGGCGGAATTGCCGCCGATGCCGTCTGCGTGCCGCAGATCGGCGCCAAGGACATCCCACAGCAGGTGGAATTCGCCAAGTCCCACGGCGTGGATTACGCCGTAGTGGCCCCTGACGATCCCCTGGCCCTGGGGGCGGTGGACGCCCTGACGGCGGCAGGCATTCCCTGCTTCGGTCCGGAGGCCAAGGCCGCCGTCATTGAAAGCAGCAAGGTCTTTTCCAAAAGCCTCATGAAAAAGTACCACATCCCCACCGCCGCCTATGAGACCTTTTCCGACCCCGCCGCCGCCTGCGCCTATGTGGAGCAGTGCTCCGTGCCGGTGGTGGTAAAGGCCGACGGGCTGGCCCTGGGAAAGGGCGTCACCATCGCCCAGACCCGCCAGGAGGCCAAGGACGCCATCCACGCCATGATGGAGGACAAAGTCTTCGGCGAATCCGGCAGCCAGGTGGTCATTGAGGAGTTCCTCACCGGGCCGGAGGTGTCGGTTCTCTCCTTCACCGATGGGGAGACCCTTGTCCCCATGGTCTCCTCCATGGACCACAAGCGGGCTTTGGACGGTGACCAGGGCCCCAATACCGGCGGCATGGGCACCATTGCCCCCAACCCCTTCTACACCCCGGCTGTGGCGGACTACTGCATGAAGGAGATCTTCCTGCCCACCATCCGGGCCATGAAGACCGAGGGGCGGACCTTCCGGGGATGCCTGTACTTCGGCCTGATGCTCACCCCGGACGGGCCCAAGGTCATCGAATACAACTGCCGCTTTGGGGACCCGGAGACCCAGGTGGTGCTGCCCCTTTTGAAAAGCGACCTCTTGACAGTGATGCGGGCCACCACAGAGGGCACGCTGGCCCAAACGCCGGTGGAGTTCTCCTCCGGGGCCGCCTGCTGCGTGGTGATGGCCTCCCAGGGCTACCCCGGCAAGTACGAAACCGGCTTCCCCATCACCATGACTCCGGAGGCCGCCGCCCACACCTATGTGGCCGGTGCCAAGCTGGAGGACGGACAGCTGCGCACCTCCAGCGGCCGGGTACTGGGGGTCACCGCCACGGCGGACACCCTGCCCCAGGCCATAGAGGCCGCCTATGCCCTGACCCGGGACATCCATTTTGAAAACGCCTATTGCCGCAAGGATATCGGCCAGCGGGCCCTGCAGGCAGCAAGGGAGAGATGATGATGGTTTACAGAGTCTTTGTGGAAAAACGCCCCGGCCTGGCGCCGGAGGCCGCCGGCCTTCTGGGGGACTGCCACTCCTTCCTGGGCCTGGCGTCTTTGCAGGATGTGCGCATCCTCAACCGCTACGACGTGGAGGGGATCGAGGAAGACCTCTTTGCTTATGCCCGCACCGCTGTTTTCTCTGAGCCCCAGCTGGACATCGTGAGCGACACGCCGGACTTTTCCGGCGCCCGGGCCGTCTTCGCCGTGGAACCCCTTCCCGGCCAGTTTGACCAGCGGGCGGACTCCGCCGCCCAGTGCATCCAGCTCCTCAGCCAAAAAGAGCGGCCCACCGTCCACTCCGCCAAGGTCTATGCCCTGTACGGCGATTTGACGGGAGCGGACGTGGAGGCTGTGAAGCACTATGTCATCAACCCTGTGGAGTCCCGGGAGGCATCTTTGGACCTCCCTGAGACGCTGCGTCTGTCCCACCCGCAGCCTGACCGTGTGGAGACGGTGGAGGGCTTCACCGCTTTGGATCAGGCGGGTCTTCGCGCCCTTTTGGAGCGCCTGGGCCTTGCCATGGATCTGGATGACCTTTCGTTCCTCCAGTCCTATTTCCGGGATGAAGAGGGCCGGGACCCCACTATTACGGAGATCCGGGTGGTGGACACCTATTGGTCCGACCACTGCCGCCACACCACCTTCTCCACCCATATCGACGCCGTGGAGATCCTGGATGAGCCGGTGGCACAGGCCTACCGGCGCTATCTTGCCGCCCGGGAAGAGGTCTACGGCCCGGAGAGGGCCGCCGTGCGGCCCCAGACGCTGATGGATCTTGCCACCATCGGCGCCAAGGTGCTGAAAAAGCGGGGCGGGCTGAAGAATCTGGACGAGAGCGAGGAGATCAACGCCTGCTCCATCCACGTCACCGCCACCGTGGACGGCCAGCCTCAGGACTGGCTTTTGATGTTTAAAAACGAGACCCATAACCACCCCACGGAGATCGAGCCCTTCGGCGGCGCCGCCACCTGCATCGGCGGATGCATCCGGGATCCTCTTTCCGGCCGGGCCTATGTCTATCAGGCCATGCGCCTTACCGGCGGCGGCGATCCCCGCTCTCCCCTGGATAAGACCCTGGAGGGAAAGCTCCCCCAGCGCAAGATTGCCACCACCGCCGCGGCGGGCTATTCCTCCTACGGCAACCAGATCGGCCTTGCCACCGGCCATGTGGCGGAGGTGTACCACGAGGGGTACGTCGCCAAGCGCATGGAAGTGGGGGCCGTGGTGGGCGCCGCCCCGTCGGAAAATGTGGTGCGTCAGCGTCCCGCTCCCGGGGATGTGGTGATCCTGCTGGGGGGCCGCACCGGCCGGGACGGCATCGGCGGCGCCACCGGCTCTTCCAAGAGCCATAACCTCAAGTCCCTTGCCACCATGGCTTCGGAGGTGCAAAAGGGCAACGCCCCGGAGGAACGGAAGATCCAGCGGCTCTTCCGCAACGGGGATGTCACCCGGATGATCAAGCGCTGCAATGACTTTGGCGCCGGCGGCGTGTCCGTGGCCATTGGGGAGCTTGCCCCGGGCCTGCGGATCGACCTGGACGCCGTGCGGAAGAAGTACGAGGGCCTGGACGGCACGGAGCTGGCCATCTCCGAGAGCCAGGAGCGTATGGCCGTAGTGGTGGCCCCGGAGCATGTGGAGGCCTTTTTGGCCGCTGCCGCCGGAGAAAATCTGGAGGCGTATCCCGTGGCGGAAGTCACGGAGGAAGCCCGGATGGTGATGCACTGGAAGGGGCAGACCATTGCCGACCTCAGCCGCGCCTTTTTGGATACCAACGGTGCCAGCAAGCACACCACGGTGGCGGTATCGGCCAAGGACCGCTCCGGGAGCAAGGACGCCTCCTTTACCTCCCTGCGTCAGATGGCCGGCAGCCTCAAGTGCGCCTCCCGCCGGGGGCTGACGGAGCGCTTTGACTCCTCCATCGGCGCCGGCACCGTCCTCGCCCCCTTCGGCGGGGCTTACCAGTCCTCTCCCGCCCAGGCAATGGCGGCGCTGCTGCCGGTGCTGCCCGGCCACGAGACACAGGATTGCTCGGTCATGGCCTGGGGCCTGGACCCCGAGGCCATGACGGCGGATCCCTATACCGGTGCCCGGGACTCGGTGGTGACCTCCGTTGCCAAGCTGGTGGCCGCGGGGTGCGACTACCAGGGAGCCTATCTCACCTTCCAGGAGTATTTTGAAAAGCTCCGCACAGACCCCCACCGCTGGGGCAAGCCCTTTGCCGCTTTGCTGGGGGCGCTGGACGCCCAGCTGGGGCTGGGTCTGGCCGCCATCGGCGGCAAGGACTCTATGTCCGGCTCCTTCTTAAACCTGGATGTGCCCCCCACCCTCATCTCCTTTGCCGTGGCGCCTGCCAAGGCTCCGGAGATCCTCTCTACCGCCTTCTCCGCCCCGGGCCACCCCGTTTGCCTGTTCCAGGCGGAGGGGGAGGATGTCTCCCGGTGGAAGTCTGTCTGGCAGCAGTTCCATAAGCTGTGCCAGGCGGGCAAGGTGAAATCTGCCTGGGCTGTGGAAAACGGCCTGGCGGAGGGCGTGATGAAGATGTCCTTCGGCAACCGGGTGGGCTTTTGTGCCCAGGGGGAGGCAGACTGGTTTACCCCCATGCCCGGCGCCATCATCGCCGAGCTGACGGAGGTGCCCCAGGGGGTGCCCTGTCTGGGGCACACCACTGCCCAGCCGGTGGTGGATCTGGGGAACGACAGCGCCCCCATTGAGGAGCTGTCGGCGCTGAATGACGGCGTGCTGGAAGGGGTCTATCCCACCCGCAGCGCCGACAGCGGCGGCAGTGTGGAGGCCTTCTCCTTCCCCTGCCGGGAGCGGCGTGCCCCGGCGGTGAAGACCGCCCGGCCCCGGGCCCTCATCCCCGTGTTCCCCGGCACCAACTGCGAGTACGATACCGCCCGGGCCCTGATAGCGGCGGGAGCGGAGGCGGAGATCTCCGTTTTGCGCAACCTCACCGCCGACGACGTCTCCCGGAGTGTGGAGCGCTTTGCCCGGCAAATGGCCCAGGCCCAGATGGTGGTGATCCCCGGCGGCTTCTCCGGCGGCGATGAGCCTGACGGCTCCGCCAAATTCATTACCGCCTTCTTCCGCAATCCCGCGGTAAAAGAGCAGGTCGCCGCCCTTTTGGAGCGGCGGGACGGATTGATGCTGGGGATCTGCAACGGCTTCCAGGCTCTCATCAAGCTGGGACTGGTGCCCTACGGCAAGATCCTGGACACCGACGAGACCTGCCCCACCCTCACCTATAACACCATCGGCCGCCATCAGTCCAAGATGGTGCGCACCCGGATCTGCTCCAACAAGTCCCCCTGGCTCTCCGCCACCCAGGTGGGGGAGATCTTCACCGTCCCCGTCTCCCATGGGGAAGGGCGCTTCCTGTCCTCAGAGGCATTGGTGCGCCAGCTGGCGGAAAACGGGCAGATCGCCACCCAGTATGTGGATCTGGCAGGCGCCCCCTCCATGGACACTGCCTTCAACCCCAACGGCTCCCTCTTCGCGGTGGAGGGCATCACCTCCCCCGACGGCCGGGTGCTGGGGAAGATGGGCCACTCCGAGCGCATCGGCCGCCACCTCTACCGCAACATCCCCGGGGAGTATGACATGAAGCTGTTTTCCTCCGCGGTGGCTTATTTCCGCTGAGGCGGCACGGAGTTTCATCACATTTTAAAAAACAAGGAAAAGAGGAGCTCTTTATGAAGATCCTTTCGGATATTGAGATCGCCCAGGCCTGCACCCCCCGGAAAATCACAGAGGTGGCCCGCAGCGCCGGCATCGACGAGGAATATCTGGAACTTTACGGCAACTACAAGGCCAAAGTGGACTACCGCCTGCTGCGGGAGTGCCAGCGGCCGGACGGGAAGCTGATTCTGGTCACCGCCATCAACCCCACCCCCGCCGGGGAAGGCAAGACCACCACCACCGTGGGCCTTGCAGACGCCCTGCACCAGATGGGCAAAAATGTGGTGGTGGCTCTGCGGGAGCCCTCTTTGGGCCCTGTGTTCGGGGTGAAGGGCGGCGCTGCCGGCGGCGGCTACGCCCAGGTGATCCCCATGGAGGACATCAACCTCCACTTCACCGGTGACTTCCACGCCATCGGGGCGGCCAACAATCTCTGCGCCGCCATGCTGGACAACCACATCCAGCAGGGCAATGCCCTGGGGATCGACGTCAAGCGCATCGTCTGGCGCCGCTGTGTGGACATGAACGACCGCCAGCTGCGCAACATTGTGGACGGCCTGGGAGGCCGGATGCAGGGCGTGCCCCGGGAGGATGGATTTGACATCACCGTGGCCAGCGAGATCATGGCGGTGCTGTGCCTGGCGTCGGACATCCCCGACCTCAAGGCCCGCCTGGGCCGCATGGTCATTGCCTACACCTATGACGGCAAGCCCGTCACCGCCCACGACATCAAGGCCGAGGGGGCCATGGCGGCCCTGCTGAAAGATGCCCTGAAGCCCAACCTGGTCCAAACTTTAGAGGGCACCCCTGCCTTTATCCACGGCGGCCCCTTTGCCAACATCGCCCACGGCTGCAACAGTGTCATGGCCACCCGCATGGCCATGCGTCTGGGGGATTACGCCGTGACGGAGGCAGGCTTCGGCGCGGACTTAGGCGCGGAGAAGTTCCTGGACATCAAATGCCGCCTGGCAGGGCTCAAGCCCTCCGCGGTAGTGGTGGTGGCCACCGTCCGGGCCCTGAAAAACCACGGGGGCGTGGCCAAGGCGGACCTGGGACAGGAGAATCTCGCGGCTTTGGAAAAGGGCCTGCCCAACCTGCTCCAGCATGTGGGGAACATCACCAAGGTCTATGGCCTGCCCTGTGTGGTGGCCATCAACGCCTTCCCCACGGACACCCCCGCCGAGCTGAAGCTGGTGGAGGACAAGTGCCGGGAGCTGGGAGTGAATGTGGCTCTCAGCGAGGTGTGGGCCAAGGGCGGCCAGGGCGGCCAGGCGCTGGCCCAGGAGGTGCTGCGCCTGTGCCAGCAGGAGAGCGACTTCCGCTTTGCCTACGACCTTCAGGACTCCATTGAGAAAAAACTCACGGACATCTCTCAGCGCATCTATCATGCCGATGGAGTGGTCCTCACCCCCGCTGCCCGCAAGCAGATGGCGGAGCTGGAGGCCCTGGGCTACGGCGGCCTGCCCATCTGCATGGCCAAGACCCAGTATTCCTTCTCTGACGACGCCTCTCTCCTGGGAGCTCCCCGGAATTTCACCATCACGGTGCGGAATCTGAAGGTCTCCGCCGGCGCCGGGTTCCTGGTGGCCCTGACCGGCGACATCATGACCATGCCGGGCCTTCCCAAGGTCCCGGCAGCGGAGAAGATCGACGTGGATGAGAACGGCCGCATCACAGGCCTGTTCTGATTTTCTCCCCTCTTGGACAGAGACATCAAAGATGCTCCCGGCGCGGCAGCTGCCGCGCCGGGAGCATCTTTTTTGAAGAGAGATTATCCGTGGGGAGGGGTCTTTCCCTTGGCAGGTCCCCGCCCGCCGTGGCAGCCGCGGCAGCTGCTGCAGTCACCGGTGCAGCAGCTGCCGGCCTTATGGCCCCGCCAAAGGGCACGGATGATCAGAACCACCATCCCTGTCAGAATGAGGACCACCAGGGCCTCCCCTATATTCGCAGGCATATACCGTCCCCCTTTAAATTATTTCATAGCGGCGGAGACGGAGGTGAGATGGTGGGTCTCCGGTTCCCCCTGGCAGCCCCTGCGCACCAGCAGATACAAAATGCCCGCCAGCGCCGCCATGGCCACCACGCTCCACACGCCGAAGGTCACTTCGCCGGTGATAAGGCCGCCCAGCTGATAGACGATCATGGATACCACATAGGCAAAGCCGCACATATAGCCAATGGCACCCAGGGTCCACTTGGGGTTGTTCATCTCCCGCTTGATGGCGCCCATGGCGGCAAAGCATGGGGCGCACAGGAGGTTGAAGATCATAAAGGAGTAAGCGGACAGAGGGGTGAAATCCGCAGCCACCAGCGCCCAGATGGGGGAGCTGTCCTCCATGAGGTCAATGTCCCCGGCATAGTGGTACAAAACGCCGAAGGTATTCACCACTTCTTCCTTGGCGATGAGGCCGGTAAAGGTGGCCACGGCGGCCTTCCAGGCCCACTGGCCCACCCAGCCCAGAGGATAGAAGATCCAAGCGATGGCATTGCCGATGTCCGCCAGCAAGGAGTCGTTGTTGTCCGCAACCGCCTGGAACACACCGTCCACAAAGCCATAGCCCTGGAGGAACCACAGCACAATGGTGGAAAGGAGGATCACGGTGCCGGCCCGCTTGATAAAGCTCCAGCCCCGCTCCCAGGTGGCCCGGAGCACATTGCCGGGGGCAGGGGCGTGGTAGGCGGGCAGTTCCATGACGAAGGGGGCAGGCTCTCCGGCAAAGGCCCGGAACTTTTTCAGCATGATGCCGGAGAGCACCACGGCAGCTACGCCGATGAAATAGGCGGAAGTGGCCACCCAGGCGGAGTTCCCAAACAGGGCGCCGGCAAACAGGCCGATGATGGGCATTTTAGCGCCGCAGGGGATGAAGCCGGTGGTCATGATGGTCATTTTCCGGTCCCGGTCCTGCTCAATGGTGCGGGAGGCCATGATCCCCGGCACACCGCAGCCCGCGGCCACCAGCATGGGGATAAAGCTCTTCCCGGAGAGGCCAAAGCGCCGGAAGATCCGGTCCATGATGAAGGCCACCCGGGCCATATAGCCCACATCCTCCAGAATGGCCAGCAGGAAAAACAGCACCAGCATCTGGGGCACAAATCCCAGCACGGCACCCACGCCGGCCACGATGCCGTCTTGCACCAGGCCATAGACCCAGCTGCTCTCTGCCACTCCCAGGACTCCCAGGAGACGGTCAAACACACCAGGGACCCACTGTCCAAAGAGGACGTCATTGGCCCAGTCGGTGCCCATGGTACCGATGGAGACAGACCAGCCGCCCATAGCCACGGCGTAAATGAGGAACATGATCCCCACAAAGATGGGCAGAGCCAGAAGACGGTTGGTCACCACCCGGTCGATCTTGTCGGAGGTGGAGAGGCCGTGCTTTTGGGCCTTTTTCTTCACGGACTTGGCCACGATGCCGTTGATATAGGTATAGCGCTGGTTGGTGATGATGCTCTCAGCGTCGTCATCCAGCTCCGCCTCACAGTCGGCGATATGGGATTCCAAATGGCTGGCCAGACCACTGTCCAGATTCAGCTCCGCCAGTACCTTTTCATCCCGCTGGAACACTTTGATGGCGTACCAGCGCAGGTGCCGCTCTTCCACCCGTCCCTCCAGGGACTCCTCGATATGGGCAATGGCGTGCTCCACACTGCCGGCAAAGACATGGGGCAGCTGCCTCGCCCCCTTTGCCTGGGCCAGCTCCACAGCCCGCAGGGCGGCTTCCATGCTGCCCTCCCCTTTCAGGGCGCTCATCTCCACCACCTCGCACCCCAGTGCTTTGGCCAGGGCGGCAAGGTCGATGCAATCACCGTTTCTGCGCACCAGATCCATCATATTCACCGCCACCACCACCGGCAGTCCCAGCTCCATGAGCTGGGTGGTGAGGTACAGGTTCCGCTCGATGTTGGTCCCGTCCACAATGTTGAGGATGGCGTCAGGCCGTTCTTTCACCAGGTAGTTCCGGGCCACCACCTCCTCCAGCGTGTAAGGGGACAGGGAGTAGATGCCAGGCAGGTCCTGGATGATCACATCCCTGCGGCCTTTCAGCCGTCCCTCCTTCTTCTCCACCGTCACGCCGGGCCAGTTGCCCACATACTGATTGGAGCCGGTGAAGGCGTTAAAAAGCGTCGTCTTCCCGCAGTTTGGGTTGCCGGCCAGTGCGATTTTCAGTTCCATATGTTCTCCTTTCTAAGAGTTAGATATAGCTAACTCCCGGATTTAAAAATGGACGGCCCCTGCCACCTGTGGGTCACGATACCTCGATCATTTCCGCGTCCGCCTTGCGCAGGGACAATTCATATCCCCGCAGATTCAGCTCCATGGGGTCTCCCAGGGGCGCCACTTTCCGCACATGGATCTCCACACCTTTGGTGATCCCCATGTCCATAATCCGGCGCTTAACGGGACCTTCTCCCCGCAGCCTCGCCACGGTGACCGTCTGCCCCACCTTGACATCTTTCAGTGTTCTCATGTTCCTTCCTCCTGCCAGTACCTCCGGCGGTCACACCATGATTTTCCGGGCCAGCTCCTCACTGACGGCCACCCGGGACTCCTTCACCTTGACGATCAGATTCCCGCCGTTGGCGGAAATGACCGTCACCTTCTCCCCCGGTACAAACCCCAGATTCTCCAGATGCTGCCGGGTCTCCGGCCTCCCCCCTACCCGCCTGATGAAGCACGCCTGGTGGGGATCGGCCAATATCAGCGGAATCATGGCATTCCCTCCTTGGAATCTCTGCCGGAATTTTTCCGGCCTTTGGTTAGCTTTAACTAACTTCTGCTTCATCATAGCCGCTTCCTCTGGGTTTGTCGATAGGGCTGGGGAAAATTTTCCTTGGGGACAGAGCCCGATTTCCTCCTTGACTCTGTAATCGTTATAACGTTTATACTGAAACCATCAGGGGGACGTCCGGGGTCCCCGGATTTTTCAGAAAAGGAGTCCAGATATGAGCAATTACTCACAAGCCACTGCGCTTTTATATGAGGGGACCGAGGTCCGGGGCCTTGATTTTTACAAGCCCCTGAGCATCCCCTATTACTGTACCACGGCCTTCAAGGCCACCACTCTGGAGGAGATGCAGCAGATTGCCGCCACGAAATTCTCCTATGTCCGCTTCAGCAATCCCAACCGGGAGGCCCTTGCCAAGGTGGTCTCTTACCTGGAACAGGGGGAGAAGAGCCTGATCTTCTCCGCCGGTATGGGGGCCATCACCACCACACTGATGACGCTGCTGCGCCCTGGAGATGAGGTGCTGTGCAGCCGTGCCATCTATGGCGAGACCTTCCAGGTGATGACGGATATCCTGCCCGCCTTTGGCATCCATGTGGTCTTTGCCGACTTCCGGAACACGGAAAATGCAGAGAAAGCCGTCACTGACAAGACGAAGATGATCTACACCGAGGTGTGCTCCAATCCGGTGCTGCGGATGGCGGATATCCCCGCCCTGGCCCAACTGGCCCATGCCCACGGCGCCCTCTTGATGGTGGACAATACTTTTACTACCAATATTGCCATCAAGCCCATCACCCTGGGAGCGGACATCGTCATCAACAGCCTTACCAAATTCATGAACGGCCACTCTGATGCCATTGGGGGGTCTATCACCGCCTCAGCGGAGATCATCCAGAAGTTGGAGTACTTCCGCCCTCTCTACGGCACCGCCGGAGATCCCTATGCCTCTTTCACCATGTACAAAAACTTCGGCACCATGGACCTGCGGGTACGCCGGCAGATGTCCAACGCCGCCGCTCTGGCCGCCTTTTTGGAAAAGGATCCCCATGTGCGGGTGGTGAATCACCCCAGTCTCAAAAGCCATCCCCAGCATGCCCTTGCCATGCGCCTGTTCCCCAATGAGCAGACTATGTCCGGCATGCTGAGTTTTGCCCTGGACGAGGACATCGCCCTTTTGAACAAGTTCACCTCCCATTTGAAATTCGTTCACTTCGCCTCCACCCTGGGGGGCATCCACACCACCTTGATGCACCCCTGCACCTCCTCCCACGCCGATGTGCCCGACGCTGACCGCCGGGACATGGGCATCACCCCGGGCCTTTTGCGGGTGTCTGTGGGAATTGAAGATCCCCAGGACCTCATCGAAGAGTTCCGGCAGGCCCTGGCCGCTCTGGACTGAGGCCTGTTCTCCTTCTCTTAGATCTGCCGCCGACCCCTCTCTTCGGCGGCAGATCTTTTCGCGCAAAAAAGGGAGCGGCGGCAAAGCCGCCTCTCCCTCACGGTGCAAAGGCAATGGGGCCCAGCCCCAAGGCCTCCGCCCGGGCCACGTCCCGGGGGGTATTCAAATTGTAAAACACCTGGGGAGGAAACACGCCGGCGGTATCCGCCGCTGCCCAGCCCGTCTGTTCCAAAAAGCGGTACATCCGGTATTCCCCCTGCCCAAGCTGTTTCTGGGCCAGGGGCAGCAGGGCGCGGCTGTAAATGCCGCACAGGGGGTGTACCCGCCCTTCCCCATCCCGACAAACCAAGGCCTCCGCCCCTCCGTCAAAGCCCGCCAGAAGAAAATCCACCACCTGGGGGGTGAGCCACGGCAAGTCGCACGGCAGGCACAAAAGCCAGGGCTTCCGGGCCGCCTGCAAAGCGCTGCAAAGCCCCCCCAGGGGGCCGGCGTCTGCCAGGACGTCCGCCACCACCTCCATGGAAAGCCCCGCCCCCACAGTGGGGTCATTGGCCGAGAGGAGCCGCTGGCCAAAGCCCTCCGTCATGCGGCAAAGACGAGGCAGCAGCGCCTGGCCCGCCACCACAAGGCGGGTCTTGTCCCGGCCCATCCGACGGGAGTGCCCCCCCGCCAGGATCACAGCGGCACAGTCTTCACGGGCAAGGGCCATAGCCATCCTCCAACCCCTGCCAGACCCGCACCTCATCCCCGGGGCGGACAGGAGGCGCCCCCGCCGGGATATCCGCCAGGCAGTTGCATCCTATCATGCTGCGCATCTGGCCGTTGGCCTGGCCGCCGGGCAGCCAAAGGCGCCCGGAGCAGAGGCGCCCCCGCAAAAAGCGGCGGCTGGGACTGGGCTTTTCAAAAGCTGTCTGCGCCACTGCCACCCCGGGCCGCAGAGCCAGACCATCGTCCCCAGTCATCTTCCCCAGCAAGGGCCGGGCCAGCAGCTCAAAGGGCACCGCCGCGGAAAAAGGATTGCCGGAAAGGCACAAGAAAGCTGTTCCCCCCAGGCGGGCAAACAAGGTGGGCATACCAGGCTTGATGGCCACGCCGTGGAAGACGATCTCCGCCCCGATGGCGGACAGGGCCTTGGGCAAAAGATCCTTTTGCCCCACAGATACGCCTCCTGTGGTCACCACCAGATCCGCCTGCCCGGCAAAGCCTGCCAGGGCGGACTCCAGAGCCTGAAGGTCGTCTCCCACCCGGCACGCCGCCGTCACCTGGGCCCCCATCTTCTCCAGCCGGGCCTGGAGATACGGGGTATTGACGTCATAGACCGCGCCGGGCCGCAGCGCCGCTCCCGGAGGGCAGATCTCATCCCCTGTGGCTACAAGCGCCGCCCGGGGACGACGAAATACCTCCAGGGTCTCCTGCCCCGCGCCGGCGGCCACTGCCGCCGCCGCCGCGTCGATCCTCTGCCCCTTGGGGATCAGGAGCTCCCCTTTTTGATACTCCTCCCCCTGGCGGCACACATTTGCCCCCGGAGGAACGGGGACATAGATCTCCACCTCATTTTCCCCGCCGTCGGTGTCCTCCTGGCGGACCACACAGTCCGCTCCCGGAGGCAGCATGGCCCCGGTCATCAGACGCACTGCCTCTCCCGGGCCCACCGCCACGCCGGGGCAGTCCCCGGCATAGCGTTTGTCCACCACCCGCACGCGGACGGGGGTTTCCCGCCGCGCCCGGGAGATATCCGATCCCCGCAGGGCGTATCCATCCAGGGGCGAACGGGAGAAGGGGGGCTGATCCATGGGAGCGCGCAGCTCCCGGGCCAGCACCCGCCCAATACACGCCGTCAGGGGCGCTCTCTCCGGCGGCAGGGTCGAGACCCCCTCCGTCACCCGTTCCAGCGCCTCCTCCAAAGAGCAGCTCACAGCTTTCCCCCTCCCTTCACAATGCCGGCCAGGGCCCGTGCCAGCGGCCGGGGATCTCCCAGGGGGAATACCGGGCACGGGGCCTGGAGGGGCTCGTCGGATACAATGGCGAAGCACTCCTCCATGGGCACCGCCAGGCTCCGGCCCGACCCCTTCCGCAGCAGGGCGATCTTGGGCCAGGGCCCGGTCTTGAATCCCTCTGTTAAAATCAGGTCCACGCCATGGATGTGGGAGAGGGCCTCCTGCAAAGTGGCCTGGCGGTGGTCAAATACCGCCAGGGTATCTCCGGAGACTGCCGCCACCACATCTGCCCCGGCGGCACTAAAGCGCCAGGTGTCCTTCCCCTCCGTATCAAATTCCAGCTGGTGTGCATCGTGTTTTACCACTGCCACCCGGAGTCCCGCCTCTTTCAAATAGGGGATCAGGGATTCCAGATAGGTGGTCTTCCCCGTTCCGGAATAAGCCGCGAAGGTAAAAACAGGTGTGTCCATGGCGTCTTCCTCTCCTCCATCCGCCCTTTACATCTTCATCTGACGCAAATAGGCGCTCATGGCAAAATACTTTTCCGGGAAGCGGATGAATTCCTCCCGGTCCGTGCCCTTGAGGTCCACCGTGGCTCCCTTGCGGATCTGGGCATAGAGTTCATTGGCCCCTTCCAGCGTATTGACCATCTGGAAGCCCACGATCTTGTGATTTTGCAGCAGGACCTTGCGGTAGCTGTCCTCCTGCCGATCCTCCAGCACCGTGTAGCGCTTGCCCTTCAGGGCCCCCTCGGTATAGCCGTAGGAGCAGGCAGGGGCATCTCCCACATAGGTCAAAAACAGGAGCTTTCCTCCCTCATAGCCCTCCTCCGGCACGTCGCCCCCGGCAAGATAGGTCCCCACAAAGGTGCCCTGTTCCGTGGCAGTGCGCCAGAGCATATTGGCCATGGGCCGCTGATAGAACTCATCATAGGGCTCTGTGCAGTCCCCCACGGCGTAGACATCCGGCAGATTGGTGCGCATAAAGGCATCCACTTCAATGCCCCCGCTCTTGCTGAGGCAAACGCCCATGGACGCGGCAAGGTCTGTCACCGGCCGCATGCCGATGCCCCAGAGCACCAGGTCGCAGGGGATGGACCGCTTTTCCGTCCGCACCCCGGTGACCCGGTCCACCCCTTCCACGGCGGTGATGGCCTCTCCCGTGAGGACATGGACCCCAATGTCTGCAAAGGCCTTTTTCATATAGTCAGAAGCAGCCCGGTCAAAGCACTTGGGGTTGATCCACTCCAGGGCCTCCACCAGTGTCACTTCCTCCACGCCCCGCTCTTTCAGGGAGGAGGCTCCCTCCAGGCCGATGGCGCCGGTGCCCACCACCACCGCCCGCCGGGCGGGGGCCTTTGCCAGGGCGTCTGCGTCCGTGACACGTTTTAACACATGGTTGCCCGGCAGAGCCGTGCCCTCCATCCGCCTCAGGCGGATGGGCTCGCTGCCGGTGGCCAGCACCAGGGCGCCGTAGCGCAGCGTCCGTTCCCGGTCGGTGGTGACGGTGTGCTTCTCCGGGTCGGCGGATACCACCCGCTCCCCCAGAGAAAGGTGGATCCCCTTCTCCCGGAAAGTCTCCTCCCGGGCAACAAACACGTTCTTCCGGGGAATGTGCCCGGCGATGTAGTCCGGCAGGCAGGGAGCAGAACAGGTGGTCTCCCGGTCCGCGGAGAGGATGAGGACCCGCAGGTCGGGATTCGTCTCCCGGGCGGAGAGGGCCGTGTGGTAGCCGGCGATGCCGCCGCCCACTACAATGAGGTCATATTGCTGGCTCACGCTTCCCACACTCCTTTCACCGTCTGGGCCAGTGCATCGGCAATGGCCGCCTCATCATCGGCGGACACCCGCTGTCCTTTTACAGCATACAACAATTCCCACGCTTTGGGAAGCCCCCCCAGACGCCGGGCGTGTTCTCCCCAATAAAGCCCCAGGGCGGAGAGGAGCATCTGCTCCCGGTCCTTTGCCCCCAGGGGCCTCTGGGCAGTACGGGGCTGGTCTTTGCACGCCCCCGGCGTGATGGACAAATACTCCCCGGGGCACTGGGCGTCTCCCGCCGGGGTATCTTTCCAGCTCCCCCGCTCCATCCAAAGCTCCCGGCACAGCCGGCACAGGTCCTGGGGGTCGGCGGCGTCCACACCGGCGGAGCCGTATACGCTTAAAAACTCCACCCCCATGGCCCGCAGCTCCTCCGCCACGGCTCTTCCGGAGATGAAAAACAAGTCGTCTTCCAGCACGCCTCCCCGGGCGGGCACAGCGATCACCCCATCCCCGTGGGGACGGCTGCCCAGGGCGTCTTGATAGGCGTGGTGGCTGGCGCTGCGGCCAGGGGCCTGCCGCCATGTCACCCGGATGCGGCCGTTTTCAACGTGTACCTGGGCCTGTTTTCCCTCCGGAGCGGCCTCCGTCAGGAAAAGATGGTCCACCCCCGCCAGGCGCAGCATGGCTCCCAGGCGGCCCTCCGCAGGGTAGAAGCGGCGCTCCTCCCCCCAGAAAACCCCCCCGGTCCTCCCCCCCCCCCCCGGCCTCCCCCCCCCCCGACAGGGCCCCGGGGCCCGCGCCCCCCCCCGGCCCCCGGGCGCCCCGGCCGCCCCCC
>CALWXJ010000030.1 GCA_944385475.1 uncultured Oscillospiraceae bacterium
AGGTCATCCCCCCGCCCCCGGGCATTCCCATGCCGGTAAGGGGCCCGGTGGACAGCGCCACCCCCGGGCCAAGGCGGCGCCGGGCCGCCTCCCTTGCAAAATCGCTCCATCCCAGGCGTCCGTCCCGAAGGGAGCCGGCCGCCCACTTCAGCGTCTCCACCTGTCCTGTGTGCAGGTTCACCACGGCACAGATAACGCTCTTCATGGCAGCCACTCCTTTCCCTCGATCTTCTGCAGGGCATAGGCCCCCCTGCGCTCCACACTGGACTGGGCCGCGTCCACAAAGGTCAGGGCCCCGGTGGGGCAGACCTTCACGCACAGGGGATCCCCTCTGCACAGATCGCAGGTCATATAGGCGTCCTTCCCGCTGTCATAGACCACCGCTCCCACGGGGCAGGCCACCTCGCAGGCGGAGCAGGCGAAGCACTCGTCAAACTTCCGCACCACCAGGCCGTCCTTTTCCTTGTGGATAATGGTCTTCAAGCAGGCCTTCACGCACTCGGGATCGGCACAGTGCTGGCAGTAGGTCACATACTGCAGCATGGGCCCGCCGGTGCGCCGCAGGCGGATGCGGCTTTCCCCAGGCTGCATACGGCCCCGTTTTTCCAGGGCGCACAGGGCCTGGCAGGCACCGCAGCCGCTGCATTTGGCCCGGTCAATACAAATCATCTTCATAGGCGCCGCCTCACTTTGCCGTCTGGGGCGGGTCGCATCTTCCCTGGCTCATCATCTGGGCGGCGGCACACTGGGCCCCGTAGCGGCTGCGCAGCGTGGCGGAGATCTCCTCCGTGGTTCCCACCAAGATGGCCTCCGCAGGGCAGGCCCTGGCACAGGCCGGCATCTCTCCCCGGTCCAGCCGGAAGGCGCACAGGGTGCATTTTTGCATCTTTCCATCGACGCCGAACTGGGGCACGCCGAAGGGGCAGCTCCAAAGGCACTCATGGCAGCCGATACACTTGCGCCGGTTCACCAGAACCACGCCGTCCTCCCGCTTGAAAAGCGCCCCGGTGGGGCAAGCCTTGACGCAGGGGGCGTCGGCGCAGTGCTGGCAGGGCACCGGTAGGAATTTCAGTTTATCCACACCGTCTTCCACCACTTCCGTCTCCGTCACCATGGTGTAGCGGGGGCCGGCGGGCAGGGCGTTTTCCAGCTTGCAGGCCGTCTCGCAGGCGCGGCAGCCCATGCAGCGTCTGGTATCCACATACAAAGTCAGCTGTTTTGTCTTTTCCATCTTCCTCGCCTCACATCTTCTGGATGTCGATCAACGTGTTGAAATAGCCGCCGGTATTGCCGTCCAGCAGGGGGTGGTAGGCGTACATGATCCCGCCGGTGCTCATGATATCCCGGGGGCCGCCCACGCTGCAGGAGGTGAGCTTGTTGACGCTGCCTCCCAGCTTCACCCACATGCCGCTGCTCATCTCTGCCACATGGGGCTTGATCCGGCGGGAGACCCGGGCCAGGATATTCACCAGCTCGCCCCGGTCGTTGAACACCCGCACCAGATCCCCGTCCTGGATCCCCCGCTCCTGGGCATCCTCGGGGTTGATGTAGATCTTGGCAGGGCCCTCGATCTCCTGGATCCAGGGCAGATTATAGTACTGGGAATGGGTGCGGAAGGCCGGGTGCTGGGAGATGACGTTGATGGGGTATTTCTTGGCCAGCTCCGGGGTCCCCGGCAGGCTCTCGTCCGGTTCCAGGAAGTGGGGCAGGGGGCAGAAGTCCCCGGGGAATTCCTTTCCCCGCTGCTCCATGGTGTTGGAGTAGAGCTCCACCTTGCCGGAGGGGGTATCGAACTTGTGGTCGGCATAGGGCACCCGGGGGCAATACTCCTCCGGCAGCCGCAGCGGGCCGTTGGGAGAGAGGGCCTTGTCCAAATCACAGTGATCCCCCACCATCATGCGGATATAATCCAGTCCCGTCCGCTCCCGGGGGAAATAGGCTTCGTAGCCCATCCGCCGACCCAGCTCCTCAAAGATCTCAATGTCCGGCACGCACTCATAGGGGGGCTGGCACACCGGCACCTGCAGCTGCAGATAGTGGTGCCAGTAAGAGGGATGCAGGCCATACTGCTCCAGGTAGTGGCACCCCGGCAGCACCAGGTCAGCGTAGTCCGTGTCGTCGGTCATGAACTGCTCGATGACCACAAAGAGGTCCAGGGATTTCACCGCCTCAATGGTATAGTCCACATTGGGCTGCTGGGAGATGAGGCCGCCCCGGTAGGCGATCACCGCCTTGATGGGGGGATCCTTGGCCTCGTGGATGGCAGTGGCAAAGGAGGCGATGTTGATCATCCGGGCGGGGGGGATGTCGGCCCCTTCCGGATTGGTGACCCGGGCGGTGTTGGCAAAGGCGTGCTCTCCCACGCTGGGGAAGCCCATGGAGTCGATGAAGTTGTAGCCGCCGTCCTCCTTGCCGATGCGGCCGCAGATGGCCGCCAGGCAGGCCAGGGCCCGCTGGGTCTGGTGACCGTTGCTGTAGCGCTGCTGGCCGTAGCCGCACTCCAGGTGGGACTTGTGGGTGGCAAACAGCTCCGCCGCCTCGATGATCTGCTCTTTGGGAATGGTGGTGACCTCCTGGGTGTACTCCGGCGTCCAGGGCTCCACCAGTTTTTTCAATTCCTCAAAGCCGTATGTATACTGATCAATGAACGCCTGGTCCTGCAGGCCCTTTTTGATGATCCAGTGCATCATGCCCAGGGCCATGGCCCCATCGGTGCCGGGGCGGGGCCGCAGATGCAGATCCGCCTTGGAGGCAAGGCCGGTGGCATAGGGGTCCACCACGATGAGTTTGGCCCCCCGCTCCTTGGCCCGGTACAAGAAGGGATAGATATGGGGATTGGTGGCGGAGGAGTTGCGGCCCACGATCATGATGACCTCCGCCTTCTCGCACCACACATCCGGCATCATGGTGTGCTGGGTGCCCACGGTGTGGAACGAACCCGCGGCGCCGGAGAGCAGGCAGAAGCTGCCCACCAGCTTGCTGGCGCCATACAGGTTCAAAAACCGGCCCATCACCGTCTTGGCCATGTGTTCACGGTTGCCGGAGTAACAATACTCGCTCAATGCCTCCGGACCATATTGCTCCCGGATCTTGGTGAGCTTTTCCACCATGAAGTCCATGGCCTCATCCCAGGTGATGCGCTTGAATTTGCCCTCTCCCCGCTCTCCAACCCGCAGCAGGGGATACTTCACCCGGTCGGGGCTGTTGATCTTGGCCACGTTGGCAAACCCCTTGAGGCACAGGTGCCCCCGGGTAATGGGGTGGTCCGGATCGCCTTCGATCTTGATGACCTTTTCATCTTTCACATACACCCGCTCGCCGCAGGTGTCATAGCAGTTATGCGGGCAGGAGGTCTTCACCACCCGATCGGCGATGACCACTTTGCCGCCCAGGGTCACCGGGACGTTGCGCTCCACGGCGAAACGGTCCAGGTCTTCGTGTTTTCTCCAGGGAACGGGATTCATTGCTTCCATCGTACACGCGCCTCGCAATCTTTTCAGTCTTTATGGATGTGAATGGGAGTACCATCCGCCGCCAGGGCTGCCTCCCGCACGGATTCAGCCACCGTGGGATGGGCATGGATGGTGTTGATGATATCTTTGACCGTGGCCTTCATATGCATGGCCAGTGCCGCCTCCGCGATGAGGTCCGTGGCATGGGCTCCCAGGATGTGGACCCCCAGTACCCGGCCGCTGGCCTTGTCGGCGATGATCTTCACCATGCCCTCAGGGCTGTCCATGATCAGCGCCTTGCCGTTGGCCACCATGGGGAAGCGGCCGATCTCCAGGGGCCGCCCGGTCTTCTCCGCCTGTTCCTCCGTCAGTCCCACGCCGGCAAAGTCCGGGAAGAGGTATACGCAGGAGGGGGTGGCGCTGCCGTCAAAGGTCTCGTGGCCGCCCATGGCGTTTTTCGCCGCCACCTCGCCCATCATGGAGGCAGTGTGGGCCAGCATCAGCTTGCCGTTGCAATCTCCGATGGCATAAATGCCCGGGACGCTGGTGGCCATGGCGTCGTTTACCACCACCCGGCCCTTCTCGCACTTCACGCCGATCTCCTCCAGCCCCAGGCCGTCACAGTAAGAGCGGCGGCCAACGGCCACCAGGATCTTCTCCGCGGGGAATTCCACGGGGTTGCCGTCTTTGTCCTCGCCCCGGACAATGCTCATCCCCTGGCCTTTTTCAATGGCCGTCACCTTGGTCTCCATGGAGAAGCGAATGCCCTGCTGCTCCATATAGCCCTTGGCCATCTCCGTCAGCTCCCCATCCATGGTGGGCAGCAGACGAGGCATCATCTCCACGATGGTGACCTCCGTTCCGAAGCGGGCATAGGCGCATGCCAGCTCCACCCCGATGACGCCGCCGCCGATGAGGACCATGGACTTGGGCAGGGCGGAGAGCTCCAGTGCTCCGGTGGAGTCCACACAATCCGCATTTCCCGCAATGCCGGGAATGGGCGGCATCACCGGCACAGAGCCGGTGGCCACAATGAAGCGGTCCGCCGTCAGCTCCTGACGCGTCTTGCCCTGGGTCACCTCGATCCTCTCCAGGGAGAGGAAACGGGCCGTGCCCGGCACCACCTCTACCCCTGCCATGGCCAGCAGGCCCTCCACGCCGTCACACAGCGTCTTGGACACCCGCATTCTGTTCTTTTGCACCTGCTCCCAGTCCAGCCTGGCACCTTCCACCGTCACGCCGGCCTGGGCGCCATGGGTGGCCTGGTAATACAGCTCCGCGCTGTGGAGCAGCGCTTTTGTGGGGATACATCCCACATTCAAGCAGGTGCCTCCCACCTTTTTCTTCTCTACCAGCGTCACCTTGGCCCCCAGCTGGGCCGCCCGCAGGGCTGCCACATACCCGCCGGGGCCGCCGCCGATGACGATGATGGAGCACGCCTTCTTCTCTGCTGCCGCCACGGTGCCGCTGCCGGAGAGCACCGCCACCACCGTTCCGGCAGGGGCCTTTTCCCCGGCAGGGGCCAGGATCTCCTTCACTGTGCCGGCACAGGGGCTGGTGATGTTTTGCACCAGCTTTCCCGCGGCCATGCTGAAGAGCATGTCTCCGGGGGCGACGGCGTCCCCCACCGCCCGGAACCACTTTTTCACAGTGCCCTCAGCGGCGCTGCCCACCTTGGGCATGGAGATCTCCACATCGGCGTCCTCTCCCCCGGCGGACTGGGTTGCCTCCAGGGTGGCCACCGGCGTCAGGCAGGGGACCTTCTCCCCCTCCTTTACCAGGATCTCCTCCAGCACACCGGCTGACTCCGCCGTGACTGTTTTCACCAACTTCCCTACCGCCACGGTAAACAGGGAGTCGCCGGCAGCCACGGTATCTCCGGGTTTTTTCAGCCACTTTTTGATAGCTCCCTCCGTCATGTCCGCCTTTACCTTAGGCATTAGAATGGTCTCTTTCATCTTCCTTGTCCCCCTCTGCATCGTCACTTGTTTTCAAGATTGCTTGCCTTCCTCGGTCCCAACCGTCTAACAGACAGCGGATCACATCCTCTGTCTGGATCGTTCCAAAGTAATACGCCATGGAAAACGGCGCCAGGGCCCCCCGCAGGTCCTCCTGCCGGAGGGGGCATCCCCGCAGGGCCTGCTCCACCTCCGCCACCGGCAGGAGAGATAAAAAGTCCCCCCGGAAGGAGACGGCGCAGATCCGCCCATCCTCCACGGACAGCCCCGTCTCCAGGGTCCCGCCGGGAAAGCGATGGCGGTCCCGGTAGGCAAACTGAGGCGACTGTCCGTAGGTCCACTCCCAGCTGCGGTATTTCTCCTCCGCCAGGCGGCGGATCTCCCGCCGCGCCCCGGGATCCAGGACAATTTTTTGCCCTTCCGGGGCCACTGCCCGGGCCAGATAATCCCGGAACTGCAAAATCCCCATTCTGCGCCCCGGCGGCAAAAGAGGCGCGAGATTGGTCATCCGGCTGCTTACGGATTTGGTGCTCTTGGACACAAATTTCTCCGGGGCGGGGCGCAAAGCTTGCTCCGCGGCCTCCAAGTCGGCGGAAAACAGCAGTGTCCCGTGATGGAGCAGCCGCCCGCCCTCTATCACCTGGGCACAGCCGGAGATCTTCCGCCCCCTCACCACGATGTCGTTGCGGCCGCTGTCCTCCGCTGGAACCCCAAGGGCCCGCAGCGCCTGAATCACCGGGCGGGTGAAGGCCTCGATGCGCAGCTCCTCCGGGGCGGCGGCATCCAGGATCAGCGAATAATTCAAATTCCCAAGGTCGTGATAGACGCACCCGCCTCCGGTATTGCGCCGCACCACCTGGATCTTCTCCCGCTCTACATAGGCGCTGTGGATCTCCTCCAGGGTATTTTGATAACGCCCCACCACCACGGTGGGCCGGTTGCGCCACAGCATCAGCACGCTTCCCTGGCGCAAGTGGTGCAGGGCATACTCCTCTGCCGCGAGATTCCGGCAGGGGTCTGTCCCCGACAGGATCAGCAGATCCATAGCCGCCCCCTCTCAGAAAATGCGGCGGGTGTCTGTTTTCAACACGCCGCCGCATTTTCACGCTACTAATATGCCAAAGGCCCCGGTCTTCCGGCCCCTTGAAACAGGGCCGGCCAAACCGTTTTAGTCAAAATCATGCTCGAACTCGTTGGCCGCGTCCACAAGATAGGTGGAGGTATAGGCCAGGGTGGGGCCGCCGCCGAAGGTCAGGGACACCATGGCAGCCTCCATGATCTCCTGCTTGGTGGCACCGGCTTCATAGGCTTTGTATACATGATAGACGATGCAGAAGGGGCAGCGGTTATAGGCGCCAATGGCCACGCTGATCAGCTCCTTGGTCTTGGGGTCCAGGACCCGGGGCTCATAGACGCCGCCCATAAAGCCCATAAAGGCGTTTACATCCGCTTCGTTGGTGACGGAGACGTTGCCGATCCCGTTCATAAAATCATTGAGAATCTTTCTGACATCCTGCATGGATAGTTCCTCCTTTATTTGTTTGGGGCAGGGGTGTTCTCCCTGAAGATCGTTCATTCGGGCGGCGGACGGCCCGGGGAGGTTCATTCCGCGGACCGCCCGCCAAAGAGAAGGATCGCTTGGTACTTGTGCCGGAGGGCAGGTCGCTTACTTGGAAGCGTTCTCCTTGCCCACCATGCTCTGAGGCATCCAGTGCTCGAAGTTCCAGGGGTCTTTCTTGATGACGCCGTCAGCAAAGGGAATAAAGATGGAGGCGATGCCGAACACAGCCAGCAGGGCCTGATACCACAGGCAGGGAATCACCTGAAGGGCGGTGACGCCGCCGGCGGTGAGGGAGCCCACCATCAGGATCTGCGCGCCGTAAGGGATGGCGCCCTGCATCACGCAGGCGAACATATCCAGCAAAGAGGCGCTGCGGCGGGGATCCACCTTATACTCCTCGCAGATACCCCGGGCAATGGGGCCGTCCACGATGATGGAGACGGTGTTGTTGGCAATGGACATATCGGTGAGGCACACCATGGCGGCAATGCCCACTTCCGCGGACTTGGGCCCCTTGATGAACAGCTGCACCTTTTCCAGCAGCCAGTGGATACCGCCGTTGACCTTCACCAGTTCCGCAAGGCCGCCGATGAAAATGGAGGTCAGGAACACTTCCATCATGCCCAGCATGCCGTTGTAGATCGCCTGGGCAAAGGTGAGGAAGGTCATGCCGGACATGGCCATGCCGATCACGCCGGAGAACACCACACCGATGGTCAGGACCACAAACACGTTCACGCCGATCAGGGCCAAAACGATAACGGAGAGATAGGGCAGGATCTTGATAACATTGTAAGTACCCACCTCAATGGCGGCAGTGCCGCTGCTCCGTCCGAAGACCAGCAGCAGTACGAAGGTGATGATGGCGGCAGGCAGAGCGATGGTCAGGTTCATTCTGAACTTATCCCGCATCTCGCAGCCCTGGCTGCGGGTGGCGGCGATGGTGGTGTCAGAGATGAAAGACAGGTTGTCGCCGAACATGCACCCGCCGATGATGGCGCCCATCATCAAAGGCATGCTCAGGCCGGTGGCCTCCACCACGCCGATGCCGATGGGAGCCAGGGCAGAGAGCGTGCCCATGGATGTACCGGTGGCCAGGGACATGAAGCAGGCGATGACAAACAGTCCCGCGGTGACCACGCTGGCCGGCAGGAAGGACAGTCCCAGATTCACCACGGAATCTACGCCGCCCATCTCCTGGGAGACGGTGGAGAACGCGCCTGCCAGCAGGTAGATCATGCACATGATCACGATGTCTTCGTTGCCCACGCCCTTTGCAAAGGTGGTGAACTTTTCCGCCACCGTGCCCTTGAACATCAAGAACGCAACGATGATGCCGATGGCGCAGGCGGTGGGAGCAGGGAAGGCATAGAAGTCACCGGTGATAATACCGGAGCCGATGAAGATGATGATAAATAGTAAAAAGGGAAATAGTGCCAAGGCGCTTACTTTTTGGTTTTCTTTCATGTTTCTTTCCTCCCAAATCATAGCGTTTCTGCCGAGCTGGCAGAATCTCCTTTCCTCTTCGGAAAAAAGAAGTTGAAAACAGGCTGTTTGGCAATCACTGATTCACCAGGAGCTTGTTGTGCGCCGGGCGTTCCTGCCCGGCCACACAAAAGCCGGACCGCTGCCGCCCGTTCGGTTTCCCTCTCCTTCATCTGTGCCGAAAGACGGCGCTCAGGCGGGATATCCCTTGTTTTACCGATTTTACAGCTGCCGGGATACTTTCCAGCAGGCAGGCTCTGCCTGCTGTACAGGACCCCGGTCTCACCGCCTCCCAGCGCAGCGGTTGTTCTCTTTCTGAAAACCGGGCTCCTGTGTGCCAAAAGCGCTTACTGCCGCAAACGCCCTTTGCACAGTGGTCGCATGTCGTTTACCTGTGGCCGCGTTTTCCCTTCCGCGGCGCTCTCTCCCCTCCTTTGTCTGATTTTATACCTTGGCCAAAGCCTCATCCAGTTCGGCAATGATGTCCTCGGGGCACTCAATGCCGATGGAGAAGCGCAGCTGACCCATGGAGATGCCCGCGGCCTTCATATCCTCGGGACTGTATGCCCGGTGAGAGGTCTTGGCGGGATAGGAAATGGTGGTGGAATAGCTGGCCAGGCTGGGCACGAACTTGATGCTCTTGCACTCTTTGATCAGCGTGCTGGCGCCCTGCTCGCCATTGATGATATCGGCGCTGAGCATACCGCCGCAGCGGCCTTCCACAAACAGCTTATCCGCCAGGGGCTTGTATTTGGAGGACTCCAGGCCGGGATAATACACCCGCTCCACCTTGGGGTGCTTCTCCAGGAACTGGGCCACCTTCAGGGCGTTTCTGGAATGCTGCTCCATGCGCAGATCCAGCGTACGCATGCTGCGGCACAGGAGCCACGCCTCGAAGGGCCCCATGATGGCGCCGTAGAGGGTAAAGCAGCGATGGATGGCGGCAATATTTTCCTTGTTGGACAAAACAGCGCCGCCGATGAGATCGCTGTGGCCACCCAGGTATTTGGTGGTGCTGTATACCACGATGTCAGCCCCCAGATCCAGAGGACGGGCAACAGCGGGGGTGGCGAAGGTATTGTCCACGATGAACTTGCAGCCGTGGGCATGGGCCACCTTCGCCACGTTGGGCAGATCCATGACCTCCATCAGGGGATTGCTGATGGTCTCTGTGTAGACGATCTTCGTATTGGGGCGGATGGCGTCCTCTACGGCGTTGAGATCCTCAAAATCCACGAAGGTCACTTCCACGCCGAAGCGGGGCAGCTCATGCTTGAAGTAGTCATACACGCCGCCGTACAAAACAGGAGAGGAGACAATGTGGTCCCCGCTCTGCACGTTGGCGATGATGGCATTGATAATGGCGGCCATGCCGGAGGAGAACACCAGGGCCCCCTCAGCCCCCTCGGCCGCGCACAGGACTTCTTCTGCAGCGTCGGTCCCGGGGTTTGTCATGCGGGAATAGACATAGCCATCTGCTTCGCCGGCATAGACGGCATCCAGGGAGGGAACGTCATCAAAGGAAAAAACGGAGCTCATGTAGATTGGCAGAACCTTGGGAACGGAGACGCCGCTGGCGATTTTCTTTGCCAGGTCATGATCGCCTGCATGGGCAAGGCGCGTCTTGATGTGCTTATTATTCATAGCCATATCCCTCATTCTTTCCATGTTTTTTGTCATTTTTCAATATTTTTTCGCAATGGCCATTGCTTTTTATTCATAATATCATATATAATGGGAATAAGGAAATTCCTATATTTCCAAAATATATATCGCTTTTTTGCATATCTAAAGTCCTTGGCTTCGTTGTTTTTTTAACGGACCCCGCCGGCAAAAGGGAGGGATTTTTTTGACTTTGCAACAGCTTCAGTATCTCATCGCCATCGTGGAGAGCAACTCCATCAACCAGGCAGCCCAGACGCTGTTCGTCTCCCAATCCAGCATCAGCAAAGCCATCAAGCAGCTGGAAGAGGAGCTGGGGTTCCAGCTGATGGAGCGCAATTACCGGGGCGTCACTTTCACCCCCCGGGGACTGGAGTTCCTGCGGGACGCCTATGTTTTGATGGAGCAGTTTGATGTCCTGAAAAGCCGGTATCTTTCCAATTCTTATGACACCATCAGCTTTTCTGTGTCCTCCCAGCACTATATTTTTGTGCTGGAGGCCATCTCCCGTATGGTCAATTTGCTGGACGGGCACTCCTACGCCGTCCATCTGCGGGAATCCCGCACCTCCGAGATCATCAACGACGTGGTGACCCGCCAGAGCAAAATTGGGTTCATCTATTACTACCATCTCAATGAGACATTTATTCGCAAGGAATTGGAACGATACAACCTGGAGTTTCATCCCTTTTGTGAGGCGACGCCCCATGCCTACCTCTCCCGTTTCCATCCTCTGGCCCAAGAGAAATCCCTTACCCAGGCTATGCTGGAGCCCTTTCCCTATGTCTGCTACGACCAGGGGACAGACCCCAGCAATCTCGACGAGGAGATTTTCTCCCCCAACCACCCCAATCAGACCATTTATGTGACAGATCGCTGCTCCATGTTCAATGTCATCCTCCACTCCAATGGCTATTCTCTGGGCTCCGGGCTGCTGCTCAACGACTATATTCAAGACGACATCCTCTCGCTGCCCCTGTCTTCACCCGCCTCCGGCAGCACCATGTACATTGGGTGGATCAAGCCCGTGGGCCAGCCCCTGGATGCGGAGAGCGAGCAGTTCATCCAGTTCTGTCAGGAGGCCCTGGATCATTGCTACACCGGTCCCCGGAAATGACCCCCTCTTTTAAACCACCTCCCCCCGAAAATAGAATGCCGGGACCCCGCAGCTGCGGGGCCCCGGTATTTTTTAAGCTGCGGCCGCAAATTTCAGCGGCATCACTCCAGCAGCTTCAGCCGCTGGAAGATCACAGCCGCCTGCTCCCGGGTCAGGGGTGCCTGAGGGGCGCTGCCATCCAGGATGCCGGCCTTTTGCGCGGCCTCCCAAGAGGCGGCGGCCCACTCCCCCGCCGGGCGGGTCTTGAGTTTGGCCGCGTGACTCACCAGCGCCGCTTCAAACATCTGGTTAAACTGCTCCTGGGTCATCTCCACTTCCTCCTTCCCATACAGCGGCATGAGGGGCGGAAGTCTGCCGGCCCAGATGTCGCTGCTTTGATACGTGTGGCCGGGGCCGCTCCACTGCATGTGGGGATAGTCCGGAAAGCTCTTCCAGCGGCCGCCCCACTCAAAGCCCATCTCCTCCCCGATTTTTCCACAGGACTGGAAAAAAACAGGGTCATCGTATTCGTGGCCGGCAACATTTTTGCAAAAGTCAAACGCCAGGCCCACTCCCTGGGCATGGAAGGAGGGCCGTTTGGACTTGCTGGCGCCTCTGTTGTAGGCGTCCAGCTGATATGCGTCGTCCCGGACCGTCCCTGTGATCAGGGGATTTAACCCTGCTTCTCTGCACCGCTCCAAAAAGATGCGACAGTTGGCCGCCACATCCTGCCGGAGATCATCAATGTTTCTGCTGTTATACAGGCAATATCACCCTCTCCTGAAACGGCGGGCCGCAGAGGTTTGCGGCCCGCCCCTCTGTCTTTTCCGGCGGGGGGCAGCGCCCCGCGCCCACGGCCGGTGCCCGCAGACCCGGCCGCTCCCCATTCTATGCAAAAAGTGCCCCGGCGGGACCGCTCCCGGGGCGTGGGCTTTCGCCGCCGGAGCCCGCCTCTTTCAGCCCGCCCCATCAGGTGGAAAAAGGGGCCGCCGGGCGGGGATTTCCCTTCCGGCGGTCCTTCTTTTCTTTTTGTTCTCCCGGAGATCCTTGCGCCCTTATCAGGTCTTGAGATAGTCCTCCATCACCTGGCGGACCTCCTCCAGCTGACCACAGAGGCGATTGACCTCCCGCTGGAAATCTGTGCGCTGGAAGAGGAAGAGCCTGGCAGGTGCGTTCTCCCGCTCCATGCCCTGGGCGGAGCGCAGTACGCCGAAGGGCCCGTAGGAGAGGGAGGGCATCTGATGGTAGCGGTCAGAGCTGGTATACACCAAACGGGCCATCTCACCCACCGTTCTTTTCAAGACGGCGTCCGCCGAAGCGTCAGCGGTTTTCTCCACCGCCGTCTCAAATGCCTGACACACCTCCCCCAGGGCCTCCACGGCCTCCACCACCGGCGCCGCGTCAAATTCCGGCGCAAGGCGCAGCCCTTTCAGCTCCTCCCCCATCCACCGGGCAAAGGCCGCCGGCTTTACAGGCAAAGCCGGGGCGTTGGCCACCAGGCAGCAAAGATGCCCGTTGAGCCGGGCATCCCGCAGGAGGATGTCCGGATCCAGCTTATCCAGGGTGTCCTCTGCGGTATGCCACCAGGGCCCCCCGCTGGGGCAGGGGGAGACCCGCTCTTCATCCAGGGGCTCGTACTTGAACATCACATGGATGGGGATGCGGGCTCCCCAAAAGCTCTGATCCGCCCCCCGGATCATGGGGATAAAGGGCTTGGCCTTTCGCCCGGTATAGGTCTCGATGAGTCCTGCCGTCAGAGCCTCCCCCTCGGTACAGGCGGTCCTGGCCCGGATCTGCTTGGCGTTTTTGCATCCCGTGAGATCCAGGTTGATACTGGCCACGCACCGGTCCGTCAGTTCTTTGAGGTGATGGTCGCAATACCAGGCAGAGCCGGCATACCGAGCATCGGAGTGCCCGGACCACCACGCGATCCGCACACCCCGCAGCAGCTTGTCCCGGTGCTTCCAAAAGGCCCGTGCCAGCTCCAGCAAGATGGCGTCGCTGCCGGCGTTGTCCGTGATCCCCTCATACCAGGAGTCATAGTGGCCGTTAAGCAGGACGAAGCTCTCCGTCCTGCCGGGAATATCCACCACCGGCATGCGGCTGACCCGGACCTGGGTATCCGTTTCCACATTCAGCACCGCAGTGACGTCCTGGTCCTGGATCCGCCGGGCCAGAGCGGTCCCGTCCTCCAGAGAGATCCCCGCAGAGGGCAGCGGATCCAAAATGGCCAGATCGCTCCGCCCGGGGGTGCCCCAGACGGCGCTGATGTTGTCATGGTGGATGTATCCCCCGGGGCTTTCGTTGATGTGGACCACGGCCAATCCCCCGGCCCGCTTTACCTCATCGGCAAACTTCCCGCCCCCGGCGTGAGAGAGGACGATCTTGCCCCGGAAGGCGGCAAAACGCCGCAGGTTTTCATTTTCCGTGATGTGGGGTTTTTCTGACCACGCATCGTATACCATCTGGGCGGTGAGGTCTTTGGCCTGGCCGCTGTATACATCTGCCAAAAGCCGCACCTGCTCCCCTTCCACCTGCAAAGCGGCCCTCACCGGCAGGCTGGCATACGCCTCATATGTCTCGATGGAATACGGAATCCCCGCCGCCCCAAGGCGGGCAATCAGATCATCCACAAAGGCCTCTCCCTGGGGCGTGCCGGTATAGCGGTGCCACTGGTTCATCCGCTCCACATGCTCCACCATGCGCCCTTGATTCAGCTCCTGCCCCACGGCCGCAAACAGTGTTTCCCCGTCCATGGTCATTTCCTCCTTGTCAATTTCCGCCCCCGGGGCGCCGTCCCGTCCCAGGGGAATTCCCTGCTTCCGTCCCGTCTCAAAGGACGCTCTCAATGAGGCGGATGGCCCGGATCAGGCTGTGGTTGATGAAGTTGGATGCCCGCAGCACCTCCAGCCGCAGCGCCATGCGCTCTTGCTGCGGCGTCTGCTTGTCCGCCAGGCGGCGGATGGGGGTGAGGCAGGGCATGGGATCGATGTCCGTGGCGGGCTCCGTCCCATAGGGGTTGCCCCGGCAGAAGTTCAAAAGCACCAGGATCCGCCCCAGCTTCACCAGCGTATCGTTGCGCACGCTGTCTGACAAATTGGCCTCATCAAAGGCCTTGCAGGCCTCCTGCAGCTTCAAAGAGCGGGCGATGGCGGGACCCAAGTCAAAGTCCTCGCCGGCCATGGCGTTCCAGTTTTCCAGGTGGCGGGTGATATCCTGGGCGGAGCGCTGAAAGTGCAAAGGCAGCACCGGCTCTGTAAGGAAGGTGAGGGTATACTCCCCCACGATCTTGGCATCCCGGCGGAGATTGTCCGGATCGATCTTATCCAGGGTGTCATTGGGGGTGTGCCAGCCCTCCCCCAGCTCCGCCATGCCCCGGGGATACCCCATGGTGCCGTTGGGAAGAAGCACTTTTTTCTGGCGGGAGAAGGAGGCAAAGGCGCTGGAAATGCCCACGTTCCAAAAACTCTGGTCCCCCAGGCGGGCACAGCGGACCCCCTGGAAATCCACTCCCGTCTGCTCCTTGACGATCTGCACCGCCAGGTCCTTGGTCTCCGGCATGATGATGGAGCGGGTGAGATCCTCCGCCCCCTTGCACCCGGCGGAGTCGGAGTTGATGTTCACCACACAGTTTTCATGGAGGTCCTCCCAGAACTCATCCACATATCTGGCAGAGCCCGCGTAGCGGCCGTGGGAGTGGCCGGAGAAGTAGACGATGCGGAAGTTTCTCTTCAAATCCTGGCGGTGGACCTGCACAAGACGGGCGATCTCCAGCTGCAAAGCGTTGCTGGTGCCGTTATCCACGGCCCCATAATACCAGGAGTCCAGGTGTCCGGAGAGCTGGACGAACTGCCGGGTGGGAACCGGAGCGGCCACCTCGCCCATCAGCAGGGGGATCTTCCGCCAGCCGCTGTCCGTCACGGTAGAAAGGTCCGCTATCAGCGTCTGCCCCTCCTTCAGCTGCGCCGCCAGCGCGTCGCCGCCCTGGTCATCCACAACGGAGGCCACGGGGATATCCGGCAGCAGGTCCCACTCAGAGGTGGTGGGGCTGCCCCAACAGGCGGAGGGGATGCACTCCCGGATAATGGCGTCTTGAATGAACACCATCCCCACCGCTCCCCGGTCCTGGGCAGCCTTTACCGGCTCGTATTCCGCCCGGCCGTAGGTCAGGACGATCTTGCCCCGGCAGTCGGTCTCCTCCACATGTCCCTTTTCGCAAAACACCATGGGGGCCTTCGCCTGGGCGGTGGGTACCATGGAGTGGGTCTGGGCGTAGACCGCCGTCCCATTCACCGTCAGGGTGCAGCTCAGGGGCAGGCTGATATAGGCGTCCAGCTGGTGGAGCTGTGTCTCATAGCCATAGTCCTCCAGCCGCTTTTTCAAATACAAAAATGCCTGGAGCTCTTCCTGGGAGCCGGACAGCCGCTCCCACTGGGCGATGGCCGTCACCGTCTCCATCATGTTTTCCACGCAGACCTCGTCTCGAATTTGAGAAAATGTTCGCATTGTAATTCTCCCTTTCAAAAACCAGGCGCCCGCCCGGAGGGCGGGCGCCTTTGTGCGTTGTCATTTGCTTTTCAAGGCGTATGATGGAATTGATTATTCGTAGACGGCCACGCCGGCATACTGGTGGGCGCCCAGAGGATTGATCACAAAGCCCTCCACGTTGGCGCTCATGCCCATGAGGATCTCCTCATAGAATATGGAGAACTGGGGCAGATCCTCCGCCATCAGATCGTGGAACTCGTCATAGACGGCCTGGCGGGCGGCGACATCCGTCTCAGCCCGGGCGCGGGTGATGAGGTCCACCATCTCGTCGTTGAAGTAGGTCTGGCCATAGGTGGTGGGCAGCAGCTTTTGCATGATAAAGTCCGTGTCGCCGCAGATGTTGTTGTAGAAACCGATCTCCAGGGGCACTTCCTCACCGGCATAGCGCTTTTCGGTAATGGTGTTGCTGTCCAGCACGTTCTGGTTGCACTTGATGCCCACGGCGCTGAGCTGGTCCTGGATGATGGTGGCGATCTCCTCATAGACCTGGCCGCTGGCGATGTAGAGGTCCACCTCAAAGCCGTCGGGATAGCCGGCCTCTGCCAGCAGCTCCTTGGCCTTGTCCACATCATAGAGGTTGCCTTGATCCTTCTCGGCATTATACCCCACGGTGGGCGGCGTGGCCAGCAAAGAGCCCACCTGGCCATAGCCGTTCATCACGGCGTCCACGATGACCTGCTTGTCGATGGCATGGGCAATGGCCTGGCGCACCAGCTTGTTGCCCACAGGGGTGGCGGAGTCGGCCTTGAAGTACAGGGCATAGTACTTATAGCCGGTCTGATGCATCAGCTGCAGCCCGTCGGTGGATTCGATCCGGGCGGCGTCGTTGGTGGGCACGTCGCAGATGATGTCCGCCTCGCCGTTTTCCAGCATGATGGTTCTCTGGGAGCCCTCGGGAATGATCTTGAAGATCAGGTTCTTGGTCTTGGCAGCCTCGCCCCAGTACTCGTCATAGGCCTCCAGGGTCACAGAGTCAGCCACCAGATGCTCCACGAACTTATAGGGGCCGGTGCCGATGGGATTGAGGGCGAACTGATCCCCGCCAGCCTCCACGGCGGCCTTGGGCACGATCGCCGCGGCAGGATAGGTCAGGGCCTGGATGAGCTGGGCATAGGGCATCTTCAAATACATGTAGACGGCATAGTCCCCGTCGGCCTCCATGTGGTCGATATAGTCCACATAGCTGGAGGCAAGGCCGCTGTCCAGCAGCCGCTCGAAGGTGAACACCACGTCCTCAGAGGTCATCTCCGTACCGTCGTGGAACTTGACCCCCTCCCGCAGGGTGAAGTGCCAGGTGGTGTCATCCACCTGCTCCCACTCTGTGGCCAGGCAGGGGCCCACCTCTCCGGTGGTGGGATCCAGCTTTACCAGGCCCTCAAAGATCTGGCAGTAGATGGTAAAGGACTTTTGGTTAATGGCCTCGGCGGGATCCAGAGAGGTGAGATCCTCATTTTTCAGCACCACCAGGGTGTCCTTTTGTGTCCGCTCACCGCTGTCATCGCCCTCAGTGTCTCCGCCGCAGCCTGTCAGGCAGGCCAGCAGCATCACCACAGCAAGCAGGGCGCTGAGGGCGCTTTTCTTGCGAAGTTTCATTTGCTCGTTCCTCCATTTTTAATATTTGTAAAATTATTCTGATAAACCGGACGCCCCGGCTTCATCAACGGTATGCTCCACCAGGTGGCAGGCCACCACATGTCCCGGCTCCACCTCTTTGAGCTGGCTGCTGCTTGCAAAGCACTCCGGGCGGGCATAGACGCACCGCTTGGCAAACCGGCATCCCGGCCCCACATTGATGGGGGAGGTCAGCTCCCCATGAAGCTGGATCCGCTCCATCTTCTTGGCCGGGTCGGGGATGGGGATGGCAGAGAGCAGCGCCTTGGTATAGGGGTGGCAGGGGTTTTCAAAGATCTGCCGGGGGGTACCCATCTCCACCATCTGCCCCAGATACATCACCATGATCTGGGTGGACAGGTGCTTCACCACAGAGAGGTCATGGGTGATGAACATATAGGTCAGCCCCAGCTCCTGCTGCAGGTCCTGCATCAGGTTCAAAATCTGGGCCTGGATGGACACATCCAGGGCGGAGACAGGCTCATCGCACACAATAAACCGGGGATTGAGGGCCAGGGCCCGGGCAATGCCGATCCGCTGGCGCCGTCCGCCGTCCAGCTCGTGGGGATAGGTGTTCACCAGGCGGCGGGCAAGGCCCACCAAGTCCATCATCTCCAGGGTCCTTCTCTCCAGCCCCTCCTTGTCGGAGGCCTTGTACAGCCCCTGGATGATCATAGGGGCCTGGATGGCCTGGCTCACTGTCAGCCGGGGGTTCAAAGACTCGTAGGGGTCCTGGAAGATGATCTGCATCTGCTTGCGCTTTTCCTTCATCTGGGCCTTGTTGAGACGCATGATATCCACGCCGTCAAACAGCACCTCGCCGCTGGTGGGCTCGTGCAGGCGCAGGATGGTCCGTCCCAGGGTGGATTTGCCGCAGCCCGACTCTCCCACTACCCCCAGGGTGTCCCCCTGGTTGATGGAGAAGTTCACATCATCCACGGCATAGAGAAGTCCCGCCGGCGTTTGGAAGTACTTTTTCAGGTGCTGCACCCGCAGCAGCTCTTTTTTCGCTCCGCCTTCCATCATTCCTTCACCTTCCCCTCTTGTTCACAAAGGAAGCATCTTGCCCAATGCCCCTCCCCCACCTGGACAAGCTGGGGGTGTTCTTCCCGGCAGCGCTGGGTGGCATGCTGGCAACGGGTGCAGAATTTGCACCCCTCCGGCAGATCCATGGGATCGGGCATCATGCCCGGAATGGGGGCCAGACGGGTCACCTCGTTCTGGATCTGAGGGATGGAGGAGAACAGCCCCTTGGTATAGGGGTGGCGCATCCCCTTGAACACGTCGAAGATCCCGCCGTACTCCACCACTTCCCCGGCGTAGATCACCGCCACCCGGTCACAGTTCTGGGCCACCACGCCCAGATCGTGGGTGATGAGCAGCATGGAGGTATGGAACTTGCGTTTGAGGTCCTGCATCATCTCCAGCACCTGGGCCTGGATGGTGACGTCCAGGGCGGTGGTGGGCTCGTCGGCGATGAGGAACTTGGGGTTGCAGGCCAGGGCGATGGCGATGACCACCCGCTGCTTCATGCCGCCGGAGAACTGGTGGGGATAGTCCCCGGCCCGCTCCGCGGGGATGCCCACCAGCTCCAGCATCTCCTCGGCCCGTTTCATAGCCTCGTCGCGCTTGCAGTTTTCATGGTTTTGCACCGCCTCGGCAATCTGGTCCCCTACAGTCAGCACCGGGTTCAGCGACGTCATGGGGTCCTGGAAGATCATGGCGATGTGGGCGCCCCGGATCTTCTGCATCTCCTTGAGACTCATTTTCAAAAGGTCTTTGCCATCGTAGTAGATCTCACCGGAGCGGATGCGGCCGGTGCGCTGGGGAAGAAGGCCCATGATACACTTGGCCAGGGTGGTCTTGCCGGCTCCCGTCTCCCCCACCAGGCCCAGGGTCTCCCCTTCCATCACTTCCAGGTCAACCCCGTTGAGGGCATGGACTACGCCATCTTCCGTGACGTAGTCTACCTGGAGGTCCTTGATATCCAAAAATGCCATGTCCTCTCCCCCCTCAGTTCTTCATCTTGGGATCCAGGGCATCCCGCAGTCCGTCGCCGGCCAGGTTCAAAGAAAGAACCGTGATCATGATCATCAGCCCCGGGATCACGGAGATGTGCCAGGCATCCCGCATATAGGTGCGGGCGGCATTGAGGATGGACCCCCACTCCGGTGCCGGGGGCTCCACGCCGATGCCCAAAAAGCTCAGTCCGGCGATGGACAAGATAGCCGAGCCCACCGTGAGGGACGCCTGCACGATGATGGGTGCCAGGGCATTGGGAATGATGTACTTAAAGATGATCAGCCCGTCGTCAGCGCCCACGGCCCGGGCGGCCTCCACGAACTCCCGGTCCCGCACGGACATCACCGACGCCCGGACGATCCGGGCCAGGCGGGGGATCTGGGGCACGGCAATGGACAGCAGCAGGTTGAAGATGCTGTTGCCCAGGGCAGTGACGATGGCGATGGCCATGACCATGGAGGGAATGGACAAAAACACGTCCATCACCCGCATGATGACATTGTCCACTTTCCCGCCGTAAAACCCGGCAATGGCCCCCAGAAACCCGCCGCCCACCAGGGCGATGAGAATGGAGACGATGCCGATGAACAGCGAGTAGCGGGTGCCCCACAGCAGGCGGAAGAGGATGTCCCGCCCATATTCGTCGCACCCGAAAATATGCTCCAGGCTGGGCCCGGCCAGCTTCATGGGCAGATTGGTCTTGGTGACATAGTTGTTGTAAATCTCCCCGGCGGTGACCCAGTCGATCACCAGCGTGGCGATAGAGATCACCACCAGGATCAGCACAAATACCATACCTGCCACTGCCACTTTGTTCTTTTTAAAGCGATGCCAGGCATCCGCCCACAATCCGCGGCTGTGGAGGGCCTGATTGGCCATGGACCCCACTTCTCTTTCTTTCCTCTTCATCTTTTCTTCCTCCCCTGCTTGTACTGCGCCTTGATCCGGGGATCGGCAAAGGCATAGAGGATGTCTACCAGAAGGTTCACCACAGTGAACATGATGGAAAGCGCCACCACGCACCCCAGCACACTGGGGATATCCTGAGTCTTGATGGCCTCAATGACATAGCGGCCGATGCCGGGCCAGGCAAACACCGTCTCCGTCAAGACAGATCCGCCCAGCAGCACGCCGAAGTTCAGTCCCACTGATGTGATCACGGGGATTAGGGCATTGCGCAGCATGTGCCGGGAGGTGATCTTGGACTCTGGCGTTCCCTTTGCCCGGGCAGTGTCCACATAGTCCTGGCGAATGACCTCCAGCATGGAGGCCCGGGTGGTGCGGGCCACGGTGGCGATGCTGCTGATGGCGATGGTGAAGGAGGGGAGGACCAGAGATCTCAAAACGCCCCAGAACCCCCGCCCCATACTGGAAGCCGGGAAGATGGGGATCATCTGGCTGAACAGCAGCACCAGCACCAGACCCAGCCAGAACGTGGGCGCTGCCGAGCCGAACAGACACACCACCATGGAAATATTGTCAAAGGCACTGTATTGCTTTTTGGCCGCCACCACGCCCAGCGGGATACCGATGACCACGGAGAGCAGCACCGCCGTAGACGCCAGCAGCAGCGTGTTGGGCAGGCGGGCCAGAATCTGGTCGGAGACCGGGGTCCGATAGGTATAGGACTCCCCCATGTCCCCCTGCACCAGATCCAAGACATAGCGGCCGTACCGGACGAAGAAGGGGTCATTCAGCCCCAGCTCTTCCCGCAGCTCCGCCACCGTCTCCTCCGTGGCGGCATCCCCCAGAATGACCTTGGCAGGGTCCACTTCAGAGCGGTCCATAATGAAGAAGACGATCAAGATGGTCCCCAGCATCACCGGGATCAGCATCAAGATCCGCTTGACGATGTATTTCCACATAAACCCTTACACCTCTGCTTTCATCTTCTCTTTTGCCTCCCGGAACTCCTGCTGGATCTCAGCCATCAGCTCCGGCTTTGTGATCATCTCATAGCAGGCCCCCGCCAGGGTCTTGGCCCCGTAGATCACAGCCATGTGACCCGTCTCGGCCTTGCCGTTGTCCAAAAACTCCTGGGAGTGGGAGGCGGCGTTTTCCGGCACGAAGGCCACCCGGATGCAAGAACCCGGCACCCGCTCCATGACGCTGGCCAGGTCTGTGGAGCCGGGGTGCTTGCGGGGCCCGCTGATCCGGGGAGCCCCCACCTCTGCCGCGCAGTCCAAAAGCAGCCGGTTCAGGCGCAAAACGGGGATCTTGCCCACCATTCTCCCGGTGACGGCGATGGTGGCTTTGGTGTCTGTCATCAGCTCCGCCCCATGGACGATGCGCTGGAAGCGCTGATAGAGGTCCTCCAGCACATAGGTGTTGAACGAGCGCAGGCTGAAGGTGCCCGTGGCCTTGGGAGAGACCACATTGCACTGATAACCATATGTATCCGTCACGGTGTAGTGCATCCGGCAGTCCTCCGGCACATGCTCCCGCAAAAACTCCACTCCCTGGAAGGTCAGCAGCAGCCCGTCCAGGGCGCTGCGGCCCTTGTCGGGGTTGATGGCGGCGTGGGCGCTGGTGCCCTCAAAGGTGACGTCCAGCTGGTAGTTGGCCATGGCCTTGACGTCGCAGGTGGTGGTGGGGCTGCCGTGCATCATCAGCGCCACATCGATATCCTGCATGAACCCCTCTTCCAGCATGATGATCTTTCCGGCGGCGTTTTCCTCTGCGGGGGTCCCGTATACCACCAGCTTGAAGGGCTCTTTCAGCCCCGCCTCCCGGATGGCGTTGGCCGCCGCCACAATGCAGGGCCCCTGCATATGATGGCCGCAGGCATGCCCAATGGTGGGCAGGGCATCATACTCGCACAAAAGGCCAATGGAGGGCCCTCCGGTGCCGTTTTCATAGACAGCCCGGAAAGCCGTGGGCAAAGAGCCCAAGCCCCGTTCCACGGTGAAGCCGTGCTTCTCCAGCCAATTTTCCAGCAGCTCACTGGCCAAAAATTCCTTGGTGCCCACCTCGGGATGGTCGAAGATGTAGTCGCTCATGGACCACAGCTCTTCTTTCATGTTGTCGATGCGGGCATACAGATTCTCTTTCACCATGTCCATAGGAAGTCCTCCTTGCCTGATGATCGCCGCCATCTTGGCGCTTTTATAAATCATACGGAGTATTATAAGGGCTTTTCTTTTTATTTTGGTATTTGAATAATTTATTTATTATATAATCTTTTTTTATATTTTTTCTCTCCCAGGATTCCTTCCTGTTTTTTTAAAACCAGATTGTTTTTGCAGAGAAAAAAAGGCGGAAAGCACACAAAAATTTGCGCCTTCCGCCTCGTCTTCCCGGAGGAAACCACCAATTTTCCCCGCGGAACATTTCATAATTTTTTATTTGATTTTTATTCAAAAAACTTATGGTTTTATTTTTTTCTGTTTTTCAGTCCATCTTCTGGGCAATGATCTCCCGGGCCGCCTCCTGAATGACCTCCAGGGCAAAAACCATCGGGGGATCCGAGGAAAGCCCCCGGTGATAGTTGGCATACAGGGGGATGGCGGCAGGGGGCTTGCCCACCAGGAAAAAGGCCGGGCGTTTGGTTCCCATATACTGGGCGGCATAACTCTCTCTGGTGAAGGACACGCCGATGCCTGCGGCGGCCATTTCCGTAGCGGCCTCGATGCTGCCGATCTCCATCACAGAGGCGGGGGTGACCCCGCAGCTGTGGAGGAGTTTTTCGCAGTCGTTGCGCAGACTCTGCCCCTGGCAGGGCAGGATAAAGCAGCGGTCCTCCACCTCTTTGAGGTCGATCCAGCGGTAACTGTGCTCCGCCAGATACACTCCCTTTTCCATCAGGGGGTCTTTCCGGGGGGCCACCAGCACCAGCTTTTCATCCAGCAGCTTTTTGGCCACGGAGTCTGCCCCTTCAATCCTCTCGTTCAAGACGAGGATGTCGATCTCCCCCTCCAGGTATTTGGGCACCATCTCCTGCCGGATCCCCAGATCAAAGTGCAGTTCCACCTTGGGATAGCGGGCCTTGAAGCGGCTGTATATCTCCGTCACCAGCAACGGTGCCCGGCGGCTCTGGGCCCCGATGCAGATGCTTCCCTCCAGCCCCTGGGTGAGATTTTGGATCTCCCGGCGGAAGCTCTCCCGCATCTCCAGCATTTTCCGGGCTTTTTCCACATACAGCTCCCCCGCCCGGGTCAGGCGCATCTGCCGGCCCTGGCGATAGAAAAGCTCCACCCCCATGCCCTTTTCCACGCTGTTGATGTAAGAACTCAGCGCCGGCTGAGAGATATAGAGTTTTTGCGCCGCCTTGGTGATGGAACCGCAGTCGGCCAATGTGCAGATATACTCCTCTTCCTTCAAGTTCATACTCTTGCCCCCCTTTCCTCCGGAACAACCCTTTCACGCTCTTTTGCAAGGCGGCCTATTTGCCGCCCTCCATAAAATAAAGGAAATATCCCACTGCCAGCAGGTCTGCGCAGCCCCCGGGGCTGATGCCGCTGACGCACAGCTCCGCATCCCACTCCTCCAGGGCCGGGTCCAGCGCCTCCTCCGGCAGAAGGCGGATCGCTTGGGCCTTGGAGGAGAGGGCCGCCAGGGCCGCCTTGCCCCCCCGGTAGAGGACGTTGGTATCCTCTACATGGGCCATCAGCTCCACCAGCGCCCGTTTTCCCCGCTGCTCAAGGGTGCCCTGCCCTCTCCGCAAATGGGGCAGCACATCCCGCCTTACCGCAGGAAAGCCCGCTGCCGCCTCCTGGCGCACGCCGCCGCTTTCATAGGCGGCAAAGACGGCGCCGCCGTGGCTGGCGGTGTCCCGCCCCAAGTCCTTTAAGGCGTGGCGGGCCAGATCCGCAGCGGCGGCGCACAGCTCCTCCGCCCCGGGGGCAGGGCCCCCCTGCAGCTGCGCAAAGCGCAGATGTCCTGCCGCCGCAGCCAAAAGCCCCAGGGAAAATACCATCCCTCGGTGGGTATTCACCCCCCGGGTGATTTGAAACATCTCCCTCTCCGCGTCCTGGCCCAGGCCCTGGAGATGGGCAAACGCCTCCTCATCCCAGGCCCGGCTCTCAAATCCCCAGCGGCACATCCGCCCCATCCAGGGGGACAGGACGGCGGCGCTGTCCAGGAAGGTAAAAAAATCCATGTCCCCGTGGGCGCCGCTGCCTCTGCGGTCCACCAATCCGGGCTTGGGGGTCACCGATGCCTCATAGAGCATGGCCCGGCCGGCGGCGGCAGCCGTCTGCCGCTGCGCCTCATCGCCGAAGTAGGCCAGCAGCCGCCCCACAGTCTCCTGCTGCAGCTGCTCCACACTGTGGCGGCGGCTGCGGCCGCAAAGGGCCGCCGGGGCATTGCACAAAAGGCATCTGCGCTCCGGAAGGCCCAGCTCTCCCCGCTCCCATTTCCGTCCTGCCTCCAGGACATCCACATCCAGCAGCCGCCCCAGATGGGGCAGCTCCTCCAGAGCGCAGGCCATGGACTTCACCGTCTTCCCCGGAGCCTCCACCCGGTAAAAGGCCACCGCTCCGGTCTTCTCCCGGCTGCTCTCCAGCAGAGAAAAGGGGATCCCAATCCTTTGCAGCCGCCCCTCCCAGCGCTTTGTGGCCGCCGCAAACCCCTGCAGCAGCAGGGGAAAGGATTTGATGGGCCCGGCCATGTTCATGCTCACCATCACCAGCACGGCGCCTGGGGCTGCAAGGGCTGCCTGCCGGGCGGCACGGCGCTCCCGCTCCCGGAGCATCTCCTCCAAAGAGACCTCCTCTCCCGTCAGGAACTCATTTGCCTCCATGTTTCCACTCCTCCCGGAGATATCGGGCGGTACCCTCCGTCACAAGGGGCGTCAGAGCCCCCCACTGCCCTGCCTGCACCAGTGCCCGCACCCGGCTGGCGCTGATGGGGCCGCCTTCTGCCGCAAGGCGGGGGATCTCCACCACCTCCACCCCCATAGGGGGCAGCAGGGTCTTCATGGCGTGGTTGTATGCCGCCGTCACGGGGCACAGGGGCTCCTGCCCCACAAAGCGCCGCCGGATGCCCAGGGGCTTTGCAAAGCACTGGGCAAACACGGTGAGATCCAGCTCCATGCTCTCCTCTCCCGCCCGGGCCCGGTCTTTTAAAAAGTACGTGGGGAAGGTGGCCTGGGAGACCATATAGGGCCCCGTCTCACACACCCGCACCTGGGGCAGATCCCGCAGGTTTTCCCGGGCCATGGCCAGCCGGTCCCTGGTGGAAAAGAAGCTGCGGTCCTCCGACAATACGAAAAAATAGACGAATCCGCAGGCCCTGGCAGCCTGCTCCGCCAGATGGCGGTGGCCCCGGGTGAAGGGGTTGCAGTTGGCCACAATGGCCCCTGCCTCCTCCCCCGCCCCGGGATGAGGCAGCGATGCGGCAAACCGGGCCGCCCCCTCCCGGACATTCTCCATCAGCAGCATATGGGCGGTGCGGGCCACAGGGTAAAAGCCGGCGGCGCCAAAAAGGGCGTCGTTTTCCGGCTTGGTGCAAAGCAGCAGATGGAAGATCCCCTGCCCCGCGGCGTGGGCCACCAGGCGGCTCACCACCTGGGCGCAAAGCCCCTCCCCCTGGTTCCGGGGGTCCACCGCGATATGGGAGAGGACGTTCCCCTCCAGCGAGCCGGTGGCCGTCACCGTCTCCCCCTCCCGGAGGACGACGGTAAAACCCGGGGGCTCCGCCGGGGGCTGGAGTCCCTGGCGGAGCAAAAAGTCCCGCACCTGGGAAAAGCGCCGGGGAGAGAGGGTCCCGAATTCCACTTCCATGGGGCCCACTCAGTCCGCCACCTGGTAGATGAGATCCAGCACCGACCCATCCCGGTAGGTCACCACGCCCACCACTTTATCCGTATAGCGAATGGGATCAGGCTTGCCCACCATCTGCTGGGCAATGCCCTGGAGCTGCTCCATGGTGCGCAGGGGGATCCCCGCCCGTTCCAGACGGCGGCGCAGCTCTTCCCGCCGGGGATTCACCGCCACGCCGTACTCCGTCACCACCACGTCCACCGTGGCCCCGGGGGTGACAAGGGTGTTCACCTTGGGCACCACGCAGGGGATCCGCCCCCGCACCAGGGGGCAGACCACAATGGCCAAAGAGGCGCCCCAGGCGGTATCCGGATGGCCGCCGATGGCGCCCCGGATGACGCCGTCGGAGCCGGTGAGGACGTTGACATTGAAGTCTGTGTCCACCTCCAGGGCAGAGAGAATCACCGTATCCAGCCCGTTCACGGCGCAGGTGGCGTCTTTGGGGCTTGCGTAATAGACAGCGGAGATCTGCTGGTGGAACCGGTTTTGTTTCAGGGATTCCGCCGCCCGCAGATCAAAAGACTGCACATCCAGGATCCGCCGCACCAAACCCGCTTCGTACATGTCCACAATGGAGCCGGTGATGCCTCCCAGGGCATAGCTTGCGGTGATACCCGCCGCCTTCATCTTCTCCCCCAGGAACCGGGCCACCGCCAAAGAGGCGCCGCCGGAACCCATCTGGAAGGAGAATCCGTCGTGGAATACGCCGCTGGCGGCAATGACCTCCGCCGCCGACTCCGCCATCAGCAGTTCCTTGGGATTCTTGGTAAAGCGGGTGGCTCCGGACATAATGCCCGCCGGGTCGCCGATGGACTCCACCTCCACCACGCAGTCCACATCCGTGGAGGGGATGGCACAAGGGACATTGGGGCAGGGCACCACATGGCTGGTGAGGATGACGGTCTTCCTGGCGTACTGGGCGTCGCACTTGGCATACCCCATGGAGCCGCAGAGGATCCCCCCCTCCTCGTCCCGGCTGTATCCGTTGGCATTGCCCCAGGCGTCGCAGGAGGGGGCTCCCAAAAAGGCCACGTCGATGGGCAGCTCCCCCTGGGAGATGGCGCAGGCCCGTCCCCCGTGGCTGCGGAACACCACCGGCACATCCATCTTCCCGCCGGAGATGGCATCAGCCAGCTTGCCCCGCAGGCCGGAGGTCTCGATCCGGCGGATCACCCCGTTTTGGATGTGGCGGATCAGCGGGGCGTGGCAGTCCGTCAAAGATGAGGCCGCCAGCACCAGGTCGTGAAAGCCCATCTCCGCCAGCTTGTCCAGCACCATGTTCACAATCTGGTCGCCGTTGCGGAAGTGATGGTGGAAGGAGATGGTCATGCCGTCCTGCAGACCGCAGCGGCGGATGGCCTCCTCCAAAGAGGGGACGATCTTGCTGGGGTGGCTCCCCTTGTCCACCGCCAGGGCGCCGCCCGCCTCCAGGCAGCTTTCCGAAAACGTCTTTCCCAGGCTGCCCAGCTGTTCAAGGCAGGGGATCTCCTTTCGCAAATCACGCATGGCCATTGCCCTCCTCCAGACAAATTCCGGCGGCCCTGGCCAGGTCCAGGGTCCTCTGGGCCCGCAGCACGATGGGCCGGTCCACCATCTTGCCGTTAAGGGAGATCACACCGGAGCCCTTGCGGTGGGCCTCCTCGATGGCCTCCATCACCGCCAGGGCCTTATCGATGTCCTTTTGGGTAGGGGTGTAGACCTCATGGACGGTCTTGATCTGGCGGGGGTTGATGATGGATTTGCCGTCAAAGCCCAGCTGGTGGATCAGCTCCACCTCCGCCCGGAAGCCCGCCTCGTTGTTCACGTCACTGTACACCGTGTCAATGGCGTCGATCCCTGCGGCCCTGGCCGCCAGCAGGATCATGCTCCGGGCAAACAGCAGCTCGATCCCCTCCGCAGAGCGCTTGGTCTTCAGGTCTGTCACATAGTCCTCCGCCCCCAGGGCAATGCCTATGAGCCGGGGGGTGGAAAAGGCGATCTCCTTGGCGTTTAAAACGCCGGCGGCGCTCTCGATGGCCGCCATCATCCCCGTGGAGCCCTCCGGGATGCCGTTTTCCCTCTCGATGCGGGCAATGATGGCCTCACAGTCCAGAACATCCCGGGCCGACTCCGTCTTGGGCAGGCGGATCACAGCCTTTTGGGTGCGCACGATGGCCTCCAGATCATCCACGCCGCACTTGGTGGCCGGGTCGTTTACCCGCACCACCAGCTCCTTTCCGGCATAGTCCACGGTATTCAGCGCCTGATACACCAAAAACCGGGCGGCATCCTTCTCCCCCAGGGACACGGAGTCCTCCAGATCGAACATGATGCAGTCCTGGCCGTAGATGCCGGCGTCTTTGATCATGCCGGGGTTATTGCCCGGCACAAAGAGCATGGTCCTTCGCAGCTGCTTCATCTCTCTTCTCACCCCCACTGATACGCCTCGCACTGGCAGGCCCGATACGCACAGGCTTTCACCCGGGCCCGGATGACGCACTCCAGCGCCCCCTTGTCCACCACCCGTACCTCCGCGGAGGCAATGCCCAGCTTGTCCAATTCCTCCAGGATCGCGGCCCGAATGGCCCGGCCGAACTGCTTTTCCACAGTGCTGTCCAGGTCGATGGCGATGCCCCCCTCCCGGGGCGCCATGGTCACCATAACGTCGCTGGACTCCATGGTCCCTGCCACGGCTGTGGTCGTCACATTCATGTTTTTTCCCCTTTTCCAGTATATTCTTTTCTTCATTTGCGGAAGTACTTCCGTACCCTTTTCCCGCCGGTTCCGGCAATTTCCCATTAGTATAGCATGTTCTTTTTTTCCTGGCAAGTGGCCCCCCAGCGTGCCGCTCCTTCCCGTTTTGAGGGATGCGGATATCCTCCTCGGGGGAGCATGCGGCGGAGGCAAAAAGTTCTGTGGCGCAGGTGTCTGTGTTGAAACCCAAGGGCCGTTTTGGCCGCCCAAGCGCCGCCGGCCCAGCCAAAGGCCCCGGCCCCGCTCCCAGCTTGCAGAAGGCGGGCCGCCAAAATCTGCGGCCCGCCTCTGCGTTTCCTCTGCAGGACTACTCTCCGTGGCACCTCACGCGGTTGAATCCACCGTGGAATACATCCCGCTTCCAGCTCCAGGCGCCCCGGCCCATTTCACAGTATACCTCCACATTGCCCCCAGGGGGCAGGCACAGTACCCCTTCCATGGGACGGCAGCCCCTGCGCTGCAGCTTTAAAAGATAGCTGTCTGGGAAAAGGCCGGCGAAAAAACTCTCGCCGCTGCAAAGAAGGAGCCTGCTCCAGCAGCTGCAGCCCCCGCAGGGCCGCAGGCACACCCGGTCCATCACCTGGGCGTCCTCCACGATCACCCGGATCCCGCAGCGCCGGTATTGGCTCCGCAGGCACAAGGAGGCCTCTTCTTCCTGGTCCTCCCGCAGGCAAAAGGGGCAGCTGCGCCAAAGGCTCCCGTCATCTTTTTTTACTGCTCCAGCTTTGCCTTCACCACATATGCTCCGCCGTCGGCTCCGCCGAAAAGATATTTTCCCGCGCTGTTGGTCTTGGTAGTGGCCACCAGGCGCTCTTTCTTCCCAGTGGGATCCGTCACCACCTGGTAAAGGCCCACAAAGCATCCGGCCACCACCTGGCCGGACTTGTTCCGGATGATCCCGCTGACGGTGCCGTGATAGGTGCGGCTGTCCGTCACCATGGACATCGCGATGTTTTCCATGGATCCGCCTGCCACTGTGACTGTCACAGAGGAGACGGCCTGATACCCCTCCGCGGAAGACATCAGGGTATAGATGCCGTCAGCCACATCATAGAAGGCAAACTCGCCGTCATCCGCCGTATAGGTGGTGGCCACCACTGCATTGGAGCTGTCTTTCAAGGTGACCTTTGCCCCTCCCAGAGGGGTGACCGCTCCGTCCAGGCCTGTGGTAGTCAGGACACCGGCAATGGCCCCCAACGCCAAGGTGGCATCGGCGATGCAGGTAAGATTGATCTGTGTGGTGGCGCTGCGGAGAGGGTGACACCTGCGGCGTCGCTGAGGCGATAGCCCTCTTTCACCGCGCCCAGGCTGTAGGTCCCTGCCGGGATGCCGGAGATGGAATACGCTCCGCTCTCGTCCGTCATGGTGTGCTTATAGGGCATCCCCATGTTGTCGAAGAGCTTTACCGTGGCATTGGCAATGGGATCTGTGCCGTCACTGACTACGCCGTACACCGTGGCTGTAGAGACGGCAGCAGGGGGCAGTTCCAGATCGATATTGGCCTCCTGCAAGCCCTGAATCTCAAAGTTCTGGCTGTATTGCAGACCCAACAGGTCCTGCTTGATATCCGCCACAAAAACCTCCAAAAGAAATCACAATGATGAGACCTGGCTGTTACCATGGGTGGGACAGCCGATCAAAAAGCCCACGCAGCCGGAGACAAAGTCCCGAAACTGCACGACTGTGGCGGACGCCGCATGGTTCTGGGCCAGCTCCGGGTTCCAGCAGGCCGCGTTGCGCAGTAAAATCAGCATGATCAGGCAAAAAAGGCCGATCCCCGCCGCCACGCCCATCTGGAGCCTGCACACCTGGGCCGCCGGGGGAGTGCTCTCCCCCTCCCGAATGGAGGCATCCCCAGACGCCTCCTCCGCCGGGCCGCAGGTGAATCCGATCCGGCTTGTGACCCCATGGGGATCTGGGGATGCAGCATCCGCCGTTCCCACTATATGCCTCCGGCCGCCGGCGGGTGTCTGGCCGCCGGAGGGGGCGCAGCTTGCGAAGTTGGCGCTGATAAAATATCCGAAAATAGATGCCGAGGCGGTCCTGGCCACCACGTCGATATTCTCACTGACCTGGTTGGCGGCCCCCGGCAGGAAAAGGCTGTAAGCGGACTGGGATAGCAGGATCCCCATGAACAGCAGCAAACATTTATCCACAAAATGCAGCCGCGCCAGTGCGTCTTTCAAAGGCCGCAGCAGCCTCCGTTTTTTCTGATCCACCTGATTCTCCCCCTTTGTCCCAGTTCCCCGACAGGCGGCAGACCGTTTGAGCCGCCTGCCCCTGCCGTCCCACGAAAGGGCGGGTCTCTCCTCATCCTATGAAACAGGGGGCCCGGGTGTTTTCCACCCAGGCCCCCTGTTTTGCGCTCCCCCCCGGTGTCACCGGGAACGGGGCACTTAAAATTTCGGCTTATACCTATGATATACGAAGAAGGACAGACACACCGTCAGAATATCCGCGGTGGCCTGGGACCAGACGATCCCATACATACCAAAGATGGCGTTTAGCAGGAACAGCATGGGGATGTTGAATCCCAGCCACCGGGTCACCCCCAGGAAAAGGGCGATGCGCCCTTCCCCAAACGCCTGGAACAGATAAACGGTAAAAAAGCTCAAAAACATCAGCGGTGTCGCCAGCACCCGGATCCGCAGGAATTGGGAGGCCATCTCTACCGTCTGTACATCGGAGATGAACAAATGGCTGAACTGGACGGCAAACAGCTCATACAAAAGGACGCTGACCGCCGCGATCACAAGGCCCAGCTTCCGGGACAGGCGGATGGTATCCTCCATCCGCTCCCGGTTCCCGGAGGCATAGCTGTATGCCACCAGGGGCATCATCCCCTGACAGATCCCGATGCCCACATTCAGCGGAAACCGCTCCACTTTCAGAACGATCCCAATGGCCGCAAGGGCCAAATCGTGATAGGAGACCATCAGCTTGTCGATGATGACATAGTCCAGATCAAACAAAAACGACGTGATGGCTGAGGGCACTCCCACCGCGAAAATGGCAAAAATGCTGTCCTTCTGCGCCAGACCCACCCCGGGATGGAAAGTGATGGTGGATCCCTTCCCCATTTTCAGGACCACCAGCAAAAAGAAGGCGCAGGCAACGCAGTTGGAAAGGCATGTGGCGATCCCGGCCCCCAGCACCTCCTGCCCGTCCGGCAGGAGCACGAACATGAAAAGCGGGTCCAGGGCGATATTCAGCACGCCCCCCAAAATGATGCCGATCCCCGCCTCCCGGGAGCGGCCGATGCTCCGGATCAAATTGGCCAGCACGTTGGAAAGGACGGTGGGGACCCCTCCGATGACGATGACGCACAGCGCATATTGCCTGGCGTACTGATAGGTGTTTTCCCCGGCTCCCAGCAATCCCAGCAGCGGATCCATGAAAAGACCCATCCCCCCAGAGAAGACCGCGGCGATCACGATCCCCAGGTACAGGGAAAAGACGCTCACCCGCCGGGCCTCCTTATCCAGCCCCTTGCCCAGAAGCCTGGAGATCAAGGCCCCGCCCCCTACCCCTGCAAGCCCGGCCAGGCAGAGGGTGATGTTGAACACCGGCAGGATCAAAGAAGTGCTGGCCACCATATAGGGGTTGTTGGTCTTCCCCACATAAAACGTGTCCGCCATGTTATAGATCAAAACGATCAGCTGGCTGGTCACTGCCGGGAGGATCATCACCCGCAGCGCCGAGGGAACGGGGAGATTCTCAAATACGTCCTCTTGCAGTGTCTTTGTGTTTTGCTTCATACCGTTCGCTCCATATCTGAAAAAGCTGCTGTTTCATTGGGCCTTTTCCGGGCTAAACCCCGAAAGCGCGCCCCCTCCTCACCTCTATACGTCCTTGCGCCTGAGGGAGCGCCGCGCCCCACCTATTATAGAGACCCCAATGGGAAGATGCAAGCCCCTGTTCTGTCCCCGCTCAAAGCACGAGGCGCCGGCGGGAAAGAGATCCTCTCCTGCCGGCGCCTCGTACCGTGCCGCTGGTTTGAAGCATGGGCAAAGCCGGTCTTCCCGGCGCCCGTGCAGTTTGCAAAAGCCTTATTCAGCGCCGCACATTCTCCACGCCTCCCGCAGTGCCACAAGCATATTGTCCGCCTTGGCGGTGCCGTTCCCGGCATGGCCGAACGCAGTTCCGTGGTCCACGCTGGTGCGGATCACCGGCAGGCCCACCGTCACGTTCACGCTTCTGTCGATGCCCAGGACCTTCACCGGACCCAGGCCCTGATCGTGATTCATCGCCACCACGATATCAAATCTGCCGTTTCTGGCCCGGAAGAAGGCCGTATCCGCAGGCACCGGCCCGGTGATATCCATGCCCTCTGCCTGGGCCCGCTGGATCCCGGGGATGATCTTCGTCTCCTCCTCCCCGTCGCCAAACAGCCCGTTCTCCCCTGCGTGGGGATTCAGGCCGCAGACCACGATGCGGGGCTCCTTGCCCTTCATCTTGCGCTTCATGGCATCCCGGGCCAGGACCAGGGTGTTGTATACGCTCTCCGGCGTGACCAGATCAATGGACTCCCGCAGACCCACGTGAATGGTGACCAAAATGACGTTGAGGTCGTCCGAGGTAAACATCGTCCCATAGTGCTCCGCCCCGGTGAGGTCCGCCAGGATCTCCGTATGGCCGGGATAGTGATGGCCCCCCAGCTGCATGGACTCCTTGTTCAAAGGCGCGGTGCAGATGGCGTCGATCTCCTTGTCCATGGCAAGGTGGATCGCCTTTTCCACATACCGGAAGGCCGCATCCCCCGCCGCGGCGCTGATCTGGCCGAAGGGCAGGTCCGCCGGCAGCAGATCCAGATCGATGCAATCAATGGTCCCAAAGGCAAACTGGGCATCCTTGGGGCTTTCAATAGTCCGGAACTTGCACCCGGTTTTCCAGATGGTCTCCGCCCGCTCCAAAATCTTCAGATCGCCGATGACAAAGGGTCTGCAGTGCTCATAGAGCTCCTGATGGCTCAGGGCCTGGACAATGATCTCCGGTCCCACGCCGGCTCCGTCGCCCATGGTCAGGGCGATGATGGGTTTGTAATCGCTCATGAAAACGCACTCCTTTTTGATTTCACTGATATTAAGATCCTGGGGCATCTCCCCTCCGGACGAGGAGAGCATCTGCCCCGCAGCGCACGCCTCACTCCAGACGGCGATAGCCGTCATAGGCCTTCAGGCCCTGCTTGGAGCTGTCTGCCAGAACCTGCTCCACCTGGGCGATGTAAAGGGTGTGGTCCCCCGCCGGTACGGCCCGCTCCAATCTGCACAGCATGGCCACCTGGCTGTTCTCCACCACAGGGGGAAACCCCTCTTTCCACTGGCGCAAGGCGATTTTCGAAATGGCCGCCTTGTCCTCCACCCGGCCCGAGACCGTTCCGCAGTAAAAGGCCTGCTCCGCCAAAGCCTTGTCGGGGACGCACAGGGTAAACGTGCCGTATTGGGTGATGCACTCCCCGGCAAAGCCCTTTTGACTCAGGGATACAGCCACCATGGCCGGCCGGTTGGAAACATAGGTCCACCAAGAGGCCGCTGTCAGGTTGGCCCCGCCCGACGGCTTGTAAGAGACAATGATCGCAAAGGGGTTGGGCGAGGTCAATACCTCAGCCTGGCTGATGGTGATCTCCTCCATCTTCTTCCCCCTCCTTTCCTTTAAACTTCAAATCGAGGCGGTGCTTTGCTCCTCCTCCTTAATCCACTCCCTGGCGGCGCACAGGGCGTTTTCCGTACCGAAGGCGCCGGCCTTGGTAACCGCCAGATACTGCACCGGCCCCATAAGCCGGCCGGCCGGAATGCCCGGCTCCACTTCTCCCCAAAGTTCCATCCCCGGGCTTTCAAAAGTGTGAAGGATCCCCTGGGCCATGTCGCCCCCGGTCATGACGATCCCCTCGCTCAGCCCCTGGGCCAAAAGTCCCTTTGCAAGACGGCTCAGGGCCTCCGCGATCCGCTCCCCCACAGCTTTTTGGGAAAGGCCTGCCTCCCCGGCGGCCTTCTCCGATTCCTGGCGGGCCTGCCGGGAGGGATCCACCTGCAAAATCAGGTCCCTGCCCTCCCGCAAGATGGCCTCCGCCTGGGCAGCGTACGCATCCACGCTGCCAAAGGCAGCCTGCCGGGGGGACACCAGGGTTCTCCCGGCGTTTCCCTCCTTCAAAAGATACTCCACCTGGGTCTCCGTCACCGGAGACACACTGGCCACCGCCACAATGACGGGCTTGCGGGTCTTTTCCGGGGCGGCTCCTCCCGCCTCGGCCCCGGCGCACCATTGCTGCGCCATATGCCGGGCCAAGCCTGTGGAGCCCACCACCAAATAGCTCTCCTTGGCAACGTGCCGGGCGATGCGCTCCAGGTCATCCTCCGTCTCCGCGTCCAGGACGATCAGGCCATACCCCTGGCCCCGCAGTTCCTCCACCGCCCGGGCAAACGCCTGGGCAGAACCCCGCACGGCCTGGATCCCCAGGCAGGCTGCCCGCCGCTTGGACTGGGCGGTCAAAATCTTGGGCAGCTCCGACTCCCGGGCGGGGCAGGAGGGGTCCCGGGCGATGGGACTGTCCTCCAGGCGGCTGCCGTTTAAGTAGTGGACCCCCTGTGAGGTGGTCCTCCCATAGAGGGGAAAAGCCGGGGCAACGATGGCGGTTTCAAAGCCCATGCCATCCATGACCCCGTCGATCTCTGCCCCCAGATTCCCCCGCAGGGTAGAGTCCACGGATTTATAGACCCACCGGCATCCCGCCCCCCGCAAAAGCTGTCCTACCTCCCGGTTCCGCTGATACGCCTCTTCGGGAGAGCGGGTACGGCTGTCTGTATTCAGCCCCACCACCTGGGTCCTGGGCAGATCCTGGCGGGGCACGGAGATCAGCGCCGCAGTGGACAGCCCCCGAAAGGCAAAGGGAATGGTGCAGTCTGTGACGCTGGTAAAATCATCCGCGATTACTGCTGCATGGTACATAGTCTCCCCCCTGTCTGTTGGTAAATCTCATATCCTCCGGATACGCCTGCTGTATGGCGACAGCAGCAAGTCCTCTCCTCGCCTTGCACCGCAGCCTTCCGGGGAGGCTCCCACAGCAGCCGGCAGCCACGGGATCCCCCAGGTCCGGCACAGGCCGATGCGGCCCTGTCATCTCTGGGGTCCCGGCGCCGCCAGGCGCCCCTCCCCGGAAGCTGCTGTCAGCGCCAATCACTTGGAAAGATACGCTACCACTGCCTCCACATTCTCCCGGAAAGTCCCGTTCTCCTGATACTTTCCGGCAAAAAGTGCGCTTCCGATGGTAAATCCCCAGGGCTGGATCTCCTTCATGAAGTCCAGGCGCTGGGTGCTGTCGATGCTCCCGGCGATTACGGTGGGGATCTTGACCTGCTTCATGTACTCCCGGATCAGCGCCGGGGCGTCTCCCGGGAAGCGGTAGGCCAGCAGATCCAGACCTGCCACCCCTTCAGACTCTGAAAGGCGCAGAGCGTCCTCCACAATGCCGTCGATGGACTCCCCCAGAACAGAGGGGCTGCCCCAGACCTTCCCGCAGAAGGGGAGGTATTTGGTAGAGGTATTCTGGAACAGCTTTCCGACACTGGGATAGTACAGCGTGCCCATCAGATAGTCAAAGCCGCACTCAATGGCCAGACGGGCGCCCCGCAGGCACTCTTCCTCGGTGTAGGTCACCACCTCCAGATAGGTGGTCTTCCCACACTCCTTCATCCGCTTGACCAGCTGCTTCATCTGGTCCTCCGGCAGGCCCACGTCCTTAAATCCCCAGTCCTTGACCGGCAGGTCCTTGCAGGATTCAAAGACCTCCAGGGCGTTGCTCACGGTCACATCATGATTGGTCAGCATTACGATCAGGTTCATATACGCTCATCCTTTTCCTTCTGATTTGACAGCAATATGTTCAATTCGCGCAAAAGAAGTATCCTAATGTGTTTGTATCATATAAAAATAGCTCAATATTGTCAATGCTTTTGATTGAATTAACGTATTTGTCCACTAATTCGCTCATTTTTAAATAATTGTCCGCTGATTTAATCACCCCATTCACTCATTGACGCAGCGGAGAGAATCTGATATGATGGGCTCAACTTGAAAAGACAGGGAGGCGCTGTGAGAAAATGAAGCCCTCTGACCGTTCCAAAGAGCTTTTGGCCTATATCGACAAAGCGGGGTATGTCTCGCTTTCCCAGCTATGCGGGGAGTTCCATGTCTCCAGCGCCACCATGCGCCGGGACCTCACCCGGCTTTCTGAGCGGGGCCTGGTGACACGGCTCCACGGCGGGGTGAAATCCAAGGCGGACCAGCAGCAGGAAGAACCTCCCTATGCCGAGCGGATCAACATGCAGGTGGAGGAAAAGCGCAGAATCGCTCACCGCGCGCTTTTGGAGATCCATGACGGCGACAGCATCATCCTGGACTCCTCCACCACGGTGGTGGAGCTGGCCAAATGCCTGGCCCAGAGCTCCCTTTATATCACGGTCATCACCAACGACATGGAGATCGCCTATATCCTGGCTCCCCACCCCACCATCGAGCTGATCTGCGTGGGGGGCTATATCCGCAAGGGGTACTATACCTCCATCGGTTTTTTTGCAGAAAATCTGTGGAAGGAGCTCCACGCGGACAAGCTCTTTATGGGGGTGGACGCGGTAGATGCCCGGTACGGCATGATGAACTACCGCATTGAGGAGCTCAGCTGCAAGAAGCTGATGCTCCAGCAGTCCAACAGGCATTTTGTCCTTTGCGATCACACGAAGTTCTCCTCCACCGCGGTGCTGCAGATCTGTCCCGCCTCCGCGGTGGACCTGCTGATCACCGGTGTGGAGCTGCAGCAGCCCCTGGAGCAGGTCATGGCCGCCACCGGGCTGAAGATCCTCAAGGTCTGACCTCCGGGGCGCCACGGGGATCAGCCCGCCCCTTTCGCAGCGCATCCGGCACCCCGCCGGGGCAAAGCTGCGGGACATCCGGCAAAATAGCCGCCGTCATCGCCTTTATAAAAACGCACCAGGGCAGAGCTAATGCTCCGCCCTGGTGCGTTTTTATAAGTTTCACCACAGACAAGGGCCGCCTCACGCTCCCGGAGGCGCCGGGGACTCTCCCATGAAAAGGCACACCACCAGCTCGAACGCTCCCTCCCGGGCCCCGGCCTCCAGCGTACCGTGATACCGCCGGGCAATCTCCCGCATCCCGGAGATGCCGAATCCATGGGCGGCCTTGTCCCCTTTGGTGGTGGCAAGGCCGGTCCTGGGCATAGCGCCTATGGTGTTTTTGACCCGGAGCATAAAAAGGCCCTTGTCCCCCTTGCAGCGGAGGGTGATCCGGCGCTCCGCCGCCCCCCGGGTGCCCTCTATGGCATTGTCCAAAGCGTTGCCCAGAAGGGCCACCAGATCTGTGTCCGCTATGGGCAGCTCCCCAGGCAGGGAGACGGCCAGATCCAGTGTGATGCCCTCCCGCTCCATCTCCCCGGTCTTGGCGCAGAGCACCGCGTTGGCGGTTTCGTTGGCGCAGAGGTGCCGGGTCCCTCCCAGGGCGGCGGAGCCGGAGATCTTTTGAAGATACTCCAGCGCTTTGGGAGTGTCCCCTGCCTCCAAAAGCCCCTGGAGGGCTGTGAGGTGGTTTCGCAGGTCATGGCGCAGGCGGCGCACCTGGGTCTCCTGCTGCTGAAGGCCCTGGTAATAGACCTCCCGCACCGAGGCCAGTTGGCTGGCCTGTTCCAATTTCTCATGGTCTGCCAGCACCAGCACCGCCCGCAGCAGCATAAGGGAGGTCAGCAGCACAAAGGGCAGCACCACCAGCCCCAGATTCATGGCCTGGGCGTATGCCGCCGGAGAGTCGTACTTGGTGTACGTCAGCAGCACCACCGCCGCCAGGGCGCAAAAGGGCATGGCGGAAAGGCCCAGCATCAAACGCCACAGCCGGGGCGGCAGGGTCACCGGTTCCTCCGGCAGGCGGCGGCGCAGCAGGAGATACAGCCCGCCAAACACCACCGGCCTGGCCAGCCGGGTCAGGACGTCATCGTAGTCTAAGCTTCCCAGATAGGTGTCCAGCAGGGCACACACCGACATCGCCAGGCAGAAAATAGTCAGGCACATGGCGAGCCTGCCCACCCGGTCTCCCCGGGTGCACAAAAAGAACACCCCCAAAAATACCGGCAGGGTATAGAGCAGATTGGGATCCCCCACCCAGATCACCATGCCGCTGCTGCCGGTAAGCAAAAGCAGCAGGATGGCCCGCCACCGCCACTTTCTCCGCATGAAAAGAAAGGGGGCCGACAATCGGTAGAGCGCGTACCCGTTAAGCAAGGCCAGCCCATACCACAGCCCGCCCCGCAGCATCTGCTGCAGAACTTCCCAAAACGGCTCTCCCATGACCTATTCCCCCAGTTCCGCCCGGGTCAGGGCCAGCAGGGCCGCAGTCTGGCAGGAGCGGCTGATGGGCAGGCAGGTGCCGTCCCGCAGCACCGCCTCTCCGCTCTCCAGCCTCGCCACCGCCCTGTCCTGGACCAGATAGCGCTGGTGGATGCGGACAAAATGCCCTCCCACCTCCGCCGCCACGGTGTCCAGTTTCCCGTAAAACGTATACGTCCGGCCCGGTGTGACGCAGTGGATCTGGCGCCGGTCAGAGGCAAAATACAAGATGCTCTGGATGGGGATGCGGTAATGGATATCCCCGCTGCGGCAGATATAGGCCCGCTCCAGCTCCCGAACCAGCGCCCCCTGTGCCCGATCCAGCACTGCTTCCAACTGCTCCTGCTTGGGAGGCTTCATCAAATACCCCAGGGCCCCCACGCTGTACCCGTCAAAGACGTGTTCGGCATAACCGGTAACGAATGCCAGTTGAAGCCCGGCGTCCGCCGCCCGGAGCCGCCGGGCGGTCTCCATACCGTCCAGCTCATGCAGCTCCAGATCCAAAAAAATAAGATCCAGCTCCCCCGTGTGGTGGGCATACCAGTGCAGCATCGTCTCCCCGGAGGAGAACTCAAAAAACCGCCCCTGGATATTCCTATCCGCCAGGATGCGCTCCAGGACGGAGCGGAGGGCAAGGCGGGCGTCCGCCGCATCATCACAGATCCCGATTCGCAGCATCGCCGCTCCCCCCTGTCTTTGAAATGGATTTTGGCCCATTGTACCACACCCGCCCGGTTGCGCCAAACCAAACTTGACGAAAAACCCGCCAAAGATGACACGCCGCGCTTCTTCCCTGCAAAATTTGACGGCGGCTGCGCCATTGGTGACAACCCGGTTTGCGCAGGCACGGGATCCCGGCTATCATGGAGCTGCCCAGAGAAATCCAGACGGCGCATCAGTGGGAAAGGACTGTGATACCATGTTGAACGTGCAAGACCTGTACAAATCCTACCAGGTGGGGAAAACCACCTACCAGGTCCTGAAGGGGGTATCCCTCCAGGTGGAGAAGGGGGAGTTCGTGGCGGTGATGGGTCCCTCCGGCTCCGGCAAGACCACTCTCTTAAACTGCATCTCCTGCTACATCCCCGCCGACAGCGGCAGCATCACCCTGGGCGGGATGGAGCTATCCCGCCTGGGGGAGGACGCCCTGGCCCAGGTCCGCAACCGGCAGCTGGGCTTCGTGTTTCAGGATTTTTTGCTGCTGGACGGCCTCACCGTCCGGGAGAATATTCTTCTGCCTGCCATTATCGGCGGCATCGTCAGCTCCCAGACCGAGGAGCGAGCTGATCAACTGTGCGATGTATTCGGTATCGGCCATATCCGGAATAAGTACCCGGCGGAGATCTCCGGCGGCGAAAAGCAGCGCACGGCCGTGGCCCGTGCCCTTATCAACCGTCCGTTACTGATCCTGGCCGATGAGCCCACCGGCAATCTGGACTCCAAGTCCTCCCGGGCGGTGATCCGCTCCTTTGAACAGGCCCGGGATGCTCTGGAGGCTACCATATTCATGGTGACCCACGACTCCTTTGCCGCCTCCTTCTGTGACCGGGTGGTGATCCTCCGGGACGGGGTGGTGTGGCAGTCCCTGGAGCGGGGCAGTGTGGAGCGCAGTGCCTTTCAGGACCGGTTGCTGGACGCTATCCGGGATATGGGGAAGGAGTGAGGCAGCCATGACCACCTTTTCTCAGGTTTATGCCGCCCTGCGGCGAAAGAATAAGGGGCAGTATGTCCTCCTGGCGG
>CALWXJ010000031.1 GCA_944385475.1 uncultured Oscillospiraceae bacterium
CCTACCCCTCCCGGCGGAACGCGGTGTACGCCCGGCACGCCATGGCCTGCACCTCCATCCCACAGGGGGCGCAGATTGGCCTGGATGTGATGAAGGCGGGGGGCAACGCGGTGGATGCAGCGGTGGCTATGGCCGCCGCTATGCCCCTGTTGGAGCCCACCAGCAACGGTCTGGGCTCTGACTGCTTCGCCCTGGTGTGGATGGAGAGGGAAAAGAAGCTCTATGGCCTGAATGCCAGCGGAGTAGCCCCCGCCGCCCTTGATGCGGAAAAAGTACGCGCTCTCGGCTTTGAAGAGATGCCCACAGTGGGTTGGATCCCTGTGATGGTGCCGGGCGCTCCTGCGGGATGGGCGGCACTCAACCGACGCTTTGGGTCAAAGCCGCTCTCTGAGCTCTTCGCCCCCGCCATTGCAGGGGCGAGGGACGGCGTCCCGGTGGCGGTGAACTTAGAGGCCATGTGGGAGAAGGACAGCCGCCGCATTGAGGCGGCCATGGGACAGAATCCCGCGCTCCACACCTACTGGTGGTCCCGGTTTACAAAAGAGGGGCAGCCCTATCGGGCCGGAGATATTTTCCGCTGGGAAGAGATGGCACAAACGCTGGAGGAATTGGCCGCCACTGACTGTGAGAGCTATTACCGCGGGCCGTTGATGGAAAAGATGGTCGCCTTCAGCCGGGAGACAGGGGGTTATCTCACAGAAGAGGACTTTGGCTCTTATCAGCCCATGTGGGTAGAACCCATTACCACCCAGTACAAGGGGTACACTGTTTGTGAGATCCCGCCAAACGGCCACGGGATTACAGTGCTGATGGCTCTTAACATATTGAAGGAACTGGAGCTGTCTCCAGAGCGGGAGCGGGCAGACACCTATCACAAAATCATAGAGGCTCTGAAGCTGGCATTCATTGACGCTAAGACCTATGTGGCAGATCCCCGGTATATGCGTACAAGGGTGGAGGATCTCTTGTCCCCGGATTATGCCCGGCAGCGGCGGTCTCTCATTTCAAACCGGGCGCTTCTCCCCCAGGCCGGAGATCCCTCCTGCGGAGATACCATCTACTTATGTACCGCCGACCCAGAAGGCAACATGGTCTCTTTTATCCAGAGCAACTACAGCTGTTTCGGGGCCGGCATCGCGGTTCCTGGGACAGGAATCTCCTTCCAAAATCGGGGAGCGAACTTCTCCCTGGACCCGGTCAGCGACAACTGCCTGGTGGGAGGAAAGCGCGCCTACCACACGATTATTCCCGGTTTCCTGATGGAAAAAGGGGAGGCTGTGGGACCTTTCGGGGTCATGGGCGGCTTTATGCAGCCCCAGGGCCATGTCCTGATGATGGTCAACACCATCGATTACCACCTGAATCCCCAGGCGGCTCTGGATGCCCCTCGGATCCAGTGGACCGGAGGGAGACATATCCAGCTGGAGCGGGAGGTGCCCGCCCATATTGCCCAGGCCCTCTCCCGCATGGGCCACGATGTGGAGATCGTCAACTCCAATCTGAATATGGGCCGGGGACAGATCATCTGGAAAACAGACAACGGGCTGTACATCGGCGGTACGGAGCCAAGGTGCGACGGAACCATCGCGGCGTGGTGAGGGTCAGGAACCTTTCTCCTCCTGGATCGGCCGTTGTCTCCACGGGGCAGGACTCGAGCGTGTCTTGGCCCCGCCCCTACAAATCTGATAGTTCATTCAATTTGACCTGAGAAAGAAGGTATACACCATGAAAATTGCCCAACTGTTCGGAAAAGGCCGGACCGTTTTCTCCTGTGAGGTCTTTCCGCCCAAAAAAACCAGTCCAGTGGACAGCATCTACAAGACCCTGGACGGACTCAAGGCCATTCGCCCTGACTTCATCAGCGTCACCTACGGGGCCGGCGGCTCCAGCAACGTGAACCAGTCCACGGCGGAGATCGCCTCCATCATCCAGAACCAGTACCACATCACCGCCATGGCCCACCTGACCTGCGTGGCCTGCACCAAGGGGGAGGCCGCCGGAATTTTGGCCCAGCTGAAAACCGCCGGGGTGGAGAACGTGCTGGCCCTGCGGGGGGACCCGAACCCGGATTTCCCCCCCAAGGAGGATTTCCTCCACGCCAATGAGCTGGTGTCCTTCATCCGCCGCCGGGGAGATTTCGGCGTGTCCGCCGCCTGCTACCCGGAGGGCCACCCGGAGAGTCCCGACCTGGTCACCGACGTGCGCTACCTGAAACAGAAGGTGGACGCGGGAGCCCAGCATCTGGTGAGCCAGCTGTTCTTTGACAACGACGACTTCTTCCGCTTTTTGGAGCGCTGCCGCATCGCCGGCATTGAAGTCCCCATCGAGGCGGGCATTATGCCCGTGCTGAACCGGGCGTCCATCGAGCGGATGGTGTCTCTGTGCGGGGCCTCCCTGCCCCGGAAGCTCACCCGCATCCTGGCCCGGTACGGGGATCACCCCGCCGCCCTGCGGGAGGCCGGCATGGCCTACGCCATCGACCAGATCGCCGACCTGATCGCCGCCGGGGTGGACGGCATCCACCTGTACACCATGAACAACCCCGCCGTGGCCAAGCAGATCAGCGAGAGCATTTCCTCCATCCG
>CALWXJ010000032.1 GCA_944385475.1 uncultured Oscillospiraceae bacterium
CCTCCTCCTCCGCGTCCTGGACCTCCCGGCCGCAGTCGGGGCACTTGCCGTCCACCAGCTGGCTCTCCGTCCAGAAGGACTCGCAGGGCTTGCAGTACTTGCCCTTGTAGGTGCCCTTGTAGATGTCGCCGTTGTCGTACATCTTCCGGAAGATCTTCTGGATGGCGGCGACGTGGTAGTCGTCGGTGGTGCGGATGAAGCGGTCGTTGGAGATGTTCATCAGCTTCCAAAGGTCCAAAATGCCCCCCTTGCCCTCCACGATGCGGTCCACGAACTCCTGGGGGGTGACGCCGGCCTCCTTGGCCTTGTCCTCGATCTTCTGGCCGTGCTCGTCGGTGCCGGTGAGGAACATCACGTCATACCCGCAAAGGCGCTTGTAGCGGGCCATGGCGTCGGTGGCCACGGTGCAGTAGGTGTGGCCGATGTGCAGCTTGTCGCTGGGGTAGTAGATGGGAGTAGTGATATAAAATGTTTTGCGATCCATGGTGCATCTCCTTACTTTGTCGTTCGGGGAAGAAAAAAACGCCCCCGAGCGGAATGCTCAAGGACGACTTTTGGCCGTGTTACCACCTTGATTCGCCCCCGCCTCGCGGCGGCGGGCCTCTGCGGGTACAAACCATACCCCGACGCTGTAATGGGCGCACCCATCGCGGTCTTGTGCCGCGGCAGCGGCACTCGGCGCGCGGCTCCGGGGCCATGTTCCGCCTGCCCGCCCGCGCCCCTTTTCAGCTGCCGGGGCTCTCTGCGGCGTTTGGTGCAGACGTACTCTTCCCTTCCTCGCCTTATCGTTTGCCTATTATATAACGTCTCCCGCGCCGGTGTCAAGCCCTGTCTTTTCCTGCCCCGGGCCCTTGCGCCGGGGGGAAAAACCGGGTACAATAGACCCACCAACCGCCCCGCCGGGGCGGCAGAAGGAGGACCCAGAGGATGAGATTCATGTCCTGGAACGTCAACGGCCTGCGGGCCTGCCTGGGCAAGGGCTTTTTGGACGCCTGCGCCTTCTCCGGCGCCGACATCATCTGCCTGCAGGAGACCAAGATGCGCCCGGAGCAGGCCCAGTTCGACCTGCCGGGCTACCACCGCTACTGGAACAGCGCCGACAAGGCCGGCTATTCCGGCACCGCCGTCTTCACCCGGGAAGAGCCCCTGTCCGTCGCCTATGACTTCGGGGGGGGACATCCACCGCCACGAGGGCCGCCTCATCACGGCGGAGTACCCCGCCTTTTATCTCGTGTGCTGCTACACCCCCAACTCCCAGGACCAGCTCAAGCGGCTGGACTACCGCATGTGCTGGGAGGATGACCTCAGGGAGTACCTTGTGGAGCTGGACGGGAAAAAGCCGGTGGTCTACTGCGGGGACCTGAACGTGGCCCATCAGGAGATCGACATCAAAAACCCCGGGCCCAACCGCCGCAACGCCGGCTTTACCGATGAGGAGCGGGGGAAGATGACTGCCCTGCTGGCCTCCGGCTTCACCGACACCTTCCGCTTCCTCCACCCCGACACCACCGGGGCCTACTCCTGGTGGAGCTACCGCTTCAACGCCCGGAAGAACAACGCCGGGTGGCGCATCGACTATTTCATCGTCTCCGACCGTCTCCGCCCCCATATCACCAAGGCGGACATCTGGAGCGAGATCCAGGGCAGCGACCACTGCCCCGTGGTGCTGGACCTGGATCTGTGACGCCCCCCGGCGGGGGGACTCAGCTCAAAAGGGCGTCCATCTCCTCCAGGTCCAGGTCCTGCAGGGCCCAGTTCACGGCATAGCCCAGCACTTTGCCCAGGTCCCGCACCTGGCGGTCGATGTCCCGGGGGGTGACGGTCATCCGGGCCTCCGCCCCGGCAAGGGCGTCGTGGTCCGGGGCGGGGAGCCCGGCGGACTCCAGAAGGTCCTGGGCGATGGTGGCGGCGTCCACCACCGTGGGCACCCCCAGGGCGATCACCGGGACCCCCAGGGTCTCCCGGTTCAGGGCCCAGCGGCGGTTGCCCACCCCGGAGCCGGGGACGATGCCCGCGTCGGAGATCTGCACGGCGGTGCACACCCGCTCCACCTTCCGGGAGGCCAGGGCATCCACGGCGATCACCGCCGCGGGCTGCACCCGGTCGGCAAGGCCCCGCACCGCCTCCGCCGACTCCACCCCCGTGATCCCCAGCACCCCGGAGCGGATCGCCGCCACCGGCCGGAAGCCGGAAAACTGCTGGGGCATGGATTCGATGAGATGCCGGGTGATGAGCAGGTGATCCGCCGTCAGGGGCCCCAGGGCGTCGGGGGTCATGGCGCTGTTGCCCAGGGCCGCCACCAGAATGGTGCCCTCCTCCGGCAGCAGGGGCCGCAGCTGGCTGCCCACCGCCCGCACCGCCCGGGAGAAGAAGTCGTGGCGGCGCTGCCAAAAGCCCCGCAGGTCCACGGTGATATACCGTCCCTGGGGCTTGCCCAGGGCCTGGGCGCCCTGGTCGGTGAGGACCTCCACCTCCGTCACCGGCCAGCCCTCCACCCGGCGCTTGGCGGTCTTCACCCCGCTGAGCCGTCTTCCCTTTCCCGCCGCCTCCTGCCAGATCTCCCGGGCCTCCAGGGCCAGGTCCGTGCGTTTGCTGCCCATGGGCATGCCTCCCTGCGTCACAAAATCTTGTGGTGATGGCGGTAGGTTGCGCGAAGATGTATGGAATATTCTCATTTTTCAATAAAATTGCAAAAAATGCTTGCAATTTTCCCCCATCCCTGCTAAAATGACATTCTGCATGGTGAGGAGCATGTTCTCCCGCCAAAGAAGGAATGTGCCAAAAGGAGGTGTTTGGTTTGCCGAATATTAAGTCTGCCAAGAAGCGTGTTTTGATCGGCGAGGCGAGAAACGCACGCAACAAGGCCGCGAAATCTGAGCTGAAGACCGCCATCAAGAAGTTCGAGGCTGCTGCCGCAGAGGGCAATCGCACCGAGGCCGATGGCGCTTACAAGGTGGCTGTGAAGAAAGTGGATCAGGCTGTGGCCAAGGGGATCCTGCATAAGAACACGGCCGCGCATCGCAAGAGCGCCCTGACCCTGAAGCTCAACAAGCTGGGCTGATCTTTGCTGAAAAAAGGAAAAGAGACGTCTTGCTGGACGTCTCTTTTTGTTTTATTCTGGACCTTTGCTTTTTTCCCCTGCTGTGCTATCCTCCCCAGAAAAGGAGGCGCTTTATGCCCATTTTTGATACCCATGCCCACTATGACGCCGCCGCCTTCGACCCCGACCGGGAGGCGGTGCTCTCCGCCCTGCCGGAGGCGGGGGTGGCCCTGGTGGTGGACCCGGGGTGCGACGTGGCCAGCTCCCGCCTGGCATGGGAGCTGGCGGAGCGCTATCCCCACGTCTATGCCGCCGCGGGCATCCACCCGGAGGACTGCGGCGCCGCCGCCCCCGGGGACCTGGAGGTCATCCGGCAGCTTTGCCGGAGGGACAAGGTGGTGGCCGTGGGAGAGATCGGACTGGATTACTACTGGAAGGAAAATCCCCCCCGCGAGGTGCAAAAGGACTTCTTCTGCCGCCAGCTGGAGATGGCACAGGAGCTGGATCTGCCGGTGATCGTCCACGACCGGGAGGCCCATGGGGACTGCCTGGACATCATCCGCGCCCACCCCGGGGTCCGGGGGGTGTTCCACTGCTTTTCCGGCAGCGCCCAGATGGCTGAGGAGCTGGTGGAGCGGGGGTGGTATATCGGCTTTGACGGCCCCGTCACCTATAAAAACGCCCGCCGGGCGCCGGAGGTGGCGGCGGTGGTGCCCCTTGAGCGGATGGTGGTGGAGACGGACGCCCCCTATATGACCCCCGTCCCCTTCCGGGGCAAGCGCAACGACAGCCGGTATCTGCCCTATGTCCTGGCGGCTTTGGCGGCGTGGAAGGGCGTGGAGGCGTCGGAGCTGGAGCGCATCACATTTGAAAACGGCCGGCGGCTGTTCGGCATTTGATGGAGGGGGGAGGTGTGCCCTCCCCCCTCCGCCCCCGGACCGGGGGATCGGCAAAGGAGGAATCGTCATGGAAAAGGGTTTTACCATCACTTATGAATACGGGGAGAACCTGTATGTCAACCCCACCAACCGCTGCAACCTGAGCTGCGCGTTCTGCGTGCGCCGCAACGGGGCCACCGCCCTGAGCCAGCATGACCTGTGGCTCACCCGGGAGCCCACCCGGGAGGAGATCCTCGCCTCCATTGAAAGCCGGGACCTCTCCCGGTACCGCCAGCTGGTGTTCTGCGGCTTCGGCGAGCCCAGCTACCGCATGGAGGATATCTGCTGGGTCGTGGACGCGCTGAAGGCCAAGGGGAAGAAGATCTTCACCCGGATGGACACCAACGGCACCGGCTCGCTGATCAACGGCCGGGACATCGCCCCGGACTTTGCCGGGCGGTTCGACATGGTGTCCGTCTCCTTGAACACCGACACGGCGGAGAAGTATGAGGCCCTGTGCCACCCCCAGCAGCCCGGGGCCTTCCAGGCCATGAAGGACTTCACCCGGGAGGTGCGGCGCTATGTCCCCCGGGTGATGATGACGGTGGTGGACACCATCTCCCCGGAGGAGATCGAGGCCTGCCGGCGCATCTGCGAGGAGGAGATCGGCGCGGAGTACCGGGTGCGGGCGTATATTGCGGACTAAGCCGCGGAAAGGATTTTTCTTACTATGTTTCGTCTTTTGGGCGCCCTGATCATGGGCGCTTTGATCGGCTGGATCGCCGCCAAGCTCATGGGGGCCAGAGGGGGCCTTCTGCGCAACATCGTGGTGGGGGTCATCGGCTCCTTTGTGGGCAGCTTCGTCTTTGCCGCCCTGGGCTTTTATGCCTACGGCTTCTTTGCCAACCTCCTGGTGAGCGTGGCGGGGGCGTGCCTGTTCATCTGGCTGGGCCGCCGGCTGTTCCGGTAAAGGTCCCTCCCGGGGCCCCGCCTCTTGGGCGGGGCCCCGGGCCTTTTCCGCCCCCCGCTGCTGGGGCGCAGGCAAGGCGCCGGCAGGGGCGGCGTCTTTTCCGTGGGCCTTGCCCCGCCCCCGGCAGGGGCGTCCCCTGCCGCCCCGGTCCCCCATGGGAAAAAGAGGGACGACCCCTTGACATTTGAAAAAAATCGGCTATAATAATAGGGCTTGCAGTCTGCGAGCAGATCCTTGCCCTCATGGGAAGATGAGGGCCATTTGTCCAAAAGGAGGTGCAAAATATGGCAAAGGTTTCTGCCAATTATGAGGTCGTGTATATCATCGACCCTGCACAGGGGGAGGAGGCCACCGCCGAGCTGGTGGCCAAGTTCAAGACCCTGGCTGAGCAGAACGGCTCCGCTGTGGAAGTGGAGGAGTGGGGTATGCGCAAGCTGGCCTATCCCATCAACTACAAAACCGAAGGGTACTACGTGCTGATGACCTTCACCAGCGGCCCCGCGTTCCCCCGGGAGCTGGACCGCGTGCTCCGGATCACGGAGGGTGTGATGCGTTCCCTGATCGTCTGCAAGGGCGAGTGAGGAGGCATCGGCCATGCTCAATCGAATTATCCTCATGGGTCGTCTGACCCGTGACCCCGAACTGCGCCGTACCGGAAGCGGCACGGCGGTGACGTCCTTTTCCCTGGCCGTGGACCGGGACTTCAAGTCCCAAAGCGGCGAGAAGGAGACGGATTTTATCGACGTGGTGGCCTGGCGCTCCACGGCGGAATTTGTCAGCAAGTACTTCACCAAGGGCCGCATGGCGGTGGTGGAGGGCCGGCTGCAGATCCGGGACTGGACGGACCGGGACGGCGGCAAGCGCAGAAGCGCCGAAGTCGTGGCGGACAACGTCTATTTCGGGGACTCCAAGCGGGACGGCGCCGGGGACCAAACCGGCGGCTATGCCCCCGCCTATTCCGCTCCCGCCGCTGCCGGCGGCTCCATGGGCGGATCTGATTTTGCCGAGATCGGCGAAGAAGACGGCGATCTGCCGTTTTGACTTTCATAAAGGAGGAACCAGTTATGGCTTTTGATCGTGATGCCAAGCCCGCCCGCCCTGTCCGGGGCAAGCGCCGCAAGGTTTGCCAGTTCTGCGCTGAAAAGTGCGCGTGCATCGATTACAAGGACGCCGCCAAGCTGCGCCGCTTTGTCTCTGAGCGCTCCAAGATCCTGCCCCGCCGCACCACCGGCACCTGCGCCATGCATCAGCGCCAGCTGACGGAGGCCATCAAGCGCGCCCGTCAGATCGCCCTGCTGCCCTATGTGACGGACTGAGTGTTCAAAACCCCAAAAGCCCCGAGGCCACATGGCCCCGGGGCTTTTTTTAAAAGGCGGTCCTCCCGGGGGGCGGAGCGGGGGCCTCACCCCTGGGGGGCGATGGTCTCCACCATGGCCTGGGCGAAGAGCCGGGCGGCCAGCTCCGCCTCCTCCGGGGCGTTGCCGGCGGCCCCCACCTCCACCAGCATGGACCCCGGGGCGGCGTGCTGGTTATAGCGGGAGTTGCGCAGCAGGATGGGCCGCATCAAGGTGGGGGAGATCTCCAGGGCGTTTTGCTGCACCGCCACCGCCAGGCGCAGATTGTCCATCCAGCCCGGGTGGGCAAGGCCGCTGCCGTCGCTGCCCATCACCAATGTCAGCTGGGAGGCGGTGCCCTCCCCCTCCACCTGGGAGACCACCTTGTACTGGTTGCCCTCCCCGTCGGCGATGGCGTCCCGGTGGACGTCCAGGATGAACTGGATGGAGGGATACTTCTCCAGATACGCCTCGATGGCCTCCAAAGAGCGGTCATAGGCCCCGGCATAGTTGGGATAGTCATAGAGGGTGCGGTCGTGGAGGACCGAGAGGCCCGCCTGGGCAAAGACCTCCGCCATGGCGTCCCCCATCCGCACCACGTTGTAGCGGGTGTCGGTGGTGCGGTGGTCCCCGGACCAGACGATCCCCGGATCCTCTGCGGGGGTATAGGCTTCGCTGCCGTGGGAGTGGAGGATCAGGATCTGGGGCCCCTCCTCCGCCAGGGAGGCGGTGAAGGGCTTTTGCAGCTCCTCCGCCGTCAGGGTATGGCTGGTGCCGTTATTGATGTAGGCGGTGCCGCAGACCGTATAGCCGGAGGGGTCCGTGGGCACCAGGGTCCGGGCGGCCACGCCGTTGTCCACGGAGGAGACCTCCCCCTCCTGGGGCAGGCGGGAGTCCTCCTCCACCACCACCTCCGGGGGCTGGGGAGCGGGCTCATCCCCCACCTCCTCCTGGCGCCGCAGGGCCGTCACCTCCTCCCGGGCGGTGAGCAGCAGAGGGGATTGGGACAGGGTCAGCACCGCCGCGGCGGAGAGGCTCTCCCCGCCTCCCAGGTCCCCCAGCTCCCACCGCAGGACCCCCAGGCCGGCGGCCTCCCACAGGGCCCCCCAGGCTCCGGAGAGGGTGCGGCTGCCCGCCGTGGCGGATACCGCCCACAGCGTGGCGGCGGCCATGGCCACGGCGCCTCCCCGGCGCAGGATGCTGCGGATGCGTGTTTTCATATCATTCACCTCGGGACAACCTATGCATGCCTTGTCCCCAATATGCCCCGCCGGGGGCAGGCGGGCCGCCCCGGGGAGAAAAAAACCGCCGCCCCACAGGGGGCGGCGGCAGATCAGCGGGAAATGGCGGCGGCCTTACAGGGGGACGCCCTCCTCCTGCACCCGGCGCATCAGGGCGATCTCCCGGGCGTAGCCGGGCAGGTCGTTGGGGGTCTCCAGGCAAAAGGGCAGGCCCCGCAGCGCCGGGTGGCGCACCACCGCCGCCAGGGCCTCCAGGCCGATGCACCCCTCCCCGATCCGGGCGTGGCGGTCTTTCCGGGCGCCGGGGGGATTGAGGCTGTCGTTGAGGTGGACGGCCTTGAGGCGCCCAAGGCCCAGGATATTGTCAAACTGGGTCAAAACGCCGTCCAGGTCGTGGAGGATGTCGTACCCGGCGTCGCTGACGTGGCAGGTGTCCAGGCAGATCCCCACCAACGCCCCCAACGCCGTCTCATCCAAAATGGCCCGCAGCTGCTGGAAGGTGCCCCCCACCTCGCTGCCCTTGCCCGCCATGGTCTCCAGCAGCACCGTGGTGTGCATCCCCGGACGCAGCACGGCGTCCAGCCCCTGGGCGATGAGGCGGATGCCCTCCGCCTCCCCCTGCCCCACATGGCTGCCGGGATGAAGGTTATAATACTGTCCCGGCAGATGCTCCAGCCGGGCAAGGTCGTCCGCCATGGTCTCCCGGGCGAAGGCCCGGGTGGCGGGGTTGGGGCTGCAGAGGTTCAGGGTATAGGGGGCGTGGGCCACGATGGGGGAAAAGCCGTTTTCCGCCAGCAGCGCCCCCAGGGCCTGCAGGTCCGCAAGATTTAGGGGGCGGGCCCTGCCCCCCCGGGGATTGCGGGTAAAAAATTGAAACGTGTCCGCCCCCAGGGAAAGAGCCTGCCGCCCCATGGCGGCAAAGCCCCCTGCGGAGGACAGGTGACAGCCGATATGCAGCATGGATCTCCTCCTGAAAAAGGTTGGGCGGCGGAGAGAGCCTCCGCCGCCTTTGAGCATATCATGTTTACCCGGCGTTGTCACGGGGAATTTCTCCCCCCGCCGCCACGTCCGGGGGCTCTTCCTCCGCCAGGAACAGCTCCTCCGCCTGCTGCTGGGCCGCCATGAGGTCCCGGCGCAGGTCCTTCAGGGCCTCTTCTGTACGGGTGATGGTGTTGAACAGCAGCAAATACTCTTTGGACAGGGGTTTCATATGCGATCATCCTTTCTGGGAAACGGCCAATATCTTGTAGCGACGACCATATGATACACAAAATATCCGGCGTATCCTGTCTGATTTTGTCGAGAGATCCTGGAAATTGTTCTTTTTTTAAAAAAGCGGGGCATTTTTGCCGCAGGCGGGGGAAGGAAGGCGGATTTTCGCCGGCGGGGAGCGGGGCCGGGGCGTCCCCTGGGGAAAAATATGGGGCATGGCAAAACTTTTTCCCCGCCCCGGCCGTCTTATAGGCAGAACAGACAGAAAGGACCATCAACGTGAACCACATCCAAGACTCATCCATGGTGGAGTTTCTCATCTCCTATCAGCAGCCGGCCTACCGCCTGGCCATGAGCTATCTCCATGACCGGGAAGAGGCCCTGGACGCGGTGCAAAGCGCCGTGTGCCGGGCGTTGGAGCGGCAGAACAGCCTGCGGGACATGGGGGCGGTGCGCCCCTGGTTTGTCCGCATTTTGGTGAACGTGTGTCTGGACACCCTGCGCCGCCGGGGAAAGGTGGTCTTCGTACCGCCGGAGGCACTGGACACCGCCTCCTATGAAGACCCCCTGCCTGATGACGGCACGCTGTACGACCGGGTCAACGCCCTGCCGCCGGAGGTGGCCACCGTGGTGAAGCTGCGGTTTTACGAGGAGATGTCCCTGCGGGACATCAGCCAGGTGACCGGCTGGAATATCAATACGGTGAAAAGCCGCCTTTACGGGGGCTTGAAAAAATTACGGCTGTCTGTGGAAGGAGAAGAACTGTCATGAAACACCATTCCATTGAAGAGCAGATGAAGGAGGCCCGGCAGGTCTATGAGGACACCCCCATCCCCCAGGAGCTGGAGGAGCGGGTGCGCCAGGGGATCGCCCAGGGCCGGGCCCGGCGCCGCCAGGCGGCCCGCCGGGGCGTGTGGCGCAGCCTGGGGGCTGCGGCGGCGTGCTTTGTGCTGGTCTTTGGGGCCCTGAACCTCTCCCCCACGGTGGCCCAGGCGGCGGCGGACATCCCCGTGCTGGGAGGGCTTTTTCAGGTCCTCACCATCCGGGCCTACCACACGGAAAAAGACGGCATCGACTATGACCTGGACGTCCCCGGCGTGGAGGGCCAGGGGGACGCGGCCCAGCGGGTGAACCAGGAGATCCAGGAGCGGGTGGACGCCCTGACGGCCAAGGGCCGGCAGGACTGGGAGGACTACCGGGAGGCCTTCTTCGCCACCGGCGGCACCCAGGAGCAGTGGGGCGACCGGAAGATGGACCTTATCGTGGACTATGAGATCAAGTCCCAGACGGACACCACCGTCTCCTTCACCGTGGACTTTTTCCAGGGCTGGGTCAGCGCCGCCCAGCAGCGCTACTGCTATAACCTGGATCTTGCCGCCGACCGGGATATCACCCTGGCGGACTGCCTGGGGGAGAACTGGGTGGCGGTGTGCAACGACGCGGTGAACCAGTATATCAAGGAGCAGAACCAAGGGGAAAACGGCGGCTACTTCTTCCCTGCGGACCAGGGGGGCTTTACCACCGTGGATACCTCCACCGGCTTCTATATCAATGAAGCGGGCACCGTGGTGCTGGTGTTCCAGGAGTACAGCATCGCCGCCGGGGCCGCTGGCATCGTGGAGATCCCGGTAAACGTGGACTGAGGGCCTTCCAAGAGGCTCCCGGGACGGAAAAAACAGGGGCGGCGCCCCTTTGAAGATAGAACCCCCGGCGAACCGATCCGGTTCGCCGGGGGCATTTTTTTCCGCCGGGGGCGGAGGGGACCTCAGTCCCGGAACATGGCGGTGGAGAGATAGCGCTCCCCGGTGTCCGGCAGCAGGGCCACCACGGTGCGGCCCTGGTTTTCCGGGCGGCGGCACAGCTCCATGGCGGCGTGGAGGGCGGCCCCGGAGGTGATGCCCACCAGCACCCCCTCCGTCCTGCCCAGCATCCGGGCGGCGGCGTAGGCCTCCTGGTCCGTCACGGGGAAGACCTCGTCATAGATGGTGGTGTCCAGCACCTGGGGGATGAAGTTGGCGCCGATGCCCTGGAGGTCGTGGGGGCCCGCCTTGCCCCCCCGGAGCACCGGGGAGAGGGCCGGCTCCACCGCCACCACCCGGACGTGGAGGTTTTGCTCCTTGAGATAGCGGCCCACACCGGTGATGGTGCCGCCGGTGCCCACCCCCGCCACGAAGACGTCCACATGGCCCGCCGTGTCCTGCCAGATCTCCGGGCCGGTGGTGGCGTAGTGGGCGGCGGGATTGGCGGGGTTGGTGAACTGCCCCGCCACGATGCTGCCGGGGATCTCCTGGCTGAGCTGCTGGGCCTTTTCAATGGCCCCGCTCATCCCCTCCGCCCCGGGGGTGAGCACCAGCTCCGCCCCATAGGCGGCCATAAGCAGCTGCCGCTCCCGGCTCATGTTGTCCGGCATGACGATGATGGCCCGGTAGCCCCGGGCGGCGGCCACCGCCGCAAGGCCGATGCCGGTGTTGCCGGAGGTGGGCTCGATGATGGTGGCCCCGGGGGCCAGGAGGCCCCGCTCCTCCGCGTCGGCGATCATGGCCAGGCCCACCCGGTCCTTGGCGCTGCCGGCGGGGTTCATGGACTCCAGCTTCACCAGCAGCCGGGCGGGCAGGCCCTCTTTCTGCTCCACGCGGCAAAGCCGCAGCAGCGGCGTGTGGCCGATGAGCTGATCCACCGAGGTGTAGATGTGTTCTTCCATAGGGACAGGCTCCTTTCTGACGGTTGTGTGCCCCCCGGTGCCGGGGGCCTTTTGAAAGCGGGATGTCCCGCCCTCCTGCGCAAGCGGGGGCGGAGGTCCGGCGCGGCGTCCCGGGGCTCAGGCCCCGGCGAAGCGGAACACCACCCCCACCACCGCCGCCGCGGCGATAAAGAGGATGGGGTGGAGCTTTTTCGTGGGTTTGACCCAGTTGGTCAGCACCAGGATCACCGCCGCCAGCGCCAGGGCGTCCCAGTGGAAAAGATCCGTCCACACGCCGGTGGCGGCAAAGAGGTCCTGATCCAGCAGGGACACCTTCACCACCGTGACGCCGGCGGCGGCGATGAGCCCCGTGGAGGCGGGGCGCAGGCCGTAGAAGGCCTGCTCTACATAGGGGTTGTGGCGGAACTGCTGCAGCACCCGGGCGATGATCAAAATGATGATCACCGAGGGGGCCACCAGGCCCACGGTGGCCACGATGGCCCCGGGGATGCCGCAGGTGATAAAGCCCACATAGGTGGCCATGTTCACCCCCAGGGGGCCGGGGGTGGCCTCGGAGATGGCGATCATATCCGCCAGCTGGGCGTGGGTGAACCAGCCGGTGGAGGCGGAGATGGCATAGAGGAAGGGGATGGTGGCCATGCCGCCCCCCACGGCGAAGAGGCCGGCCTTGAAAAACTCGTAAAAAAGCTGCAGGTAGATCATGCCGCCCCTCCTTTCTTCACAATGCCCAGGGTGTGGAGCAGGATGCCGGCCCCGGCGGCGAAGAGCACATACCACGCCGGGGACAGGGGCAGGAAGATGTTCATCAGGAACACCGCCGCGAAGATCAGGGCCGTCCACACGTCCACCACGGACTTTTTCGCCAGGCGCACCACGGCGTTGAAGATCTGCACGCACACGCACACCCGGATCCCGGCAAAGGCGTTTTGCACCACCGCCATGTCCGACACGCTGCTGATGATGGCCGCCAGGATCAAAATGATCACCAGGGAGGGGAAGATCATCCCCGCCGTGGCCACGATGCCCCCGGGGATCCCCTTGCGCTTGCGCCCTACAAAGGTGGCGGCGTTCACGGCGATGATGCCGGGGGTGCACTGGCCGATGGCGTAGTAGTCCAAAAGCTCCTCCTCCGTCACCCACTTGCGCCGCTCCAGGATCTCCCGCTGCAAAATGGGCAGCATGGCGGCGCCGCCGCCGAAGGTCATGCTGCCCACCCGGGCGAAGGCCGTGAACAGCTCCCAATACTCTTTCAATCTCATCACCTCAGGTTCTCAAAATGTCTCGGAATCACCATTATAAAGCCTCGGCGGTGAAAAAGCCATAGGGGACGGGAAAATTGACAAATTTCTTTCCCGGACCCCCCAATCTGGCCTTATAAAAATTTTTTATACTGGATATTTTCATAGGCTCAGAATTCCGTATAATAGGGGTGAAAAAAGCGGATCCCGGCGGGCTTTCAGCCGCCGGGACAAGGAGGCAACGGGATATGGAAAAGAAACAGCCGTTTTTCACGGTACACACCATCACCATCATCGGCATTTTGGCCGCCATGGTCTTCGTGCTGACGAAGTTTGTCAGCATCCCTATCCCCTCTCCCCTGGGGAAGACGGCCATCTCCTGCGGCAACGCCATGAGCATCCTGGGGGCGCTGCTGTTCGGCCCCGCCGTGGGGGGGCTGGCGGCAGGCATCGGCAATGCCCTGGTGGACCTGTCGGACCCCAGCTGGGCCCCGGAGTTCTGGATCACCTTCATCAATAAATTCGCCATGGCCTTTGCGGCGGGGATGCTGCTGCACCATGTGCGCCGGGGCAGCGTGAAGGTGCGGGTATGGCTGGCGGGCCTGGGCGGGGCGCTGGTGTACTGCGTGCTGTACGTGGTGAAGAACCTGCTCTCGGGCCACTTTGTGGCGGGCTTTACCTGGTCTGTGACCTTTGTGGAGACCATGACGGTGAAGCTGCCGGTGACGCTGGTGAACGCCGTCATCGCCACGGTATGCGCCGCCCTTTTGTATCTTGCCATGGAGCCGGCGCTGAAAAAGGCCCGGATCATCGGGGTGCGCTGAGGCCCCCGGGGGGCCCTGTGGGGAAAGAAAACGCTCCCCCGCCTGCATTGCAGGCGGGGGAGCTTCTTTGTCTCTTGGGCCGCTGCCCCGTGCCTCACTGGGCGGGGGCGTCGGATTCCAGCAGGGCCTTGGCGCTGGCGGCCAGGCCTGCCAGACCCTGGATCTCAGAGGGGATGATGATCTTGGTGGCTTTGCCGTCGGCCACCGTTTCCATGGCCTCCAGGGCCTTGAGCTTCACCACCTGGTCGTTGGGGGCGGCGGCGTTCAAAAGCTTCAGGGAGTCTGCCAGGGCCTGCTGCACCTGCAAGATGGCCTGGGCCTCGGCCTCGGCGGCCATGATCCGGGCCTCCTTCTCGCCCTGGGCCTTCAGGATGGCGGCCTGCTTGGCGGCGTCGGCCTTCAAGATGGCGGACTGCTTCTCGCCCTCTGCCACCAGGATCTGGGACTGCTTGGTGCCCTCGGCCTGGAGGATGGACTCCCGGCGCTCCCGCTCCGCCTTCATCTGCTTTTCCATGGCGTTTTGGATCTCCTTGGGGGGGATGATGTTCTTCAGCTCCACCCGGTTGACCTTGATGCCCCAAGGGTCCGTGGCCTCGTCCAGGATGGAGCGCATCTTGGCGTTGATGGTATCCCGGGAGGTGAGGGACTGGTCCAGCTCCATCTCACCGATGATGTTGCGCAGGGTGGTGGCGGTGAGATTTTCGATGGCGTTCATGGGGTGCTCCACGCCGTAGGTGTAGAGCTTGGGGTCCGTGATCTGGAAGTAGATGACGGTGTCGATCTGCATGGTGACGTTATCCTTGGTGATGACGGGCTGGGGGGCGAAATCCGCCACCTGCTCTTTCAAGGAGACCTTTTTCACCACCCGCTCGATGAAGGGGATCTTCACATGCAGTCCCACATTCCATACCGCCCGGAACGCCCCCAGGCGCTCCACCACATAGGCCTTGGACTGCTGGACGATGACGATGTTGATCACCAGGAGCACCAGGATCAGCAGGATCAAAATACTTAAAACAATAACAGGCATACAGGCTCCTCCTTTATTTATCAAAACCGGTATCGCCGCAAACGGCGGGGACAAGGGGGATCTGCCGGGGCTCTCACGCCCCGGCTGCGGGGGTCTGGGCCAAAACGGGGCAGACGAAGAGCTTCACCCCCTCCATCCGCTCCACCCGCACCATGGTGCCGGCGGGGATGGGTTCGCCCCCGGCGCTGCGGGCAGACCAGGTCTTGCCGTCGATATACACCGCGCCGGTGGGCCCGTCGTTGTCGATGTCCTCTGTCACCCGGGCCTCCTGCCCCAGCACCCGGTCGGCGTTGGTGGCCACGGCCTGGGGGGCGGACACCTTCCTGGCCAGGGGCCGGAAGGCCGCCAGGGCGATGGCGGACACCACCGCAAAACACAAAAGCTGTACAAAAAGCGCCCCGTGAAACAGCGCCGCCGCCAGACCCGCCAGCGCCCCCACGGAAAACCACACGGACACCATGGCGGTGGTGGAGATCTCCACCACGGCGAAGACCACGGCGGCGATGAGCCAAAACCAGATCACAGGATCGTTTCCTCCTCTCAGCGCTTTGCAGGGGCAAAGCGTTTTTCGTGCCCTTAGTATAGCATACCCCCCGGGGAAAAACAATTTCATTTCGGTTACATCGCAGCCGATTGCGCCGGGGAAGGTTTCCTGTTATACTGCAAGAAGGAAATCCGCGCTTTTTTGGAAAGGAGATACGCCATGACCTTGACCGTGCCCTGCCTTTTGGGGCTGGAATCCCTGGTGGCGGAGGAGATGCGCCGGCTGGGGCTGGGGGGCGTCCGGGCGGAGAACGGCGCTGTCCACTGCACCGGCACCCTGGGGGACATTGCCCGGCTGAACATTGGCCTCCGCTGCGGCGCCCGGGTGCTGCTGGAGCTGGGGTCTTTCCCCGCCCCCACCTTTGACGCCCTCTTTGAGGGGACGGCCGCCCTGCCCTGGGAGGACTATATCCCCCGGGACGGGGAGTTCCCGGTGAAGGGCTACTGCCTCAATTCCACCCTCCACTCTGTCCCCGCCTGCCAAGCCATTGTGAAAAAGGCCGCCGCCCGGCGGCTGGGCCGGGCCTACGGACTGGAGACGCTGCCGGAGACCGCCGACCGCTACCGCATCCAGTTCTCCGTGGTGAAGGACACCGCCACGCTGTATTTGGACACCTCCGGGGAGGGGCTTTACAAGCGGGGCTACCGGGCGAAAAACATGGGCGCCCCCCTGCGGGAGACCCTGGCCGCAGCCCTGGTGCTCCTCTCCCGCTACCGGGGCAAGGACCCCTTCTGCGACCCCTTCTGCGGCAGCGGCACCATCCCCATCGAGGCGGCCCTCATCGCCAAGAACCGGGCCCCGGGGCTGGAGCGGCGCTTTGCCGCCCAGAGGTGGAAGAACATGGACGGCAGGCTGTGGATGGACGCGGCGGAGGAGGCCATGGACAAAGAATTCCACGGCACCTATGACATCTGGGGCGGGGACATCGACCCGGCGGCGGTGGAGCTGGCAAAGCACAACGCCGCCCTGGCGGGGGTGGAGGATTGCATCCGCTTCGAGGTGGCGGACGCCGCTGCTTTCCGCCGGGAGAGCGAATACGGCCAGCTGGTGACCAATCCCCCCTATGGGGAGCGCCTTTTGGAGAAGAAGGAGGCGGAGGCCCTCTACCGCCGCTTCGGGCAGGCCCTGGAGGACCTGCCCCCCAAGTGGCGGGTGGTGGTGCTCAGCTCCCACACGGAGTTCGAGCGGTGTTTCGGCCGCCCCGCCCGGAAAAAGCGCAAGCTCTATAACGGCATGCTCAAGTGTGACGCCTTTTTCTACGGAGGCTGATCCGCCCCTCCCCAGGGAGGGAGCCCACAGGAAAGGAGAAGGGGGAGGACCCATGAAACACGTGTTCATCATCAACCCCCGGGCGGGGAAGCGGGACCAGACCCGCCGCATTTATGAGATGGCCGATGCCCTGCGGGCCCGCCATGGGGTGGAGTGCGCCTGTATGCTCACCCAGCGCCCCGGAGGCGCGGCGGAGCTGGCCCGCCGGGCGGCGGAGGAGGGGCCTGTGCGGCTGTACGCCTGCGGCGGGGCCGGCACCCTCAGCGAGGTGGCGGGGGCCGTGGCGGGGCTGGAGCAGGCTGCCGTCACCGTGATCCCCATGGGCACCGGGAACGACTTTTTGAAAAATTTCGGCCCCGGGGCGCCGCTGTTCCTTGACGCGGAGAACCTCTGGGACGGGCCGGAGTTTCCCCTGGACCTCATGGACTGCAACGGGCACCTGTGCCTCACCATCGCCTGCACCGGCATCGACGCCCGGGTGGCCCGGGACGTCCACCGCTACCGCCAGCCCCTCCTCACGGGGCGGGGCAGCTATCTCTGCTCCGTGGCGGTGAACTTCCTCTTCCGCCCCATCGGCCAGCGCTGGCGGGTGTGGCTGGGCCAGGAGGAGCTGGAGGAGGACTTTGCCCTGGTGGCGGTGTGCAACGGCCGCTATTACGGCGGCGGGTCCATGCCCGCCCCCCGGGCCCGGATGGACGACGGGGCGCTGGACGCGGTGGTGGTGAAAAACGTCTCCAAGGCCACCTTTGCCCGGCTCTTCGGCCCCTATTCCGCCGGCCGGGGCGGGGAGTATCCCCACATCGTCCGGACGGCCCGGGTGAACGAGGTGCGCATCCGCAGCTGTGGAGAGGACCTCACCACCTGCCTGGACGGGGAGATCTTCCAGTGGCCGGAGGCGGTGGTGACCCTCTCGGAAAAACGGCTGCGGTTCTTCGGCCCCAAAGGCTGCGATCCCAATGCCACCGCCCGGTGAGGCGGGAGAAAACATTTACAAAATTTTCATAACTTTTGCGAAAATTCCCCTTTACAAACGGGAAGGACTGTACTATGATAGCAGCGTTAGCACTCCAAGGGTATGAGTGCTAACACTGAATTTGTTTTTTGAACTTGTTGAAATATTAAAGGAGGAACCCCAAATGAAACTCACTCCCCTTGCAGACCGCGTCATTTTGAAAATGGTGGAGACGGAAGAGACCACCAAAGGCGGCATCATCCTCACCGGCTCTGCCAAGGAAAAGCCCTCTGTGGCGGAAGTCATCTCCGTTGGCCCCGGCGGCAACGTGGACGGCAAGGACATCGTCATGACCGTCAAGCCCGGGGACAAGGTCATCACCAGCCAGTATGCCGGCACCAAGGTCACCCTGGAGGACGTGGAGTACGTGGTCGTCCGCCAGAACGACATTTTGGCCATCGTGGAATAATCCCGCGGCACCGATTCATTCGCCTCAGGCGAATCCCATGAAGTTATTTTCGCCGCGGCGTGTACGTGGCGAAAATCCCTTGACCCCAGCCGCCGTGGGCGGCGGCATCAGTCCGCAGACTGGTGAGGGGGAATCTATTGCGTAGCCGTTAGTAGCTCTGCTGCTTTACGGATACGGCATGCCCTTTACGGGCAAAGGGGGGATGAGATCCCCCGCTTTAAAAATGTTTGGAGGTTGTTTGTTATGTCTAAACTGATCAAGCGCGGCGAGGAGGCCCGCAAGGCCCTGGAAGCCGGCGTCAATACTCTGGCCGATACCGTAAAGGTCACCCTGGGCCCCAAGGGCCGCAACGTGGTCCTGGACAAGAAGTACGGCGCTCCCCTCATCACCAACGACGGCGTCACCATCGCCAAGGAGATCGAGCTGGAGGACCCCTTTGAGAACATGGGCGCCCAGCTGGTGAAGGAAGTTTCCACCAAGACCAACGACGTGGCCGGCGACGGCACCACCACCGCTACCCTGCTGGCCCAGGCCATGATCCACGAGGGACTGAAGAACCTGGCCGCCGGCGCCAACCCCGTGGTGGTGAAAAAGGGCATGGCCAAGGCCGTGGAGGCCGCGGTGGCCGAGGTGAAGAAGCAGGCCAAGACCGTGGACGGGTCCAAGGACATCGCCCGGGTAGGCGCCGTGTCCAGCGGCGATGAGGAGATCGGCAAGCTCATTGCCGACGCCATGGAGAAGGTCAGCGCCGACGGCGTCATCACCATTGAGGAGTCCAAGACCGCTGAGACTTACAGCGAAGTGGTGGAGGGCATGCAGTTCGACCGGGGCTACATCACCCCCTATATGGTCACCGACACCGAGAAGATGGAGGCTGTCATTGACGACGCCTATATCCTCATCACCGATAAGAAGATCTCTGTGATCTCCGACCTGCTGCCCATCCTGGAGACCCTGGTGCAGTCCGGCAAGAAGCTGGTGATCATCGCGGAGGATGTGGAGGGCGAGGCCCTGAACACCCTGATCGTCAACCGCCTGCGGGGCACGTTGAACGTGGTGTGCGTGAAGGCCCCCGGCTTCGGCGACCGCCGCAAGGAGATGCTGCAGGATATCGCCACCCTCACCGGCGGCACCGTCATCAGCGAGGAGATCGGTCTGGAGCTCAAGAGCGCCACCATCGACATGCTGGGCCGCGCCCGTCAGGTAAAGGTCACCAAGGAAAATACCACCATCGTGGACGGCGCCGGGGATTCCCAGGCCATCCGGGACCGGGTGGGCCAGATCCGCGCCCAGCTGGCCAACACCACCTCCGACTATGATAAGGAGAAGCTCCAGGAGCGCCTGGCCAAGCTCTCCGGCGGCGTGGCCGTCATCAAGGTGGGCGCCGCTACCGAGACGGAGATGAAGGAGAAGAAGCTGCGCATTGAGGACGCCCTCAACGCCACCCGCGCCGCTGTGGAAGAGGGCGTGGTGGCCGGCGGCGGCACCATCTTCGTCAATGTCATCCCCGCGGTGGAGGCCCTGCTGGGCACCGTGGAGGGCGACGAGAAGACCGGTGTGAACATCGTGGCCAAGGCCCTGGAGGCCCCCATCCGTCAGATCGCTGCCAACGCCGGGCTGGACGGCTCCGTGATTTTGGAGAAGGTCCGCTCCTCCGGCAAGAACGGCTATGGCTTTGACGCCTATAAGGAGGAGTACTGCGACATGGTCTCCGCCGGGATCATCGACCCCGCCAAGGTGACCCGCTCCGCCCTGGAGAACGCCGCCTCCATCTCCGCCATGGTGCTGACCACCGAGTCTGTGGTGGCCGACAAGCCCGAGCCCCCCGCTCCCGCTGCTCCCGCCGGCGACATGGGCGGCATGTACTAAGCGCAAATCCCATCCCCAACCATCAGCAAAGCTCCGGAGCCATCGGCTCCGGGGCTTTTTTATGGAGATGGGGGCCTGGGATGCCCGCCCGCCCCTTCCCGGCGGGGCGTTCCCCAAAATTCGGAAAATCTTTACAAAATCCCCTTGTGAAGGCCGCTTTACAATGGTAAAATATTCCCGTATGAATCTGCCCTGGGGCGACATGTGGAAAAAGCCTCCGAAGACAGGGCAAGAGGGAGGACGACCCTATGGTAAAACGAAGCGTATTTTCCCTGCTGACAGCGCTGGCCCTGGTGCTGACGCTGCTTCCCGGGACGGCACTGGCGGAGGACTATGCGGCCTGGAGCGATGATTCCAGCCTGCCCTCCACCAGCGGCTATTATCGGCTGGAAACGGATGTCACCCTGACCCAGGAGACCACGCTCAGAGGCACTGTGGTGCTGGACCTCAACGGGCACACCGTGTTTGTCCAGGCAAGGCAGGGGTATTTCCTCAACAGCGCCAGCGCCAGTCTGACGGTGGAGGACCGCAGCGCCGACGGCGATGGCAGGATCACCAACGAGGGCTGCGGATATTCCACCAGCACCCTGATCTTTGTGAACAACGGAAACTTTGCGCTTACAGGCGGCACCCTGGAAAATACCACCATGGGCACCGGAGTGCAGATCAACGCCTCCGCCTCCGGGAAGATGACGGAGGGCAAGATCGTCAGCAGCGGCTCCTCCGGGACCGCTCTTCACCTCAACAGTACCTCCAGCTTCACCATGGAGAGCGGCACGCTGGCCAACACCGGCTCCTCCGGGACGGCGCTGTTTGTAAACAGTGACGCCGGCTTCACCATGGAAGGCGGCACCATTTCCAACAGCGTCAATGGCGGCGACTGCGTCTATGTCAACACCCGGGCCACCTTCACCATGACCGACGGACTGCTGGAGCAAGAGGGCGCTTACAGCAATGACGCCGCCATTTACAGCAACGGCACCGGCACGATTGCAATCGGCGGCGGCGCCGTCACCTCCGCCGGCGTGGGGGTGTACGCGGCGTCCGCGCCGGTGGAGGTCACCGGCGGCAGCTTTGAGACGGATTCCTATGCCTTCCAGACCCGCTATACCACCATCGACCCCGCGGAGGAGGACGGCGTCTCCGTCCAGAGCGGGGCGGGCATCTTCTATGCCTTCCGGGGCTCTGACAATGAGATCGCCGGCGGCCAGTTCGATGCCCCCCAGCTGGTGAAGGAGTACACCACGGAAGACCCCAGCACCCTCACCATCACCGGGGGCGTCTTTGAAAACTTGGACGATGGCGCCTCCGCCCCCGTCAATACAAAGATCGAAATCTCCAGCGGCACCTTCACCAACACGGACGGCGCCCCCGCCCAGAGCGTGAAGGACTATGTGGTCCCGGGCAACCAGCTGGATGAAAGCGGCACGGTGGCGGCCTCTGACGATGCCAAGGTGATCTTAAACGGCAAGGGATACCTCACGCTGGAGGAGGCCCTGGACGACGCTGTGGCCGACGACACCATCACCCTGGCGGACGACCTCACCATCACCGCCCCCATCGTGGTGGACAAGGACCTCACCATCGAGGGCGGCCATCACACCATCACCGTCCAGGACTGCGCCGGCATCCAGATCCAACATGACCTGGAGCGCCTGGAGATCCGGAACCTGACCCTGGCGGGCCAGGTGGTCAGCGGAAAGTATCAGGTGGACGGCCAGTACATCGCCAGCGAGGCCATGGACGCGCCCTACATGGGCATCGGCACCTATAACCAGCCTTACAGTGTGGAGGATCTGACGCTGACGGACGTGACCATTCAGGGCTTTGACTACGGCCTGTATTTCGGCGCCAATAAGGATACGCCCTCCGCGGTATCTGTGAACGCCGAGGATGTGGTGATCCAGGATTGCTATATCAAGGGCGCGTATTTTGAAAATCTCACGGAGTCCTCCTTCACCGGCTGCCAGTTCCTCCGCAACGGCGATGACCCCAGCGCGGTCAACGACGGCAGCAAGGTCCCCGGCCTCACCAGCGGCGACTTCACCGCCTGGATGTGCGGCGTGGACGTGAACTTGAAGTACGGTGACTACGCCGATATCTCCTTTACCGACTGCATCTTCACCGGCAACGGCGCCAACAAGGGCACCGCCCTTCACATCAAGGCCCGGGA
>CALWXJ010000033.1 GCA_944385475.1 uncultured Oscillospiraceae bacterium
GCCTGGTGTTCTCCTGGGAGAACCTGACCAACGCCCAGGGGGCCTATCAGAAGCTCCTGCGCCGCATCGCCGCCCTCTCTCCGGAGGGGGAGGCAGACCAGGAGGCGGTGGCATCCTACAAGGAGAAATTCCTCCAGCAGGTGGGCAACGACCTGAATACCTCCATGGGCGTCACCCTGCTCTACGATGCGCTGAAGGCTCAGACAAACGACGCCACCAAGTGGGCCATTCTGGAGAGCTTTGACAGCGTGCTGAGCCTGAGCCTGCTGGAGAAGGCGGATGCCCTCCGTGCCGAGCAGGCCAAGGCCCAGACCGCCACGGCGGACGGGGGCTTCACCATCACCGGCGAGGGGGACGCGGAGATTGACGCCCTGGTCCTCCGGCGCGCCCAGGCCAAGAAGGCAAAGGACTTTGCCGAGGCCGACCGCATCCGGGATGAGCTCAAGACCCGGGGCATTGAGATCACCGACACCAAGGAGGGCGCCTCCTGGCGGCGGGTGTAAGAGAAAAAGGGGCCCCCGGCTCAGCCGGGGGCCCTTTCATTGTCGAAAAAGCATCGCTTTCTCGCAAATGAGATCCAGCCCTCTGCGCGCAAACCCCGCCCACAGGACAGGCGGGGTTCACACTGGAGGGCTGAGAAGTGTTTTTCCCGACGCACATGTCGCCGGGAAAAACGAATTTCCATCCATTTGCACTTGCGAGCACAGAAGCTGCGAGGCTTTTTAGCGGCCCGCCCGGCTCAGTCGGGAGGGCTTTTCTTGCCGGCGGATTCCTTTGCCGCCTGTTCCGCCGCCCGCTCCCTGGCGGCCTTTCTCCATCGGGCCTCCTCCTGTTCCTCCTTCTCCTCCTCCGCTCTGGCAATGCCGAGACTGCGCTTCAAATTGGGGAATGAGACGAGGCAAAAGACGGCGTACAGACCAAGAAGTACATACAGCGCGTCATACAGAGCTGCGCCTGGCGGCCACGGGAGGCCGGTGCTCAGGAAGATATCCAATCCAGTCTCAACGCCCTGGACCATGTGGGAGAAGCTGGCGAACAGCGCGAGAAGGAAAAACGCCAGATAGAATCCCCAGCCATAGCTGCGGCCAAAGAATTTCCAGTCTCTCCCCGTGCGGCGGCTCTCCGCCTGGGCGGCCTCCCCGCGCTGGAGCGCCTCCCGCTCCTCTTCCTCCACCTCCCTGGCCACACCGAGGTTCCGCCTCAAGGCGGGGAGCGCAAAGAGAAAGGAGGTAGCCTCCAGAGCCAAGATCCCGTACAGCACGTCATACAGGGTTTGGTTCAGCGCCCACGGATAGCGGTAGTTCAAAAACGCATCCAATCCGTTCCCGGTGCCCTGGGCGAAGTGGGCAATGCTGGCAAAGAGCGCAAAGAGGAAAAAGGCCAGATAGTATCCCCAGGGGTAGTTATGGCCCAGGATGGGCCTTCCATCGCCGTACTTGATGTATCGGATTGGATTACTCATAGCAGGAACCCTCCTCTGCGGGTAAGTCTCTTTATTATAGCGGGGGCCCTCCTTCGCTCCCCGCGGAGCGGGCAGGGTGGTTTGTTTGCAAACAGCCCGCGTCGGAATCCGGCGCGGGCTGTTAACCTAATATCCTATAATTCAATTTTACAAATCACCCATGGAAAACGGATCGGACTGTTTGTTTCCTGATTCTTGCTGGATTTTGAATACTGAGCGTTCTGGAATGTATATGCCGCAAGGCAAATCAGCATGCCGAAGAAATTAAACCATCAAATCGTTGACTGCGTCGACGCTGCTTCCAGTGGATTCTTCCCAGTGATAAAACCAGTTTGCAAAAGGAACAGTGTTCGCGTTCTCTGTATGTGGGTCAAGTCTCAATTCGGTTTGTTTCATCCATTACCTTGTACGAGTAGTTCGTGCCGGAGGCCTGTACCTTCCTCCCGATTGGGAGACGGAGGACTGCTCCTGCACAGCTGACTTACTTGTACATGGGACTCACCCCTTTCTGTTTCCTTCTTTGTGATTTCATTATACCGGCCTGGGGGCGGATTGTCAATAGTAAACGAAAAATTTTTGATAAAATTTTGATGTTTATATATTCTGCACAATACAAGGCGGCGCGCACCAGCAAAATCACGGATGGATCGGCTTGCCAGGGCGGAGAAAAAGGTATAAGATAGGGGGACAGCGCGGAGAGAGCGGCCGGGAGGTGTGCCGGCCGGTTTATGGAGGGACTATGGAACAGAACAAGAGCGATTTCAGCCGGGGCAGCGTGGCCCGGAACATCCTGCGCCTGGCCATTCCCATGACGGTGGCCCAGCTGACGGTGGTGCTGTACAACATGGTGGACCGGGCCTTCATCGGCCACATCGAGGGCGTGGGCAAGGACGCCTTTACCGGCATGGGGCTGGTGATGCCCATTACCTACATCATCACCGCCTTTGCCAACCTCAGCGGCATGGGCGGCGCGCCCCTGTTCTCCATCGCCCGGGGCAGGGGGGAGGACAGGCAGGCCGGGCGCATCATGGGCAACGCCTTTGTGTACCTGTTGGTGCTGGGCGTTTTGCAGATGGTGGTGTACTACCTGTTTCTGGACCCCATCCTCTACCTGGTGGGCGGCAGCGCGGACACGGTGCCTCACGCCCGGGAGTACGCCCTCATCTATCTGGCGGGCACCATCCCGGTAATGATCAGCCTGGGGATGAACCCCTTCATCAACGCCCAGGGCTTCGGCAGGACCGGCATGATGACGGTGGTGCTGGGGGCGGTGATCAATCTGGTGCTGGACCCCATTTTCATCTTTACCTTTGGCATGGGGGTCAAGGGGGCGGCCTGGGCCACAGTTATTGCGCAGACGATTTCCGCGGCCTGGGTGGTGCTTTTCCTCGTGGGAAAGCGGGCGGCGGTCCGTTTGGAGCGGCAGAGCCTTGGGTTCTCCCTGCCCGTGATCGGCAAGATCAGCGGCCTCGGCCTGACGGGCTTCACCTTTTCCGTCACCAACAGCCTGGTTCAGAGCGTGGGAAACGCCCTGCTTCAATCCTACGGCGGGGCGGAAATGGGGGATCTCTACGTGGGGGCCATGACGGCCATCACCTCGGTCCGGGAGATTGTCTACCAGCCCATCCGGGGCCTGACCCAGGGGGCCCAGCCGGTGATGGGGTACAACTACGGCGCCGGGGCGTACAGCCGGGTCCGCCAGTGCATCCGGTTTGTCACCTGGTCCACGCTGGCGTGCAGCGCGGTGACATGGCTGGCGGTGCTGCTGTTCCCGGAATTCTGGGTGCTGATCTTTAACGACGACCCGGCGCTGCTGGAGGTGGGGGCCGTCACCATGCGGATCTACTTTGCCGCCTTTGTGATGATGGGCTTTCAGAACATCGGGCAGAACACGTTTGTGGCCCTGGGCAGGGCCAGGGAGGCGGTGTTCTTCTCCCTGTTCCGCAAGGTGATCCTGGTGGTGCCGCTGATGTTCCTGCTGCCCAGGCTGTGGAACCTGGGAGCCTACGGGGTGTTTGCCGCCGAGCCGGTGTCCGATATTGTGGGGGGCCTGGCCAGCTACTGCACCATGATGTTCACGGTGGGCCGGGCCATGAAGCAGCCGGACCGGCTGCCGGAGCGACAAAGCGCAGAATAAAGGAGAAGAAGGGGGCGCTCACCAAGGTGAGCCGCCCCCTTCCTCGCTATTTTGATGGATAGGTCCTGACGCAGACGGCCCGGATCTCCCGCTCCAGGGATTTCAGATCGTCAAAGGCCTCCGGCCGGCGGGAGGGATCCCGCAGCAGGGCTGAGGGGTGGTACGTAGCCATCATCCGCACGCCGCCCCGCTCAAACCACTGGCCGTGCTCCCGGGTGATCTTGAAGTCCGGCTTGATGATCTGCATGGCGGCAATGCGCCCCAGGCACACGATGATTCTGGGCCGCAGCAGGGCGGTCTGCCGCCGGAGGAAGCCGATGCAGGCGTCCTGTTCCACCGTCAGCGGGTCCCGGTTTTCCGGGGGCCGGCACTTGACGATGTTGGCAATATAGACCTTCGTCCGGTCCAGGCCGATGATCTCCAGCATGTCGTCCAGAAACTGGCCGGCCTTCCCAACGAAGGGGATGCCCTGCTCGTCCTCGGTGGCGCCGGGGCCCTCGCCCACCAGCATGACTTCCGCGGTGCGGCTGCCCGCGTCAAACACCACGTGTCTGCGCGTCTCCCACAGGGAGCAGCCTTGGCACTGGCCGCATGCACGCTCCAGGGCCTCCCAGGTATCTGCCATGGGACGCACCTCCTTTTCCATATCTCAGGCGGCCCGCTGTTACAGCCGGGCGTTGAGCCAGTCCAGCACGTCCTGGTAGACAAAGCGGCGGCTCTTCTCGTTGAGGATCTCGTGGCGCAGGCCGTGGTAGAGCTTCATGGACACGTCGGAGAGCCCTGCCTTCTGGAAGGCGTGAAAGGCCCTGGTGACGCCCTTGCCCATGTCGCCCACAGGGTCCTCATCCCCGGAGATGAAGAACACGGAGAGGGACTTGTCCATCCGCCGGATGTTCTCCCCCCTGGTCAGGAAGGCGATTCCTTCCAGCATGTCCCGCATGAGGCCCAGGGTGGCGTCCTCCCCGCACATGGGGTCGGCGATGTAGGCATCCACGTTGTCCTGGTCGGCGCTGACCCAGTCAAACTTGGTCCGGGCCGGGGCAAAGCGCCGGTTGTAGGTGCCGAAAACCAGGCCGTCGGCCTTGGCGCTGTAGGCAGCGCTCCCCAGCTTTTTGATCTCCCCGGCCACAACCCGCCGCCCGGCGGAAATGAGCAGGGGGGACTGGTGGCCGGTGCCGCAGAGAATGGCCCCCCGGACGGCGCCGGGATAGCGGATCAGATAGGTGCGGGTGATAAAGGAGCCCATGGAGTGGCCGAAGAGGAAGCAGGGGACGCCGGGAAATGCGCGGGATACCTGCTTCTGGAGGGCGTCCAGGTCGTCCACCACGTGCTCCCAGCCCCCGCTTTCCCCAAAGTAGATGCGGGGCTGTCCCTCCGCCACGGAGAGGCCGTGGCCCAGATGGTCATGGGCCGTTACCACAAAGCCGTTAGAACAGAGAAACTTGGCGAAGGGCTCATAGCGCCGCCCATACTCCGATACGCCATGGGCGATCTGCACCACGCCCCGCACCGGACGGGACACCGGAGTCCACTGGTTGACATGGATCAAGGTCCGCCCATCGCTGGACGGGAAAAAATATTCAGAAGTAATAGCCATACAAAAGCGCCTCCCGCCGTCGGATTGATCAAATTATATTCATTATACCATTGATCGCGAATCTTGAACAGAGGCAATTTCCATCGCCCTGCAGACTGCTCCCATGAAATTTACTTTAGCACTTGCAGTTTGCGCCGCAGTGTTGTACAATGAAAAAAGTTACCGCATATATTGCGGTAAAAATAAAAATTACAAAAAATAACGATTCAAAAGTCTGGAGGAAAAACGATGAAACTTTGTTACCAGGTGGCGACCCCGGATGTGGCAATCGCCGAATCTGTCACCGCGTACCAGGGGCCGCTGCAAAAGACCTTTGGGGATCTGGCTGCCCTGGGCTATGACGGGGTGGAGTTGATGACCATTGACCCGGGCAAGCTGGATTGGAACGAGGTCAGACAGACGGCGGCCGACCTGGGCCTGGTGGTGGGCCTGGTGTGCACCGGCGAGGTGTTCGGCCAGCTGGGCCTCAGCTTTGCAGACCCCGACGCCGGCCGGCGGGCGGAGGCCATTGCACGGGTAAATGGGCTGATTGATTTTGCCGCCTCCCAGAACGCCAAGATCAACATTGGCCGGGTCCGCGGCCAGTACCTCCCCGGCATCCCTCACCAGCAGACCGAGGAGTGGGCGGTGGAGGGCTTCCGCGCCATCAGCGACCACGCCGCGCCGCTGGGCGTCCGGATCGCCCTGGAGAACGTGACGATCATGCAGACCAATTTCGTCAACACCATGGCTGATGCCCGGCGCATGATCGAGATGACGGACCGCCCCAACTTCAGGGCCATGATCGACGTGTTCCACCTGAATATTGAGGAGAAGGATATCTACCAGGCGATCCGGGACAACGCTGATCTCAATATCCACGTCCATCTGTGCGACAACAACCGCCGCTATCCCGGCAACTGCGGCATGGACTTCCCCAAGATCATCCAGACCTTCCACGACGTGGGGTATGACGACCTGTTCTGCACCGAGGTGTTCCAGTACCCCACTATGGAGGAGTGCGCCAAGCGGTCCATTGCCTATCTGGCACCGATTTTTGAAAAAGTGTATGGGAGAAAGCAGAAGGTATAAAGCGGACTGCCTGGCCCCATACCGCCGAGCATGTGATTGATTCCCTTCCCCGCTGTGCGGGCCGTGATGGAGCGGCTGTAAGCAGGCGCACGGCACATTCTTTACACAGTGTTTACAATCCGGCGGGAAAAGCATCTTGCACCTGGTGGGAAAACCGGATATAATAGAGCCAACGAGGAGAGCTGATTTCAGAAAGGAGTTTGATTCGCATGGCATTTGTAGACGATTTCTCCCAGAAAGCAAGGGAGTTTGCCGATGCTGCGTCCGGAATGGCCCGGGACGCTGCGGACAGCGTAAAGACCACCGCCTCCATCCTGGCGGAACAGCGGGAACTGGACCGGAGTTACCGGGCCATCGGCGCGTGGTATGTCTCCCAGCTGAGCGGGGAGGCGCCCGACGCGGTGGCGGACCTGGTGGCGGCTGCGCGTCTGTCCCAGGCGCGGATTGAGGAGCTGCGGGCCTCCCGGCAGAGGGAGGAGAACACTGTGCTGGAGCGCAAGTGCCCCCTGTGCGGAACGGTCAGCGAGGGAAAGTTCTGCCCAAACTGCGGCGCCCCCATGGGGGACTGAGTATTCCATCGGGAGAGAGCGGCAGGCCCCGCGCCACTGGCGCGGGGCCTGCCGCTGCGGGCTCCGGGTCTTCCCCAATATGGTAAGATCGAAGCAGGCCGGCTATTTACATTTTTTTGAAAATGGTATACCATGGTGACTGGTGAAAAATCTGCTGCGCGTGCAGCGGGAATGAGAAATACTCCAACATACAGGGTGAATGATGGACAAAAAACATAAAATCATGGATTACAGCGGCTTCCCGATCTTTCATGACATCAGTACCGCCAGCGTAGAGCGTATGCTGGCATGCTTTCACGTGCGCCAAGTCAGCTGCGCTCCGGGCACGGTGGTCCGGGAGTATGGCGGAGGAGGCGACGAGGTGGGCATCATCACCGGCGGGACGGCGGATTTGGTCCGTATTGATTACGACGGCACCCGTACGATTCTGGAGCACCTGGAGACCGGGAGCATCTTTGGGGAGGTGCTGGCTTTCACAGTGCAGACCGGCGACAGCATCAGCGTTGTCACAGAGGGCGGATGCCAGGTGATGTATCTGGACTACGGCCACATTATGAAGCGCTGTGAAAATGCCTGCCAGCACCACAGCCAGCTGGTCCAGAACCTCTTTCACCTGGTCACCGAGCAGATGCAGCAGATGGGGCAGCGGGTGGAGGTGCTCAGCCGCCGGAGCATTCGGGAGAAGCTGCTGTGCTATTTTTCGATTCACGCGAAGAACGGCACATATACCATGCCCTTCACCCTCAGCGCCCTGGCCGACTATATCGGCTCAGACCGCAGCGCCATGATGCGGGAGCTGAAAAAGCTGCGGCAGGAGGGGCTGGTGCAGGTGGAGGGCCGGCGGGTCACCCTGGCGCCCCAACGGCAGGCGGGGTGAACAGCCTGTCCGGACAAAAAGCCGGGATCCCGACAGAGTCGGGGCCCGGCTTTTCTGCGCGTCTGTGACGCATGCTGCCTGCATCCCAGGGGACCGCGCTGCTCCCATATGGCACAGATGGCCGAGGACCGCTCGGAAAGCGGTTGTGTTTTTCCTCCCGGCATGATACAATACACAGTATCATGCGGCAGAGCGGCAAAGGACTCTGCAGGGCAGGACAGTTCAGGAGAAGAAAGGAAAGGTTATGTATCGAATCGTCAAAAAGCGGGTGCTCAACCCCACCGTCACCATGATGGAGATTGAGGCACCCATCGTGGCCCGGAAGGCGGAGCCGGGACAGTTCATTATCCTGCGGGTGGATGAGAGCGGGGAGCGCATCCCCCTGACCATCGCCGCCTATGACCGGGAGAGGGGGGCGGTCACCATCATCTTCCAGATCGTGGGCGCCACCACCGAGAAGCTCAACCACAAGGAGGAGGGGGACTGCATCCAGGACTTCGTGGGCCCCCTGGGACGGGCCACAGAGACCGAGGGGCTCCGCCGCGTGGCTGTGGTAGGCGGCGGCGTTGGTACCGCCATCGCCTATCCGGTGGCGAAAAAGCTCCACGACGAGGGCTGCCATGTGGACCTGATCGTGGGTTTCCGCAACAAGGATCTTATTATTTTGAAGGAGGAGTTTGAGGCGGCCTCCACCAACCTCATCATCGGCACCGACGACGGGTCCTACGGCAAGAAGGCCCTGGTCACCGACCTTTTGAAGGAGCAGATCGAGGCCGGCGTCCAGTATGACCGGGTCATCGCCATCGGACCGGTGATCATGATGAAGTTCGTGTGCCTTCTCACCAAGGAGTACAACATCCCCACCGTGGTCAGCATGAACCCCATCATGATCGACGGCACCGGCATGTGCGGCGGCTGCCGCCTCACCGTGGGCG
>CALWXJ010000034.1 GCA_944385475.1 uncultured Oscillospiraceae bacterium
TAAAAATTGGTACGCCTGAGGGGCAGAAATGACTTGCTTTCAGGCTTCGTCAGAGGTACAATACCCCAAACCTGAATATGAAAAAGAGCCCTTCTGGACAGGCGGCGGCAGCGGATGCCGCGCCTGGCCAAGAAGGGCTCTTTGACCACATGTTTGACCACAGACAGCGCCGGAGCACTCGGAAACAGTGAAATTAAGAGCGACAAAGAGTGAGCCGAATGTAGCGAAAAGGGTCAAAAACTATTAGAAATAACCAGAAAAAATTTAGTTCAACCGTTTGGGAGCAGGATGCCGCAGGTTCGAATTCTGTCACTCCGACCATGCGGGGTATCATTAAAGGATCTGAAGAGACCGTCCCAAACTTTGTGTAAACCTCCTGCGTGGTGTAGAATAGAAGCACCGCACAGGAGGTTTTACATATGGCCAGAAAGAATCGCACCCCGGAAGAAAATGCCCGTCGAGAAAAAATCCGTGAGCTGCTGTAGATGGCAAACATCGGTAGCATGGATGACATCCAGAATTTGTTCAAGGAGACCATTGCCGAGTTCATGGAGAATGGTCTGGAGGCGGAGCTGGACGACGAACTGGGCTACAGCAAGTGCGACTACAAGAACAAGGACACAGACAACAGCCGCAACGGCCACAGCAGCAAAACGCTGCGCACCAGCTTTGGAGATGTGGGTGTGTCGGTCCCTCGAGACCGGAAGGGTGAATTTGAACCCCAGGTACTGAAAAAGAACCAAACCAGCATCAGTCAGGACATTGAGGAGAAGATCCTGTCCATGTACGCCAAGGGCATGACCACTGGTGACATTGAGACCCATATCCAGGACATCTATGGCATTTCTGTTTCAGATAGTACCATCAGCCGGATTACCGACAAGATCCTGCCCATCGCCAAAGAGTGGCAGCAGCGGCCCCTGGAATCCATCTACGCTGAGGTCTTTCTGGATGCCATCCACTACCATGTCCGCAGCGAAGGACAGATCGTGAAGAAAGCAGTATACATTGCCATTGGTGTCAATCTGGATGGCCGGAAAGATGTCCTGGGCATGTGGGTTGGCGAAAATGAGAGCGCCAAGTTCTGGGCAACTGTGCTCAATGGTCTGAAAAACCGGGGTGTAGAGGATATTTTCATTGCCTGCACAGATAATTTGATGGGATTTGATGCGGCCATCCATGCCACCTTCCCACAGACCGAGATCCAGAACTGCATCATCCACCAGCTGCGCAATTCCAGCAAGTATGTGTCCTATAAGGACCTGAAGGCCCTTATGGCCGACCTGAAGGCGGTTTATGCCGCCGTGGACGAGCAGGCAGCCCTGGATGCTCTGGACACCTTTGGGGAGCGATGGGACAAGAAATACCCAAAAATCTCCCAGTCCTGGCGGGTCAACTGGGCCAATCTCAGCACCTACTTCAAGTATCCCCAAGAGGTACGTAGACTGATCTACACCACCAACGCCATTGAGGGCTTTAACCGCCAACTCCGCAAGGTGACTAAAGGCAAATCGGTATTTCCTACCGATGATAGCCTACTTAAAATGCTATATCTGGCCATGATGGACATTACAAAAAAGTGGACCGGACGGCGGCAGGACTGGAGCCTGATCCACGCCCAGATGGCCATCTATTTTGCCGAGCGTATGCCTGAGTAACACTGCTGGTGTCGGATGTCAAGAACAAGATAAACGGCTCCGCCGCCCTTGACATCCAACCACCCCACCGGCGTTATGTTGTTGAAAAGGCGATAGCCGGATTCCTTGGCTACCGCCCTGAATAAATTTTGCTCTATTCCCACCTCACATGGAGTTTACACAGAATTTGGGATTGACCCGATTCTTCAGTTCTTAAAAGATCATTTAGTTCCCATCTTATTGGGATACTTTATTTTGTTTGGCGGAAAAGCTGCCGGAATTGAGTTCCCTTCCTCTATTGAAAAGATTAAAGAACTGGTAGCGGATTTTCTTTATAGGAAAGAAACAAGGCGTATCAAAGTGGCCGAAGCTGATAAAGCTAAAGCGGAAGCTGAAAAAGCAAAAGTAGAAGCCGAACGCAATCGTTTTGAACTCGAAGAACTGAAAAGGCAAGCCCAAGAAAGGGCCTGCCAAACTGTAGATAATTTTACTCGCGCCGCTGTGCCACTCAATATTAAACCTCCAGCAAATAATATTATTGATATCGCAGCACTTTTTCAAATTGACGATGAAACCGAATAATGCTAATTGGATGAAATACTGATTGTCCGTACCCAATACTATTTTTGCATTTGTAATTTCTTGAAACCCTTAAATGACACTCGGACCACCTTTCTTAGAAAAACCGCCTATTTAGGCGGTTTTTCTGCGTTTTAAGTTTATTTTTGTGGTTTCAGTAATTGCTGTTCACCGGTGATTCAAGGCTCAGAGAGGCGGTAGGAACATGGGTGCGAATAGCCGCCGGAACTGGTAAATCCCTAACCCATCCCTAATGGGGATATATTAGGAATTCCTCTACAAATATAGGGTTAAATACATCTACGCGGATGTGCATTGAAAAAACAATCGAAACAAAGTTAATGTGTCTGCAGGCTGAATGTCTGCAATGAGCGTGTGGCAAGATTTTGTACTTGTGTTTCGCAAGCGTTGACTAAACTGGGTGGTGCTTTAGCGTATTGCCCTTTCCCTTTATGATGTTACCTTTGGAGCTGGGCTTCGGGATGAGGAGCAGTCGCTGCCGCCCCCGCTGGTAGAGCAGCTCCGCACGCTCACGCCCAAGAGCGTTCCTCTGGATATGGTCACAACTATGATGTCCTACTGCCTTGCCAATAAGCCGTAGGATTCCGACTGAGCTGTGTTGCCGGTGGCCAACTTTGACGCGTACTTCGGCACTGCCAGTTTCGGGCAGAAGTATCTGAAGCAGAGTCCAGAAACTATTTTAGAACACTCAAAGCCCAGGGTTGGATTGTATCGGTACCGATCAACTTATAGATAATTTAGATGTAACAAAAGCGAAGAAGGGAAAAGCACAATCCAGAAGAAACCGGAGATGCAATCGAGAAATATTGTGAAAACACGATATTTCTTATAGTGGGTACAGAACGCTTAACGATGGAAAGAGGAGCAGAACACCAATGCATAGTATCATGGGATACATCGAAAGAGCGTGGCAGGAAAAAAGAAAATCGCAGCTTACTGCTGCTCTGACTACCAATGTGGTGCAGTTCATGCGCTCTGGGGACAGGGTTCATGTCCGCTTATGAACGTCAGAAGGGAATCCTTATTTGGCGGCCCGCGCCTGCTCCACAATTTCCCCTACACCGCTTAGAACGGCGGTGGGGCGATAGGCATAGGTCTTCAGCGTCTCCGGTGTGGACACGCCAGAGAGCACCAGGACGGTGGACATGCCGCTCTCCAGGCCGGAGATGACATCCGTGTCCATCCGGTCGCCCACCATGACCGCGTCCCCAGAGTGACAGTTCAGCATCCGCAGACCGGTGCGCATCATCAGGGGGTTAGGCTTTCCGCAGAAGTAGGCCTGCATGCCGGTGGCCATCTCAATGGGAGCCACCAGAGCCCGGCAGGCGGGGGCAATCCCGTTTTCAATGGGGCCGGAGACATCGGAGTTGGCACCAATCAGCTTGGCCCCGTTGAGAACCAGGTTTGTGGCCTTGGTAAGGGTGTCCAGGGAATAAGAGCGGCCCTCCCCCACCACCACGTAGTCTGGGTTTACATCGTTCATGGTAATACCCGCATCGTAGAGGGCGTTGAAGAGGCCGGCCTCTCCAATCACAAAGGCGGAGCAACCGGGGGCCTGCTCCTTCAGGAAGGCGGCGGTGGCCAGGGCGCTGGTGTAGAAGTGCTCCTCTGAGACGTCCAGTCCCATGCGGGCTAGCTTTTGCTGCAGTTCCTTGGGAGTGTAGCCGCTGTTGTTGGTCAGAAAGAGGTACTCCTTGTCCTCGTCGTGCAGCCACTGGATAAATTCCGGAACGCCGGGCAGAATGCGGTTGCCGTGGTAGATGACACCGTCCATATCGCAGATGAACCCGTGTTTTTGATTGAAATCAAGGGTGTATTCCATATGTCCTCCTATTCGCGTTCAGCTTCTGCCGTCCAGAAGCGTCCATGGCTCCCGGTGGCTGCGGATGGATCCAGTATAGCAACCGCCAGTCAGGTTGTAAACAGTGAGAGGGAGCTATGGCGTTTCCGTCCGCTCCTTTGGATGCTCTAAGCAGCAGAGTGCCCGGCTGCGCTCCCAGACCGGGCGTGGGATAAGACGAATGGTCAGCGTAATCAGGGCGGGTAGCAGAATCATGTCGCCAAAATACTCCAAAATAGGAACGAAATCCGGAATGAGATCGATGGGCGGCGGTGATGCCCGCGCACAGCCTGGCGGCGGGCGGTGTTTCCAGTTCCCGCAGCGCAGCGCGGAGGATGGACAGGCTGACGGTCAGCTGTTTGGCCCGGTCCCGCAGCTTTATACCAGATTCCCTCCCATGCGGTGTGTCCGGCCTTGCCCCGGTGTTTATCCCAGGGGAAAGTAGCTGGTTTTCAACTGGTGGAGCCGTTCCAGACTGTCGGTTCCCCGCTGGCCCAGCCGTCCGGTTACGGCCACGGTCAACACGTCCAGCAAGGCGGTGGGGGCGGCCATGGAGTGGTACTCCTTCCCCTCTCCACGGTAGGCAAAGAGGCTGATATTCGCCTGCTCCTCCGGTGGGATACAGGTGCGGCTGACAAAGGCCAGTGTCTGGTATCCCGCCGTTTTGCTGTGGTCCAGAATGACCCGTCCCTCCCGGGACAGCTTGGAAAAACTGAACATGACCACCAGATCTGACTCCCCAGCCTGAAGCAGTCCCTCCAGCAGCTCGGAGCCGCCGGAGGGCAACAGAGAGACGGAGAGCCCCAGCCGACCCAGCCGGAAGGCCAGCATCCGAGCCAGGGAGGCGGAGGCGTTTTTGCCGTGGAGGAAGATGCGCCGGGCGGAGATGACGGCCTTCACGCCCCGGTCAAATTCTGCGGGATCCATCTGCCGGGCGGTTTTTTGCAGGTAGAGCTGCTGCCGCTCCAGCCAGGCGGCGGGAGAAAAACCGCCATCCTGAGACAGGGTTCCTGCCATCTTGGCGGCAGGACCGGCAGCTTGCTCCACCACCAGGGATTTCAGCTCCTTAAAGTCAGCGCAGCCTACGTGGCGGGCAAAGCGGGAGACGGTGGCGTCGGAGAGGTCCAGCCGCCGGGCCAGCTGCCCGATGGAGGAGAACAGAAAGGCGTCGGTGTTGGTGTTGATGTAGTCCATAATTTTCTGCTCCGCCCGAGTCAGTTCCCCGGGTGAGACAGCAAGGCACAGTTCCATTGATATCTCTCCTGTTCATTCAGTGCGTCCATGAGGGCGGGGTGAAGCCGTCCGTTGGAGGCCAGCACGCCGTTGCCCTCCAGAAGGGAGAGGGGCGTGCCGCCGGGGGTGGTGACCCGGCCGCCCGCCTCCTCCACCAGAAGTAGGCCGGCAGCGTAGTCCCAGGGCTGGAGGGCCAGCTCCACGTACCCCTCCAGACGGCCGCAGGCCACCCAGCAAAGATCCAGGGAGGCGCAGCCGACCCGGCGGATGTCTTGGCAGCGGTCATAGAGGGCCCGCATCTGACAAAAGGCCCGGTCAGCCAGATCCCGCCGTCCGGGTACGGTGCCGGTGGATATAAGGCTGTCCGCCAGCCGGGCCGCTTCACTTACCCGGATGGGGCGGCCGTTTAAAAAGGCACCCTCTCCCCGGCGGGCGGTAAAGCATTCCCCGGTATAGGGCTGGTAGACAACGCCGAAGCAGACCTGCCCACCCTCCGCCAGCGCCAGAGACACCGCGCTGTGCCCAAATTGGTGGATCAGATTGGTGGTGCCATCCACGGGGTCCAGAATCCAGAAAGGACGGCGGGGGACAATGGCGGTTTTTTCCCCCTCCTCCCCCAGAAACTGCACAGCCGGGGCCAGCTTTTCCAGCTGACCCCGGAGGGTATTCTGCACGGTGAGATCCACATTGGTGACGAAGTCTGTCCGGCTTTTGGGAACCACGGTCTGGACGGCGGAGGGGTCGGTCAGCAGAGCGCCGGCCTGACGGACGGCCTCCACCACTTGTCCGGCCAGGGCATCGGTGAGAACACTCATGCAATGGCCTCCTTGGTGAGAATGGAGACATAGTCGCCGCCCAGAGCGTGAATTTCCTTCAAAGAGCGCTTGAGCAGGCAGGCGGTGCGAACCTGGGCCGCGGCGGTATCTGCAAGCTGAATCTCATACCGTCCGGCGTCCATCTCGGCCTTCAGGGCGGAGATGGAGCAGACCTCCCGCTGAAACACGGTGGTGACGCAGCCGTACTGCACCGCCTGATGGGTATCGCTGCCGGAGACTACGGGGATGTTCAGCCGCCGCCCCAGGGCGTAGGTCAGCTCCTCCGTGCGGGAGCGGTCCAGGGCCAGGTCCTTTCCATTTAAATCCAGGAACTGGAGCCGCTCCAGCTGCTCCTGCGGCAGCTCGGGCACGTGGCCCGGCGCACGGTAGGGGTGCCCACAGCCCACCAGCACCGGGTACTCCCCGAACAGGTCCATGAGCTGGCCGAAGGGGAGAAAGTTCCCCTTTTCCTTGTGGGGCTCCAGCCGGTGGTTCAGCTCCAGGATGGCCTCCAGGGGGCCGATGGACAGGATGTGGCCGCCCTCGGCCACGTCGGTCTCCATGCCCGGAAAGATGCGCAGCCCGTTGGGCAGTTCCAACACGTCCTCTGTCCGGCGGCTCACCGAGGACAGGTAGCTGTACAACTCGTCGAACTGCAGGGTGTTGAAGTGCTCGGTGAGGCACAGGGCGTCCAGCCCGGCCCCATGAGCCTCGCCAAAGAGCCAGTCGGTATAGGTAGTGGAAAAGGGCAGCTTTTTAGCCAGCTTTCCGTGGGTGTGAAAATCAAGTCGCAAGGGAAAAACCTTCTTTCAGAACAAAGTGGAGCAGAAAATACACAAGGCAACCCACAGGGCGGAGAGTGCCAGGAATAATAAATCATTATACGACACTTTCAGGGCGGAGAGCTTTATTTTCTTTACGGTTTTGTTGACGGCGGCATAGCGGTAGCCCCGCAGCTCCAGGGCCTCCACCGTGGTGCGGGAGCGCTTGGCAGTGTTGAGCATCAGGGGGTAGAAGGACTCCATGATGATTTTCACCTGATAGATGAGGTAGCGCACCTTGCCCCACAGGGTGTCGTGGGCGGGGGGATTGCCCCGCAGGCGATAGGAGAGAAGCACGTTCTGGAACTCCTCCATGAGCATGGGGAGCATGCGGTAAGCGTAGCAGATGGAGAAACTCAGCCGCTCGGGGCAGCCGTACCACATAAGGCCATTGCTGAGCCGGTCCGGGTCCAGACCGGAGAACACGGTGACCGAGGCTAAGGAGATGGTGGCCACCTTCAGGGTGAGCACCAGCAGGGGCGGGATGGCTGAGGCGTCTCCTCCGAAGAGCAAGGTGGCCAGAAAGAGGTAGCCCGTCTGGGAGAACACCCCCAGGGCGAAGAGGAAGAGCACCAGCCCCGCCACATGGGCCAGCAGGGTGGTGACCATCACCAGCAGGAAGCAGCCCAGCAGAAAGGACAGGTCGTTGACAAACCAGGGGACCACGCCGAAAAACAGGTACCAGACGATGAGAATGCGTGGGTCCAGGGCGGCGATCACCGTGTCGTCGTTTCCGTAGGCGTTTTTCAGCACCTGGCTGCGGAGGAAGTCCATGGAGAATTTGTCCAGGATACTCTCCGACAGCTTACTCATCATGTGTTCCATAGCTTATGCCTCCTGAAAGCAGTTGGTAAATTCCTCGACGGTGTAACAGAGGGCCTGGGGGTCCAGCGCCCGGGCCATGGAGAAAATCTCCGGCGGGCGGATGCCCACCAGGTCCACCAGATCCTGCCGGGCGAAGATTTCGTCCCGGGTTCCGTCGGCCACCACCCGGCCGCCCCGCAGCACGATGATCCGCTCTGCCCACTGGCACACCAGCTGCATATCGTGGGTGGCGATGACAGCTGTCTGAATGATGTCCTTCATGTCCTCCAGCACGCCCACAATCTCCCGGCGGGTGGCGATGTCCAGGTTGGCCGTGGGTTCATCCAGCAGCAGGATGCCCGGCTCCAGGGCCACGCCGATGGCCAGACTGGCCCGGCGCATCTGTCCCCCCGACATGAGGCGGCCGTCCCGGTCCTGGAGTTTTATGAGCTGGAAGCGCTCCAGCAGAGCGTCGGTGCGGGCCTGCCAGTCGGGCAATCCCCGCACCTGCATGGCATAAGAAATGTCGGCGCGGATAGAGTCCTTGATGAACATCTCCTCCGGGTTCTGATAGACCAGGGAGATCTGGCGGGACAGGTCCTCCGCCTTTTTTGCCCCGATGGGCTCATCAAAGAGGGAAATCGTCCCGCTCTGGGGCCGCAGCAGACCCACCATCAGCTTCATCAGGGTGGACTTGCCCGCCCCGTTGGAGCCGATGAGGGCCACCTTTTCCCCCTTTCGGATGTCCAGATTCAGTCCGTCAAAGATGGTGCGGGGCTCCCCCTTCACCGAGCGGTAGGATAGGGAGACGTCCTGGAAGGAGACCGCCCGCTGCCCGGCGGGACGTGGAGCGGGAGCGGGGGCCGCTCCGAGGCGGCAGCGCAGAGCGGAGAAGGCGGCCCGGCCCTCCTCCACTGTAGTGGGAAGGGGCGCGCCGGAGGGAAGCTTCCCCTCCTTTTGCAGCCGGTAGGCCGCCTGGGTCACCTGGGGCGGGAAGATGTTGCACGCCTCCAGCTCCGCCACGTGCTGGAGGGCCTCCCCGGTGGGCAGCAGCCACTGCACCTGCCCGTCCTTCATTAGCAGGACGTGGCGGCAGTAGTCGGCAATGTACTCGGTGTGGTGCTCGATGACAACGATGGTCTTGCCATGCTTCTGGTTGAGCTCCCGCAGCACCTCATAGATCCGGTCGGCGTGCATGGGGTCCAGCTGGGCGATGGGCTCATCCAGTATGAGCACGTCGGGGCTTAGGGACACCGCTCCCGCCAGGGCCAGCAGATGGGTCTGCCCGCCGGACAGCTGCCAGATATACTCCTCCTCCCGGCCCTCCAGCCCGCATTGGCACAGGGCCTTTTTCCCCCGCTCCAGGTAGTCGGGGAAGGCATAGTTGAGGCAGGCGTAGGAGGCGTCGTCCAGCACCGTGGGGCGGACGATCTGATTTTCAAAATCCTGGTAGACATAGCCCACCTTTTGAGCCAGGGTGCCCACATCGCTGTCCAGAGTGCTCGCACCCCCCACCCGGACCTCTCCTTGAAACTCGCCTGTGATGAAATGCGGGATCAGCCCGTTGAGAACCTTGCATAAAGTGGACTTCCCGCAGCCGTTGTTTCCAACGACCGCGAGGAAGTCCCCTTTTTCAATCCGAAGCGAGATGTCGGTCAGGGTGGGCAGAGCAGCGCCTGGATAGGAGTAAGTCAGGCCATTGATCTCAACCGCGTTCATATTAGCAGACTGCATTCCTTTCGCCGTTCTTTTTCATCACCAGCAAGATGATGACGGCCAGGGCTGTGGCCACGACCATGCCCGCAGCCAGAGCGGTGCCGCTCTCGGCCCACTCGGCCTCCCAGTCGATGAGGGACATGCCGGCGGTGGCGGCCAGTTCGGCGACGATGGCGCAGACAAAGCCGATGACGCAGGTCAGGATTGCCTTGGGACTCAGACCGGAGGTGGTGCTGGCAGCGACGCGGGGAGCCATGCCCAGCAGGGGCTCGATCTTGCCATACAGCTTGGGAACCAGGTACAGGGTGGGCAACAGGCAGAAGAAGATGCCGGAGAAGAGCAGATCGTTGAGGAAGGCAAAGCCCTCGGTGGCAAAGACGCTCTCGGGCAGACCGGCCACCGCCTCGAAGTCCTCCACGGCAAACTGAACCTTGGCGATGTCCACGATGGTGCCCATGAGCAGCTGGGCAGCGGTGCCGGTAATGGCGGCCACGCCCACCATGGCACGGTTCTTGGGGTCACGTACCAGCCGGCCGGCGATGTAGACGCCGATGGTGACGGTGAGGAACTTTTCCAGTTCACCCAGCCCACCGAACTGCCCAAGCATGATCTCGCTGAACACCAGTTCTCCGGTGGCGGCGCCCAGGGCGGCGGACAGGGGGTCAAAGAGCATGGACAGGGTCAGGGGGATGAACAGGAAGTACTCCACGGAGAACTCCACGAGCCCCACCTGGAATTTGGGGATCAGTTCGGTAAACAGAGTGGCCAGCCCATACAGGGACATGGTCAGCACAAAGATCATCAGCTTTTGCGACTGTGTGGCAGCGGTTTTTTGTACGGTACTCATATGGATATTCCTCCCGTTTTGTGATGCGGTTTTCTCGCGCGAATAAAGAGTACCAGAGAATTGTAAATATATCGGGCTCCGCGATGTAAAATGTAAATAAATTTTCATCACCAATTGTGCCCATATGGACGATTTGCACGGGACTGTATGCTGTTTGCACATCGATGCAAATAAATCACAGATAGGCTTCTTGGTTTTGGGGGCTGTATGTAAAAAGAGCATCTTACTCTACCCCTGCTTAATCTTTGTCAATGGTGTCTCACACCTTGCGTTGCCTTGACAGAAAATGATTGGCATAACAAGACTGCCAGTGTCCTTGTCAAGCCACAAAGTAATCGAACCCCGTTGGATCAACTCCAACGGGGCTCTGTTTTGACCTCATAAATAGTCACAGACGGCACCGGGACACTTGGAAAACATGGCGCCAAATATGTTTTGAAAGCAAATAAAATCGAGAGAAAACCGCTAAAATAGACTAAAACTGGTAGGAAAAACAGCTTCGCGTCTCTTTGATATAGCGACATAAACGGATGGGGCCGATCGCCTTGGGAATCGCCTTCACTCGCTGCCCTTTTCGGCAAACTCCACCTCCAACTGCTCCCTGGGCTGGCCTATGTACTGTCGGGACTCCCGGAGCCGCTGCTCCATGTCGGCAATCCCCTGCTGGAGCTGCCGGCGGCTCTTGGCCCGGTTCCTCTCCAGGAAGAGATGGTACCGCTCCTGTAGGGTCTCCGCTCTGGAGGCGAATGTGATGACCTTGTCTCCAATCTGATTTCCCTCCAGCTCGTTCCGGCAGATCTCATCGTCCAGGGCGGCCATGTAGAGGGCGTACCGGGTGAACTCCCTGAGGGGCATCCGAATCATCCAGCGCCAGCAGGCTGCGGTGCCGACCGCCACAGCCAGACCGCCCGCAAGTGCGATTTTACAGCCTTTCTTCATAGTTCCTTATCCTCCGATGCTGTGAATGTTTCGTCCGGACTTCTCCTCCAGGAAGCGGCGGAATTCCGGGAGGCTTCCGCCTGCCAGCGTGGCCTTCTCAAAGGCCAGGGCGTGGTTCTTTCCCATCACGAAAACCAGATGCGCCCCGGTCTCTGCCAAGGCCAGGATCTTGTCATACTGCCACTTGGACTCTGCCGCGGCGGTCTTTACCAGAAAGTGGTCGGAATAGAAAGTGGTATCGGCGGCATCAGTGCCCGGCAGGGCCTTGCGCCTGGTGAAAAAGCCGTTGAGGGCATCCTCTTTCCAGCTGATCAACAGCAGCACCGCAATAACCCCGCAGTCTGCCGCCGTCTGCCAGACGTTCCCCCAGGAGAGCCAGAGGGAGACCCCGAGAAGTCCAATGATGATCCAGGCCCAGATGCGGACTATGCGGCTCCGTTTGGCCCGCACTGTCTTGCGGACCGCTCGGGCCATGGCGGTCAGCGCCTTTTGATCGTATGTGGTTTGACAGGTGAATTCCATAGATACCTCCGCGGCTGGTTTCTAAGAGTGGGCAGCATGATACCAAAGAAAGGCACGGGAGAAATGAACAGTTTCTGAATTCTTTGATCCGGCCCGGTTTGCCTGACGGAAGGCATCTGGATACGCTTTCCCGTTGTGCTTTGGCCCCGTTCTGCTTATAATGGGGGAAAAGGCAAGACTATGCCAAGGAGGAGCGGAGCAAATGGATGACGACGCGGAAACACAGGGACTCCCATGGCTCTGGATCAACTGGAGGGATCAGATCGTGTCCTTTCACGAAGAAGCCGGATATGAGAAATTGGAATTTTCATCGAATGAGGAAAAGTTGGAGTATGTCTTCCGAAAGTGTTCCAACGGGTTTCGCATCCAGTGAGACATCCACAAGTTTCAAAAACCACACAATGAGGAGAACCCTATGAAATTTATGATTGAGCACCTTTCAAAGCATTTTGAAGAAAAAGAGGTTTTAAAAGATATCACCTTCACCTTTGAAGAGGGGAAGATCTACGGCCTGCTGGGGCGAAATGGCGCCGGCAAAACCACCCTCTTCAACTGCCTGAACCGGGACATAAAGGCAGACAGCGGCAGCGTTTCCCTGGAGGAAAACGGCACGGTCCGGGAAGTGGCGGCAGAGGACATCGGGTATGTCCTCTCTACCCCTACCGTGCCTGAATTTTTGACCGGACGGGAGTTTTTAAAGTTTTTCCTGGACATCAATGCGGCCTCCATCCACTCCACCAAGTCCCCGGATGAATACTTTGCCATGATGAGCATTGCGCCGGAGGATCGGGACAAGCTGCTCAAGGATTACTCCCACGGCATGAAAAACAAGATGCAGATGCTCATCAACATCATCGCCCAGCCCAAGATCCTGCTGCTGGATGAGCCGCTGACCTCCTTGGATGTCGTGGTGGCGGAGGAGATGAAGCAGCTGCTGCGCTCCTTAAAGGACGGCAGGATCACCATCTTCTCCACCCACATCCTGGATCTGGCTCTGGATCTGTGCGACAAGATCGTACTACTGAGCCACGGGGAGCTGGAAGTGGTGGAAAAGTCCAACCTGGACAGTCAGGAATTCAAGGAAAAAATTATTGCGGCACTGAAAGAGGAAACCTATGCTTAAAACACTGCGCATCTCGTTTTCCCTAAAGAACACCTACCGGGTCAACGCCATTTTATACTCTCTCAAGCAGATCCCGCTGCTCCGGTGCCTCCTGCCTGCCTCCTTATATCAGGTCAGAGGGCTCAAGATCTTCGCCAATCTCCTGTCGGTGCTCTGGGAGCTTATATCCATCTTTCTTTTTAAGTTTATCTATTTGCTGACCATGGTCTGCGGCATGGGGCTCCTCTATCAAAATGCGTTACCTCGTCTTTCCTTCCTGCATATCCTGCTATTTTTGACGCTGATTGGTTCCTATATGAACACCAGCCTCTTCAACCCCACCCGGGACAAATACTATGCCATGATCCTTCTACGGATGAACGCCCGGTCCTATACCCTGGTCAATTACGGCTACGCCCTATTCAAGACAGTAGTGGGCTTTCTACCCTTCACCATCCTCCTTGGACTAAGCCGCGGCGTCCCCCTGTGGCTGTGCCTGCTGCTCCCCTTTTGCATAGCAGGGGCAAAGGTGTCGGTGGCCGCCTATTCCCTGCGGGATTACGAGAAAAACGGCTATGTGCGGAACGAAAACAAACTTCAGAAGTTTGCCTGGCTCCTCGCCGGTGTTCTGTTGGCTCTGGCCTACCTTCCCCCTGCCGCCGGTTTTGTGCTCCCCTTTGCAGCCTCCGCCGCCTTGTTCTTGCTCTGGATTCCCATGGGGCTTGTGAGCTTTTACCGAGTGGCGGCATTCCGGTATTACCGGGAGATCAACCAGGAGCTGCTCTCTCAAATGCTGGTCCAGATGGATACTGTCAAAAAGGCGGCCAAAACCGCCAGTGAAAAGGCCATCTCCGCGGACGCCTCCATCACCAGCCGGAAAAGCGGTTTTGAGTATCTCAACGAGCTCTTCATCAAGCGGCACCGGAAGATCCTCTGGAGGTCTTCCATCCGGATCGCCAACGTCTGCGGATTTCTCTGCTGCGGCGCGCTGCTGGTCATGGCACTGATGCCGGAAATCAAGGCAGATATCAATGAAATGGTGATGACCTGGCTTCCCTATTTCACTTTCATTATGTACATGATCAACCGGGGCACAGGCTTTACCAGGGCGCTGTTTATGAACTGCGACCACAGCTTGCTGACACACTCGTTCTATAAACAGCCCCGCTTTGTGCTCAGGCTGTTTCGGATCCGCCTGGGGGAGATCATGAAGATCAACGCCGTGCCGGCCCTGGTCATCGGCGTGGGACTTTCTTTGATTCTGTATGTCTCCGGCGGAACAGACAACCCCCTTAACTATGGGGTACTTCTGGTTTCCATTCTGGCTATGAGTACATTTTTCTCCATCCACTATTTGACCGTCTACTATCTGCTGCAGCCCTACACCGCAGGGACGGAGATGAAAAGTGGAACCTACCGCGTGGTGATGATCCTGACATATCTGGTGTGTTATGTCCTGATGAATGTCCGCCTGCCGATCCTGGTGTTCGGAGCGGCGTGCATTGCCTTTTGCGTGCTGTACTCCGTCATCGCCTGCATCCTGGTCTACAAATTTGCCCCCCAGACCTTTCGGCTGCGCATGTGAAGGGCAAAAGAGCAGGTCCCATTCCCGGGACCTGCTTTTCATCTTGACGCAGACGCATCTCCCATTCATCACCTGCCCGTTGGATATGGCGGAGAGCGCTGCGGAACCCCTGCCTCCCAGTCTGCTGCCCCCTCCCCTGTGGCCAGGCGCGGACCGCGGCAGTTTTGTGCCTGCGTGGGAACACCGTGGTATTTCCCCCGCTGCTGTGTTATAATGCCGGTAATAAGACGGGAGAGGAGGCGATTCCACGGAGCCTTCGCAGTCCAAAGCGCCGGCCGGTCAGCAGGCGGGCAAAAACTTCCCGGCGGCCACAGAGGCCAAGCTCCCGGCGGCTCCGGAATAGGGCAGATAAAAGGAGGGTATCATGCGGATCCTGATGCTGGGCAATAGCTTTACGTCTGTCAATCACATGCCTCAGATGCTGGCGGAACTCACCGGCGGGGAAGTGATCCACCACACCCGAGGCGGGGCACGGCTGTCGGAACACCTGAACCCGGGCACCGGGCTGGGCGCCCGGACCCAGTCAGCCCTGCGCCATGAGCACTGGGATTATGTAATCCTCCAGGAGATGAGCCACGGCCCCCTCACATCCCCCAAAAGCTTCTTTTCCAGCGTGGAGCGGCTGTGCCGTCAAATCCGGGAAAACGGCGCCGCCCCCATCCTCTACGCCACCTGGGCCTACCAGCGGGGTGGAGAAAAGCTGACGGCCAAGGGCTGGGACTATGACGAGATGGCCCGCAAGCTGTCCCAGGCCTATCATAAAGCCGCTCAGGAGAACTACGCCCTCATCGCCGATGTGGGCCGGCGGTTTTACGAGCTGGCCGGAATCCGGGACCTCTATGCCGATGACGGCGTCCACCCCGATGAGGAGGGCTCCCGCATCGCTGCGGAGACCATTGCGGCTGTTATTCAGGAACATGAGGAGGGCGCGTTATGATTCGGGAAATCTGCAGGGACGAGGCCTTTCTGGCCCAAAAAGCGGAGCCGGCCACGCCGGACGATCTCCAGATCGCCGCCGACCTGCTGGAGACACTGCAGCACCACAAAAACAGCTGTGTGGGCATGGCGGCCAACATGATCGGCTCTAACCGCCGCATCATTGCCTTTGACAACGAGGGCACCTACATGGTCATGTTTAACCCGGAGATCATCAGGAAATCCGGCCCCTATGACACGGCGGAGGGGTGCCTCTCCCTCATCGGTATCCGCCCCGCCAGGCGGTGGAAGTCCATCAAGGTGCGCTGGCACAGCGAGAAGTTCCAGGAGCGCCTGAAGACCTTTACCGGCTGGACGGCCCAGATCGTCCAGCACGAGATTGACCACTGCGAGGGCATTATCATATGAAAAAGTGCAGAATCACCGTCATGCGCATCACCCGGTATGAGGACCTGATGGCCCAGTATGAAAACCCCATCTCCCACGCCTGCGGCATGGAGGTGGGGCAGGTCTTCCTTGCGGATGGTTGGCAAAAGCCGGAGGGCTTTTGCCAGAGTGCCTGGGATACCCTCTCCCCCTTTGTACTGGCCCTGAGCCACGGCGGAGAAAACTTTTATGATGGATGGATGAAAAATCCCAAATCCGCCATGCTCTCCTGCAACGATGGCTTCCGCCCGGTGAGCTTCCTGGTGGAGGCTCTGGACGAAGACGCGGAGTGAGGAAACGGCGCCGTGTTCCCGCGCAAAGCCACAGCTGCCGCCGGCGGTGCCAAAACCACCTGCATGCCTGGGCTTCGGCAAGCCCCCGCAATTTTTGCCGGAGCCTCAGGAGAACCTATCACGGAGGTATTTAGAAATGAAGATCGCCATCCTCTCCGACACCCACGGCCTGCTCCGGCAGCCGGTGGTGGAACATCTGAAAACCGCTGACGCCATTCTCCACGGCGGGGACATCAACAAGCAAAGCATCGTGGACGAGCTGGGGCAGTATGCCCCCCTCTATATCGTCCGGGGCAACAACGACAAGGAGTGGGCGGAGGCCATCCCCCATGACCTCACCTTCACCCTGGGCGGCGTCACCTTTTACATGGTCCACAACAAAAAAGAGGTTCCGGCGGACCTTTCCGGGGTGGATGTGGTGGTGTTCGGCCACTCCCACAAGTATGGGCAGGAGGAAAAGGACGGCCGCCTCTGGCTCAACCCCGGCTCCTGCGGGCCCCGGCGGTTCCATCAGGAGATCACCATGATGATGGCGGAGCTCGCAGATGGGAAGATCCAGGTGGAGAAAATCACCATTCCCCACGAGGGAACATGATGAAGCCGGGCGTGACCGTTCCCTTCCGGCGCTTTTTGCACAGGAAAACGTTTGCCCCATCTAATTGCTGGACCGGAGGTGGGAGCGAATTGCCCCATCCCCGCCAAGATCAAAAAAACGCCGGCTTACAGCGCCGGCGTTTTGGGCGGTAAAGGCCCTTGATCTCAATGGTTGTATCCACCCTGACTACTTTCCAGGCCGGTCACTCGCCCAAAGGCATTGACCTCCACTTCATACCAGGTATCCCCATTCATGATATCAAAGCTGTACTCGTTCCACAGCCCCTCCTGGTCGATCTCCTGTCCCACCACCTCGCCGCCTCCCGCGGCGGCCAGAGCGGCTTCACGGGCCTTTGTCACATCAACCCGCAGCGCCAGGGAGCCAATCAGTACAGCCGCCAGCACCATCACCATCGCGATCCCGGCGATGACCAGAATGTGGGCTTTTCCGCTTAGATTTTTCAACATCGTGCAACCCCTCCATTTTGATTGTTTGTATGATTCTTGTTTCAATAACGTTTCAGAGGCCCTGTTTATTGCAGGCGCGGAGAAAAATTTCTCCCTTAAGGGCCAGGCAAAAACCCAGCCTGTGCCCCTGCAATGGAAGCGGGGCTTTGAGAAAGCGGATGGATGGAGGACACTGCCCCCGTGCGCCAGGGTAATCGGCGGCATTACGAAAATGAGAGGAGAGAGAGACTTGCATCCAGAAGAATGTCTGATCTGTAAGGCGCCTTTGGAATACCTGACCCAGGACGAGATTATGGAGTGCGCCATCTGCCATAAAAAAGAGTCCAGCAAAACCCGCTGTGTGAAGGGGCACTATGTCTGCAATGACTGCCATACCCAGGGAATGGACAGCATTTTCGGCCTATGCCTTGCCGAGACCTCCACTGACCCCATTGCCATTGTCCGGCGGATGATGGATCTGCCCTTTTGCCACATGCACGGCCCGGAGCACCATGTGATGGTGGGGGCGGCCCTGCTCACCGCCTACAAGAACGCCGGCGGTCAGCTGGATCTGGAGAAGGCCCTCCGGGAGATGTACAGCCGGGGCAAAGAGGTCCCCGGCGGGGCATGTGGTTTCTGGGGCGCCTGCGGGGCAGGGATCAGCGCGGGGCAGTTCCTGTCTATCGCCACGCAGTCCACCCCTCTGTCCGCAGAGCCCTGGGGACTGAGCAACCAGATGACTGCCAGGGCACTGGAGCGCATCGGCAAGGCGGGCGGCCCCCGGTGCTGCAAGCGGGACTCCTTCCTGGCCATTCTGGCCGCCGTGGACTTTGCCCGGGAGCAACTGGGAGTGGAGATGGAGCGGACGCTTCCCGTCTGTTCCTACAGCAGCCGCAACAGCCAGTGCATCGGAAAGCGCTGCCCCTTCTCCCCAGCAGGCCAAAAGGCCCCATGACAGCACCTTTCTTGCCGTTATGGGGCAAGCCGGAGAAAAGCCACTGGACCTCAAACACCGCATTCAGGCAGGAGACCCGAGATGATCCTATATGAAAATATGCCCGGGGCTTTCCATGGTTTCAAAGCTCCGGGCATCGCCTCTTTTTTACCGGCTCCCTGCGGTCATTCGCCGCCTGCCAAATACTCCTCCGCCATGTGGACCGCCATGGCTCCGTCAGACACCGCCGTCACGATCTGGCGCAGGGGTTTTGTCCGCACATCCCCTACGGCATAGACGCCGGGGAGATTGGTTTTTGTGGTCTCATCCGCGATGATGTAGCCGCTCCGATCCAGCTCCAGCTGGCCCGCTACCTGCTCTGTGGCAGGCTTTCTGCCCACGCTGATGAACACGCCATCACAGGGAACCATCGTCTCCTCTCCGGTGTTCACATCCCTCAGCTTGACGCCGGTGAGTCTATCTTGATGGAGCAGCTCCGTGACGGTGCTGTTCCAGCGAAATTCAATATTTTCCGCCTGCATCAGGGGCGCATGATAGACTTTTGTGGCCCGCAGGGTATCCCGGCGATGGACCAGGATCACCTTCTCGGCGATGCGGCTGAGGAGCATGGCATCCGCGGCTGCGGAGTTGCCACCCCCCACCACCACTACTGTCTTGCCCTTATAGCGCATCCCGTCACAGGCCGCACAGTAGGCCACGCCCCGGCCGGTGAGGGCCGTCTCGTCTGCAAGGCCCAGCTCCCTGGGATTGGCACCGGTGGCGATGGCCACAGTCCTGGTATAAAAGATGCCTTCGCTGGTCTCCAGTACCTTGGGGGAGGCCGTGAGATCCATGCGCTCCACCTGGGCATACGCGCTCTTGGCGCCGAAGCGCTCTGCCTGGCGCTGCATCTTTTCCCCCAGGGTGAAGCCGTCGATCCCCTGATCAAAGCCTGGGTAGTTGTCGATCTGCTCTGTCAGCGCCATCTGTCCCCCGGCGGAGAGCTTCTCCAGCACCAGGGTATCCAGTCCGGCCCGGGCAGCGTAAAGGGCCGCGGTGTAGCCGCCGGGGCCACCCCCCACTACGATCATATCGTACACATGGCTTTCACACATGGATACCGCCTCCTTACTTTGCCAGCGCCCCCTGGATAAATTCATCGATGGCCGCCTTGGAATCCGGGGCTACAATAGAGTCCACAGCCTTTCCGTTCCGGTAGAGAACCAGGGTGGGGAGCACTTCGATCTGCTCTGCCTCGGCCAGCCGGTCCTCTTCATCGACGTTTACTTTTGCCACCACAAGGTTCTTTCCTTGCTCCTCGGCGACTTTGTCGTATGCAGGCCCGATCCGGCGGCAGTAGCCGCACCAGGGAGCCCAAAAATCCACCAGGACGGGCGTGTCGCCCTTCATCACCTGTTGAAATTGTTCCTGATTCATATTCATAGCTGCCATATCTGTCAGCTCCTTTCTTCTGTTTGGCCTTAGTATATCCAAAAACGGGCGGAGTTTCTGTGATGAGATCACCCAACGCGCCCGTGCCGTAAAATTGCCTGCCCAGATGCCCCGGCAGGCAGCCGGGGCGTTCGCTCTTCTCCCCTGCCGTCATGGCGGAATTGACAGCCCGCGGCCCGTGAACTATACTGTAAGCACCATGAGGAGGATCACAACATGTGCTTTCAGGACTATTTCCCCGTCTGGGACAAACTCAATCCCCATCAGCAAAACCGGATCCTTGAAAACCTGACATTCCGAAGGGTGGAAAAGGGGACGATCCTCCACAACGGCAGCATGGACTGCACGGGTCTTCTTCTGGTGAAGTCGGGGCAGCTTCGAACGTACATCCTCTCTGACGAGGGGCGGGAGATCACCCTCTATCGCCTCTTTGACCGGGACATGTGCCTGTTCTCCGCATCCTGCATGATGCGGTCCATCCAGTTTGAAGTCACCATCGAGGCGGAAAAGCCGTCGGAGCTTTGGATCATTCCCACGGAGACCTATCAGAGCATGATGGCGGAGTCTGCGCCGGTGGCCAACTACACCAATGAGCTGATGGCCAGCCGGTTTTCAGAGGTCATGTGGCTGATGGAACAGATTATGTGGAAAAGCCTGGACAAACGGGTGGCGTCTTTCCTGCTGGAGGAATCTTCCATCGAGGGGACCAGGCAGCTGAACATCACCCATGAAACCATTGCCAACCACCTGGGCTCTCACCGGGAGGTAATCACCAGGATGCTGCGCTACTTCCAAAGCGAGGGCATGGTAAAGCTGTCCCGGGGGATGGTGACGATCCTAAATGAGGCGAAGCTGGAGGAGCTGCGGGATTAGCATTCCCCGCCGGTACAAGGGGCAAGACGGGCTGTCTCAGGGCCGCGTCGGATCTTTCATCTTGCAGATCAGCTGGGTCATGGTGCCCATGGGGCAGTAGACGCACCAGCTGCGGGGTTTGAACAGCACCATAGTGACCAATCCAAGGATGGTGGACGTCAGCATGACGCTGTAAAATCCAAAGGCAAACTGCGCCACGCCGGGGTGGAACAGCGTCCCGTGATAGGCCCAGTTCCAGGCCAGCCGAAACGTCCACAGCAAGGTGACCACTTCTCTAAGGTCCCGGGCCCCGGCAAACACCAGGTAGGTATTCCAGAGCATCAGGAAAAACATAGCGAAGAAAAACACCAAGAAGCCATAGCGAAATGCCTTGCTCTTCATCCAGCCCGGAATATCCTTTTTCCGGGATAGACCAAAGCGGCCGCCCAGCAGGCCGAACAGCTGTCCCCGGCCGCAGTAGCGGTTGCAATAGCCCTTGGTCCCGCCGATCAATGAGATGAGAAGCGGGATAAAAAAGCACAAAAGCCCCAGCCAGGCAAACAAAATGTTGACAAAACCCAGCAGGAGATACAAGACAGAGGCAATCCACAGATAATCATACCAGCGCTTTTTCATGCCTCCACCTCCCGGATCCCGATGACACTGGCCGGACACTCCCTGGCACATCTGCCACAGCCCACGCACTTTTCCTCATTGACCCGGGCCGTAACGCCCCGGACGATCTCAATGGCCTGCAGCGGGCAGGCCTTCACGCAACAGCCGCAGGCCACACAGGCCGTTTGATCCACCACGGCTCTGCGCCGCTTCGTCCCTGTATTCATAGGATGCCTCCTTGCTTATAGTGGGCTCACCATACCATAAATCTATGAGCGGCACTGTGATGAAATCACGGAGGCGCCCGATATGCCGTAACCCCACGACAAAGCGCACCCGGTGCTTTTGAAGCTCCAAAAGCACCGGGTGCGCTCTTTCTTATATTACGCCCTTCTCACTATTTTAAAAAACCGCCCCATTCATGGGACTTCCGGCACGCCGCCTTCCTCCCGGCACCACCGGATACGGGCCGGATCCCGAAAGCCGGACATTTTCTGTGGCGTCTCATGGAAGGGCCCGGGGAAAATCTCTCAGGCGGCCCCCTTTGCCGTCAGGCCCAGGGCACGGAGCCACAGTTCCACGGCCGCTTCGTCCGTCCCACCGGCAAAGCGCGTCCCCTCCATCCAATTTGCCCCCGGCGCCAGGGTATGGAGATCATCGTCACTGGAACCGACGCCGCTGGAGCCGGAGGTGCAAAAAGGGACCATGGTCTTGCCAGAAAAATCGTAGGATTCCAAAAAGGTACTGATGATCCGTGGGGCCTGTCCGTACCAGATGGGATAGCCTAAAAGCACCGTGTCGTACCGGGCCATATCTTCCACTGTCCCCGAGATGGCGGGACGGGCCTCCAGGTCCCTTTGCTCCAGGCTTGTGCGGCTTCCGGAGTCGCTGTAATCCAGATCTGCGGCGGTGTAGGGCTCCTCCGGAGTGATCATATAGAGGTCTGCGTCCAAAATATCCGCTGCGTACTCCGCCAGAAAGCGGGTGTTGCCGGTGGCAGAGAAGCAGGCCACCAGGACACGCTCTCCCCCGCCGAAGACTGCATTCCCGCCCTCTAAATAGTGAAAGAGCAGCACAGCGGCCTCACCCCGGGTCAATTTCGCCTTGGGCTGGAAGGCGGTATCTGCCCATCCGGCAAGCAGTCCCCCCTCCAGCGCCCAGCCGGCGGCGGCTGCGGCCCAGTTGGAGATGTCCTCCCCATCGGAAAAGTTCCCGGCAGGTGAGGCGGGAGAACCAACACACCGCCACAAGATGGCCACGGCCTGCTCCCGGGTCACCGGGTCGCCGGGTCCAAAGGCATTGTTCCCATAGCCCCCCATGATGCCCTCCCGCCGGGCCCAGTAAACCGCGTCGGCACACCAGAGGTCCCCGGGCACATCGGCAAAGGGATAGCCCAAATTTTCTCCTTCAAGGGAGGGGCTCCCCGCCATCCGGTAGAGGACCGTGGCCAGCATGCCCCGGCTCAAGGTCCCGTCGGGAGAAAAGGTGGAGGCGCTGGTGCCGGCAAAAATCCCGTGTTCATAGCAGTACAGTACCCCATCGGCATACCAGGCGTCAGGTGGGATGTCGGTGAAGGGAAGCCCCTGCACCGCCGCCTGCTGGGACCCCTCTGGGATCCCCTCCAAAGAAGTCTCCTGGGCAGCCAGCGCCGTTACAGGCAGAGAGAGTGCCATACAGACGGCAAGCAATATGGATAAAACTCTTTTTTTCATGTTATGTTCTCCTTTCCGGCAGAGCGTTCCTGCCTCCTCAAAGGGTCGCCTCCCCTCAGGCGGACAGCACATTCTCTCCTACCGTTCGATGCATCACGTCTCGTAAGCGTTCCACGGGAAAGGACTCTTTTCAGCGGCTGAAATCTGTCCGGCACCGGGCCTCCGCCGCCGGAGGCGTGACGCCCTTTTCCTTCCCCACCTCAATGCAGCGAAGCAGCCAAGCCATGTTCTTGCCCAGATTCCCCGTGGTCTGGAGGCACAGCATCCGGTGCGTTTCCTCCGATATGGCGGCCTGCTCCACGCATCCTATGATACCTCAGGGCAAGCCAAATGTAAAATGCCCTGTTTCCATCTTCAGGCATTCTCATATGGCATTTTTCCGTGCCGTCTTCCAAAAGTTCCTGGGGAACTCCCCTCCTTTCCTGGTTTCCCGCTTAATTGGCGCAGGTTTTTACCCACCGGCCGGAAAGGCCATTGTAAGTCTGCCGTCAATTTGCTATAATCAGGCATTATCGCCATAGTAGAGGTGCTCCATCAAAAAAGCGATGCCAGGGATACTGCCGGGCCCCGGGGTCCCGTGGGGCAGGGTGCCGTCTCCTTGGAGAAGGGGTAGACTCAGAACGCGGCGGCGCAGGGCAAGGGGAGCCTCCCCCGTTTTGCCCGCTGCATGATACTGCTGCGAAATCCATCAAAAGGGGCAATTTCCATGTATGAATTGATCCAGGTCTCCGAAGCCACCTATTACATCCAAAGTCCCGCCAAGATCGGACTGGTAAAGCTGGGGGATACCGATGTGTGCTTGATCGACAGCGGAAACGATAAGGATGCGGGCCGCAAGGTCCGGCAACTGCTGGACGCCAACGGCTGGCGCCTCACGGCCATTTACAACACCCACTCCAACGCCGACCATATCGGCGGCAACAAATACCTCCAGGGGCAGACTGGGTGTAAAATCTATGCCCCGGGTATCGAATGTGCCTTTACCCGGCATCCGGTGCTGGAGCCCGCCTTTTTGTACGGAGGGTACCCCTGCAAGGATCTGCGCCACAAATTTCTCATGGCTCAGGAAAGCGGTGCCGAGCCGCTGACAAAAGATGCCATGCCTGCGGGTTTTGAAATCCTGGAACTTCCGGGGCACTTTTTTGACATGGTGGGATTCCGCACGCCGGATGATGTGGTCTTCCTGGCGGACTGCCTTTCCAGCAAGGAGACGCTGGAGAAATATCAGATCGGCTTCATCTATGATGTGGACGCCTATCTCAAAACGCTGGAGCGGGTGAAAACCATGGGCGCAAAAATGTTCGTCCCGGCCCACGCCGCCGCTGTGGAGGAGATCACGCCCCTGGCACAATATAACATCGACAAGGTATGGCAGATCGCCGAAAAAATCCTGGGCATCTGCAAAGAGCCCCTGTGCTTTGAGTCCATCCTGCAAAGACTGTTTGCCCAGTATGAGCTGAGCATGGATTTTGAGCAGTATGTCCTGGTGGGCAGCACGGTCCGCTCTTACCTCTCCTGGCTGAAAGATTCCGGCAGGCTGGGCGTTGACTTTGACCAAAATCGCCTCTTATGGAGGTGCGTATAAGCCCGGACTCAGGCACAAAAAGCAAGTTCAGCACGGGGAAGGCACGTTTTATGTGCTGGTTCCAGGCGGGATTCTGCCCCGCGTCCGCCGGGGCTGCTGCCAGAGGGGAACAAAGCCCCGGAGCGCAGGTCCTCCGCCACTCCCCGGGCCATACAGACAAATGAAGGACCCGCGGCACTTTGCTGCGGGCCCTTTTAGCTTGTTTGCATTTGTGTATGCCCGCCTTAATCCCGGTCTTGCTTACCGCCAAGGGACCAGACGTGGGGCTCCCTGGCCGCCGACGCTGTGTTCTGCGCCATGACAATCAGGACTTAGAATGCAGGTGCCCCAAGTGGACATCTGCATTTTTTATTTGGGAGAAAGATCATGCGGTTCGCCGCCGGGGCCAGCCAGGAGGAGATCCGCCAGTGGGCGAAAATCTGGCGCTCCTGCCCCGGGGGGATCAGAAAGCGGCATTCCCGGCTCCGCTCTCCTCTTCCGCATGGGTCTCTCGCCCCTGCTCCCCACAAGACAGGGCCAGCTGCCTCCGCAGTCCCTCCAAAAACAGTTCCGCCCCCCTGGAGAAGGTCTGGGACTTCTTCCAAACCAGATACATCCCCAGTTCCAGCTTCGGCTCCAGGGGCCGAAAGCAAAGCGCGCTGCCGGTGGTGTTCACCAATTTATCCAGGGTAAAGGCATATCCCATCCCCTCACCCACCATCAGCGAGGCGTTGTAAATCAAATTATAGGTGGCAACGGTACGAAGCTCCGGCGGCTCCTTCCCCAGCCAGCGGTACAATTCGCTTTTGTTGCCCACCTGCCGGGAAAGGATCAGGGGCTTGTCCCACAGGTCCTGAGGAAAAACGGCACGCTGCCGGGCCAAAGGGCTGTCCCGCCGCATGAGTACTCCCCAGGTGTCCTTCATGGGCAGCTGCAGATAGTGATATTTGGTTTTATCGATATCCCCCAGGAGGATCCCAAAATCCAAAAGGCCCCTGTCCAGGCGCTCGCACACGTCCCCGGCGTCGCCGCTGACGATATGGAACCGGATCCCCGGGCAGTGTATCTGCAGTTGATGGGCAATCCTGGCGATCTGGCGCACGGCATCGGTCTCCCCGGTGCCGATATAGAGATCCCCGGTGACGGCATCGCCGGAGCGCATTACCTCTTTTTCTGTTCGGCTCACCAGCTCCAGGATCTCCTCTGCCCGCCTGCGCAGCAGCATACCGTCCTCCGTAAGGGTGATCTTCCGGCTGCCCCGGATCATCAACTGCTTGCCCAGCTCCTCCTCCAGCTCTCGGAGCTGCCGGGAGAGGGTGGGCTGCGTCAGATGCAGGGAATGGGCCGCCGCCGAGATATTCTCTTCTCTTGCCACTGCGAGAAAGTATTGCAGAACTCTCAATTCCATGGATTTCACCTCCGGATGGTGTGATGATAGCACAAGCAAAGCATAGGTTTCAAGCATAATAAAGTATTCTGTATAAGTATTTGTTATCGAATTTTCCGGGTGATAAAATAGGGATGACAAAAAACGATTGGGAGAGACAGATGGATTTAGAGGCATTTTTAAAGCACCTGAGCAGCGGAAAGCCGGTGCAGGGGGGCAGTGAAGCCCACTTATTCATGCATGGCGTCAGCCAGGAGGCATTGCGCATCACGGCGCAGATCAATGGCAGCTACCATTCCCCCCAGGAGCTGCGGGCTCTTTTTTCCAGGCTGATCGGCCAGCCGGTGGACGAGGGATTCGGGCTGTTCCCCCCCTTTTATACCGACTGCGGAAAAAATATCCATATTGGGAAAAACGTCTTTATCAACATGGGCTGCAAATTCCAGGACCAGGGGGGGATCTTCATTGGGGATGGGGCCCTCATCGGCCATAACGTGGTGCTGGCCACGCTGAACCACGCCATATCACCCAAAGACCGCGGCAGTATGGTCCCCGCGGCCATCCATATCGGGAAAAACGTCTGGATCGGCTCCAACGCCACGGTTTTGCCCGGTGTCACCGTTGGAGATGGCGCCATCGTGGCCGCCGGCGCCGTAGTGACCAGGGACGTTCCGGAAAACACCATCGTGGGGGGCGTGCCCGCGAGCGTAATACGGCATTTGACGGAGGAGGAACTGCAATGAGCAAAAAGGTTTTGGTGATCTCCACCAGCCCCCGGAGGGGCGGAAACTCCGACACCCTGGCGGATGCCTTTATCCGGGGCGCCCGGGAAAGCGGAAATGATGTGCGGAAAATCACCCTGTATGATAAGGCCATTGGGTTTTGCAGGGGATGCCTTGCCTGTCAGAGCACCTGCCGCTGCGTCATCCGCGACGATGGGGATACCACTGCCCAGGAGATGCTGACGGCAGATGTCATCGCATTTGCCACCCCCATCTATTACTACGGGATGTGCGGCCAGATGAAAACCCTGCTGGATCGGGCCAATCCGCTGTTTCCCGCCCCCTACGCTTTCCGGGATATCTACCTGCTCTCCGCCGCAGCGGAGGAGGGAGAACACACTGCGGACGGAGCGGCTGCGGGGCTGCAGGGCTGGGTGGATTGTTTTGAAAAGGCCCGCCTGGCGGGAACGGTCTTTGCCGGGGGCGTGACGGCCGTGGGAGAGATCCAGGGCCATCCCGCTTTGCAAAAGGCCTATGAGATGGGCAAACACATTTGATTTCAGGGAGGATGAAAACGATGCATTCCAAGTATCATGGCTACTCTTTTCCCCTGGGGGATACCGTTAAGCGGGAGAAGGTGCATTTTCACAACCGCTATGGCATTGCGCTGTGCGGCGACTTATACCTGCCCAAGGATGCTGCCGGAAGGCTCTCCGCCGTGGCGGTGTCCGGCCCCTTCGGTGCAGTGAAGGAGCAGTGCTCCGGCCTGTATGCCGAGGAGCTGGCTTCCCGGGGCTTTGCCGCCCTGGCCTTTGACCCCTCCTTTATCGGGGAGAGCGGCGGGGAGGCTCGGAACGTGGCCTCCCCCGACATCAACACCGAGGATTTTTCCGCCGCGGTGGACTTCCTCGCTACCCGGGATTTTGTGGATCCGGAAAAGGTGGGCATCCTGGGTATCTGCGGCTTCGGCGGCATGGCCCTGAACGCCGCCGCCATGGACACCCGCATCAAGGCCACCGTCACTTCCACCATGTACGATATGACCCGGGTCACGGCCCGGGGGTACTTTGACGCCGACGACAATGCCGATGCCCGGTATCAGATGAGACGCACCCTCAACACCCAGCGGACGGAGGATTATCGAAACGGCACCTATGCCCGGGCCGGGGGCGTGGTGGATCCCCTGCCGGAGGGTGCCCCCTTCTTCGTGAAGGATTACTATGACTACTACAAGACGGAACGGGGCTATACTGAGCGCTCCCTCAACTCCAACGAAGGGTGGAACGTGACATCGTCCCTCTCCTTCCTCAACATGCCGATCCTGCGATATACCAACGAGATCCGCAGCGCCGTGCTGGTGATCCACGGGGAGAAGGCCCACTCCTGCTATTTCAGCCGGGACGCCTTTGCGGACATGGTGAAAGACAACCCCCATACCGGCAACAAGGAGCTGCTTATCATCCCTGGTGCGGTCCATACCGACCTCTACGACCGGAAGGACATCATTCCCTTTGACAAGATTGAGGCATTTTTCCGGGAGTATCTGAAATAAGTGCCGGAGGAGGCGTCCCATGGTAAGAATATTTTGTATGCTTCTTGTCGTCTTCCTCCTCTCCGCCTGCGGGGGGCAACCCAGTTCCGCAGAGCCTGCACAGATACCATCTCAAGAAGTAAGTGCAAAACCGCAGGCAGATGCCGCCGGGCAGCCTGACCAGGCCCCTTCCCCAGAGGAATTTCCCGAATCAGAAACAACGGAAGGCACGGAGCCGGACCAGCAGGAGACACAAGCCGCCGAAGCCGTTGCCCAAACGCCTGCCCCAGAGGAACCCCCTGTGACGCAGCAGCCCGGAGCCGCCCAGGCAGAAACGCCTGCGGACCAAGGCAAAGAGCCGCCCACGCCGCAGGAGTCCGGAGAAGCCCCAGGGCCCCAGGCAGCAGACCCTGGTCAGGAGGAACCTGCGCTGAAAATTACAGTGGGAGATCATGAGCTGCTGGCCACCTTTGAAGACAACAGCTCCGCTGAAGAATTTCAGGCGCTCCTGGCGCAGGGCCCGCTGACCATTGATATGGAGGACTACGGCGGCTTTGAAAAGGTGGGGCCCCTGGGCACGACGCTGACGCGAAACGACACCCAGATCACCACACAGCCTGGGGATGTGATCCTCTATCAGGGCAACCAGATCACCATTTACTATGACACCAATTCCTGGAGCTTTACCAGGCTTGCCAGGATCGACGATCCCTCCGGCTTGCAGGAAAAGCTGGGGGATGGGACCGTCCAGGTCACATTTTCTCTTGCATAGGAGGTACTTTCACATGGCAGTCAAACAGACGGCGGGCCGGGAGGCCCTGGGGGAATTCGCCCCCAAATTTGCCCAGCTCAATGACGACGTGCTCTTCGGCGAGGTCTGGAGCCGGGAGGACAAGCTCTCCCTCCGGGACCGGTCCCTTGTCACAGTGATAGCCCTGATGTCTCAGGGTTTGGTGGACAGCTCCTTCCAGTACCACCTCGCCACCGCCCGGAAAAACGGCATCACCCGGCAGGAGATCGCGGAGATCTTGACTCACGCGGCCTTTTACGCCGGCTGGCCCAAGGCCTGGGCGGCCTTCCGCATGGCCAAGGAGGTGTGGACCCATGAGGCCGCCGATGACGATGACAAAGCGCGGCATCAAAAAGAGATGGTATTCCCCATGGGGGCCTCCAACGACGCCTTTGCCCAGTATTTCACGGGCCGGAGCTATCTGCAGCTCCTCTCCACCAGCCAGGTGGGGGTGTACAATGTAACCTTTGAGCCGGGCTGCCGCAATCACTGGCATATCCATCACGCCCACAGGGGCGGCGGGCAGATCCTGCTCTGCGTGGCCGGCCGGGGCTGGTATCAGGCGTGGGGCCAGGAGGCCCGGGAGCTTCGCCCCGGGGACGTGGTCAATATCCCCCCGGAGGTGAAGCACTGGCACGGCGCCGCCTGTGACAGCTGGTTTTCCCATTTGGCGGTGGAGGTGCCCGGCGAGGGCTGCTCCAACCAGTGGCTGGAAGGCGTCTCCCCCGAAGCATACGGAGAGCTGAGCTGAAGCATGGAACCGCCGGCCGCCACATTCCGCCGAGGGCTTCCTTTTAAACAGGCAGGCTTTTTCCAGGTGGCCCGGGGAGGATCTTGCAGTACCCGTGGTCGGGGCGGGGCCATTCTCGGACTTTGAGAGAGATTCCCGGTCTCCTGGGTGGTATTTTCATTGTCAAAATTGTAGAATACAGGCATGCAGGAACCTGCAATCCACCCAGCCAAGAGGAGACACGCCATGGAAAAGAAAACAATCGGAGGATTTATTGCCGCGCTGCGAAAAGCAAGCGGCATGACGCAAAAGGATCTGGCCGAACGTCTGCATGTATCGGATAAGACCATCAGCCGATGGGAGCGGGACGATGGAACACCGGACCTTTCCGCAATCCCTGTGATCGCGGAAATTTTCGGCGTCACCTGCGACGAGCTGCTGCGGGGTCAGCGAAGGCCGCCGGAGGAAAGAGTCGCACAACCGGCAGAGGCTGCGTCCCCTGCAAGAGGGGAAAAGCAGCGCCGGCATCTGCTGAAGCTGGCATATTCCCAGTACCAGCGCCGCACCTATGTGGCTGCGGGTATTTGTGGGGCAGGGGTCATTATGGCGCTGATGGGCAACCTGGTATTTTTCAAAGCGGCGCTGGGCTTTTTGCTTGGTGCGCTTTTCCTGATTGCCAGTGTTGTCCTGCAGGCGGTATTTATAAACCGCGCCTTCTTGTGTGTTGAGGACGCGGATGTGGACCCGTGGGACCTGTCCGCCTATAAGCGTAAAGTCATCCGCCTGGCCCAGTTATCCATTGCCGTGGCCGTTGCCGCCATGGGCTTCACCTCCCCCTTGCTGATGGCGGGGGTCCATGTTGGCCTCAGCGCCGAAAGCATGCTGCTCTTCGGTCTGGGCGGCGCTGCCCTTTCTCTCCTGCTCTATGCCGTTTTTCTCTATTTTTTCAATGCCTCCCTTCTCAAGCGGGGCGTCTACACCCTCAGTGAAAAAGAGGCCGCCCTCTACCACCGCAACCACAGGCGAAAACGCAAATACGCCATCATCCTCTCTGCCCTGATGGCAGTCACGTTTCTTGTCCACCAGGCCGCCACAACCATCTACGGCCCCTGGTCCATAATGGAGGGCACCACCTTCCACAACTATGGGGACTTCGTGGCCTACATGGAGCAGGAAGTCCCTCCGCAGCAAGGTCCGGGGGGCCTGCCTTCCGGGCAGGCGGAGCTTACGGAGGAATCAGATAGCGCCGTCTATTACGATGAATACGGCAATGAGATCAGCCGGGAGGAGGCCCTCACCCGCCGCCTGAAAGACAGCAGCGGCAACGTGGTCTGCCAGTATCTCCACCGCAACCAGCAGGTGGTCTCCCTGCGCTATACACCCCAGGAGGGAACAGTTTTACCCATCACGGTGTACACCCAGGAGGACCTGCAAAAGGCGCAGGAGACCGCGGCAGTCCGGCACGTGCTGTTTGGCGCCATATACGGCGCGGAGATTATTGCGGTATTGCTGGTCTACTGGAAACGGCGGGCCAAATAAGCCGCTTCCCCTATGCCCAGGGCTGAAACGCGACAACATCCCCCGCCATCTTGCAAATGCGAGATGGCGGGGGATGTTGCCAGTAGGCCTTGTCAAAGTGGGCGGTCCTGCTGCTCCTCCTCCTGCGTTGGAAGGGGGTGCCAGGCAGGCGGCTCCTCCCGGCGGGCAAGGCGGCGTTTGATCCGCTCCAGCAGGAACTCCACGGCATGGAACCAGAGGTTCCCCACAGCAAATAGGATCAGCAGCGCCAAAAAGAAAGCGCCCATTGCTCCCCAGGACATTCTTTCCCTCACTTTGTGGCAAAGCGGTGTATGAAGAAGTCTGTAAAGGCCGCCAGGGCCTCTTCCTGAGACACATAGACATACAAAGATTCGTCATCCAGCCAGTCACAGGCGTTGATGCCGATATAGCCTTTGTGATCGGGGTAAATGATAAAGGCATCGGTGGGGTACTTATTGCGGTAGGCCTTCAGAATCTCACTGCGGCGGTAATAGGTGGGATCCCCGCAGCCGGAAAGGTCGGGGACCGTCGGAACCACCACGATGGTCTGGCTGGACTCGCTCCATCCCACGATCAAATTGCCGATTTTGGTTTTACTGCCGTGGACAAAGCCATAGTTGAACCGCGCCACATCCTCCGTATAGCCAAAAATCAGCCGGTAGTCATCCCCGTTTTCCACCACTTGGTTGAAAAGCAGCCGCATCTTTTTGGCGTTGGCGTCGCTTTTTTCCATATCGATCTCCGGCCCTTTAAAAAGCTTGCTGAAAAGTCCCATATCTGCTTCCTCCTAAAAATATTTTTTATCGGCAAGCTGCAGGCCCCATGAAAATCAGGCAATTTTCAGCAGCTTCCTTTTTATAAAGATTATTTTTTAGTTTTGTATTTATTTTGGGGGAGATAAAATCCGCCTGAATACAAACGCGTAATATTCAGGCGGATCCCCCTTGCCCGCTGTCAGCCAAGGTCCACTTCTTGCTCCTTCAAGGTCTCCAGGCAATCCACAATGGACCGGATCTGAAAAGAGACCGTCTCGTCTGCCGCCTCCGGAACAAACAGCGGCAGCGTCTTGGGAATGGCCCTGCGGATGATCATGACCGCCAGGCTCAAATTGGTAAATAAACTGATCCTTTTCTCATCCGCCCGGACCCCAAAGCACTCCAGGATATTGCCGAAGAGCTGGGTCTGCTTTTTCCGAAAGGTTTGATAGCTCTCCGGGGACAGGCGCCGAAAAATCATCTGCTGTTCTTCGATGGTCAAAACTGCGATCCCGTTTTTCTCACCATAGCAGCAGGCATAGAGGAACTGCTCCACAGCCTCCCGCCAGCTCAGGGCAGGGTCTTCCATCAGCTTGCGGGCATAGGCCAGGATCTTGGGCTGCTGGAGATACAGCGTCTCCACCACAAGGTCCTCCTTGGTGGGGAAAAAGGAGTAAAAAAACGTGCGGGAAATCCCCACCTTTTTGTAGATCTGTTCCACTGTGGTATGCTGGATCCCCTGCTTTGCCATCAAATCCAGCGCCGCCGCCACCAGGTTTTCCCGAATCTGTTCCCGCTCCTCCTGGGAATAAGAGATTCTCGGCATGGCGTTCTCTCCTCAAAAATAAAGATATTTCTCTAAGTTTATCTTTATTTTACCAGATAGGGCGGCACAATACAAGGGGAAATTTCCCCGGGGGCAGGCCAAGGAGCTGGCCGAAAAGGGCCGGGAGATCCCGGCTCCGGGGACTTGACTGTGGCAGATGTCGTTGTTATCATATTCTGGTGCCGGCGGCAGGCGGCTGCGACTGCTGCAGTCATGGACATTTTCATTTTGTCAATTACCAGGAGGCGCTCTGCAAAACATCCACGTTCTCCGCAAAGCGATGGATCCCCCGCGCGGCTGCATGGGGGCGGGCGTTGCTGCCTGCACATCGGGGCGCCCATAACCGGAAAACCGAGTCCGAAGGGCCTCTTTTCAGGCCTTTTTTGGGGGTGCAGCCTGTAATTTTGGAGGGTAAAAGCCGCCAGGCCAGGACCCAGAGCCGTGGAAGACCGCCCGGCGGCACGGATTTTTCAGAAAATCAGCAGGAGGCGTTTTATCATGCAGACAGCAGCAGATCTCAAAGCCCTGTTGGGGCGGATCGACCGCAGGGGGTATCCCGCCTATAAAGACACCAAAGGATCATACCAGTTTCCTGGATATGTGCTCTCCATCGACCATGTGCAGGGGGACCCCTTCGCCGCTCCCTCCCGGATCAGCATTCATGTCAGCGGGAAAGAGGCTGCATTTCCCGCGAACCTGTACCGCACCCCCTGCCAGCGCATTGCCCTTCAGGACGCCCTGACCCGGCAGTTTGCCCGCCAGGCAGAGAGCGCCTCCCACCAGGCCAGGGGCTCCGGTCACAGCGGGCTGATTGCCGTCAGCCGCTGCGGCCAGGAGATTCTGGAGCGCACCGCCTGCCAGCTGGATCCCAAAAGCGGCAGCATCCTAGTGCGGCTGGAAGTGGGCTTTCCCGCCAACGGCCGTACCATCAATGCCCGGGAGCTGGAGAAGATCCTCTTTGAACTGCTGCCCCGGTGCGTGGAGGCATCCTTACTCTACCGGCGTCTTGACGCCAAATACCTGCAGGCAGTGGCGGATCTGGCGGAGGATCAGCAGTATATCCGCCAGGCCCTCACCAAGCTGGGCCTGTGCGCCTTTGTGGCGGACGGGAGCATCCTGCCCCGGGCCTCCGGCGTGTGCACCCTTGCCATGGAGGGGGGCGTGGCCTTCCGCTCCCCCAAGGAGCTGGCGGTGACCCTGGATCTGCCTCACAGAGGTCCTCTTACCGGGATGGGGATCCGGCGGGGCGTCACCTTGATCGTAGGCGGAGGATACCACGGCAAATCCACCCTTTTGAAGGCGCTGGAGTCCGGCGTCTATAACCATATCGCCGGGGACGGACGGGAATACGTCATCACGGATGACACCGCGGTAAAAATCCGCGCGGAAGACGGCCGCAGCATCCGGCATACAGATATCTCCATGTTTATCGGCGCCCTGCCCAACGGCAAGGATACCGCCGCCTTTGTCAGCGAGGATGCCAGCGGCAGCACCTCCCAGGCAGCCAATGTGGTGGAGGGCATGGAGGCAGGCACGTCCCTGCTGCTGATGGATGAGGACACCAGCGCCACCAACTTTATGATCCGGGATGAGCTGATGGAGCGGGTGATCCGCCGGGACATGGAGCCCATCACGCCGTTTATCCACCGCGTTCGGGAGCTTTATGACCGGCACGGGATCTCCACGGTGATCGTGGCAGGCAGCTCCGGTGCCTATTTCCACGTGGCGGACACCATTATCCAAATGGACCACTATGTCCCTAAGGACATCACCGCCCTGGCAAAGAAAGAGGCCCAGGCCTTTCCCCTGACCTGCGCCCCCCTGGAACCGGCCGCGGTACCAGCCTTTGATCGCCGACCCAAGCCCTCCCCGGCGCTGCGCGGCGCAGGGCGGGTGAAACTCAAATCCCTTGGGCGGGATGGCGTCTCCATCAATCACGAGACCATCGACCTGCGGTATGTGGAGCAGATCGCCGACGGCGAGCAGACCGCCGCTCTGGGATATTGCCTTCTCTATGCCCAAAACCATCTCTTTGACGGCAGGCGGACCCTGCAGCAGGTGGTGGCAGCCCTGGACGCCCTGCTGGAACAGCAGGGCCTGAGCGCCCTATGGGAGGGCAGCCGAAGCGGGGCTTTTCTCGCACGCCCCAGAAAGCAGGAGATCTTTGCCTGCTTGAACCGTTATCGCGATCTTTTGGTGTAACCGCCGCCATCTGTTGCAAAACACATCAGCACGCCCCCGCCGGCCTACAGGCCGGCGGGGGCGCTGTTTCAAAGCAGTCGGTAGCGGGGGGCGGGCTCATGGAAAAACCGCCAGCGGATCAGATCATCCACCACAATGGCCAGAGCGGATACCGGAATCCAGATAACGGCAAACCGCGGGCAGATCTGTCCCAACACGTTTCCCCACATCTGGGAGTAGTCCCACACGTTCCATCCCAGGAGCAAATTGACCACGCACCCTGTGAAAAACTCACCGCCCACGGCCATGGCCGTACCCAGCGCTATCTGCAGCAAAAAGGGAATGTCCCTGCGCAGCCGCTGGTTGATCCACCCGATGGCAAGAAACACCCCTCCGGACAAAAGGAACATGGTCCAGTGACTGTATCCCCTGTAAAAAACCTCCAATGTAACATAAAAACTGCCGCCGAACCAAAAAAGAAACAGGTATTTCAAAAAAATCCCCAAGCCTGCTCTCCCCTCTCTCTTCAGCTGAACGTAGGGCCTCTGCCTCACGCCTTTCCTCTATACCATATGGCCGCAGCCGCCCGGATATGGCCCGCAGTCAGCCTCCCCCTCATTTTTTTATCACCATCCTTTTATCTTGACATTGTCGATATTCGAGAATATAATCACCTTATAAACTCGAATATCGATAATGGAGGTGGTCCCATGCCCCGGGCAAAATTTCAAACCCTGACGGAGCAGATGTTTTATACATTGCTGTGCCTGAAAACAGAGCGCTGCGGCATGGATATCCTGGACCGGGTCCCCGCCATGACCCATGGGCGGGTACGGGTGGGATCCGGCACCCTCTACACCTTGCTGGAGCAGTTTTCAGAAGCCGGCATGATCCGGCAGACCCGGGCGGAGGGGCGCAGGCGGAGCTATCTTCTCACGGAAAAAGGCAGGCAGATGCTGGAAGAGGAGTACCGGCGCCTGTGCGCCCAGGCGGCGGACTATCGCCGGATCTTTGGAGAGGGGGATCTTTGATGAAGGACAAAAAATGGAGGCTTGAAGTCTATTCGTTTTTTGACCATACGGGCATCGCCCGCCACCTGGAAAAGATGGCGGAGAAGGGCTGGATGATCTACAAGATCACCGGCTGGGGCTGGTTCTACCGTCGGATCCCCCCGGCCCAGTGGAAATTTACCGTCCACTACTTCCCCGACCGCTCAGAATTTGATTCGGGGCCGTCGGAGCAGGAGGCATCCTTTTACGATCTGTGCGCCCACACGGGCTGGCAGCTTGCCTGCGCCTCGGCCCAGATGCAAATCTTCTGCACCCAGGATCCGCACCCCATCCCCATGGATACGGACCCCGCTCTGGAAGTGGAGACCATCCACCGGGCGGCAAAACGGACCATGCTGCCGATATACTTTTCGATGCTGGTCCTGTCCCTGCTCAATGGGGGGCTGTTCCTCTCCCGCCTCTTGGGGGATCCCATCGGCCTTTTGTCCAGCACCTCGGCGCTGTTCAGCGGCTTTGCCTATACGCTGCTCTTTCTGCTTTGTGTGGTGGAACTGGTGGGCTATTTCTCCTGGCGGGCCAAGGCGAAGAAAGCAGCGCAGCGAGGGGAGTTTTTCGAGGCATCCGGACACTCCTGGTTCCAGTGGTTCGTCCTGTACGCCGTTCTTTTGGGGGCACTGTGCTGGCTGGCGGAAACGTTGATCCTGGGAGACGCCCTCGCCCGCTGGGCGGCGGGGTTCATGGTGCTCTACATGGTGCTTATGCTGGGCCTGGTCAACACCGTCAAATCGTTTCTCAAGCGGAAAAAGGCCTCCCGGAGGCTCAACCGGACGATGACCATCGTGCTGGCTTTTTGCCTGGGCTTTGGCCTGATGGGCGGCTTCACCGCCCTGACCCTCCGGATGTGGGACCAGGGGTGGTTTCAAGAGGACCTCCAGCAGACAGACCTCCCTTTGACTCTGGAGGATCTGGTGGATGCCCCTCTTACGGGATATATGAAGCGGCACACTGCCACAGACTCGTTCCTCCTTGGGCAAAAGTCCCTGGGGCAATATCCCTCCGCCCAGCTGGGGGCAACGGAGGACGAAGGGTCTTTGGAATACACCGTCACGTTTGTCAAGGCCCCCTTCCTCTATGATTTTTGCAAAGAGCGGCTCCTCTCCTCCGGAGAGGCTGCCTATACCCCTGTGCCCGAGCAGCTCCGGAACCGCTATATCCCCGCCGATCCCCTGCCCTGGCAGGCGCAGGAGGCCTATCAGCTGACGGAGGTGCCCTATGGCCCCACCCAGACGTATCTTTTGTGCTATCAGACCCACTTTGTGGAAATCCAATTTAGTTGGGTCCCCACAGCCCAGCAGATGGAGGCGGTAAGCGCCGCCCTGGGTTCTCTTTAAAGGCCTCTGGGCCAGCAGGAGCTCGTCCTTCCGGCGTGGCGCATTGTGAAATCCCCGGGAGATCACCTTTTTAACCGATATCAAAAACGTGCAGGGAGGGGACATCTTTTCGATGTCCCCTCCCTGGTCTTTTATGATGGTCCTTCTCCTCCCCGGACAAGGTCCGACGGAAGTGCCCCCGCGGGAGTGCTTCCTTCAGTCCTGCTGCAGCACGCCCTCAAGATTCAGGGGGATCCCGTCGCTCCACAGCCGCTCCAGGGAGTAAAACGCCCGGGCCTCCTCCGAAAATACATGCACACAGACGCTGCCGTAATCCAGCAGCACCCAGGTGCCGTCCCGGTGGCCCTCCCGGTGGAGGGGCCGATCTCCCGCCTGCTCCTCCATGGCCTTCTCCACTGCATCGCACAAGGCGTTGATCTGGGTATTGGAGGTTCCGGTACAGATGACAAAATAGTCCGCCAGGGTGGTCAGCTCCGTCACTTCAATGGCGCTGATCTCCTTGCCCTTTTTTTCATCCAGAGCCTTGGCGGCAATGATCGCTAACTCTTTTGGTGTCATGGACGTCTTCCTTTCTTAAATCATTCCTCTCCAGGAGGGAGAATGGTGAATGAGGGAGGGGTCTGTTCCTGGCCGGTGGTCCCGCCGCTTTGATCGGTGGTCCCGCCGCCCTGGCTGGCAGTTCCGCTGCCCTGGTCGGTGGTCCCACTGCCCTGGCTGGCAGTTCCGCCGCCCTGGCCGGTAGTTCCGCCGCCCTGGCCGGTGATCCCGCTGCCCTGACTGGCAGCCCCGCCGCCTTGATCGGTGGTCCCGCCGCCCTGGCCGGTGGTTCCGCCGCCTTGGTCGGTAGTCCCGCCGCCCTGGTCGGTGGTCTCACCGCCCTGACCGGTAGTCCCGCCGCCCTGGCCGGCGTCCCCAGGGGTCTCTGGACCCGGTGCAGGCACGATGATCTCACCGGTCACGGAGTCCACGATATTCCCGTACTCGTCCACAATATACTCCGGCTGTTCCACTTCTCCCCCGCCGCCGGAGGTCCCGGAGCCGCTGCCCATCAGGTTGGGCGCAGAGGCCGCCGGACGGTCTTCCACATAGCCTGTGGTGGAGCTGAGAGAGCCGTCTGCGTTCACAGACATAATATCCAGGTCGCTGATGGTAAATTCCTCTACATAGGGGCTGAGGGAGGAGTTGACAATCTCCAAAAGCTCTCTGGCAATGGGCACTACATAAGAGAGGTAATAGTCCCGTCCCAGCTGCTTGCTGTAAGTCCGGCTGTATGCCGACGCGCCCTTGTAAGGCATGGTGACAAAGTTCACATCCTCCACAGAGAGGCCTCCGGACACCGCCTGCTGGCCAAACCACAAAATGTTCTGGAAGCTCAGGTCTGTCTCCACGTTCTCCTGGAAGACCTTGGCGATCTTGCCGATATTCAGGACGTTGGCGGGCTTGAGCAGCTGCTCGATGACCGCCTTCAGGAAATCCTGCTGCAGTTCCATACGACCGCTGTCGCCAATGCCGGTGCTGTATCCATAGGGGCTTCCGGCATCGTTTTTCCGCCAGCGGATCACCTGCATGGCGTCATCCCCGTCCAAAAGGCGGTAGCCCTGGGGCTGTTCGATCACCAGGTCCTGGTAGGGGTCATGGTAGCTCATGGGATAGGGTACGTCAAAATAGACCCCGCCGATGGCGTCCACCAGCTTGCCCACAGCCTCCCATTCCACCACTACCTGGAAGTCCGGCTCAAAGCCCACCAGCTGGGCGATCTCCTTATAGACTCCCTGAATTCCTTCCTCACCGCCGCCGTAGCCATTATAGACGGAGTTGATCTTCTTCACGTCCCAGGAGACATTCACCATGGTGTCCCGGGGAATGGACATGACCGTGGCCTTTTGGTTGGTGACATCATAACTGGCAAGAAGCATGGTGTCTGTGTTGCCGCCGCCGCCGGTATCTCTGCCCAGCACCAAAATGGTGTAGAAATCCTCGCTCTTGCGCTCTCCGTCCGCCCGGGGACGGATGCCCTCACCATAGTCGATCTCCTCCGTCTTTTCCTTCTGGTCGTCAGCGTCATCCTCGCCCTTCACCGGCAAGGTGGGTTTTACAAACAAACTCTGGCAGGCTGCCACAATCACCACCGCCAGCGTTAAAACCACCGCCACGGCAATGAGGATCTTTTGCTGCCGGGTCAGCCGTCTTGGTTTTTTCTCCCGCTTGTTCTCTCCCGCCAAACGTTTTTTGTTATTTTTCTCCATAGGTTCTTTACCTGTGCCCTTTCATCCATTCCCACGCTTCCAATGTGGCCGGATGGACCGGCGCGCCCATCTGCTTCAGATCCTCCACGGACATGGCAAGGCCCATCTCCAATCCTTTGTCAAGATCTTCATAGCATGTGCTGCGCAGCGTATCCACCCCAGGGAAGTCCCGGGAGGGTTCAATATAATCTGCCAAATACAGGATTTTCTCCAAAAGCGTCATGTCTGCTTTTCCGGTGGTGTGGTAAAAGATGGCGTCATAAATCTCCTGATCCACGCCAAACACATCCCGGGCCAGGGCGGCGCCGGTCTTGGCGTGGAGCAGCTTCAGCGTCTTGCGCTCTAAGTCGTCCAGAGGAATGTGGTAGTGGCTGCACAAGGAGAGCTGCTCTTCCAGGCTCAGCCGCTTGGTGCTGTCGTGGAGCAGGGCCGCCACCTGTGCCTTTTTTTCGTCTGCGCCGTAATGCTGGGCCAGGCGGATGGCCTCCTGCTCCGTGCCCAGCACATGGGGGATCCGCTTTCCCTTCAGATAGCTCAGGGCCACAGGGCGAAGCGCTTCCATGGGCAGGTGCTTTAAGTCGGCATGGGTGCCGTACAGCCCCTTTCGCAGAATATAACCGTATACTGCCGGGGGCAGTAATTTCCCTCCCTCCCCCTGTGCCAGGGACTGGCGCAGCTGCGTGGAGGAGACATCCACCACACCGGGTATGGTGAGGGTGAAGATCCGGGCGTTGGGATAGGTGTGATACAAATACGCCCGCTGGAGGGAAAACAGTTCCTCCGTGTCCGCCTCCGTCCGGCCAAAAGCGGCTATCCCCGCCAAATCAAAAATCTGGGCGGGATCGTGCCAGCACTGCAGGGTCAAAAACATGTCCGTCCCCATCAAAAGCCACAGCTCATCTTCCGGGCAGCGCTCCCGAAGCGCCTTCAGCGTCTCGCTGGTATAGCTGGCCCCCGGCCGCTCCAGTTCCAGATCCAGCACCTCCACCCGGTCTCCAAGGCCCAGCTGCTCTGCCGCCATGGAAGTCATCTCCAGGCGCTCTTTCGGGGTGGGTGTGCCCGCAGGCAGGTCCTTATGGGGCGGGATCCCCGCCGGAATAAGCCAGAGCTTATCCAGCTTCAGCATGGCAAATACCGCCCGGGCTGCCGTCACATGGCCCAGGTGCGGGGGATTAAACGTCCCCCCGTAAACTCCGATTTTCACTGATGCACCTCCTTACGCCTAAGGCCCCAAGCCGGCCCTCTCTCACGCCTTTGTCTTTGCCGCCTTGCCGCTCACCAGCGAAATGCGCTTTTCCCGGGGCTTGCTGTGGCTTTGCCGGTACAGCACAAATTTACTGCCAATGACCTGGACCACCTCGCTGCGGGTGGCCTTTGCCAGTTCCTCCGCAGCGGCCCGGGCGTCGTAGTCGATGTTGCTGTCCAACACCCTGCCTTTGATGAGTTCCCGGGCCTCCAGAGCGTCATCCGCCTGACGGATCAGATTTTCCCCGATGCCCTCTTTTCCCACCTGGAGGATGGTATCCAGCCCGTTGGCCAGGCCCCGCAGCTGCGCGCGTTGTTTGCTTGTCAGTTCCATAATATATCCTCGGAGGACCTCCTCCGCCCTTTCTGATGATCCGAAAAATCTTTTTTATATAGACGTTATTTCTTCAAATAAGTTTCCAACCGGGCGGCAAATTCCTTTAAAGCCTTGCCCCGGTGAGAGATGGCGCTTTTTTCCTGCGCTGTCAGCTGGCCGAACGTCTTGGCCAGGGGAGGATAGAAAAACACCGGATCATAGCCGAATCCTCCCTCCCCCATAGGGGCAAAGGCGATGGTGCCCTCCACGGTGCCCTCTGCCGTCAGCTCATCTCCGTTGGGAAAGGCGCAGGCAATGGCGCAGGCAAAGTGGGCCGCCCGGGTAGTCTGTCCCCGCATGTTCTCCAGCAGCAGGCGATAGCGCCCCACATCATCCAGCCCCTCTCCGCCGTAGCGGGCGGAGTACACCCCGGGGCCGCCGTTCAAGGCGTCCACGCAAAGGCCGGAGTCGTCGGCAATGGCGGGCAGGCCGGAGGAGGCGCAGATGGCCTTGGCCTTGAGCATGGCGTTTTCGGCAAAGGTGGTGCCGGTCTCCTCCACGTCCACGGTGATCCCCAAATCCTTGGGGCTCACCACTTTTATCCCAAGCTCTCCCAGGATCTCACCCATCTCCCGGATCTTGCCGGGATTATGGGTGGCCAATACAAATGTCACATCCATTCCCATTTTCCCCCCAATGCGCTTTTTTGGATCTCTCTTAACTCCCGGTTTCCTTTTTCGCAAAGGCGCAGCAGCTCCTGCTGCTCTTTAACGCTGAAGGCTCTTCCCTCCCCGGTGCCCTGAAGTTCGATGATCTCTCCCAGCTCGTTCATAACGCAGTTGAGGTCCACCTGGGCGCGGCTGTCCTCGCTGTACTGCAGATCCAGCATCGGCGCCTCCTCCACGATCCCGGCGCTGACGCCGGTGACACAGTGGCGGATGGGGGTGGAGCCCAGGGCCCCCTCTTCCACCAGTTTCCGGCAGGCCAGGGCCAGCGCCACAAAGCCTCCGGTAACAGAGGCGGTGCGGGTGCCCCCGTCCCCCTGCAGCACATCGCAGTCCACGGTGATGGTCCGCTCCCCTAATTTTTCAAGGTCCACCGCCGCCCGCAGCGACCGCCCCACCAAACGCTGGATCTCCGCGCTGCGGGGGGAGAGCTTGAGCTTTGCGATGTCCCGCTTGCTGCGCTCCCGGTTGGCCCGGGGCAGCATGGAGTACTCCGCCGTCACCCAGCCGGTGCCCTCCTTCACATGGGGCGGCACCCGCTCTTCCACACTGGCGCAGCACAGCACCATGGTCTGGCCGCACTGGATGAGGCAGCTGCCCTCCGGGAACCTCACAAAATCGGTAGTGATCTTAATGGGGCGCAGCTGGTCAAAGGCCCGCCCGTCGGCTCGCTTCATAAAAATCAACCCTCTTTGCTTATGGTATGGTTTTCTCCCCTCCTCCTGCCGGCGGAAGGGGTTTTGCGTTTAGATGATAGCCTCCACATAGTCCCGGGCGTCAAAGGGCTTGAGGTCCTCCAGTCCCTCCCCCACACCGGCAAATTTCACCGGCACCCCCAGTTCCCGGGCGATGGCGATGACGATGCCGCCTTTGGCGGTGCCGTCCAGTTTGGTGAGGATGATGCCGGTAAGACCCGCGGTCTCCTTGAACGTCCTGGCCTGGATGAGACCGTTTTGCCCCGTGGTGGCGTCCAGGACCAAAAGCGTTTCCCGGGCGCAGCCGGGGCATTCCCGGTCAATGATCTTGGAGAGCTTGGCAAGTTCCGCCATGAGGTTGGCCTTGTTGTGCAGCCGTCCGGCAGTATCGCAGAGCACCACGTCCACATGCCGGGCCTTGGCGGCCTGGAGGGCGTCAAAGAGCACGGCCCCTGGGTCAGCCCCCTCGTGCTGGCGCACCAGTTCGCACTCGGCCCGCTGTGCCCAGATCTCCAGCTGGTCAGCTGCGGCTGCCCGGAACGTATCTCCGGCGCAAAACAGCACCCGCTTGCCTTCTTTTTTCAGCCTGCTGCCGATCTTACCGATGGAGGTGGTCTTGCCCACGCCGTTGACGCCGATAAACAGCACCACACTGGGCTGCGTGGAGAGGTCCATGGCGGTATCCCCCACATCCATCATCTCCACCAGCACATCCCGCAAAGCCGCCTTGACCTCCTCCTGGTCATGAAGCTTCTCCCTGCGCACCCGCGCCCGCAGCTGCTCCACAGCCTCCAGGGCGGTGTCCATCCCCAGATCCGCCAGGATCAGCGTCTCTTCCAGCTCCTCAAAAAAGGCCTCGTCCGCCTCGGAAAAGCCGGAGAAGAGATTGGTGGTGATTTTTTTCAGTTTGTCAAAAAATCCCATACTTACCTCCAAAAATCGGTATTCAAACAAGGGCCTGGCTCCAAAGCGTCCCGGAGTCGCCTGCTCACCGGATCTTGAGCTCCTTGGCCATGTCGTTTAAATTGATGGTCAGGATCTTGCTGACGCCCTGTTCCTGCATGGTGACGCCATAGAGGACGTCTGCCTCTTCCATGGTGCCCCGGCGGTGGGTGATGACGATAAACTGCGTCTTCCCCGCCAGAGTGCGCATATAGCGGGCGTACCGGGTGACATTGGCGTCGTCCAGCGCCGCCTCGATCTCATCCATGACGCAAAAGGGGGTGGGATGGACCTTCAAAATGGAAAAATACAGGGCAATAGCCACAAAGGCCTTCTCCCCGCCGGAGAGCAGGGAGATGGTCTTTAAGCTCTTCCCCGGGGGCTGGGCCTTGATCTCGATGCCGCAGCCCAGGATATCCCCCTCATCCTCCAGTTCCAGCGTGGCGGTGCCGCCGCCAAACAGCTCGGAAAACGTGGTCTGGAAGCTCTCGGCCAGAAGCTTGAACTGCCGGGAGAAAATCTCGGTCATCTGGCCGGTGATCTCGGAGATGATGGCATTGAGCTCCGTCTTTGCCCTCTCCACATCGTCCCGCTGGTCTGTGAGGTATGTATAGCGGGTATTCACCCGGTCGAATTCCTCGATGGCGCCGATATTGATGGTGCCAAGGCCGGCGATATCCCGCTTGAGTTCCCCGATCCGGCGGCTGGCCTTGGCGGAGCGCTCCAGTTCGATCCGCTGGGCCTGGGCATCGGAATGGGAGAGTTCGTAGTGCTCCCACAGACGGTCCAGGATCTGCTTTTCCTCCATGGCGGAGGTGGCGGTCTTCTGCTCCAGCTGGTGGACGGAACGCTCCAGATTCAAAAGCTCTTCGTTCATATTCTGGCTGTCCCGGTTCCGGGCGCTTCGCTGGCCCTCCAGCTCCAGCCGCTCCTCCCGAAGGGCGTCGATTCTCCGGCGGCAGTCCTCCCCCTCCTGATGCAGCTGGGCAAGAAGCTGCTCCTGCCGGGCCATCTCCATCTGGGCGGCGGCAATGGCTTCCTTGCACGCATGCAGGACCTGCTCTTTCTGGCTTTGATCGCCGCAGAGGGTTTGACAGAGCTGGCGCAGATCCTCTCCCCGGCGCACCAGAGAGTCCCGCTGGGCCCGGGCCGCAGCCAGCTGGCTTTTTTGGCCGCTGATCTCCTCTGCCAGGGCGCCGGTGCGCTCCTGCAGCTGCGTCTGACCGGACAGCGCCGTCTCCAGGGCCTGGCGGCACTGCTGGGCCTGGGCCTCCTGTTCTTTTACTGCCGCCTGGGCGCTCTCCCGGCGGCGGAGATTGTCTGCCATCCGGGCCCCCAGGGTCTCCCGCTCCCCTTCCAGGGCAGCGACGCCCTCCTGGGCGGAGCGCAGCAAGACCGCATGGTGATCCCGGGCAGCCTCCAGCCGCAGTACCTCGTCCTCAGCCCGGCGCTGCTGGGCCTGGGCCGTCTCCATTTCATACTGGGCGGCGGTGAGCTCCCGCTCCGCCTCCTCCTGAGCCTGCCGGGCCCGCTCCAGATCCCGGTGCATGTTCTCCGCCTGGGCCCGGAGTTTCTTCAGTTCCGCCGCCCGGCTCAAAACGCCGGCGCTGCGGCTGACGGAGCCGCCGGTCATAGAGCCGCCCCGGTTGATCACCTGACCATCCAATGTGACGATGCGGAAGGCATTTTTGTATTTCCGGGCCATGGCGATGCCGCGGTCCAGGTCCTCCACCACCACCGTGCGGCCCAAAAGATTGCGGAAGATCTGGGTGTACTTGGGATCAAACTCCACCAGACGGGAGGCAAGTCCCACAAAGCCCAGCTCCTGCTCCACCTCGGGCATCCGCAGTTCCTCTCCCCGCAGGGCAGTGAGGGGCAGGAACGTAGCCCGGCCCATATCCCGGCGCTTCAGGAAACCGATGGCGGCCTTGGCGTCTTCCTCCCGGTCCACCACGATATTCTGCACCCCCGCCCCCAGGGCGATCTCGATAGCCAGGGAGCAGCGGCTGTCGGTGCGCATCAAATTGGCCACCGGCCCGTGGATGCCCCTGAGGCTTTGCCGGGCCTGCATCACGGACTTCACCGCCTTGGAAAAGCCCTCATAATCCTTCTCCATCTCCTCCAGCAGGCGGATGCGCTGGTCCAGCGTCTGCACCTCCACCGTCAGCTTCATCCCGGCATCCCGGGCGGCAGCGGCTTTTTTCTTTCGCTCTTCCATCCGAAGACCGTGGCCGGCAATGACGTTGGCGGCAGCTGCGGCGTCATCCTGGGCCTCTTCCAGGGCCCGGCGGCTTTTTTTCAACGCTTCTTTGGCCTGGGCCACCCGCTCCTGGGCGGCAGCGAGCTCTTGTTCTACGGCGGCGGCACGGCTTTCCATCTGGGTGCCTTCCGCCGCCGCTGCCGCCTCCTCCGCTCTGGCATCCGCGGCGGCGGAGAGGGCGATGGCCTCTTTGCCCCGGAGGGCCTCTGCCTCATCCCGGGCGCCCCCTACCTCCTGCGCGGCTTTTCGGGCCTTCTCCAGGAGTTCTTGCAGCTGCTGCTCCATATGCTGGATCTGCTGGGTCAGCACCTGGGCCTCCTGCTCCTGCTGCTGTGCCTGGCGCTCAAGGTCCTCCACCCGGCTGCTGGCCTCTTTCTGCTCTGCCTCCATCCGGGCTATGGTCTCATGGTTATGGTCCACCGTGTTCTTTAAAACGGCGATGGAGGCCTCGGCCTCACTGGCCTGGGCGTCGGCCTGGGCGGCCTGGGCCCGGACGCACTCTGCCTCCACATCCTTTTCCTGCATCTGCCGGGCCAGCTCCTCCCCCTGGGCATAGAGCTGATCCAGGGCGGCGCGGGCCTGATCCCTGGCGGTCTGGGCCGCCCCAAGATCCAGTTCGATCTTTCGTGCAGCCGCTTTGAGCTCATCCAGGTTCGTCAGCCATAAAGAGATCTCCAAAAGACGCAGCTCGTCCCGCAGCACCAGATATTTTTTCGCCCGTTCCGCCTGGTCCCGCAGAGGATCCACCTGCAGCTCCAGTTCGGCGATTTTGTCGTTGATGCGCACAAGGTTTTCCTCCGTGCGCTCCAGCTTACGCTCTGCCTCCTCCTTGCGGTGGCGGAATTTGGAGATCCCGGCAGCCTCCTCAAAGATCTCCCGCCGCTCTCCGCTTTTGGCGGAGAGGATCTCATCGATCTTCCCCTGGCCAATGATGGAGTAGCCCTCCTTGCCCATGCCGGTATCCAAAAACAGTTCTGTCACGTCCTTGAGGCGGACAGACTGGCGATTGATATAGTACTCCGACTCCCCGCTGCGGTAATAGCGGCGGGTGACTGCCACCTCCGCCTCCTCCATGGAGGGGAAGATATGCTCCGTATTGTCGATGACCAGCGTCACCTGGGCAAAGCCCACCTGGCTTCTTCTGGCGGTGCCGCCGAAGATGACATCCTCCATCTTCGCCCCCCGCAGGCTCTTGGTGCTCTGCTCCCCCATCACCCAGCGGATGGCGTCGGAGATATTGGATTTTCCCGAGCCGTTGGGGCCTACAATAGCAGTGATATCCTCGCCAAAGTTCAGGACCGTCTTGTCCGGAAAGGATTTAAATCCCTGGATCTCCAATGCTTTTAAATACACGTACTCACCTCAGTTGCGGCCTCTTCCCCGATCCCGCGGCGGTGCCGGGGACCGGCGTTTCCGCCCCCCGGGAGGAGGCCGCCACGGCCGTCTTTTTCCGCTTCCTATTTAAACTAAGATAGTTTACCAGAAATCCCCCCATATTTCAAGGCAAAATCCATGTCCAAAAAGGGGCCCGGGGCCCGCCGGATTCCCCGGCAGGGCGCTTTCGTTCCGGCTTGTAAAGCGCCGCCGCGGCCAGAGGCTGCGGCGGCGCTCCATGGCGGAGGGAAATTCCTCCGCCTATTTGTTCATTTCCCCGAAGAGATATGCAAGCCCCTCGGCCAGTCCTCCCAGTTCGTCGATCAGCCCCAGATGCACAGCCTCTTCCCCATAGATGACGCTGCCCACATCCGCTGCCATATCATCCTTTTTCAGCATCAGGGACTGGAACTTCTCCGCGGAAATGTGGCTGTGGCCGGTGACAAAGGAGACGATCCGCTCCTGCAGGCGCTGAAAATAGCTGAAGGTCTGGGGCGCGGCGATCACCGTGCCGCTGGTGCGCACCGGATGGATGGTCATGGCCGCGGAGGGGACCGCAAAGCTCCGCCGGGCGGCCACTGCCAGGGGCACTCCGATGGAGTGGCTCCCTCCCAGCACAATGGAGACGGTGGGCTTTGTCATACTGGCAATGAGTTCGGCAATGGCCAGCCCCGCCTCCACATCGCCTCCCACTGTATTGAGCAGGAACAACACCCCGTCCACCTCTGATGACTCCTCCAGCTTCGCCAAAAGCGGCAGGACATGTTCATATTTCGTGGTTTTTGTGGAAGTGGGCGCTGCGATGTGCCCTTCGATCTGGCCGATGATGCTCAGGCAGTATACGGCACCGTGCTCTGTGGTTGTCAGGGCAGAGCCAAAATCCAGGATCCCCTGGGATACGCCGCCGGACTCCTCCTCATCTTCCTGGCCAGGCAGGCTGGGCTTTGTGGTGTCACTCATAAACACTCCTCCTTTTTTCCCGATGTTGCCTATTGTCCGCAAATTTATAAAATCTACCCCTTCTGCTGCTTTTCTTTTATTTCGCGGCGTGTTATACTGTCCCCAACACGGAAACTGCAACCATATTCAGGAGGAATTACATATGGACGGGAATAAACAGCGCATCGTGGTAAAGGTGGGCACCTCCACCCTCACCCATGACTCCGGCACCATTGACCTACGGAGCATGGACCACCTGGCCAGAACTCTTTCAGACCTGCGGGGCATAGGTCATGAGATCATTCTGGTGACCTCCGCCGCCATCACCGTGGGTACCGCCCGGCTGGGCCTTTCCCAGCGCCCTACGGAGCTGCGGATGAAGCAGGCCGCCGCCGCCGTGGGCCAATGCCGGATCATGCACATTTACGACAAGCTCTTTTCGGAGTATAACCGGTCCGTGGCTCAGATCCTCCTCACAGGAGATGACGTAGAGGAAGCCGACCGGGCCGAGCACCTGGAAAACACCTTCCTCTCTTTGCTGGAGATGGGCGTCATCCCCATCGTCAATGAAAACGACTCTGTCTCCTCAGCGGAGATCGAGACGGGCAAGCACAAGGTCCTGGGAGATAACGACACCCTCTCTGCCATTGTGGCCCGGCTGTGCCATGCGGACCTACTGATCCTTCTTTCTGATATCGACGGCCTGTATGACGCTGATCCCAGAACCCATCCCCAGGCAAAGCTCCTCCACCGGGTGGAGGAACTGACCCCGGAGATCCTGGAGATGGCCGGCGGCGCCGGCAGCTGGCGGGGCACCGGCGGGATGGCCACCAAGCTCTCCGCCGCCCGTATCGCCATGGAGGCTGGGTGCGACATGGTCATCACCAACGGGGCGCGGATGGAGGATCTCTATGGAATTGTGGCGGGCGAGGATATCGGGACCCGTTTCCTGGCCCGAAAGGAGGAGCGAGCATGAACGCCTTGCAGCAGCAGGGGGCGGCGGCCAAGGCCGCCAGCTATCCGTTGTCCATCGCCGGCACCGGGAAGAAAAACGCCGCTCTGGAGGCCATTGCCCAGGCCCTTATCAGGCACCAGGACCAGTGGCTCCAGGCCAACGCCCAGGATGTGGAGGCAGCCAGGGCGGCAGGGATGCGCCCGGCCATGCTGGATCGGCTGACGTTGACTCCGGAGCGCATCGCCGGGATCGTGGAGGGGGTGCGCCAGGTGGCGGCGCTGCCGGACCCCATCGGCCGGGTGGACAAGATGGAGAGACGGCCCAACGGCCTGATCATCGGCCGGCGGCGGGTACCTCTGGGGGTCATCGCCATGATCTTCGAGGCCCGGCCCAATGTCACGGTGGACGCGGCGGTGCTGTGCCTCAAATCCGGCAATGTGTGTATCCTCCGGGGCGGCAAGGAGGCCTTCCACTCCAACCGCTGCGCGGTGGAGCTCATGCAGGAGGCCCTGCGGTCCTCCGGTCTGCCGGAGGCGTGCATCAGCCTGGTGCAGGACACCAGCCGGGAAAGTGCCCAGGAACTGATGCACCTAAATGACTATGTGGACGTTCTCATCCCCCGGGGGGGTGCGGGTTTGATCCGGGCGGTGGCCAAGGAGGCCAGCGTCCCCGTCATCCGCACCGGCGAAGGGGTATGCCATCTCTATGTGGATGACGAGGCGGATCTGGATATGGCCGCCAAGGTCCTCTTCAACGCCAAGTGCTCCCGCCCCTCCGTGTGCAACGCGGTGGAGTGCGCCCTGGTCCACCGGGATGTGGCGGTGGAGTTTTGGAAGCGCGCTTTGCCCCTGCTGCAGAAAAAGTCTGTGGAGCTGCGCTGCGATCAGGAATCCCTCGCCGTTTTGGGCGACGCCGCCGTTCCCGCTCAGGAGTCGGACTGGGACGCGGAGTATGACGACTATATCCTGGCGGTGAAGACCGTGGGGGGGCTGGAGGAGGCGGTGGACTTTATCAACCGCCACGGAACCGGCCACTCCGAGGCCATCCTCACCCGCAATTATTTCAAGGCCCAGCATTTCCTGGATGCTGTGGATGCCGCGGCAGTGTATGTCAACGCCTCCACCCGCTTTACTGACGGCGGCGAATTCGGTCTGGGGGCGGAGATCGGCATCTCCACCCAAAAGATGCACGCCCGCGGCCCCATGGGTCTGGAGGAACTGACCTCCTGCAAATATATCATTTACGGCGAAGGCCAGGTACGCTGAGAAAGGAGAGCGCTATGGCGACCTTTGGATTTATCGGCACCGGCAACATGGGCAGCGCCCTTGCCCGGGCCGTGTGCAAAAAAGTGCCCTGCGACCAGGTCTTTTTGTCCAACCGCACTCCGGAGAAGGCAAAAGCCCTGGCGGAAGAACTGCAGTGCTTTACGGCAGAGGCCGGAGCGGTGGCAGAACATGCCGATTTCATCTTCCTGGGGGTCAAGCCCCAGATGATGCCCCAGCTCCTTGGCCAGATCGCCCCGGTGCTGCAGGAGAGGACCACCCCCTTTGTGCTGGTGACCATGGCGGCAGGGCTGACCATTGCCCGCATCCAGGAACTCTCCGGGGGAGAATATCCTGTGATCCGCATCATGCCCAATACCCCCGCCTCCATCGGTGAGGGGATGATCCTCTACACCCTCGGTCCCGGCGTGAGCCCGGAGGCGGAGCAGGTCTTCCTCTCCGCCATGAAGGGAGCCGGGCGGCTCTCTCCGCTGCCGGAGCAGCTGATAGACGCCGGCTCTGCCGTGGCTGGCTGCGGCCCGGCCTTTGTGGACCTTTTTGTGGAGGCCTTGGCAGACGGCGCCGTTGCCTGCGGGCTGCCCCGGGCCCAGGCCCTGGAGTTTGCCGCCCAAATGGTGGCGGGCTCCGCCAGGCTGATCCTCTCCAGCGGCAGCCATCCCGGTGTTTTGAAAGATGCCGTCTGTTCTCCCGGGGGCACCACCATCCAGGGCGTGCGCACCCTGGAAGAGGCGGGCTTCCGGGGCGCAGTGATGGACGCCGTCATCGCCGCCTTTGAAAAAAACGCCGATCTCCGGTGAAAACCCAGACAAGGGCAAATATTTCCCGATCCGCCCACCCCAGGCGGGGAATTGACATTCCCCGCCTGGGGTGTTACCCTTTTTGCCAAAGGAGGCGAGGGCATGTATCGCATTTTTCTGGTGGAGGATGACGCCGTCATCGCCGGAGTCATCGCCCGGCACCTGCGCAGCTGGGGCTATACCGTCTCCTGCGTCCGGGAATTTGACAAGGTGCTCCAGGAATTTGCCGCCTTCGATCCCCAGTTGGTGCTGCTGGACATCTCCCTGCCCTTTTTCAACGGCTACCACTGGTGCCAGGAGATCCGCAGGATCTCCCAGGTGCCCATCTTGTTTTTGACCTCCGCCGGGGACGCCGTGAATGCCGTCATGGCCATGCAGCTGGGAGGAGACGATCTGCTGGCAAAGCCCTTTGCGCTGCAGGTGCTCTCCGCCAAGGTCCAGGCGATGCTGCGGCGGGCCTATGACTTCGGCCCCCCTGCCCGCCTGCTCTCCTGCGGCGGAGCGGTGCTGAATGTGTCAGACGGGACCCTGCGGGTGGAGGGGCAGCGGGTGGAGCTCACCCGCAATGAATTCCGCATCCTGCAGATGCTTCTGGAACACAAGGGCCAGATCGTCAGCCGGGAGGCGCTGATGACCCGGCTGTGGGAATCGGACAGCTTCGTGGATGAAAACACCCTCAGCGTCAATGTGGGCCGACTGCGGCGTAAGCTGGCAGCCGCAGGCCTGCCGGAGCTGATCCGGACCCGCAAGGGCGCGGGATACCTGGTGGAGGAATAGGCCTATGCTGCTGTTTTCTTATCTGAAGCGGCAGTGGAAGCTGCTGATCCTACTGGTGGGGATCGCCGGGGTCTTCGCTGCGGTCTTCTCCCTGTATGATTTGCCGGTGGAGGCGGTGGGCTATGCCACCTTGCTGTGCCTTGCGCTGGGAGCCATCCTCTTCGCAGTGGGATTCGCCCTTTTTTCCGCCCGGCACCGGGAACTGCGGCGCCTTATCCGCCGTGTGGAGGAGCCGGTGCTCCCCCTGCCTTCTCCCCAGGGCCTTTTGGAGGAGGATTACCAGGCCCTTTTGGAGGCAGTGTGCGCCCACCGCAGACGCCTGATGACCCAGAACCGGGACCGCCTGGAGGATATGACGGACTATTACACCCTCTGGGCTCATCAGATCAAAAGCCCCATAGCCGCTGCAGGCCTTCTGCTGCAGGAGCCCACGCCATCTAAAGAGGCCCTGGAGGGGGAGCTTTTGAAAATCAATCAGTATGTGGACATGGTGCTGGGGTATCTGCGCCTGGGAAGCGACACCACGGACTACGTCTTTCAGGACACGGATTTGGACGCCCTGGTGCGGCAGGCGGTGCGGAAGTTTGCCAGGCTTTTTATTTTAAAGCGCATCTCCCTGGACTTTCAGCCCACCGGCCGCACAGTGCTGACGGACGGAAAATGGCTTTCCTTCGTGGTGGAGCAGCTGCTCTCCAACGCCTTGAAGTACACCTCCTCCGGCGGCGCCGTCCGCATCTATGGCGACGGCGAGACCTTAGTGATCGCAGATACCGGCATCGGCATCCGGGAGGAGGATCTGCCCCGGATCTTCGACAAGGGCTTTACCGGCTACAACGGCCGGGCGGACAAAAAGTCCACCGGCATCGGGCTCTACCTGTGCCACCAGGTGGTGCAGCGGCTGAACCATGGTCTTACCATCGTCTCCCGGCCGGGCCGCGGGACCCTTGCCCGTCTGGACCTCAGCCGGCACAAGCGGACCATGGAATAAGGGGATTTCTTACAAAACCGTAAGATATGGGGCCGGACTGTAAGCCAAAGAGATGGCAGCCAGTCCGGCCTTTGGCGTATCATGGTCCCATACCCCTCCGGAACCATGCGGAGGCAAAAGGAGGAACCATTTATGGCTCTGCTGGAAGTACAGCATCTGCAAAAAATCTACACCACCCGCTTTGGCGGCAACCAGGTCCAGGCCCTCTCCAACGTGAATTTTTCCGTGGAACCCGGGGAGTATGTGGCCATCATGGGAGAGTCCGGCTCCGGCAAGACCACCCTTTTGAACATCCTGGCGGCACTGGATCGCCCCACCTCCGGGGAGGTCTTTTTAAACGGAAGGGCCCTCTCTGACATCCGGGAGCGGGACCTGGCTGCCTTCCGCCGTTCCCACCTGGGCTTTGTGTTCCAGGACTTCAACCTGCTGGACACCTTCTCCCTCCAGGACAACATTTTCCTGCCCCTGGTGCTGGCAGGGACTGACTACCAGGCCATGCGAAAAAGGCTCACGCCCATTGCGGAGCAGCTGGGGATCACAAATATTCTCACCAAGTATCCCTATGAGGTCTCCGGCGGGCAAAAGCAGCGCGCTACCGTGGCCCGGGCCCTGATCACGGATCCCCAGATCCTGCTGGCAGACGAGCCCACCGGCGCCCTGGATTCCCGCTCCTCTGACAATCTCCTGGATCTCTTTGGACAGGTCAATGCCGGCGGGCAAACCATTTTGATGGTCACCCACTCCGTAAAGGCCGCCAGCCACGCCAGCCGGGTGCTGTTTCTTCGGGACGGGGAGGTATACCACCAGCTCTACCGAGGCGGGGAGAGCCTGGAGGGCCAGTTCCGCCGCATCTCCGATACTCTCACCGTACTCTCAGAGGGAGGGGCCGACCATGCGTAAGTCCAGCTTCTTCCCCCGGCTGGCCCTGGTGAATCTGCTGCGCAACGGCAGGTATTACGGGCCCTATCTCCTCTCCTGCGGCGGTACTGCCGCCATGTTCTATATTCTGCGCTATCTCACAGGCAGCGACATCGTCTCCTCCGTCCGGGGCGCCGGATATCTCCAAAGCCTGATGTCCCTGGGCTGCGTAGTGGTGGCCCTTTTCTCAGGGGTGATCCTGCTCTACGCCAACAGCTTCGTCATGAAGCGGCGGCAGCGGGAACTGGGGCTATACAACATTCTGGGGCTGGAAAAGCGCCACATCGCCCTTTTATGCCTGTGGGAAACAGCCTATTGCGCCCTGTGCGCCATTGCCGGCGGAATCTTGGCAGGCATCCTTTTCAGCAAGCTGATGCTCCTGCTGCTTTTCAAAATCGCCCGTCTGCCGGTGGCTTTCGGATTCGAGCTCAGCATAAACGGGATCTTCAGCACCGTTGCCTTGTTTGCCGTGCTCTTTGCCCTGACGCTGGTTTGCAATCTCTTTCGTCTGGGGCGGACCCGGCCGGCGGAGCTGCTGCACAGCCAGTCTGTAGGAGAGCGGGAGCCTCGGACCAAGCGCCTGCTGGTGGTCTTGGGCATCCTGACCCTGGGAGGCGGCTACTTCCTCTCCTGGAAGGTGCGGCAGCCCACAGAGGCCCTGCTGCTCTTTTTCCTTGCGGTGGTTCTGGTGATGATCGGCACCTACTGCCTGTTTACCGCCGGGTCTGTGGCAGTGCTGAAGGCCCTTCGGGCCAATCCCGGCTATTATTACAAGACCCGGCACTTTACCGCTGTGGCAGGGCTTTTATACAGGATGAAGCAAAATGCCGTGGGGCTTGCCAATATCTGTATTCTCTCCACCATGGTGCTGGTGACGGTGTCCACCACTGTGGCCCTCTATCAAAGCTGTGAGGAGACCCTGGATGAGATGTATCCCTATGACGTGCAGGTAATCCAGACCCTCAGCGGCCACGGGGAGGACATCTCCCTGCCCACACCAGAGCAGACCCTGGCCCAGGTGGAGGAAACCCTCTCCGCCTCCGGTGGGGCAGCGTCCTATTTTGGTTCCTTCACCCAGGCGGAGAGCTGGTTTGAATACAGCGGAAATACCCTTCAGTGGGAAGTCCCGGGCATCCAGGGCCGGCTGCGGCTGGTGACGGCAGAGGACTATGCCCGCTGCACCGGGCAGTCCGTGGACCTGGCGGCAGACCAGGTGCTGGCCTATACCCAAGGAATGGATCTGCCGGACGCCTTTTATATCGGCTCCCTGCCCTTCCGGGTGGCACAGCGGCTGAAGACCAGCCTGCCGGTAAACGGCAGCGCCATCGTCAGCAGCGAAAACGCGGCGGTGACGCTGGTGGTGGCAGATCAGGCGGTGCTGGAGGAGATCATGGCCCAGTCCCCGGGGGATCTCTTCTCCGAAGAATTCCTGATCCAAATGAACCTGGCGGGCACAGAGGAAGAAAAGCTCTCCTTTGCTGAGCGCCTGTTGGAAAAGACCGGACAGGGGGTTGCCGTCAACAGCCGCCAGGAAAACGCGGCGGATCTCTACACCATGTATGGGGGGTTTTTGTTCCTGGGGGTGTTCCTTGGACTGCTGTTCCTCCTGGCCACAGCCCTGATCATTTACTACAAGCAGGTCTCGGAAGGGTTTGAAGACCAGCGGCGCTACACCATCATGCGCCAGGTGGGCATGACGGACCGGGAGATCCGCGCCTCCATCCACAGCCAGATCCTGCTGGTGTTCTTTCTGCCTCTATGCACGGCGGGAATCCACACGGCGGCAGCTTATCCCATGGTATCCAAGCTGCTGAAGCTCTTCCAGCTTACCAATGCCGGACGCTATGCTCTATGCACAGCGGGGACCCTGGGGGTATTCTGCGCCGTCTATATCCTGGTCTATGCCCTGACGGCCCGGTCCTACCGGCGGATCGTCAGCTGAGGGGACATTTCGGCGAAAAAATAAAAAAGGGCGGCAGCCTGTATGGCTGCCGCCCTTTTTTGTAAAGCCGCAGGGGGGTCCCCTTTACCAGGCGGCAATGGTGCCGTCTGCCCGGGGCTCCGTCCCCCCCGCCAGGACACCGTCCTCCATCCGCCAGATGATCTCACCTCGTCCCATATCCAGATCGCTGTTGGGAATGACCACCTGATGGCCCCGATCCGCCAGGGCCCGGGCCACATGGACAGGGACCTCCCGCTCCAGCTCTACCTGGAGGCCTCCCTTCCACTGGAACCGGGGAGCATCCAGGGCCTCCTGGGGATTCATGCCGTAATCCACCGTGTTCACCACCACCTGCACATGACCCTGGGGCTGCATAAAGCCCCCCATGACCCCAAAGGGGCCGATGGGCTCCCTGTCCCGGGCCAGAAAACCCGGAATGATGGTATGATAGGCCCGCTTTCCCCCGGCAAGGCAGTTGGGACTCTCCTCCTGCAAAGAGAAATTGGCACCCCGGTTTTGCAGGGAGATCCCCGTCCCGGGAATCAGCACCCCGGAGCCAAAGGTCATATAGTGGCTCTGAATGAAGGAGACCATGTTCCCCTGGTCGTCCGCAGTGCAGAAATACACAGTATCTCCGCAGGCAGGATCCCCCGCCGCGGGGAAAAGCGCCTGCTCCCCCATCAGGGCCCGCCTCCGGCGGGCGTAGTCCTGGGAGAGCAGCTGCTCCACCGTCACGTTCATAAAACGGGGGTCTGCCACATAGGTGCGGGTATCCGCGTAAGCCAGCTTCACAGCCTCAATCATGGCGTGATATGTCTCCACGCTCTCCCGCTGGCGGGGCAAATCCATGCCGTTTAGGATGTTCAGTGCCATCAGGGCCGTAATGCCGTGTCCGTTGGGGGGCATCTCAAAGACGTCATAACCCCGGTAATTGGTGTGGATGGGTTCCACCCACAAAGGCTGATAACCCGTGAAGTCCTCCCGGGAAAAATACCCCCCGGTAGCCTGGGAAAAGGCCACGATCTTTTCCATGATGGCCCCGTGGTAATAGCTCTCACAGTCTGTGGCAGCCAGTTCCTCCAGCGTAGCGGCATAGTCCGGGTCCCGGAAGACCTCCCCCGCCCGGTACATGGCGCCGTTTTTGGTAAAATGCTCCATCCAGGGGCCAAACACCTCCGGGTGTTCTTTGGCCGCCGGGGCGATCCGCTCAAGCCCCTGGGGCCACATCCTGGCCACATTTACAGGGATGACAAACCCCTCCCGGGCATACTCCGCAGCCGGAGCCATCAGCTCCTCCATGGAGCGCGTGCCGAACCGCCGGCGCAGGGCGCCCCAGGCTGCCGGGGCCCCGGGCACCATGGTGGGGATCCACCCGGTGGCAGGCATGTCCTGATAGCCCATCTTCCGCACCTGCTCCGCCTCCAGGGCCCGGGGCGCCACACCGGAACCGTTGAGCCCATAGAGTTTTCCCTGGGTCCAGATCAGGGCAAAGCAGTCCGACCCAAGGCTATTGCTGGTGGGCTCCAGCAGGGGCATGGCTACCGCCATGGCTATGGCCGCGTCCACAGCGTTGCCTCCCCGCCGCAGGATATCCAGGCCGATCTGTGAGGCCATAGGGGACGTGGAGCAGGCCATCCCCCTGCGGCCATAGACCACATTGCGGTGGGAGGGATAGGCATATTTCATAGGATCAAATGTCAGCACGTGCTCATCTCCTTTTCAACACAAAGAAAGGCCGCTTAAAGGGAGCTCCCCTGCAAGCGGCCTTTCAGGTTCATTCGCCCCAGCGCACATCCACGATGGTGCCGCCGGAAAATTCAATGTATTCGCTTTTGAGGATATAATCCGTTTTTCCGATGCGCACCTCCTGATCCCCCACTTTTGTGGTCAGAACATCCGCGGTGGGGGTGGTGGTCACAGCAGTAAAGTAGAGGGTCACATGCTCCGGATCCTCCACCCACTGCCCATCCGGGCCCAATACATAATAGGGCTGCTGTTCCACAGACTCGATCTGCCCCCCCACCAGGGCGCCGGAGGCCATCAGAGGGGAGGGCAGGTGGGTCAGGCAGTTTTCATACAGCTCCGCCGGAACGCCCTCCACCCGGACCACATACGTTACCTTCGTGGTTTCCACCTGGCCGGCGGTAGTCCCGCCGTTTCCTAAGAATTTCCACGCGCCAAATGCCAGCACCGCCAGGATCAAAATCACGGCGATGATGTCAATCACATTCCATTTGCCAATTCGTTTTGCTTTGTTTTCCATAGACTCCTCCATCACGGGCAGGCCCGGCTTTCATCGCTTTATGGACATTGTCCGGGAAATATTGTATAATATTTTTCTCCATATCACAAGGGCCAATTTCTCGGCCCTCACTCTGGAAGGCAAAGAGGAAACAATATGAATGTCATCCATCTCATCAGCGGCGGCGACTCGGGGGGCGCCAAGACCCACGTGCTGAGCCTGCTGCAAAATCTCCAGCCCCGGATTCGTGTCCAGCTGGTGTGCTTTCGGGACGGTCCCTTCGCGCAGGAGGCCCGCAGCCTGGGCATTCCCACCCGGATCATGGGGGGCAACAACATCCCCCGGCTGTGTCGCCAGCTGACGGAGTATATCCGACAGGAGGGGTTTGAGATCATCCACTGCCATGGTTCCCGGGCCAATATGGTGGGGGCACTGCTGCGGCGGCCCACGGGGCTTCCGGTGGTGACCACCGTCCACAGCGACTATCGCCTGGACTATTTGGGCCGTCCCCTCAGCCGCCTGACCTTCGGCACCATCAATGCCTGGGCCCTGCGCCGGCTGGACTACCGCATCGGTGTCTCTGACGCCATGGTGAACCTGTTGATCTCCCGGGGATTTCCCCCGGATCGATTCTACGCCATCTACAACGGCATCGATTTCACCCCCCCGCCTCCTCAAGGCGATCGGTTGACATACCTGCGGAGCCTGGGGGCCAATGTGGATGAAGATTCCGTTGTGGTGGGCATTGCCGCCCGGATAAACCCGGTGAAGGATATGTCCACCCTGGTGCGGGGCTTTGCCGCCGGATACGCCAAATGTCCCCGGCTACGGCTCATCATCGCCGGAGACGGCCCGGAGAAGAATAAGCTTACCGCCTTGGCTGCGGAACTGGGCGTCTCCCGGCAGGTGTGCTTTGCCGGATGGATCTCCGGCGGCATGGACCGCTTTTACAGTGCCCTGGACATCAATGTCCTCACCAGCTTGTCGGAAACCTTCCCCTATGCCCTGACGGATGGTACACGCTTTCATCTGGCTACCGTAGCCACCGCCGTGGGCGGTATTCCCTATCTCATTGATCAGGATGTAAACGGCTATCTCTTCCAGCCCGGCGACTGGGAAACCCTTGGAGAACACCTGGCAGCCTTGGGCAATGACGATGAACTGCGCCATCAACTGGGGGAAAAGCTATACGAAAAGGCATCGACTCACTTCTCCATCCAGCATACCGTAGATACCCAGCTGCAGATCTACCAGGAGATCCTGCGCCGCCACCATCGCCCCCGGAAAAAGCGGGACGGGGTGGTGATCTGCGGCGCCTACGGGCGGGGCAACGCCGGAGATGACGCCATTTTAGAAGCGATCTTACAGGAGATGCGCTCCATTGACCCCGATATGCCCATCACGGTCCTCTCCAAGGACCCCAAGGCCACCCGGCTGGCCTATCGGGTGCGTTCTGTCAGCCGCATGGCGATCTTCTCCTGGTGGAGGACTATGCGCCGCTCCCGCCTGTATATCAACGGCGGCGGCAGCCTGATCCAGGATGTCACCTCCCGCCGCTCTTTGTGGTTTTATCTCATGAACATTCAAGCCGCCAAAGATGCCGGCTGCCGGGTACAGATGTACGGCTGCGGCATCGGCCCCGTCACCCGGATGAGCCACCGCCGCCTGGCGGCCAAGGTCCTCAACCGGGCGGTGGACGCCATCACCCTGCGGGAACCGGACTCCCTCACGGAACTGCAGTCCATGGGCGTGACCCGCCCAGAGATCCTTTTGACGGCAGATCCCGCTCTCACCCTTCCCGCCGCCCGGGAAGATGAGACGGACAGCGTCCTTCTCAGGGCGGGCATCCCACCCCAGGGGCGCTATATCTGCTTTGCCCTGCGGCGGTGGCGGGGCTTTGAGGACAAAGCCCCCCTCCTGGGCAAAGCCGCCCGTTATGCCTACACGGCCTATGGCCTTACGCCGGTGTTCATTGCCGTGGAAAAGCACCTCGATCCCGGGGCCGGGAGGCTGGCCGCCCGGGACCTGGAGGATATCCCCCATTACTTTTTGGATGACGCCGGCACCGCCGGCACCATCATCGGCGCCCTGTCCCGGATGGAGATTGTGGTATCCATGCGGCTGCATGCGCTGATTTTCGCCGCCGGACAAGGGATCCCTCTGGTGGGCGTGGTATACGACCCCAAGGTCTCCGCCTTCCTGCGCTATATCCACCAGCCCTGTTTTATGGATCTGGAAGACCTGACGGAGGAGTCCCTGCATCAGATGATCGACCACTGCGCCGCCCAGGCCGCTCATCCCGAAGCCCAGGCCGCCGCCGTGAGCCGCCTGCAGGCCATGGAATCCCAAAATGTGGAGATGGCCCGACGGCTTTTGCAGCAATGACCGACACCAAGAAAAGCGCCCCGTTACCGGGGCGCTTTTTTATTGGTGTCTTGGGCGATTTTCCTTTTCCTGGTCAGGCCACGATCCCAGGCCGCCGCAGGGATCATCCCCGGCATGGTGGGCATTGGTCCGCACATTGATGTAAAAGGCCTTCAATTTAGAATAAAGGATCGTCTGGCTGGAATAGAGTCCGCTGTAGCCCGAGAGGACATAGCTCACCCCGCAGACCAGGGCAAAGCACAAAAGCCCCTCCGATCCAAACAGCTCTACCGACAAAAGTGTGGAGGCCACCGGGCAGTTGGTAACGCCGCAAAAGACCGCTGTCAGCCCCAAGGCGGCGGAAAAGCCCGCCGGCAGCCCTATCAGAGGGCCCACTGCACAGCCAAAGGTGGCGCCCACAAAGAACGAGGGCACCACCTCGCCCCCTTTGAATCCTGCCGCCAGGGTCACGGCGGTAAAAAGGAGCTTCCACAAAAAGGCCTCCGGCCGGACCTGCCCCTGCTCCACGGCGGCGGTGATCACATCCATACCAGCCCCGTTATAGTCTCCGCTGCCGGTCAAATATGTAAGGGCAATGATGATCCCCCCGCCCAGAATCACCCGGACATAGGCGTTTTTCACTTGGGCCATTCCCCGCTCCATCCCGTGGATCACCCGGCAAAACAAAATGGAGACCACGGCACACAGCGCCCCCAGAGCCGCCACCCGGAGGAGGAGAACAGGGCCCACTACCGGGGTGGCAAGGTGAAAATGTGTCGGCTCCACACCCAACTGCACCGACACCCCGTAAGCTACCACGGCAGCCACCAGGCTGGGCACCAAAGCCACGTGGTACAGTACTCCCACGCTGATCACCATCAGGGCAAAAACCGTGGCCGCCACCGGCGTGCCAAACAGGGCGGAGAAAAAGGCTGCCATTCCCGCCAAAGTGGCCACCCGGAGGTCCCGTTCATCCAGCCGCAGGCCCCGGCCCACTGTCTGCCCCACTGTGCCGCCCATCTGAAGGGCCGCCCCTTCCCGCCCGGCGGAACCGCCGCAAAGGTGGGTGAGCACTGTGGCAATAAAAATGGCCGGCAGAAGCAAAACCGGCAGCTTCTTCCCCTGGTGGACCGCGTCAATGATGTCGTTGGTCCCCAGCCTCTCTGTACCGCACACCCGGTAAAGAGCCACAATGGCCACCCCGGCTACCGGCAGGCACCACAAAAGCCAGGGAAGCTCCTGGCGCAGCTGGGTCCCCTCATCCACCCCTATGTGGAATGCCGTGCCGATCAGACCGCACAAGCTCCCGATCACTCCGGAAATCACCGCCCACTTTGCCAAAGTCCCCAGATAGAGCATGACGCGGCGGCTGGCTTTTCTTGCCCGTTCCATGTTGGCTCCTCCCTTTTTGCGCCCGCAGGACGGGCTTTTCAAAATCCTATTTATTATAGTCATCCCCAAGAGATTTTTCAAGAAAAAGGGCAATTTCCCGCCCTTTTGTCCCATGGAGCTCCTTTTTTCTCCTCTTTTTCCGTCAAAAGATCTGAAAATCCCTGGGAGACTTGATTCTCTTTTAATAGGGGCGTATACTGGATTTTAACAAGCGGCGGGTATCCGCCGAATTTATTTTTGGGAGGAATCGTCCGATGAAATACGGTCGTACATTTAACTTCTCTGCTGGCCCTGCCATGATGCCGGAGCCTGTGTTGGAAGAGATCGCCGCTGAGATGATGAACTATCGCGGCAGCGGCATGTGTGTCATGGAGATGAGTCATCGCTCCCAAGTGTTCCAGCAGATTCGGGATGAGGCGGAGGCCGACCTGCGCAAACTGATGGGCATCCCTGACAACTATAAGGTCCTGTTCATCCAGGGCGGCGGCACAGTCCAGTTCGCCATGGTGCCCATGAACCTGATGAAAAACGGGGTGGCCTGCTATGTAGAGACGGGCAACTGGTCCAAAAAGGCCATTGCCGAGGCCAAAAAATACGGGGAGGTGAAGATCGTCGCCTCCTCTGCCGATCAGAACTTCTCCTATATCCCCGACTGCTCCGATCTGGATATTCCCGAAAACGCCGACTATGTCTATATCTGCGAAAACGAGACCATCAACGGCACTACCTATCGCACCCTGCCCAACACCAAGGGCAAGATCCTGGTGGCAGACCAGTCCTCCATGTTCCTCTCCCGCCCCTGCAATGTGGCCGACTATGGCATGATTTGGGCGGGCGTTCAGAAAAATGTGGGCCCCGCGGGCATGGCCATCGTCATCATTCGGGAGGACCTGCTGCGGGACGATCTGCCCAAATTCGTCCCCACCTACATGAGCTACAAGATCCACGCCGACGCAGACTCCCTGTACAACACCCCCAACTGCTGGGCCATCTACTGCTGCGGCAAGGTCTTCAAGTATCTGCTGGCCAACGGCGGACTGGAGGCCATGGCCAAGCGCAATGAGGAAAAGGCGGCCATCTTGTATGATTTCCTGGACCAGAGCAAGTTCTTCACCGGCGCTGTGCGCAAGGAAGACCGCTCGCTGATGAATGTCCCCTTCGTCTCCCCCTCCAAGGAGCAGGATGCCCAGGTGGTGGCCGCTTCCAAGGCCGCAGGCTTTGACAACCTCAAGGGCCACAAGAGCGTGGGCGGCCTGCGGGCTTCCATCTACAACGCCATGCCCAAAGAGGGCGTGGAAGCTCTGGTGCGCTTTTTGAAAAAATACGAGGCGGAGAACGCCTAACGTCACGCCCCTCCCCTGAGCCTTGCCGCCCGGCACAAAAAGCGCCGGGCGGCTTTGTTTTCTCTTGGAATGCTCCAATTTTTCCAAAGGTCTCCACCAACGAAACAATGCCTTTTTTTCATAGGCCCCTTCCCTTATTTTTCATAATTCTCTTGCAGAAAATTGCGGAATTCGTATCCCTTCCAACATTGACATTCAAGACTTTTTTGCTATGATAGTCATAAGCGTATCCCTCAAATTGATATCACGAAACCGAGGAAAAGTTATGCAAGATCTTCATGGTCGTACCGTGGACTATCTGCGCCTTTCCGTTACGGACCGGTGCAACTTTCGGTGCCGCTACTGCATGCCGCCCTCCGGCATTTTAAAACGGGATCAGCGGGACATTCTCTCATTGGAAGAATTGGAAGAGATTGCATCAGCATGTGTACGCTGTGGTATAAAGAAGATTCGCTTAACAGGCGGTGAACCCCTGGTGCGCCGGGGGATCGTGGACTTGTGCCGCCGGATCCGCAGGATTCCGGGACTCCAGGAGCTGTGCCTCACCACCAACGGCTCCCTGCTGCCCCAGCTGGCAGCCCCTCTGCGGGAGGCCGGGGTAGATCGGGTGAACATCAGCCTGGACACCTTGCGGCCAGACCGCTTTGCCCATATGACCCGGCTGGGAGATCTGTCCGACGTTGTCTCCGGGGTTGAAGCGGCGGAGGCCGCCGGATTCCATAACCTGAAATTTGACACCGTTCTCATCGGGGGATTCAACGACGACGAGATCGAGGATTTCGTAAGCCTCACCCGGGACCACCCCTGGGAGGTGCGGTTCATTGAACTGATGCCCATGGGCCCCTGCGCCGGATGGAACAGGCGCTGCTTTCTTCCTGGAGATACCGTTTTGAAAAGGATATCTACTTTACAGAAAATTCCCCCTTCCGGCGTGGCCCAGCGCTACCAGCTGCCAGGTGCCATGGGCACAGTGGGCCTCATCGCCCCGGTGAACCACGACTTCTGCAGCCAGTGCCGCCGCATCCGGGTGACGGCGGACGGCAAGCTGAAGGGCTGCCTCCACTCAGCGGAGGAGCTGCCCTTGCGGGGGCTCCACGGTAAGGAGCTGGAGGATGCCATCCGGCGGGGGATTCTGCAAAAACCGCAGCGCCATCACCTGGCGGAGCGGCGCAGCGATACCCCCCGCAATATGAATCAGATCGGAGGCTGAACCGTGAGCGAACTGACCCATTTCAATGAGCAGGGCCGGGCGAAAATGGTGGATGTGACGGACAAGGCCGTCACCCACCGCACCGCCGTAGCCGCCGGGGAGATCCATATGGACCTGGCAACGCTGCAGAAAATCAAAGACGGCACCATGAAAAAGGGCGATGTACTGGCGGTAGCCCAGGTGGCGGGCATCCAGGCCGCCAAGCACAACTGGGAACTTATTCCCATGTGCCACCCTCTGCCCCTCACCGGCATCGACATCACCTTTGCCCTGTGGGAAGAACCCGTCATGGTGGAGATCCGCGCTGCCGTCACCTGCACCGGCGTCACCGGCGTGGAGATGGAGGCCCTCACCGCCGTGTCGGTGGCGGCGTTGACTATCTACGATATGTGCAAAGCCGTCCAGAAGGACATGCGCATCAGCAATATCCGCCTGCTGGAAAAGTCCGGCGGGAAAAGCGGAGATTACAAAAGAAAGGAGTGAGCCATGTGGCCGCTGTTGTATCCGTCAACATCAGTGAGCGGAAGGGAACACAGAAGCACCCTGTTCCGGAAATCCAGCTGAAGCTGCGCCACGGCATCGTAGGGGATGCCCACGCCGGGGACTGGCACCGGCAGATCTCCCTCCTGGCGGAGGAGAGCGTGGACACCATGCGGGAGGCCTGCCCCATCTCCCTGGACGCGGGAGTCTTTGCAGAGAATATCAACACCCGGGGCATCGATCTGAAATCCCTGCCTGTGGGCACCCACCTGCGCATTGGCGCAGCCGAGGTGGAGGTCACCCAGATCGGCAAGGAGTGCCACAGTGACTGCGCCATCAAAAAGGCGGTGGGCAAATGCGTCATGCCCACGGAGGGCATCTTTGCCGTGGTGGTGAAAGAGGGCACTGTCCGGGCGGGGGACGAGATCGAAATCCTGGAGGCGGAAAGATGAAGCTGATTTGCACGGAAGAGGCCGTGGGCCATGTGCTCTGCCACGACCTCACCCAGATCATCAAGGACCAGTATAAAGACGCCCGGTTTCGCAAGGGGCATGTGGTACGGGAGGAGGACATTCCTGTCCTGCTCTCCATGGGCAAGGAGCACCTGTACGTCTGGGAGATGACACCGGGGATGCTCCACGAAAACGACGCCGCGGAGCGGCTCTACGCCCTGTGCGCGGGTGAGCACATGGACCGCAGCGAAGTCAAAGAGGGGAAGATCGAGCTCAAGGCCGCCTGCGACGGGCTCTTCCGGGTAAACTCCGAAAAGCTGATGGCTGTCAACTCCATGGAAGATATCATGATTGCCACCCGAAAAGGCGGTACCGCCGTGCGGAAAGGCGACAAACTGGCGGGCATGCGGGTGATCCCCCTGATCATCCCGGAGGAAAAGCTCTGCTCTGCCGAGGCTGCCGCCGGAGATGCCCCGCTGCTGGAGCTCAGGCCCTGGGTCCGCAAGACCGCCGCCATCGTGGCCACCGGCAGCGAGGTGAAAAAGGGCCTCATCCAGGATACCTTTACCCCTGTGGTCCGGGACAAGCTGGCTCTCTATGGCATCAAGACCCTCTCCGTTTCCTACTCCGGGGACGGGGTGGAAAACGTGGCAAACGCCATTGCCCAGGCCCGGGACACCGGAGCCGATGTGATCCTCTGCACCGGCGGCATGAGCGTGGACCCGGATGACAACACCCCCGGGGGCATCAGGGAAAGCGGCGCCAAGATCATCACCTATGGCGCCCCGGTGCTGCCTGGGGCCATGTTCCTGCTGGGCTACTATGAAGACGGCACCCCCGTCATGGGTCTTCCCGGCTGTGTCATGTACGCCGGGGCCACTATCTTTGATCTGATCCTGCCCTTTGTGGCGGCAGATGTACTGGTGACAAGAGCCCAGATCGCGGCCCTGGGGGAAGGCGGTCTGTGCCTGGGATGCAAGCCCTGCCACTGGCCGGCATGCCCCTTTGGAAAATAGGTGCCTTACGATATGCGCCGCCTTCGCGGCGCATATTTTTCCGCCGTCGTTATTCTCGGATAGATATCACGAATGTCCGCTCCCGCTCTTGCATAAGCGGATGGAATCTATTATCATCAGAAAGGAAGATCACCCATGAAAAAAGCCCTGTCCTTGCTTGTGACCCTGGCCATGGCCCTGTCGCTTGCCGCTTGCGGCGCCCCCGCTCAGGAGGACGACACCGGGACTGCAGACGATCAAACCCAGGAGACTGGTGAACCGGTGGAGCTGTATGTTTTTGCCGCCGCCTCTTTGACGGAGACTTTGGACCAGATCATTGCGCAATATCAGGCGGTGGCCCCCAATGTCACCATCGTGCCCTCCTATGAGTCTTCCGGCACTTTGCTCAAAGACATTCAGGCGGGGGCGGACTGCGACCTGTTCCTCTCTGCCGGGGCCTCCCAGATGGATACGCTGGAGGAAGAAGGCGGCGTGCTGGAGGGCTCTCGTCTGGACCTGCTGGAAAACAGGGTAGCTCTGGCGGTGCCGGAAGGCAATCCCAAGGGGATCGAGAGTTTTGACCAGCTGGCAGAGCTTTTAAAAAGTGGGGACGTATTTTTGGCCATGGGCAACAGCGATGTGCCTGTGGGCCAGTACACAGAGAAAATCTTTGACTATTACAGCCTGGATGAGGAGGCCCTGAATGAGGCGGGCGTGCTGACTTATGGCTCCAATGTCAAGGAGGTCACCACCCAGGTCAGCGAAGGAGCGGTGGACTGCGGCATCATCTATGCCACGGATGCCGTCTCCGCCGGGCTTGCCACCGTGGACGGCGCCACCGCCGAGATGTGCGGTCAGGTGATCTATCCGGCAGCCGTAGTGTCCAGCGGTGGACATCCTGACGAGGCCCAGGCATTCCTGGACTATCTCACCACCCCTGACGCAGGGGCAGTGTTCGAGAGCGTGGGATTCACCCCCCTGAGCTGATCTATGCTGCCGTCCTGCCGCCGTCCGCTCCGGCGGGACGGCCTGCCCATTCCCCAGCCGCTGCGGCGGTCTTTTCACTCCCTCTCAGGAGGTCCTGCGTATGGACTGGTATCCCCTTTATAATTCCCTGCGAATCGCCGCCATCTCCACGGCGGCGGTGTTCTTCCTGGGCATTTGGGCGGCCTACTATGTCGCAAAACTCCCCCGGCTGGTGAAGGGCGTGCTGGACGTGGTGCTGACGCTCCCCCTGGTGCTGCCCCCCACCGTGGTGGGCTGGCTTCTTTTGATGCTGCTGGGCCCCAAGCGGCCCCTGGGCGCCTGGATACTGGAGACTTTCGGCATGAAAATGGTAATGACCTGGTGGTCCGCCATTTTTGCCACGGTGGTGGTGGCCTTTCCCCTGATGTACCGAACTGCCCGGGGGGCCTTTGAGAGCTTCGACCACACCCTGGCGGGGGCCGGACAGACCCTGGGGCTTTCCAACACCTATATCTTCTGGCGGATCCGGATGCCGGTGTGCCGCCAGGGGATTCTGGCAGGAACAGTGCTGGCCTTTGCCCGGGCCCTGGGTGAATACGGTGCCACCTCCATGATCGCCGGCTATACTCCCAGCCGTACCGCCACTATTTCCACCACGGTCTACCAGCTCTGGCGCACCAACGACAATGCCGGCGCCCTGCGCTGGGTGGTGGTGAATATCGCCATCTCCGCCGTCTTTTTGCTGACAGTAAACCTGCTGGAGCGCCGCCAAAAACAATCCGGAGGGGAGGCGTGGGATTGAGTCTCATTGTGGATATTCAAAAAAAGCTGGGGAGTTTTCAGCTGCAGGTCCAATTTGACACCCAGCAGCAGCCCCTGGCGCTGTTGGGCGCCTCCGGCTGTGGGAAGTCCCTGACCCTCAAGTGCATTGCCGGGATCTTGAAGCCGGATGCGGGGAGGATCGTTCTCAACGGTGTAACGGTTTTTGACAGCGCCGCCAAAATCGACCTTCCTCCCCAGCGAAGACAAGTGGGGTACCTCTTTCAGCACTATGCTCTCTTTCCTCATATGAGCGTCTTGCAAAATATCGCCGTAGCCGTAAAGGACCACTCCCGGCGAAGGCAGGTCAGCGCCCAGCTGATGGAGCGCTTTCAGCTCTCCACTGTGGCAGACCTGCGGCCGGAACAGATCTCCGGTGGCCAGCAGCAGCGCTGCGCCCTGGCCCGGATCCTGGCTGCGGAGCCCCAGGCGATCTTGCTGGACGAGCCTCTCTCCGCCCTGGACAGCTATCTGCGCTTCCAGCTGGAGGCGGATCTGGCCGGATTCCTCTCCCAGTTTCCCGGTCCGGTGGTATGGGTCACCCACGACCAGGGAGAGGCCCGCCGCAACTGTCCCCGGGTCTGCGTCCTGGACCAAGGACACTCTCAGGAGGTGCAGACCATGGACTCTCTGGTCCGGGCCCCTAAAACAGAGGCTGCTGCCCGGCTTTGCGGGTGGGAAAACTTTGCCGACGCCCAGGCGGAGGGAGCGTTTGTCCGTCTTCCCCAGTGGGGCCTCCTTTTAAAATGCAGTGCTCCCTTCCCCCAGGACGCTCACCGGGTGGGCATCCGGGCCGGAGCGCTGCGCCTTGCCCCTGCCGCCGGTGGGGAAAATGTCTTTTCCTGCTTTGTGGTGCAGCAAATCCGAGATCTCTCCCTCCGAACGCTGCTTTTGCGGCCGGAAGGTGCCCCCAGAACGGCACCGCTTTTGCGGGGGGACTTCAAAAAAGAGCTCTTTCCCGGCGAGGTCCCAGACCGTCTTTTGGTATCCATCCCCCCGGATGCGCTTTTGCCCCTTTAAATTTTTTACAAAAGGAGGAACCCATCATGTCCTTTACCGCAGCGGTGGTAACTGTCAGTGACCGGAGTTTTCAAGGCATTCGTCCCGATCAGGGCGGTCCGGTGGTGGAAGCATTGCTGAAAGAGGCCGGCTTCACCATTGTGGCCACAGCCCTTCTTCCCGATGACCAGCCCCAGATCGAGCAGTGCCTCCGCCAGCTGTGCGATACCACAGCCCCTCAGCTTATCGTCACCACCGGGGGCACCGGCTTTTCCCCCCGGGATGTGACGCCGGAGGCCACTCTGGCGGTGTGCCAGCGGCTGACTCCGGGGATTCCGGAGGCTATGCGCTATGCCTCCATGCAGATCACACCCCGGGCCATGCTCTCCCGGGCCCAGGCAGGTATCCGGGGAAAAAGCCTCATCGTAAATCTCCCCGGCTCCCCCAAGGCCGCACAGGAAAATCTCCAGGCGATCCTCCCGGCTCTTCCCCACGGGCTGGAGATCCTCATGGGGACCGCGGGGGACTGCGGTGCTCCGGCATCTGTTCCCTCCCATGGATAAAAAACCGCGGCGCCGTAAAAACGGCGCCGCGGATATTTTTTGTCAAAGTAAAGTCATACCCCGCTTACAGGTGACTTTTGCATGAACTACATGCCCGCCTCTCACTTCACCCGCACAATGCAGGAGACGGACTTGCCGTTTACCGTGGCGGTGGCGGTGGTGGTGCCGGCAGCCACTGCGGTGACGGTGCCGCTGCTGGAGATGGCGGCCACCCCGGAATCCGCGATGCTCCAGGTGACCCCGGTGGCACCGGAGAGCTGGAGCTGGAAGGACTCTCCCACAGAGAGGGTCATATCCTCCCGGTTGAGGGTATAGCTGCCGCTGGTGTCCGTGGGCGCAGTGGTGGTAGAGGCACCGCCGGAGACGTTCACCCGGACGATGCAGGTACCTTGCTTTTCCCCGTCAGTGGCCACCACATTGATGGTGCCCCGGGAAATGGCGGTCACCTTCCCGTCCACACTGACGCTGGCCACCCCTTCGTCCTGGCTGAACCACTGATAGCTCCCACTGCCGCCGGAGGCGGTAATCGTGGCGCTCTCCCCCACCATGCGCAGGGTAAAGTCCGTGGTGCTGAGGGTCAGTCCTGCCGGCAGGGCGGCAGCTTTTTCATAGGTCATACCGCTGCTGTCAGACGGCGTCTCATCTTCCTCGTCAGAACCCCCGGGCATAACCCCGTTCTCGCCTTCTCCCGTGAGATCCCCGGCATCGGGCATCTGGTCATCCCCAGTATCTTCCACTCCGCTGCCGTCAGGGTCATCTCCCTTTTCATCCGTGTCCTGCTGCAGGGTGCTTCCATCAGGCAGGCCCGTGCCGTCATTGACCCGGGAGGAAAAAAGATCGTCCCCCTTGATCAGGTAAACCAGCAGCGCCGACATAATCAAAATCAGTACCACCAACGTAGGCGTCAGGATGCTGAATTGCCGGCCATGGGCCGCCCGCCGGCCGCCCTTGCGGCGTTTGCCCTCCCGCAGGGCTTCTTCCTCTTCACAAAATGGGCAGCGCTTATACGTATCGGAGTATTTCTCCCCACAGTCGGGGCATTGCTTCATGGCCATGGCGGTCCTCCTATTGGTTTCTTTTGCACTTTACATAATACTTCCCTTTCCCAGGGCCGTCAAGTCTGCATGTCAAATTTTCGGGATTTTTCGTCTTTTTCTTGCTTTTGCCCGGCTGCCTGCCTATAATGAAAAAAACAGCGCCCTTGGGGGGCGCTTTTAAAGGAGTTGAGGACTTGGGCACCATTCTCATCGGAATCGCCGGGGGTACCGGCTCCGGCAAAACCACCCTCACCCGGCACTTAAAAGAGCATTTCGGCCCAGAGGTCACGGTGATCGGCCACGACAGCTATTATCGCCGCCAGGAGGGCAAGACCTATGAAGAGCGCTCCCGGGTAAATTACGATCACCCCGACGCCTTTGAGACCGATCTTCTGGTCCGCCATCTCAAGGAGCTCAAAGCCGGGCATCCCATCCAATGTCCGGTATACTCCTATCAGGACCATAACCGCACCGATGAAACGGTAACGGTCTACCCCACCAAAGTCATCATTGTGGAGGGGATCCTCATCTTCCAGGACCCGGCCCTGCGGGAGATGTTTGATATTAAAATTTTCGTGGAGACGGATGCTGACGTGCGCATTTTGCGCCGGTGCCTGCGGGATGTGGAGGAGCGGGGCAGAACGCTGCAGTCTGTGGTGAACCAATACCTCACCACGGTCAAGCCCATGCACGAACAGTATGTAGAACCCTCCCGGAAGTACGCGGACATTGTGGTGCTGGAGGGGGGACACAATCTGGTGGCCCTGGATATGATCATGCAGCGCATCCAGCGCCAGATCGATGAGCCATAAGCCCTGAGGGACCTTCTCCCCTGTTATGCCACCACGCTCCTTTTTGATGCGGCAGACAAAGGCCGCCGGCCCAAATGGGCCGGCGGCCTTGATTATTCCGTCATGTCCCATAGCCAAAAAGGCCCCGGACAGAGACCTCCCCTGTGCGGATGGTCTCCTGCTCTCCCCCCGGGAATTCCACCATCAGCCCGAAGTCCTCCCCTACGCCGATGGCCCGGGCCCTTCTCTGTCCGTGGGTATCCATCAACAACACCTCCCGCCCCACGGTGACACAGTCCCTTCGGTAGCGGGCAAGATACGGCCCTGTATCCCCTGCCTTCAAAGCGCTGTACATCCGGTCCAGCTCCCCAATCAGCGCTGCCGCCAGCGCCCCACGGTCTGCCATCCTCCCTGCCTCCTCTTCCAAGAAGGCGGCGATGGTCTCCGCCTCTCCCAGGCTTCCTTCCCCGCGGCGGCGCAGATTGATCCCGATCCCGATGATCAGGGCCGGAGGTCCTTCCGGCAGCGGGATGAGCTCCACCAGGATCCCCCCGGCCTTCTTCCCCGCTATCACCAGGTCGTTGGGCCATTTCAATCCCGGCCGCAGTCCGCAGCTGGTCTCCACCGCCTGGCATACCGCCACGCCGGTCATCGCCGTCACCGGCTGCAGGGCCTGCACAGGCAGGTTTGGCCGCAGCAGCACGGAAAGATACAGTCCCCCCTGGGGAGAGCAGAAGGTCCTCCCCCTGCGCCCCCGGCCTGCGGTCTGGATATCCGCTGTCACCACGGTTCCATCCGCTCCTCCCTGCCGGGCTGCCTCTTTTAAGATGTCATTGGTGGAGGCAGCCTCTTTCAGGCAGAGCACGCTCCTGCCCACGGTCTGAACGGGGCCCAGGCAGGATAAGATCTCTTTTTGCAGCGTGATGTTTTCCATCTCTCCCCCTCCTCTCCCCAGGCGGTGCCGGGACACAGCCCTTCCATCCCGGGGCACGGACCCTCCCCGGGACGGCAGAGTCCTCCCTCTTTCAAATCTCCCGGGTGTCAGCGCCGCTTTTGCATCAGATGGTGCTCCGCCCGCAGCTCTCCAAACAGCTGCACCGGCGTCCAGGCGCGGTTGTGATCGGTCAAAACAGCCTTAAGGCACTCCGGCCCTACGCCCGCCTGCCGCAGCAGAGGCAAAACCTCCTCCACCCGCTGGCGCAGACCGCACAGCACGATCATCCGTCCCCCCAGGGGGCCGCCCTGATAAGTGGGTACCTGCCCCGCCGGATCCAGCCCCGCAATGACCCCCAGGCGCTGGTGATACTCCTCCCGGCCCACGGCCCGCACCCCGATCCCCGCGGGAGAGACCGTGGCGCTGATTCTCAAAATATCCTCCAGCTCCTCAAATCCAAAAAGCAGCAGATTTCCTTCCATTTTCACTCCTCCTTCTCCTCCAAAAGGGGCTGTCCATTTAAAAATGCCGCCGTAAGTTTTTCCCCCTGGTAGCAGAGCTTCAAAGAGAAAAACGCGGTATCCTCCTCCAACAGCCTTAAAAAGATCCGGTCCCCCTCCCACATGGGCAGGGCCAGCAGCTTCTCCTTTTCGATCCAGGCCAGCTCCCCCTCATCGCAGGGATGGGGCGTGCCCGTCCACATGGTGGCGGTAAAAAGGTGCATCTGCTCCGCCGGCCAGCAGTCCGAGACAAAGGTCACCAGACCCCGATAGCGGTATTGGGTCAGGGTCAACCCCGTCTCTTCCCAGGTCTCCCGCAGGACGCATTCCTCCGGGCTCTCTCCCTCCCGGAATTTTCCCCCCACACCGATCCATTTGTCGTGGTTGGCGTCCTGCGCTTTTTTCACCCGGTGGAGCATCAAATATTCCCCGCCTCGCTCCAGATAGCAAAGCGTTGTTTGCAGCATACCCCCACTCCTCCCTGAGGACGCGGCCCTGCAGAGCGGCGCCACTCTTTTCAAAATAAAAGGCCCCGGCAGAGCCGGGGCCTTCCATCAGGCGGTCTTCCCCTGGTTTTTAAAGTAGAAATAGTTGCCCACAGCCATAATCACCACAAAGATGATAAGATAGTGCAGCACCGTGCTGACACCATGGCCGGCAAAGGCGGCATATACCATGAAAAGGCACCCCAAAAGGCCCAGCGCCGGCATGATGATCCGCTTGAAGGCCCCAAGGTCCGTAGCCTTGCGCATGAACTGGATGAAAATAGGCACATACATGCCATAGATGGTGATGATGGGCAGCTCGGAGGAGTCGAAGTTGAAGTTGCCGAACCATCCTCCGCCCAGATTGGCACCGTAGAAAAACAGCAGCCACGCAGCGTTGATCATCAAGCTGAATACCGCGGAGTTGGAGGGCATGTTGGTTACAGGATCCACCTGGCGGAACAGGTCCGGCCGGGGCCCTTCGTTCCGGACAGCCAGAGAATACAGGCTGCGGCAGCAAGCCAGCATCAAACCGTTGAGGGTGCCCAGGCAGGAGATCACGATCATCACAAACACAATGGTGCCCGCCGCGGTGCCGAACACCCGCTGGAACGCCATTTTAGCGCCTGCCTCGCCGCTGGCCATCAGCTCCTGGGGGCTGACAGCACCGGTGATACCGATATAGTAGAGGATATAGGTGGCCACCACCACAAAAGCGCCCATCACCAATGCCCGAGGCAGGTTGCGTTTGGCATCCCGCAGCTCGGCGTTGATGGAGGTGGCCAGCACCCAGCCCTCATAGGCAAACGCCACCGCCACGCAGGAGGCCATCATGCTGCTGCCCCCCAGATCCGCGGCAGAGGCAGAGGCGCTGGCAAAGCTCTGCTCCAGCTGCCCGCTGCTAAGCCCTGCAATGGTGCCCGCCACAGCCATCAGCAGCAGCGGCACCATCTTGATGGCAGTGGCACTGACCTGAAACCGGCCCGCCAGCCGGGGAGAAAGGGCATTTAGCGCATAGTCCAGGCACAAAAACAGGCACGATATGGTCATGCAGGCGCCCCCGGAGATATCCCAACCCAGCAAGACGCACACATACCGGGCGCTGATCCATGCCAGGGCGGAGGTCATGCCGGGAATATAAATCGTGGTGGAAAACCAACCCATGTTATAGGCAAACCATTTCCCGCAGGTGGCCTCCGCATAATCCACCAAGCCGTTGACCCGCTCATACCGGGTGGCCATGGTGGCGAAGATATAGGAGCAGATGATCATAATCAGGCCCACCACCAGCCAGGCGATGATGCCCATAGGCATGTTGCCGCCGGTCTTGTTCAAAACGCTCTCCGCTTTGAAAAAGACACCGGAGCCAATCACGATTCCCACCACCATGCAGATGGCAGTGGGCAGGCCGAATTTTTTCTTCATCTGGTTTTCCATGTCGTTCTCCTTTGTTCTTTCATTTCTTTAAGTTCTTTATCAACTTGTAAGGCGGTGGGGTATATGGATCCAATTATCATTAGTATAACCAATTTCATAAGGGGGCGCAACCAATTCTCTCCCTCTTTCTTGTTTTTCTCTTCTTTCGGTGATACAATGTCCCCGCCGGGCAGTGCCCGGACAAGTGTGAAGGAGTTTTGATATGGGCCGCTTTGTCTTTCCTCTATTTATGCTGCGGTCCGCCGCATTCCCCCGGGAAACGTGGCCACCTATGGTCAAATTGCGCAGCTGTGCGGGATCCCCCGGGGCGGGCGGATCGTGGGCTATGCCATGGCCTCGTGCCAGGACCCTGCTGTCCCCTGCCACCGGGTGGTGGACCGCTTCGGCGGAACCAAGGCCGCCTTTGACACCTTCGCCCCCGGTACCCAGCGTTCTTTGCTGGAGGCAGAGGGGGTCCCCTTCCGGGCGGATGGAACCGTAAACCTGGAGCTGTGCCGCTATGATCCGGAGCAGACGGGTCCTGCGTCCTTTTAAAATCCCACAGGAAGCAGCAGAAGGCGCAAGGGGTTCTTGCGCCTTCTGTCGTTTACGGTCTCCTCACTCCACAAAATCCACGCTGGCACGTCCCACCCGGATGGCCCAGCACAAAGCCGATACCTCCTGATGCCGGGGATGGGTCCGATAGGCCTCCAGCCCCTCCAGATCATGAAAACGGGCGATCAAAACGGCGTCGTAATCTCCGGGGCCCACATTTTCCTCCACCCGGCAGCTCACCAAACTGGGGATCACCCCCTGGAGCTGCCGCAGACCCTGAAAAAACTGCGCCTGCTGGGCCTGCGTTCCCGGCTGGAACTTCCACATCACCACGTGGCAGATCATTTCTTCTCCTCCGGCCCCATGAGGCCCTTGTAATAGGTGTGGCTGGTATAGAGCGCGGCAGCAGGGTTGTGGCCGGTGACCCGGTCTTTGGTCACCAGCGTGGTGCAGGGGGCTTTTGCGTATTTATAGAACAGGCTGTCATGACCCACGCAAAGACCCATCACCACATTGAACTCCGTGTCCTGGGTATTGAGCATAGCCGCCTGCAAAATGGGGTTGCACATATTGCATCCCACTGCCGTGCAGGCCTCATCGATGCCCATGTCGGTCTTGGGCACCATTCCCGCCTTACAGGCGATCCCAAAGACCTTGAACCCGTGGCTGCGGAGGATCTGCGCCAGGATCCCGGACTCCTTGAGAAGCCCGTTGCAGGTGGCAATGCCGATGCGCTGATATCCCATGCGCTTTGCAAACTCCACGATCTCCTGCACCCGGGGCCAGCGGCAATACCCCTCATACTCCACCTGGGCGGCGGTCTGCATGATCTTGCGGTTGTCCCCTTCGTCATAGGCCGCCATGGCGGCCTCTTTCACCACCGGCGGGATGTGATCGGAGGTGCAGAACTCCGGCCGGCCCCGGGAGGGTACCCCGCAGCCGCCGGTACCGCACTCGGCACAGGAGTGTTCCAGCTCTTTAAAAATACTCATCGTTTTTCTCCCCGCTGTTTATTTCCCGCCCTGCGCTTTATAGGCGGCAATTCCCAATCCCAGCAGCTCCACCGCCCGGGTCAGCTCCGCGGGATTGGTGACATAGGCGATGCGGATCTCATTGCGGCCCTTTCCGGGCGTGGCATAGAACCCCTCTCCCGGGGCGTACATCACCGTCTCGCCATGATCTTCAAACTCCTCCAGCAAAAAGTACTGCAGCTTGTCGGCGTCCTCCACCGGCAAGGTGACCATCATGTAAAAGGCGCCCTCCGGCCGCTCATAACGCACCCCGGGGATCTTTTCCAGAGCCGCCAAAACAGCGTCCCGGCGATAGCGGTACTCCTGGCGGACCAGGTTATAGTACTCCGGCGTCATGGCGCGGTACATGGCGGCGGCGCCCACCTGATCCAGCGTAGCGGCGCAGAGGCGGCCCTGGCAGATTTTCAAGGCATGACCGATCAGTTCCCGGTTCCGGGAGATCAGGGCCCCTACCCGGGCGCCGGTGGCGGAAAACCGCTTGGATACCGAATCGATGACCACCAGATGGTCCGGGGCATCGGTAAAGGACAAGATGGTGGACAGCTCCTCTCCCCGGTAGACCAGCTCCCGATACACCTCATCGCTGATGAGGAAGAGGTCGTGCTCCTTGGCGATATCCACCAGCAGCCGCCGCTCCTGGGCCGTCAGCACCACACCGGTGGGGTTGCCGGGATCCGTCGCCAAAATTGCCCGGGTGTGCTCATTGATCAAAGGCTCGATTTTCTCCCGGGTGGCGTAGCGATATCCCTCCTCCGGCGTGGTGGAAATGGGACGGATCCGAGCCCCGGCCACCCGGATGAAGGTGTTGTAGTTGGGATAGAAGGGCTCAGGTACCAAAACCTCGTCCCCCTCCTCAAGGATGCAGGAAAAAGCCAGCTGCAGCGCCTCGCTGCCGCCGAAGGTGGCCAGAATATCGTCGCACTCGATATCTACCCCCAGACCCCGGTAATAGTCCCGGACAGCCTCCAAATAGCTGTCCATGCCGGGGGAGGGGCCATATGCCAGCACGCTCTCCCCAAAGCGGCGTAGCTCCTCAAAAAAAGCGGGAGGCGTATCCACGTCCGGCTGGCCAATGTTCAGATGCAGCACCTTGCGCCCCTTGGCCTGGGCCTTCACCATATAGGGGTGGAATTTTCGAATAGGAGATTGGTAGCACTCTTCGATTCTGCTGGAAAACTTCATAAAATGGACCTCCTTGATCTCTTGGTTCGGAACAGGGGTCGAAAAAAACCGCCCCTGACCTGCGTCAGGGGCGGAATAAAAGTATTCCACGGTACCACCCTGATCTGTCCCCCTCACAGGAGGGACATCTCATTGTCATTGAATAACGGGAATGACCCGTCCCACTCATCGTGGGCTGCTCCGGAGTGGCTGCTTCGCGGCGTGGGCTGGGGGTTTGCACTGTCTCCCCCTCACTGAAAGCCGGTTTCGCAAAGCTGATTCCATCATCGCTTTTAAAAAATTGGAAGATTGTTCACATTATACGCACACATGGCTCATTTGTCAAGACAGTGCCGGGAAATTTCCCCCGCTGTCAGGGGGCATCCTCTGTCCCAGCCTCCTCGCTTTGCCCTTCGGCCATCTGCATCTCCTGCCACTTTTCCCGGGTAATAAGCAACTGGCGGGGCTTAGAACCCTCAAAGGGACCCACGATCCCCCGCTCTTCCATCTGGTCCACCAGGCGGGCAGCCCGGGAATAGCCCAGCTTCAGCCGCCGCTGCAGCATGGACACAGAGGCCTGTCCCGTCTCCAAAACCACTTCCACCGCAGCAGGGAGCAGCTCGTCTCCTGCCTCTTCGCCACCCTCGGAAACGGCAGTGCCCTTGGCGCTGCCCTTTTCTTTTTCCTGCAGGGTCTCGTCGATCTTGGCGATGACGGCGTCGTCATAGCGGGCCTCACCGGACTGCTTGACAACCTCTACCACAGATTCGATCTCCTCCGGAGAGATAAAGCACCCCTGCACCCGAGTGGGCTTCCCGGCGCCCAGAGGCGCGTACAGCATGTCCCCTTTGCCCACCAGTTTCTCCGCTCCGGTGGTGTCCAGGATGATCCGAGACTCCAGGGAAGACGCCACGGCAAAGGCGATGCGGCTGGGGATATTGGCCTTCATAAGGCCGGTAATCACATCGGCGGAGGGCCGCTGGGTGGCGATCACCAGATGCACACCGGCGGCGCGTCCCATCTGCGCCACACGGCAAATGGACTCCTCCACCTCTTTGGCTGCCACCAGCATCAAGTCTGCCAGCTCATCGATCACCACCACCACGCTGGGCAGGGTCTCCAGATCCTCCCGGGTGCGGGCCAGGCGATTATACTCCTCCAGCTTTTTTACGCCGCACTGGGAGAAGGTCTTATACCGCTTCATCATCTCAAAGACAGCCCACTGCAGCGCGCCTGCTGCCTTTTTGGGATCCGTCACCACAGGGATCAACAGATGGGGGATCCCATTATAGGGAGCCAATTCCACCATCTTGGGATCCACCATGATAAAGCGGACCTCCTCCGGGGTGGATTTATACAGCAAGCTGACGATCAGCGAGTTGGTGCATACAGATTTGCCCGAGCCGGTGGTACCGGCGATGAGGACATGGGGCAGCCGCTCAATGTCACCGATGACATTCCGTCCGCCGATATCTCTGCCCAGGGCAAATGCCACCTTGGAAGGGTGCTGCGTAAACTCCCGGGATTCGATCACATCCCGGATCAGCACCGGATGCACCTGCTTATTGGGCACCTCAATCCCCACCACAGAGATCTTGTCCGGAATGGGTGCGATCCGCACCCCAGAGGCCCCCAGGGCCAGGGCAATGTCATCGGAGAGGTTGGTGATCTTGCTGAGCTTCACCCCCTGGTCCAGCACAAACTCATACCGGGTGACCGACGGGCCATGGATCACATCCCCTGCCCGGGCGTCCACGCCGAAGCTGGAGAGGGTCTCTGCCAGACGGCGGGAGTTGTTGCGCAGCTCTGCCCCGGCCTCCACATGGTTTTCCGGCTGTCCCTGCCGCAGCAGCGTGATAGGGGGGAATTGGTACTGCCCCTCCTCCCCCGCCATTTTCTCCTCGATCTCCGCGGTGACGGCGGCGGTCTGGGCCTCTACCTCCCGGGCAGCGGCGGCTTTTTCCTTCCGGGAAGGGGGCGTCTGTTCTGGGAGGGGCGCCTGCTCCTCAGGCTGGGGTGTCTGGGGGGCACTCTGGGGGGCGGGCTTTTGCAGCGGCGTCTCCTCCTCCAGCAGCACCTGGCCCGGAGTCTTCTGCTCCTCTGAGCGGCGGCGGAAGAAGTTGGGGATCATCCCCCTTTGCTTTTTCAGCACCTCCGTCTCCGGCAGGGCCTCCTTTTGGGCAGGCGGTGCCGCCTCGTCCCCCAGGGGGATGTCGATCTGCGGATGCTTCCTCTCCGTTGTCCGGGGGGGCACTGGGGTCTCCGCCTCTTTGATATGGATCCGGGGAGGCTGCTCTTCATACCGGGGGCGCTCCTGATGCCGCTTCATCAGTACCTGGACAACAGGCCACAGGGCCCCCAAAAGTGCCAGGGCCAGCAGCGCGGCAAGCACCACCATGGAAACCGGCCGGGAAAAGGCGGCCACAGAGCCCATGGCGATCATACCGGAGACCGCGCCGCCGGAATGCAGCTCCAGTCCCTGCTGCCAGAGGACCTTTAAAAAGCCCGCAGCGGCAGCTTCCCCACCTCCTGTCAGGACCACCTGGCAAAGGGATCCCACAATTATCGGCAGTACCAGGGCGCAACTCACCCGCAGCGTCACAGGGCGCCCATGGTGGAACAGCAATATGAGTCCCGCCAGCAAAAGCGCCGGCCCGGCCATCCAGTAGCCGTAGCCAAACAGACCCTTGATCAGCCAGGCGAGCCAATTGAGAACAATGGCGCTGACGCCCAGATAGCTCACAAAGAGGCACAGGCACAGCAGCAGGCAAACACCGCCCCCCACCTCCCGGCGGAAGGGACGCTTTTTCACCTGCTTACGGTTGGAGGCAGCGCCCTTCCGGGAGGAGCTTCCTCGACTCTTTTTTCTTGATGTGGTTGCCACCAACAACTCTCCTCTCGGGATAAAATGGAATCTGCCCCCAGGCAGATAGAACGGACCCGGGGCGATCTTTTATTTCTGGAAGAAGGTGAAAATCAGGGTCAGCCCTCCCACAGCCCAGCAGTAGTAGGCAAACCAGCCGAATTTCCCTTTATCGGCGATCATCTTCAAAAGCCGGATGCAGGCATAGCCCACAACGGCAGCCACCGCCACCCCTACCAGGTAGACCGGGACGGCACTCCAGTCAATACCGGCATCGAGGGCGTCTTTCAGGCTGAGGATATTGGCCCCCAAAATGGCTGGAATGGACAGCAAGAAAGAATAGCGCACCGCGAACTTGCGCTCAAAGCCCACCAGGCATCCGGTGGTGATGGTGGTGCCGGACCGGGACAGCCCCGGGCAGGTGGCCAGTGCCTGGGCCGCTCCCACGATCAGCACGTCCCGCATCCGGGCGGACTTGGCCGTCTTCCGCCCCCGGCGCACCCGGTCGCTGAGAAACAGCAGGCACCCTGTCACGATCAGCGCCCCGGCCACCACATACAAGTTCTCTCCCAGGCTCTCAATAAAGTCTTTCACAGGCAATACCGCAAATAGCGGCAGCGTGCCCACAATGATCAGCACAATCAGCCGCCGGGCCGGGGGGATCACTGCCGGGGTCGTATGGTGGACAAGGTCCCCCACCCCGGCGAAAAATTCCCGGATCATGTCCCGGATATCCTGCCAATAGGCCACAAATACCGCCACCAGCGTACCTAAATGCAGCAGCACATCAAAAAATCCGGGGATATCCCCCAGGTCAGCCTGACTCAGCAGCTGCTGGGCAATGGCCAGGTGACCGGAGCTGGAGATGGGTAAAAACTCTGTCAGCCCCTGGATGAATCCCAGCACAATGGATGAGAATAAAGACAACGCCCTCACACTCCTTTTGATAAAAAATAGTATACCATGCGGGTCTTACAAATTCCAGTCATATTTGGAAAGGTGCGCCTTCTCCCGGAGATACCTCTTTTCCAAGGATCCAATCACTCCCCACAGAAGGCAGATATCCCATGGAGCGGGGTTTTACCACCGGTGCGGGAATCAGCGGGGCCGTTGTCAGAAAACAGCCGACCATACCGGCGCCGCCCAGTGGTGTTTTCCACCGGAAAAAGCAGCGGGAAGATCCCAAAGGATCTTCCCGCTGTCTTTGGTCCATAAAGGGCAAGCACTGCCTTACTCCGTCTCCGGCTCCCGCTCCAGATCCGCCAGAGCCGCCTTGGCTGCCGCCTGCTCTGCCTCTTTTTTGCTATGGCCGCTGCCCTGACCGATGGCTTTTCCATTTAAGCAGACCTGGGTAATGAAGGTCTTGGCGTGGTCCGGCCCCTCTTCTCCCACCATACAATAGGTCAGGTCCTGCCCCGCCTGGCGCTGCACGAATTCCTGCAGCGCTGTCTTATAATCCTTTCGCCGCTCCTCCACCACTTCTTCCCGCTCCGCATCGATCAGCAGGCGGTGGATGAGCCCCGAGGCAGCCGTGATCCCCCCGTCCAGATAAACCGCGGCAAAGATGGCCTCCATGGCATCGGCCAGGATGGATGTGCGCTCCCGTCCGCCGCCGGCCTCCTCTCCCCGGCCCAGCTTCAGATAGTCCCCCAGGGAGATCTTTTGCGCCACCTCATAAAGGCTCTGCTCGCACACCAGGGCCGCCCGGATCCGGGTGAGATCTCCCTCCGGCAAATCCGGATGGTGGGTGTAGAGAAATTCCGCCGTTACAAAGCCCAGCACCGAATCTCCCAAAAATTCCAGTCGCTCGTTGCTGTGGATATGGGCAGCGCGGTGCTCGTTGGCGTAAGAGCTGTGATTCAGCGCCTGGCTGAGAAGCTCCGGGGAACGAAACGTATAATTGAGTTTTTTCTCCAGTTCTTGCATCCGCATTCACCCCATATAAGGAAACCCCGCTGACCGCGGGGCTTTCCTCCAATCATTTCAGCTTTCCTGCAATGTAATTCACGGCGTCGCCCACCGTCTCAAGGCCGCCCAGATCGTCCTCCTGGACTTCTCCGATCTCAAACTCTTCCTCCATGGCCATGACCAGCTCCACCAGGTCCACCGAATCTGCTCCCAGATCCTCATCAAAGCTGGTGTCCATGGTCACATCCTCAGGATCCTTGGCAAATTGTTCTGCCACAAGGCTGCGCAGGGTTTGAAAAATTTCCTCAGTTGACATTATCCTCACTCCTATGGAATTGCTTGCAAATTGCTGAGGCAATCATACGGCAACAAAGAGGCCCTGTCAAGCCTCATTTCTATTTTTTACCGCCCCAGACCCCACCGTCATGGCAGAGACATTGGCCTCAATGTCAGAAATGAAGCCGCTTTGGGCGTATTCCTTGGCCCGGACAATGGCATTGCAGATCGCCCGGGCGTCAGAGGCTCCGTGGGCCTTGATCACTGGCCGGGAGATTCCCAAAAACGGCGTCCCTCCCACCTCAGAGGGATCCATGAGCTTTTTCAGATTCTGTATATCGCCTTTCAAAAGCGCCGCCGCCACCTTGGTCTTGGCGCTGGAGAGGAACATCCCCTTTAAGGTCTTCATCAGGAATTTCGCGGTGCCCTCGATGGTCTTGAGCATGATGTTTCCGGAGTAGCCATCCGCCACTGCCACATCCACTGCTCCCATCATCACATCATTGGCCTCCACATTACCCACGAAATTCAGCCGCCCCTCCTCCTTTGCCTGCTGCAGCAGCGCATAGGTCTCATGGCGCAGGGTATCCCCCTTCTCCTCCTCGGCGCCGATATTCAAAAGTCCCACCCGGGGCTTTTCCACACCGCTCACCTTCTGGGCGTAAAAGCTGGCAAGGTAGGCAAACTGCAAAAGATACTCCGGGGTACACTCCGCGTTGGCTCCGCAGTCGCACAAGATCACCTTGCCCCCCATCACCGGAAAACTGGGGCCCATGGCGGCCCGGCGGATCCCACGGATCCGCTTGACCAGCAGTGTCGCCCCGGCAAGGAGCGCCCCGGTGGATCCGGCGGAGACAAAGGCGTCCCCTTCCCCGCTGCGCAGCAGATTCAACCCCATGGTCAGCGAGGAGTCCTTTTTCGTTTTAAAAGCCATGGCGGGGTCATCAGAGATCTCCACCACCTCCGTTGCGTTGCGGATCTCCACTCCCGCAGGCAGTTCCTTGAGTCCGGCCTGATCCACGCAGCGCAGGACCTCTTCCACACGGCCCACCAGAAGGATCTCCACCCCATGCAGGCGGTTGGCCTCCAATGCGCCCTGTACCGCCGCTGCAGGGGCGTTGTCCCCTCCCATGGCGTCTACAATGATCTTCATGCGTTTTCCCTCCTTGCCTGCGGCATCTCATCCTCCAGCACGTCCTCCCGGATACCATCGATCACTGCCAGGGACCGGGCAGACAGCTCCGCGTTTTTGTTCCGCTTTCCCTTCACCCGGTACCCCAGGGGCGGGATGATGCCGAAGTTGATATTCATGGGCTGAAAGTCTGTGATGGACTCGTTGGATATATACAGTCCCAGGGCGCCGATGGCCGTCTCCTGGGGAAAATCCACCGGCGGGCGGCCCTCCAGGCGGCGGGCCAGCTCCACCCCCACCAAAAATCCGCTGGCAGCGGATTCCACATATCCCTCCACCCCGGTCATCTGCCCGGCAAAGCAGATCCGACTCTGGGATCTCAAGCGGTAATACCGGTCCAGCAGCCGGGGAGAATTCAAAAATGTATTGCGATGCATGACCCCATAGCGCAGGAATTCCGCCTGCTCCAGCCCAGGGATCATGGAGAATACCCGCCTTTGCTCGGGAAACTTCAAATGGGTCTGAAACCCCACCAGATTGTACACTGTCCCGGCGGCGTTGTCCTTGCGCAGCTGCACCACGGCATAGGGTTCCCTGCCGGTCCGGGGGTCCTTCAATCCCCGGGGCTTCAAGGGCCCATAAAGCAGCGTATCATGCCCCCGGCGGGCCATGACCTCCACCGGCATACACCCTTCAAACACCTGCTGGTCTTCAAACCCGTGGACAGGGGCCTCCTCAGCCGTAGTCAGTGCCTGCCAGAAGGCGTCATACTCTTCCTGCGTCATGGGACAGTTTACATAATCTGCCGTCCCTTTATCATAGCGGGAGCCAAACCAAGCCCGCTCCAGATCCACGCTCTCCGCGGAGACCAGGGGCGCAGCGGCATCGTAAAAATGCAGGGCCGTATCCGTTCCCAAAAGCTGGGAGAGGCGCTGGGCCAGTGGATCGGAGGTGAGGGGGCCGGAGGCGATAACCACCTGGCCCTGGGGAAGATCCGTCACCTCTCCGGGCACCACGGTGATATTGGGGTGGGTCTTGATCCGCTGGGTCACCAGGGCCGAAAACCCCTCCCGGTCCACCGCCAGGGCGCCCCCGGCTTCCACCGCCGTGGCGTCGGCGCAGGCGAGGATCAAACTCCCCAGGCGCCTCAGTTCCTCTTTCAAAAGGCCCACGGCGTTTTCCAGCTGATTGCTGCGCAGGGAGTTGGAGCAGCAAAGCTCCGCAAACTGCCCCGTCACATGGGCAGGGGTGGTTTTCTCCGGCTTCATCTCGCAAAGCCGCACCGGGATCCCCCGCTGGGCCAGCTGCCAGGCACACTCGCTGCCGGCCAGGCCGGCGCCGATGACACTTACAGGTTCCATTGCTTCCTCCTCTGCCGGGGCATTTCCCCTTAAACGGGGCCTGATTCCTCGCCCCCGTCTTTTCGGGCTTTCCGGGACGGGACCTTTTTGGCGGCAGCTTTGCCGGCAGTTTTGGCGGGGGCCTTCTCCCCTGCCTCAGCCTTCTTCCCGGCTGCTTTTTTCGCCGCAGTCTTTTTGGCCGGGGCGGCTTTCTTCCCGCTCGTTGCCCCGGATTTGGAGGCGGTCTTCCCGGCAGCCTTGCCTGCCCCAGATTTGGCAGAGGACTTCTTCTCCGTCTTTTTGCCGGTATCTTCCTCCGCCGCTGGGGTGCTTTCCCCATTTTCCGCCCCAGCAGCGCTGTCAGCGGCTTTCTTGGGATAGCCCCGCTTATCCTCCGGCAGGAAATTGGCGCAGGCAGGATTGATACAGAAGGGACGTTTAAAGCCCCGCCCCGCCCGTTTGAAAAGGGTGTGGCCGCACACCGGGCAGTCGTCCTTCACCGGCACATCCCAGGTCATGAAGTCGCAGGTAGGCGTCCCGGTGCGGCTGTTGGTGTGTTCACAACAATAATAGGTGTACTGCTTACCGGTCTTTTTGCTGGTACCGGTACGCTTGAAAAGCCGCCCGCCGCACTTGGGGCAGCGCCCCGGCATCTCCACCACCAAAGGCATGGTGAAATTGCACTCTGGAAAACCCGGGCAGGCCAGGAAGCGGCCAAAACGACCGGACTTGATCACCAGATTCCGCCCGCACACCGGGCAGACCTCCTCACTGACCTCATCGGGCACTTTGATGTGCTTTCCCTCCAGGTCCTGTTCTGCTTGTTTGAGGTTTTGATCGAAGTCCCCGTAAAAATCCCGCAAAACGGATTTCCAGGGAGTATTGCCGTCCTCCACGGAGTCCAGCCGCTTTTCCATATTGGCCGTAAATTTCAAATCGGCGATATCGGGGAATTTCTCCTTCATCAGGGCCGTCACCACTCGGCCCAAATTGGTGATGTGGAGGTATTTCCCCTCCTTGGTCACATACTCCCGGTCCAAAATCGTGGACACGGTGGGAGCATAGGTGGAAGGCCGGCCGATGCCCTGTTCCTCCATGGCACGGATCAAGGTGGCGTCGGTATAGTGGGGCGGGGGCTGGGTAAAGTGCTGATCTTTGGAAAAGTCCCGCAGGGTCAGGGTCTCCCCTTCCTGCAGAGCAGGCAGCGGGGACTCCCGCTCCTCCTTTTCCTCATCCCGTCCCTCTTCATACACAGCGGTGTATCCGGCAAATTTCAGGCTGGAGGCGCTGGCACGGAAGCTGTGACCGTTGGAATCGATGTCCACCGCCACGCTGTCATACACGGCATTGGCCATCTGGCAGGCCACAAAGCGGCTCCAAACCAGCCGGTAAAGCCGGTACTGCTCTCCGGTGAGGTCTTTTTTCAGCATCTCCGGCGTCCAGTTCACATTGCTGGGGCGGATGGCCTCATGGGCATCCTGCGCCGTGGCTTTGGCCTTATAGTGGTTGGGGCCCTTGGCGGGATAGTACTCCTTGCCATAACGCCCCACGATAAACGTCCGGGCGGCGGCAATGGCCTCTTCACTGATGCGCAGCGAGTCCGTGCGCATGTAGGTGATGAGGCCCACGGTGCCCTCGCCCTCGATATCCACGCCCTCATAGAGCTGCTGGGCGATGGCCATGGTCCGCCGGGGGGTCATGGCCAGCTTCCGGGAGGCCTCCTGCTGCATGGTGGAGGTGGTAAAGGGGGGAGAGGGGGAGCGCTGCTTATCACTGCGCTTGACGCTCTTTACAGTAAAGGGGCCGTCCTGGGCCTCCTCCACCACGGCCTGGGTCTGCGCCTGCGACTTCAGCTCCGCCTTCTTGCCATTTTTCCCGTAATAGTGGGCGGAGAAAACGGTCTTTTTCCCGTCTTTGGCCTCCAAATTGGCGTCCAGGGTCCAGTACTCCTCCGGCTGGAAGGTCTCGATCTCCCGGTCCCGGTCATCCACCATCCGCGCGGCCACTGACTGCACCCGTCCTGCCGAGAGTCCCCGGCGGATCTTCTTCCACAGCAGGGGGCTGAGCTCATAGCCCACAATCCGGTCCAGGATCCGGCGGGCCTGCTGGGCATCCACCAGATTCTGATCAATGTCTCGGGGTTCCTGGATGCTCTCCTGCACCACCTTCTTGGTAATCTCATTGAAGGTGACCCGCCGGGTCTTTTCGTCCGGCAGATCCAAAAGCTTTTTCAGGTGCCAGGAAATGGCCTCCCCCTCCCGGTCAGGGTCGGTGGCAAGATACACCATATCGGCCTCCTGCGCGGACTTGCGCAGATCCTCAATGATCTCCTCCTTGCCCTTGATGGGCTCATATACCGGTTCAAAATCATGGTCAAGATCCACGCCAATGACGCTTTTAGGCAGGTCCCGCAGGTGTCCCATGCAGGCCTTTACCGCAAAATCCCGACCCAGATATTTTCCAATGGTCTTGGCCTTCGCGGGAGACTCCACGATGACCAGGCTGTGCTTTGCCATACTTACCTCCCCGCGCCCAGAGGACGCAGATTTATTCTGTCAATGTCACAGCGCGGGTATAGCGCTTTCCGCTGTGCTGTGTTACCAGATTTTCAATTTCCAATACCGTCAGGGCCGACAGGACCCGGCGGGCGGGAATCTCCGTGGCGGCGATGAGATCGTCCACGATCATGGGCTCCTGGTCGTCCATGGCCCGCAGCAGCGCGATCTGGTCATCGGTGAGGGCGTGCTCCCCTCCCCCCAGGGACAAAGACGGGGGCACTGCCTTGACCCCCTCCCGCTGACGGGCCTGATAGCCCAAGGTCTGAGGGGCCTTGCGGGCCTGCTCCGGCCGCAGCTTGTCCGGGAAGCGCCCCTGGTATTCCCGCAAAATATCCCAGGCGTCGCTGACAAGCCCGGCGCCGTCCCGGATGAGATGGTTGCAGCCCACGCTGCATGGCGCGTCAATGGGGCCGGGCACCGCAAAGACGTCCCGTCCCTGTTCCAGGGCGGTGGCGGCAGTGATCAGGGCGCCGCTGCGCTCCGGTGCCTCTACCACCAGCGTGGCCAGAGAAAGGCCGGAGAGGATCCGGTTCCTCACCGGGAAGTGGCGCCCCTCCGGCGCCGTTCCCGGCGGATATTCGGAGAGCAGAACCCCCGCGGCAGCTACATCCTCATAAAGATAGGCGCTCTCTTTGGGATAATGAACGTCCAGGCCGTTGCCCACAACGCCCACCGTGATCCCGCCGGCCCGCAGGGCACCCCGGGCGGCCGCGGCATCGATCCCCTTGGCCAGGCCACTGACCACCACGGCCCCGCCAGCGGCGAGACCATATCCCAGCTTTTCCCCGCAGGCGATGCCATAGGGCGTGGCAGAGCGGGTGCCCACCACCGCCACAGCCACCGTTTCATCGATGACGGGCATCCGCCCCCGGACATAGAGCAGCATGGGTGGATCGTAAATATTTTTCAGCCGTCCGGGATAGGCCCCATCCTGTATGGTCAGCAGCGTGATGTTCAGCCGCTGACAATCCGCCAGGATCCGGTCAGCCCCGGACAGGTCTTTTTGCCGCAGGCGCTTTGCCTCCTCCCTGCCGATGCCCTCTGTAAGGAGGATCTCCTCCTCGTCTGCATAATAGAGATTTTCCGGATCCCCAAAATGCCGCAGCAGAGAAAGCCGGGCCTGGTTTGTCAGTCCCGGCAGTTCCGCCAGCCAGATCCAGTGTTTTAACATCTCTCCGCCCCCGTCCTACATGTCCTCGCTCCGATCTGCCTCCCACAGTAGCACCGCTGCAGCCACAGCGGCGTTCAGGGATTCACATCGGCTGTTCATAGGGATCTTCACCGTCTTGCGGCACAGCGCCAGCATCCGGGGACTCAATCCCTGCCCCTCGCTGCCAATGGCAATGGCGCAGCGGCGGTAACCCACCTGCCGGGCATCCTCCGTATCCTCCCGCAGGGCCGCACCATAAAGCGGGATGCCGCTGCCTGCAAGCAGCAGTGCCAGCTCCTCAGCCCCGCAGGACCACACCGGGCAGCGGAACACCGCTCCCATGGTGGCCCGAACGGTCTTAGGATTATAGAGATCCGCGCAGCCGTTCACCAAGAAGAGTCCGTCCGTGTGGAACGCGTCAGCGGTGCGGAGGATGGTGCCCACGTTCCCGGGGTCCTGGACCCCGTCCAGCACCACATAGCGCCGCCCATCCAGTTTCTCTGGCAGGGGGCGGGACGGTATGCCGCACACCGTCAGCATCCCCTGGGGCATCTGGGTGGGGGAGACGGATTTCATCACATCCCCCGGCACCTGCACCACCCGGACGCCTTGCGGCAGAGCAGGCAGCGCCGCCGGATGGGTGCAGACCACCGTGTGCAGATCACCGCCCCACAGCAGCGCCTCTTCCAGCAGCTTGGGATTATCGCACAGGAATTCCCCGCAGCGGCGGCGATAAGAGGAGGAGGCCGCCAGCTTCCGGAGATGGGTACACAGTCCGTTTGCCCGGCTGGTGATGGTCTCCATGGCTGGTGCCTCCTTCGTTGGTTCTTCCTGATGGATCAGGCCAGGCCTGATCAGTACAGCTTCGCGCCGGCAGGAATGTGATCATCCACCATCAAAAGGTGGAGCTTTTCCACGCCCTCTTCATGATGGATGGCGCTGATGATCATCCCGCAGGAGTCAATACCCATCATCTTCCGGGGGGGCAGGTTGGTGATGGCGATCAGGGTCTTCCCAACCAGTTCCTCGGGCTCATAATACTCGTGGATCCCGCTCAGGATCACCCGGTCTGTATCTGTGCCGTCGTTGAGGACAAACTTCAAAAGCTTTTTGGACTTGGGGACAGCCG
>CALWXJ010000035.1 GCA_944385475.1 uncultured Oscillospiraceae bacterium
GCCTATGACTTGCCGCCCTCTCAATACAAGAACTTTTTACATAGCAAAACACCCCGAAAACCATGGTTTTCGGGGTGTTTCGTGGAGCTAGTGGGGTGACTCGAACACCTGACCTGCTGATTACGAATCAGCTGCTCTACCGACTGAGCTACACTAGCATAAGGCTCTCTTTTCAAAGGGTGGAACTGTACGAATCATTCCACGCAGAACATAATATACCATGCTTTTTCCCCAGCGTCAACTGTTTTCCGGAAATGAGGAGGAAAGACTTTTGGCTAAGGAAAATACTTTTTGTATTATTCATTTCTCCATCGGTGAAAAAACAAAAATCTGTCAAAAATAGGAAAACACCTGTTTCCCAAAATTTTCCTATCTCTTGCTGTTTTTTATGGGTTTCTCCAAAATTCTTCTTTCTTTTTTTCAAACATTTCTTCTTGACAAGAATTTTATTTTTGCGTTTTTTATTTACATAATTTTTTTAATAATTTTCACTACAAAAAGTTATCCACATTTTCCACAGAGTTTTCAACATTGCATTTTTTATTGAAATATCAATGATTTTTTGATTTTTGTAAAAAAATGTAATTTCTTGTATTTTTGATTTTTTGACAAAAAAATTACGTTTTACTTTACATAATATTTTACCCGTTGCCCTGTCGTCTTTTGTCGAAGAAAACAGGGCGCCTCTTGAAAGAGGCGCCCTGTTTTCCATGAATATTCACTCGGCGATATCCCGGGTGGCGTAGGCATTGAGGTTCATTCCCGCCGTATGCCCCGCCAAAAACTCATAGTACCCCTGAGCGCCGATCATGGCGCCATTATCCCCGCACAGCCTCAGGGGGGGCAAGTACAGCTTCAATCCCTCCCGGCGGCAGGCCGCCTCCAGATCTCCCCGGATCACCGAATTTGCCGCCACGCCCCCGGCAGCCACGATTACCTTGCGGCCGGCCTGCCGGGCGGCCTGTATGGTGCGAGGCACCAGGGCGTCGCTGACGGCCTGGGCAAAGTCCCGGGCCAGAGCCGCCCGGTCCAGTTCCTCCCCCACCTGCTGGGCGTGATGGGCCAGATTCACCACCGCCGTCTTCAGCCCGGAAAAGCTCATATCCAGCTCCGCGCCATCCACATGTACCTGGGGCAGCTGGTAAACGCCCCCCTTGGAGCCCTGGGCCAGATCGTCCATGGGCTTTCCTCCGGGATAGGGCAGGCCCAGCACCCGGGCGGCCTTGTCAAAGCACTCCCCGACGGCGTCGTCCCGGGTGGCGCCTAAAATCACCATGTCCGTATATCCCCGAACATCCACCAGCAGCGTGTTTCCTCCGGAGATAGCCAGTGCCAGAAATGGAGGTTCCAGCTCCGGAAAGGCCAGGTAATTGGCGGCGATATGTCCCCGGATATGATGCACGGGGATCAACGGCACCCCCAGGGCAAAGGCCATGGATTTAGCAAAGCTCAGCCCCACCAGCACTGCGCCGATCAGGCCCGGGGCGTAGGTGGCCGCCACAGCGTCGATCTCCCCCCGGGTACACCCGGCCTGCTGCAGTGCCTGCTCTGTCAGGGCGGCAATGGCCTCCACATGCTTGCGGGAGGCGATCTCCGGCACCACGCCGCCATACAGGGCGTGCAAGGACGCCTGGGAGGCGATGGCGTCAGACAAAACGCGGCGGCCATCCTCCACCACCGCCACAGCGGTCTCATCGCAGGAGGACTCAAAGGCCAGGATCTTCATTGGGACTATCCCCTCTCTTTCATTCGTTCCAAGCCGCTTTGGGCAGCGGCTGCGCCCCGCTCTCCCGGGGGATCCGCACATACCGGGCAAACTGCTCCGGGGAAAAGCGGCTGAGATAAATGGCCCGGTGGGCCTCTATCAGCGTCTCATCGGGAACAGGGCGCTCCGCCCAGTACAGCGTCTTATAGGGCACGCCGAACATCTCCGTGTCGTACCCGGCCATCCGGGCGTGGTTCCGGGCATAAAACCCCAGACGCCGCCGGGCCATATCAGGATCCGGCGCATACTCCGGCACCTCGCTCTCCCCCAGGATCACCACGCCCCGCTCTTTCTCCAGCATCTTTCCCAGCAGCAGCGCGCCGATACCGCCGTTGCGGCAGCAGGGGGAGACGCAAAGGTAGTCCAGCAGCGCCCAGCCGGTCTTCCCCAGCCATAAAAAGCACTCCCCTACAATCTCCGGCCCCTGGAAAAGACACCAGGGGCGATAGCAGCCGTCTTCCAGCATCTTGCAGATGATCTTCAGCGGCCGCCGCTCCGCAGCGGGGAAAGAGGGTTCCAGATCCCGCTTATATACCATCTCCAGCTGTTGCAGTGTCGGCAGCTTCAGCTCCATAGTCAAACTCCTTCGTCATGATGATGGCATCCTCCCGGGGATGCTCATAGTAGTTTTTCCGGCGGCCCACGCTGCGAAAGCCCCGGCCGCCGTACAGGGCGATGGCGTCATAAGTGGACGCCCGCACCTCCAGGGTCAAAAAGGCCAGCTTGTTGCCCCGGGCAAAGTCCAAAAACACCTGCAAAAGCTTTCCCGCCACCCCCTGGCGGCGGCACTCCGGCCGCACGGCCACGTTGGCGATATAGCCCTCATCCAGCACCACCTGCAGCCCCGCATAGCCCACCACGGCGCCGGCCTCATCCAGGGCTACCAGGAAGGCCGAGCAGGCGTTGTCCAGCTCCTCCGCCAGCATGTTCTGGGACCAGGGGGTGGAAAAACAGATCCGCTCGATCTGCGCCACCTCGTCCAGGTGGTCCGCTGTCATGGGGACGATGCGCACATGCATCCCTTCGTTCATAACCGTGCTTCCTCCCTTGCCAATTTCAAAATCTCCCGGGCGGTCTGCCGGGGCGTCAGGGCAGTGGTATCCAGCTTGGGGATCTGCAGGCCCTCATACAGGGGCAGATAAGAAAGGCTCCTCTTTTCCGCCCCTGTCTCCCGCCGCCTGGCGGCAATATCCCCTTCCACCCGGCGCAGCAGGCTCTCCGGCGTACAAACCAGCGCCGCCGCTGTCACAGCGCATCCCCGGGTATCCAGCCGCTCCAGCAGATCCTGCCAGATCTCCCGGCGGTGGAGGACCCAGCAGAAAATCACATGGTCGTAGGCACTGCAGCGGAGGAAATTGCGCAGCAGGTGGGTGATGTTGTCCATCACCATGTCCCGGGTCTCCTCCGTCACCTGAAAGGGATGTGCGTCCCAGCACCAGTCCCCGTCCAAAAGCACGCTGGGCTGCAGCATCTGCTGCAGGCAGCGGCAGGCGGCGCTCTTTCCCACGCCCATGGGTCCGCCTATGAGGTAAAGGCGCTTCATCCCTTGGCCTCCAGCCAGTTTTTGCCCCAGTGGGCCTGAGCCGTCAGTGGGACCGAGAGGGTCACCACCCGCTCCATCTCCCCCTCCAGGATCCGGGCCACCTCCGGAGCGTCCGCCTCCGGGCACTCCACGATCAGCTCGTCGTGGACCTGGAGCACCAGCCGGGCCTGGGGCAGATCGGTTTTCAGCCGCCGCCATACGGCGAGCATAGCCATCTTCATGATGTCCGCCGCCGTGCCCTGGATGGGCATGTTCAAAGCCACCCGCTCCCCGAACGCCCGCAGATTGTGGTTGGAGGAGGTGAGCTCCGGCAGATCCCGGCGGCGGTGGAACAGCGTCTCCACAAAGCCCTTCTCCCGGGCCCCCTCCACCACGGCGTCCATATACTTCCGCACGCCGGGGAAGGTGGCAAAGTACGCGTCCATATAATCCTTGGCCTCTGCCACGGTGGAACCGATGTCCTGGCTCAGGGAAAAGGCGGAGATGCCATAGACGATGCCAAAGTTCACCGCCTTGGCCCGGCGGCGCATCTCCGGCGTCACCTCCCGGGGCGGGACATGGAAGACCTTGGCCGCCGTCTCAGCGTGGAAATCCCCTCCGGAGAGAAAGGCCTCCTGCATCCCCCGGTCACCGGAGATGTGGGCCAGGAGCCGCAGTTCGATCTGGGAGTAGTCCGCGTCCACCAGCACATTTCCGTCAGCGGGGATAAACATTTTCCGGATCTCGCTGCCCAGGTCCGTACGGGTGGGGATGTTCTGGAGGTTGGGCTCCGTGGAGCTCAGACGCCCCGTGGCGGTCACCGTCATCTGGAAGGAGGTGCGCACCCGGCCGTCGCCGTCCATGGCTTTGAGGAGCCCGTCGGCATAGGTGGACTTGAGCTTGGTGAGCTGGCGGTACTCCAGCACCGCCCCCACAACGGGGGCCTCATAGCGGAGCTTTTCCAGCACATCGGCGTTGGTGGACCAGCCGGTCTTGGTCTTTTTGCCGTGGGGCAGACCCAGCTTTCCAAAAAGGATCTCCCCCAGCTGCTTGGGGGAGTTGATGTTGAACTCCTCCCCCGCCATGTCATAGATCCGCTGCTGGATCTCCCCGGAGCGGGCGGAGAGCATCTCCCCAAAGGAGGCCAGGGCCCGGGCATCCACCCGGCAGCCGGTCATCTCCATCTCCGCCAGCACCGGGCATAGGGGCAGCTCCACCGTTTGCAGCAGGTCCCACAGATTCTTTTCCCGCAGCTTGGGGGCCAGCGTCTCGTACAGAGCGTCCACGGCGGAGGTGTGGCAGTGGAAGGCCGTCTCCGCCTGGAGGGAGTCCGACAGAGGGGAGAATGCCTCCGGCTCCAGGTGCAGCGGCTTCATCAGCTCCGTGTTGTAATAGGAGACAAACAGCCGCTGGAGATCGTAGCTGCCTGCCGTGGCGTCCAGCAGATAGGCCGCCAGGGCGGTGTCGAAGATAAAGCCCTCCGCCGGAAGATGGTTTTCCAGCAGTCCGCGCATCAGGTCCTTGACATTGTGGGAGACCTTTTTGATGTCGGCGGAAAAAAGAGCCCGCAGCAGGGCGTTCCAGTCCCCCTGATATTTGCGGAAAAACAGCTCTGCGGAGCCGGCGGTCCCCGCCCCGGTTTCCCAGTCCACTATTACGCCGGTGAGATCCGGCAGGGCCAGCAGGGCCACATGGTCCGCCTTCCGCCATAGATCCAGCATTTTTCCCGCCTGCTCCGGCCGCGTCACCTGTTCCACCGTCACCGTGCAGTCCGGGGCCTTTTCCCCCGCCGCCGGGGCGGCGCTCTCCGCAGCAAGACCCAGGCGCTGGATGAGCTTGGTGAACTCCAGGCGCATGAAGAGGGAATACGCCTGCGGTCCGGGGTCACGCACCAGGTTGTCCTCGGGGCGGAACTCCAGGGGCGCGTCTGTTGCAATGGTGGCCAGCCAGTAGGAGTGGCGGGCGCTCTCCTCCCCCGCCTGGAGTTTTTTGACGGCGGCGGGCTTTGCCTCGATGTCCGGCAGCTTCTCATAGATGGCGTCGATGCTGCCGTATTTCTGGATCAGGTCCATGGCGGTCTTCTCCCCCACGCCGGGGACGCCAGGGATGTTGTCGGAGGCATCCCCCATGAGGGCCTTGAGGTCGATCATATGGATGGGGTCGAAGCCGTATTGTTCCCGGAAGGCCGACGGCGTCATATCCTTGGTGGTGGTCTGCCCCATCCGGGTGGACACCAGCTTCACCTTGGTCTTCTCCGTGATGAGCTGGAGGGCGTCCTTGTCCCCCGTCACCACCACGCACGTCCAGTCCGCCGCCTCACACTTGCGGGAGATGGTGCCCAGCAGGTCGTCCGCCTCCCATCCCTCCAGCTCGTAGCGGGGGATATTCAGGGCATCCAGCACCTCCTTGAGCACCGGCATCTGCATCCGCAGTTCCTCCGGCATGGGTTTGCGGGTGGCCTTATAGGTCTCATCCGCCGTGTGGCGGAAAGTGGGGGCGTGGACGTCAAAGGTGACGCACACCGCGTCAGGCGCCTCCTCTTCCTTGAGCCGCAGCAGTGTTGTCAGAAATCCGAACACGGCGTGAGTATAGAGCCCGTCCCGGGTGGTGAGGGGACGGATTCCGTAATAGGCACGATTTAAGATGCTGTTGCCGTCAATGGCCATGAGTTTCATATCCGTTCCCTCCTGCCCCTGGGGGCCGCCCATGAAAGGGCTTTTTGATTGGAAAACACAATAGATATAGTATACCATCTCCCTGGAAAAAACTCAACTCCCGCCCTTCCGGGGCAAAATTTCCCCCCGGCCGTCTGGACAAGAGCGGCGTTTTCCCGTATACTCATTCTAATCAAATACGCCGCCTCTCGGGGCGGGAAGGGGAGGGATTCCATGGCTGAGAGCTATACCAGCAGAATCAACCGCAAACTGCGCAAAAAGCGCCGCATGA
>CALWXJ010000036.1 GCA_944385475.1 uncultured Oscillospiraceae bacterium
TTGAATCCGATCACACCCGGATGCCTCAGGCATTCTTCCGCCGGGCGGAGGCACGGCCCTCGGGGCGGATCTCCCCGGCGGCCATGAGGGAGCGCTTGGTGAGGGCGGGGCCCACCAGCTCGTAGACCAGCACGGAGAAGAGGACCACGCTGCGCACCACGGCGCCGTCGGCCAGGCTCTGGGCGGTGACCGCCATGCCCAGGGCCACACCGGCCTGGGGCAGGAGCGTGATGCCCAGGTGCTTTTTGATGCTGTCGGAGCAGTGGGTCAGGGCGCAGCTGCCGTAGGCCCCCACATACTTGCCCAGGGAGCGGGTGATGATGTAGATCAGACCGATGAGGAGCACGGCGGGGTTGGAGAGGATGCTCAGGTCCAGCTCCGCCCCGGACAGGACGAAAAACAGGACGAACAGGGGCGTGGTCCAGCTGTCCACACGGCCCATCAGCTCCTCGGAGAAGTCACAGATGTTGCAGAACACGGTGCCGGTCATCATGCACACCAGCAGCAGGGAGAATCCCACATGGATCCCGCCCACCTCAAACTCCAGCATGGACAGGCTCACCGTGAGGAACACAAAGCCGATGGAGATGGACAGACGCTTGCTGCGGGAGTGGAAAAACCGCTCCACCCAGTTGAGCACCCAGCCGGCCAGGGCCCCCAGCACCAGGGACAGCACAATCTCCACCACCGGCTCCACAATTACTGTGGTGGGGTTCACCCTGCCGCTCTCCAGGGCGGTGGCCACCCCGAAGGAGGCGGAAAAGAGGGCCAGGCCCACCGCGTCGTCAATGGCCACCACCAGCAGCAGCAGCTTTGTCATGGGGCCGTCCGCCTTGTACTGCCGCACCACCATCAAAGTGGCGGCGGGGGCGGTGGCGGCGGCGATGGAGCCCAGGGTGATGGCGGAGGAGAGGGAGATCACGTCCGGCCGCATCAGGTGGAGGGCCACCAGGGCGATGTCCACCACCACCGTGGTGATCACCGCCTGCAGAATCCCCACCACAATGGCCTGCCGCCCCATCTTCTTCAGCTCCGCCAGCCGGACCTCCTTGCCGATGGTGAAGGCGATGAACCCCAGGGCCACATTGGACAGCAGGGTGTAGCCGGCCACCTCCTCCAGGGAGGAAAAGCCGATTCCCGATACTCCCAGGCGTCCGATCAAGAAGGGCCCCAGCAGAGTGCCCATCACCAGATATGCGGTGACAGCCGGGAGGTTCAGTTTCTTGGCCAGGCGGGACATGAGCAGCCCACCGACCAGGCACACCGACAGGCACAGCAGTACAACGTTCATAGCGCGATCTCTCTCCTTTTTATTCCAGTCAGAACACAGTGTAAAATACCACGCCCCACCGGAATAGTCAAGAATCAATCAGACAAAATCAGTGGGTTTTTCCGGCAGTAATTTAGGATTTTAACGAAAAAAGTCAAAAATTTTTGTCGGACTTTTTTCACCTGTTCCCTTTACATTTGGTATACCTTTGGATATACTATACTGTGCGTATTTATTGAGTGTTATTAAAAGGAGTTTCCACCGATGAGAGAGGATTTTTCACGCACCTTGTCCCTGCTGCGGCAGGAGAAGGGGATCAGCCAGCGGAAGGCGGCGGCGGAGCTGGGGGTGAGCCAGGCGCTGCTGAGCCACTATGAAAACGGCGTGCGGGAGCCGGGGCTGAACTTTGTAACCAGGGCCTGTGACTACTACCATGTATCCGCCGACTTCATGCTGGGCCGCACCCTCAGCCGGGACGGGGCCATCATCGCCGGGGAGGACCTGTACGACGCCAGCGAGGAGAAGGGCAATGTGCTCAAGGGGAGCATCATGGCCACGCTGCAGAAAAAGCTGGTGGTAAACACCGCCTGCGTCCTCTTCGACCTTCTGGGGAAGATGGGCAGCCGGGAGGCCATCACCGCCGCAGGCGCCTACCTCAGCGGCGCCCTGTACCAGCTGCTGCGCCTCCTCTACCGCGCCAGCGGCGGCAACGAGAGCTATTTCCCCACCCCGTCCAACACCGTGGAGAAGGGTCTGGCGGAGGCGGATATGCTCCTGGCCCGGTCCCGGTTTACCGACGCCCTGGCCGATCTTGAGGGGGCTTTCCCCCCCATTGCCGACCATGCCCTCGCGGGGAAGTACCCCGGCCTCAGCCAGAGTGTGGCCCAGGTGTTCCACACCACCGACGAGCGCCTCTCCGCTTTGAACAAGTGAGCTGCACGCGCTGCGAATTTCGCGGCGCGCGGGTGGCTCCCGTCTGATCCAAGTAGGGCGGGGAATTTTCCGGCCCGGAGCAGAAATCCGTCCGTCTCACGGGAGAGTGAGGAGAGAAAACGGCGTGATTTTGCGGGGGCCCCTTCTGATTTTGATTGTACGGCGCTCCGCGCCGCCCCGCCTTGCGGGGCCCCGTGTGGACTTGCCGATTCTTTTTTGAGGTGAATCTATGGTAAAACAGGAAAATATTCGCAATTTTAGTATCATTGCCCACATCGACCTCGTCGGCGCAAAGTCCGCCTGACTCCGTTTCCGCCCTCCGGCGAAAACTGCGTCCGCTCCCTTGCGCCTCCTCTCCCCACAAAATCTCCGATTTTGCGGGGGCCCCTTTTTAATTTGACTTTACGGCGCTCCGCGCCGGGCCCCCCCTGCGTGCCCCGTGTGGACTTGCCGATCCTTTTTTGAGGTGAATCTATGGTAAAACAGGAAAATATTCGCAATTTTAGTATCATTGCCCACATCGACCACGGCAAGTCCACACTGGCGGACCGGCTGCTGGAGCGCTGCGGCGCCGTGGCGGAGCGGGACATGGAGAACCAGATCCTGGACAACATGGATCTGGAGAAGGAGCGGGGCATCACCATCAAGGCCCGGGCCGTCACCTTCGACTACAAGGCCGCCGACGGGGAAGTCTACACCCTGAACCTCATCGACACCCCGGGCCACGTAGACTTCAACTACGAGGTCTCCCGGTCTCTCGCCGCCTGCGAGGGGGCCCTGCTGGTGGTGGACGCCTCCCAGGGCA
>CALWXJ010000037.1 GCA_944385475.1 uncultured Oscillospiraceae bacterium
GCACTCGTCCTTGCCGTAAGTGAGGAAGGAGATCAGCCCCAACAGGGTGTAGGAGCACTGGATGAGCCGGTCCAGGCCGGACTCTTTTACCCCCAGTTCCTCCAGGAACATCTCCTTTTCCTCCCCCTCCAGCTCGGCGATGTCCTGCTCCAGCTTGGCGCAGATGGGCAGCACCTGGGCGCCCTCGGCATCGGCGATGGTCTTCACCTGCTGGTAATAGGGATTCCCCTCCAGATCCGTGAAGCCGGACTCATCGGTATTGGCGGCATAGATGATGGGCTTGAGGCTCAAGAGGTCAGAGGTGGCGATGAGGGCCATGTCCTCATCAGAGCACCCATAGGTCCGGGCAGACTTGCCGGCGTCCAGATGCTCCGCCAGGCCCTTGAACACCTCCACCTCATGAAGGAATTTCTTATCCCCCTTGGCGGCTTTGGTGGCCCGCTCGATCCGGCGGTTCACCATCTCCAGGTCCGCCATGATGAGCTCTAAGTCGATGGTCTCGATGTCCCCCTTGGGGTCCACCGGCACATTGGTCCCCGCGTCCGCCACCACGTGCATGATATTCTCGTCGTCAAAGCAACGCACCACATGGACGATGGCATCCGTCTCCCGGATGTTGGAGAGGAACTTATTGCCAAGGCCCGCGCCCTGGCTGGCGCCCTTTACAAGGCCCGCGATATCCACAAACTCGATCACGGCCGGCGTCTTTTTATCCGGCTCATACATCTGCGCCAGCTTGTCCAGCCGCGCATCCGGCACCGCCACCATACCCACGTTGGGGTCAATGGTGCAAAAGGGGTAATTGGCGCTCTCCGCGCCGGCATTGGTAATGGCGTTGAACAAGGTGCTCTTGCCCACGTTGGGCAATCCCACGATCCCTAATTTCATTGCTCTCTACTCTCCTTACTGCGGCGGCGGCCAAAGCCCTGGGGGCGCTTTGCGCCGCCTGCAGATTTCGCAAGTTTTGTAGTTATTGTACCATGGAAAGCCCCGGTTCTCAATAGGCAAGTGGGGCAAGATGCCGCCTCCCGGGGTCCTCCCCTTCCATTTTCTCCCTTGCGCCCACCCCGGTAAACGTGGTATATTGATCCCACCACAAGAGATTTTAGAAAAATCAGAAAAAGAGGTGCCTTCCCATGTACATTACCTGTTTGGATCTCGAGGGCGTTCTGGTGCCGGAGATCTGGATCGCCTTTTCCGAGGCCAGCGGCATCCCCCAGCTGCGCCGCACCACCCGGGATGAGCCGGATTACGACAAGCTGATGCGCTGGCGCCTGGGCATTTTGAAAGAGCACGGCCTGGGGCTCAAGGAGATCCAGGATGTCATCGCCACTGTGGATCCCCTGCCCGGGGCCAAGGCATTTTTGGACGAGCTGCGCTCCATCGGCCAGGTGCTGATCCTCAGCGACACCTTTACCCAGTTTGCCCAGCCCCTGATGAAAAAGCTGGGCTGGCCCACCATTTTCTGCAACACGCTGACGGTGGCCCCCGGCGGGGAGATCACCGGCTATCAAATGCGCTGCCCCCAGTCTAAGCTGGCCACGGTGAAAGCCCTGCAGTCCATCGGCTTTTCCACCATCGCCTGCGGCGACAGTTTCAACGACCTGGGCATGATCGGAGCCAGCCAGGCAGGCTTCCTCTTCCGCACCACGGATCAGATCAAGGCGGACTATCCCCAGTATCCGGCCTATGAAACCTATGACGACCTGCTCCGGGCCATCAAAGCAGTGGTGGGCTGAGGCTCTCCGGCAAGATCTCTGAAAGAGCGGCTGCCCGTCTTTTCCAAAGGGTCCCGAGCACTCTGCCACATCCAAACTGGCGGCTCTTCCCCATGGGGAAGAGCCGCCAGTTTTTACACCAACTTTTCAAAATAGTAAAACGTCTCGTCCTCACCGCTGCGGCGCATACAGGAAGAGAGCATTTTGTAGGAGGCCTGATTTTCCTTATAGCACTTGGCCACCACCCGGCTCAGGTGGGCCTTGTAAAGCCCCCAATCCGCCACGGCGGCAAAGGCCTCCGTCCCGTAGCCATGTCCGGCCCAGGCCTTGTCGATCCGGCAGCCCAGCTCCGCACTGCCCCGGCAGTCAAAGCGGTAGAGCACCGCCTCACCGATGAGCTTGCCCTCCAGCCGCACGGCAAAATTGATGGCCTGCCGCTTTTCAAAATCCTGCCGGGCCACCTCAAAGAAGCTGCGCTCCTCCACCGGTCCCCCCAGGCCCGCCACATCGTCGTATCCCCACCAGCGGTTGCGCTCCCCATCCAGCACCAGGGCGTTATAGGCGGGGATATCCTCCTCCGTCAGGGCGGAGAGGGTCAGGCGCTGGGTGTGCAGCGTGGGGATGGCGTCCACATGGGACAAAAGCTCGTTGCAGGGTTCAAAGCGGTATTTGGGCGCCAACTTGCAGGGCCCGTACTGCAGTTTGGATGTCCGCAGGCCCCGGTCCGCGGCGTCGTCCTCCCGGTTGATCCACTGGCAGCCGTCCCCAAAGGCGTCGGCAAAGGCCTGCACCAGGGTAGGATAGACTCCCGCATAGGAATAAAGGGCCTTTTCAATGTGGATGATCAACGTCTCACCGCATTTTTCCGCCAGGGAGAGGGCGATGAGCTTCTCCCCGTCAAACATGCCCCCGCAGAGAAAATAGGGCTTATCCATCTGGGTAAACAGCTCCTTGGCAAAGCTCAGCTCCCTGCGGGCCCTTTCGTTGTCCCCCTTGGGAAACTCCGCCTCGTAATCTCCCCAAAACCGCTCCACAGCCGCCTCGTCGCCCCGGGTGAGGGGGCGGAAATAAGCGTCCGGCCACTGGGAGCGGAATTTATTGATGTGGTTGCGCTGGCCGGAATAGCGCCGGCCGGCAAAAAACTGCAGGTCCTCCCGGTAGTACAAATAGTCCCGCCAGGTGCGGATATCACTGACCTTTACGTAGGGATAGCGGCTCAGCAGCCTGGCCGCCCGGCAATCCGGCACCACGGAGATCACCAGGGGCGTGCCCGTATCCACACAATAGGACTCAATGGCCTCCAGCGCGGCGTCCTCGTCCCCCTGGGGGCCCGGCACCGGGTAGTCGAATACCACCTGGCCATGGCTGCGGTTCACCACCACCAGGCAGCCGGCCACCTCCGCCCAGGCGGGCTTGAGGGTCTTGCGCCACATGAGCTTGACCCCCACAGAGTACTCGCACAGCTGATACGGGCAGTTTTCGTAGTATTTTCGCAGCTTGGCGCTGTCGCGCTTTGTCACGGGTTTGAATGTGAGCATAGTCTCCCCCCGGTTATTTTTTCACAGCGGGACGGTCCCCGCCTTTTCCGTTTTACGCCCGGCGGCGGATAAAGTCAGCGGCATATGCAACATCCCTCTCCACAAAAAAAGGGCCAGCTGAAAGAGCTGGCCCTTTTGGGTGGCAATCAGTTCATCTGCTTGCGGCGGCTGAGGTTCATGGT
>CALWXJ010000038.1 GCA_944385475.1 uncultured Oscillospiraceae bacterium
GTCGGGGGTTCGAATCCGTCCACCAGCTCCAAATTTCATATGGGGGAATTCCAGAGCGGTCAAATGGGGCAGACTGTAAATCTGTTGTCACTGACTTCGGTGGTTCGAATCCACCTTCCCCCACCACGCCGGGACAAAGTTTACTTTGTCTCGGCACTTTTTTTATGTATGCGCATCTCTTTGCCCTCCACGTTATCTTGCTCCAGCTCTCCACCAGCGCTTGCTATAAAACAAGAAAGTTTTTTTATTTTATAAAATCAACAAGATTCCTTACTTCACTGGGAATAATAGCACATTTGTTCGAGTATGTCAACAGGAAATCTACAAGAATCTTGTAATTTTGTTTGACAAATTTCCGTTGGTACGATAGGATGAGGAAAAGGGGAAAGGGGGGCTTGCCATGAGCTTTGGCGCACGGGTGCGGGCCAGACGGGAGGAATTGGGGCTGTCCAGGGCGGATCTGGGACGGATGCTGGGGGTGACTCCCTCTGCTATCAGCAACTATGAGGGGGGCGTCAGCTTTCCCAAGGAGGAGATCATGCTGCGGCTGTTCGACTGCCTGGAGACAGATCCCAACGCTCTGTTTCAAGACAGCTTCCGGGGCGGCAAAGAGGTACTCAGCGGATGGGAGCGCAGATTGGTGCGGGATTGCCGGGATCTGGCTCCTCTGGGGCGGGAGGCGGTGCGGTCCCTGGTGGACGCGCTGCAATCCTGTCAGGAAGAGGCGCAGGCGCCCGGAAAAAAGGAAGAGCGGGTCATCCCCCTTTACCGGACCCCTGCCGCGGCTGGGTATGCCGCGCCGGTTTTTGGGGAGGATTTTGATTATATTTCCGTAACTGGGGCCGTGCCCCGGGGGGCGGAATATGCCGTACGGATCCAAGGGGATTCTATGGAGCCCCAGATTGCCGATGGGTCTGTGGTCTATGTGAACCGGGACCCCCTGCAGCCGGGGGACGTGGGGATTTTCTGCGTGGATGGGGAGATCTTCTGCAAGCAGTATTACAAGGATCCGGGAGGGGTGGTGTACCTGTTTTCCCTGAATCGGGCTCGGGCAGACGCAGACATTATCCTGACACCGGGAGGCGGGCGGAGCCTCGCCTGCTTTGGACGGGTGATCCAGCATACCCTGCCCCTGCCCGGAAGGCCGTAAGGGGGAACGTACCCTTGGGGGAGAGAGGGAGAGGCAGCCCTGAAAAGGCGGCTGGGAAGCATCCTCTTTCCTTAGGCGGAGAAAAAAGTGAAGCGCCTCATCAGGCGCTTCGCTTTTTCGGCGTTTTGGGAGGTTATTTCGCAAGATAGGCCCTCAGGTCTTTTAGACATGCCTGCCCCGCGGCCTGGCCCAGAGCATATACCCGCTCCAGTTCCTCCGGGTGACGTTCCGTGCTGTGGATATGCAGGGCCTGAGGAGGACGCACCACAAATACACGCCCCTCCGCCTCCTCCTGCTGGATATAGCGGATGGTCTCATTATAGCGGATGTGGCGGTCAGCTATGGCGGAGATCATATTGGGGTAGCGGCGCAGCGTCACCCGGGCCAGGGGGAGAAACTTGTTCTTCTCCTTGATGTAGTGCAGGGGCTGGGTGAGAATCACCACATTGCGGTGGTATCCCAGGGACTGAAAGTGGCGCAGGGGGACCGCGTCGGCCACGCCGCCGTCCAAAAGCTCGTATCCCCCGATCTTTACCACCTGGGACACGATGGGCATGGAGGCGGAGGCCCGCATCCAGGTGATGTCCTCCTCGTCTCCCTTCATGCACAGGTGATAAACAGCCTTGCCTGTCCGGGCGTCCGTTGCCGTGACATAGAACTCCATGGGATCCTGCCGGTATGTCTCGGCGTCAAAGGGGTCCAGCACGGTGGGAATGGTGTGATAACAAAATTCCGTATCAAAGAGGTTGCCGGTTTTCAGCAAAGAGTGGAAGCTGCCATAGCGGCGGTCTGCGCAAAATCGCTTGTTGTACCGCAGGGCCCGCCCGATCTGATGGGATTTATAATTGCAGCCGAACACCGCTCCGGCGGAGACGCCGATGGCCCCGTCAAACCGCACCCCTGCCTGCATCCACACATCCAAAACGCCGCAGGTAAACATCCCCCGCATGGCGCCGCCTTCCAAAATCAGCCCTGTTTTCATGTTCTTGCTCCTTCCCCGGGAGAGGGTTGGCCTCCGGTTTGACCCTGGCAGCCCCCCTCTGCCGGGTGGGGACAGCCCATGGAAAACAGATCCTCTGTTAGATGATGTAGCAAATGGACCTGAGGGGTGTCGGCGGCCTTGTAATAGACCTCTTTTCCATCCCGCCGGCTGACGATCAGCCCCGCGGAGCGCAGCTGCCGCAGGTGATGGGACAGCGCCGGGCTGCTCATGCCCATCAAAGCCGCCAGGTTGATCACACATTCTTCACAATGACATAAAAGCCAAAAAAGCCGCAGCCGCCCTCCATCGCTCAACTGCCGCAGCAATATGGCCGCCTCTTCAAAGGCAGCTTCCCCAGGGGCCTTGTCCCAGACCTGGGCGGTGCTTTGTCCGTGGTTATGGGGAAGATTTGCGTTTGACACAAAGACACCTCCTTATCATTTCTCTCCAATTAAAATATTATTATAGCATAGTTTTCAAAAAGTGGCATAGCAACCGGTGGAAATTTCCCTGGGAGATCTGCGGCGCCGGCGTGAAACGTAAAAATTGATAAAAAAAGAAAAATGGGGTTGACATTTTACCCCCAGTGGCATATAGTAGAGCCACAATAATTAAACGATTGTTTAATCGTTCATATGAAATCTGCAGGGAGGAACATAGCATGAAAAAGACCTATGCCATCGAAGTGGACTGCGCCAACTGCGCCAACAAAATGGAGCAGGCCGCCCGGAAGACCGAGGGGGTAAAAAGCGCCACCGTCAATTTCATGACGCTGAAGATGGGCGTGGAATTTGAGGAGGGCCGGGATCCCAAGGCCGTGATGAAAGAGGTTCTGGCCAACTGCAAAAAAGTGGAATCTGACTGCGAGATCTTCCTATAAAAAAGGGAAGCATCAGGCTTTCCCAAAGGGAAGATATCAGGAAGGGGCACTGCCTGAAACGGCCCTTTCCGCGAGGAGGCGACGGCTATGAGCCGCAAACAAAAAAGAATGCTGATCCGGATCATGGTGTGTGCTGTGGGCCTGTTGGGCCTGCAGTGCGTCCCCAAAGAGGTTTTTGATCAGCTCAATGGGGTGCTGTTCCCCCAGGCCGGGCGGCTGGTGCGTCTTTGCCTGTACCTGCTGGACTATCTGGTCATCGGCCATGACATTTTGCGCAAGGCGTTTCGCGGCATCCGCAACGGCCAGGTATTTGACGAGAACTTTTTGATGGCGGTGGCCACCCTGGGCGCTTTGGCGCTGGCCATCTATGAAAACGGAGACTATGTGGAGGCCATTGCCGTGATGCTCTTCTACCAGGTGGGAGAGTGGTTTCAAAGCTATGCCGTGGGGAAAAGCCGCCGCAATATCGGCCAGCTGATGGATATTCGGCCTGATTACGCCAATATCCAACGGGACGGGACCCTGGAGCGGGTGGATCCTGATGAGGTGGCGGTGGGCACCGTCATTGTGGTGCAGCCGGGAGAAAAAGTGCCCATTGACGGGATCGTGGTGGAGGGGACCTCCGCCCTGAACACCAGCGCCCTTACAGGCGAGAGCCTGCCCCGGGACGTGAAGACCGGGGACGAGATCATCAGCGGCTGCATCAACCTCACGGGCGTGCTGAAAATTCAAACCACCCGGGAATTTGGGGAATCCACGGTTTCCAAGATTCTGGATCTGGTGGAAAACGCCAGCTCCCGCAAGTCCCGGTCGGAGGATTTTATCTCCAAGTTCGCCCGGGTATATACCCCCGCGGTTTGTGGCGGTGCTCTGGCTTTGGCGCTGCTGCCGCCCTTGGTGCGTCTGGCCCTGCTGGGCGCGGCGCCCCAGTGGGGGGTCTGGATCTACCGGGCGCTGACGTTTCTCGTGATCTCCTGCCCCTGCGCGCTGGTGATCTCCATCCCGCTGAGCTTTTTCGCGGGGATCGGCGGGGCCAGTAAAGCCGGAATCCTGGTGAAGGGATCCAACTATCTCGAGACATTGTCCCGGACAGGGACCGTGGTGTTTGATAAGACCGGGACCCTCACCCAGGGGGTGTTCGAGCTCAGCGGCATCCACCACAGCCAGATCGAGCGGGAGCGGCTGGTGGAGCATGCCGCCCTGGCGGAGAGCGCCTCCAGCCATCCCATCAGCAAAAGCCTGCAGCGGGCTTACGGCAAAGATATCGACCGCAGCCGGGTGGAAAATGTCCAGGAGATCAGCGGCAACGGCGTTTTGGCTGTGGTAGATGGGCACCAGGTGGCCTGCGGCAACCAGCGCCTGATGGACCGCCTGGGGGTGCAGGTGATCCCCTGCCACCATGTGGGCACGTTGATCCACATGGCCATCGATGGGGAATATGCCGGGCATATTCTGATCTCCGACGTCCTCAAGCCCACCGCTCAGGAGGCGGTGGAGGCACTGAGAACCGCAGGGGTGACCAGGACGGTGATGCTCACCGGAGACGCCCGGCCTGTGGCAGAACAAGTGGCCCGGCAGCTGGGGATCCAGGAGGTTTACAGCGAACTGCTGCCTGGGGACAAGGTGGAAAAGGTGGAGGGGCTGCTCCTTGACTGTGAAAAGCAGGGGCGGAAGCTGGCCTTCGTGGGGGATGGGATCAACGATGCTCCCGTCCTCTCCCGGGCAGACATCGGTATCGCCATGGGCGCCATGGGCTCCGACGCCGCTATTGAAGCGGCAGACGTGGTCTTGATGGATGACGACCCCAGAAAGATCGCCAAGGCCATTCGGATCTCCCGGAAGTGCCTGGGCATCGTGCGGCAGAACATCATCTTTGCCATCGGGGTCAAGGTGCTGTGCCTGCTCCTGGGAGCCGTGGGAATGGCCAATATGTGGCTGGCCATCTTCGCGGATGTGGGGGTCATGGTATTGGCGGTCCTCAACGCCATCCGGGCACTGTTTGTAGAAAAACTGTAAAGACACGGGAAACGATGACTCCCCCCGCCCCGACATTTAAAAGTCGGGGCGGGGGGAGATTTTTACCCCCGGACATTCGGCAACCGGGCGAAAAGAGGGGCAGAGCGGCACAGCCCCCGGGGAAAATGCGGCATGCTTGCCGGGAGGATAAGAGACATTGGGACGGGCTCCCAAGAAAAAAGCAGGCCGCCCATATGGGCGGCCTGCCAAAAAAGCGGAAGGCGAGATCAGCGCTTGGAGAACTGGGGAGCGCGA
>CALWXJ010000039.1 GCA_944385475.1 uncultured Oscillospiraceae bacterium
CTGGAGGACCTGTGCGTCTCCCGCACCTCCTTCTCCTGGGGCATCCCCGTGGACTTCGACCCGGGCCATGTGGTGTACGTGTGGGTGGACGCCCTGTCCAACTATATCACCGCCCTGGGCTATGACAACGACCGCTACCACGACTATGACAAGTACTGGCCCGCGGACTACCACTTCGTGGGCAAGGAGATCGTCCGCTTCCACTCCATCATCTGGCCGGCCATGCTCATGAGCATCGGCGAGCCCCTGCCCAAGCACGTCTTCGGCCACGGGTGGCTGCTGCTGGACGGGGGGAAGATGTCCAAGTCCAAGGGCAACGTGGTGGACCCCTATATCCTGGCAGAGAAGTTCGGGGTGGACGCGCTGCGCTTTTTCCTCATGCGGACCTTCCCCTTCGGCTCCGACGGCAACTTCTCCAACGAGCTTTTGATCCAGACCATCAACACCGACCTTGCCAACGACCTGGGCAACCTCCTCTCCCGCACCACCGCCATGGTGGGCAAGTACTTCGGCGGCGCCCTGCCCGCCGGCTGCGGCCCCACGGAGGCGGAGGCGGCCCTGGCCCAGCAGGCCGCCGCGCCGGAGGCCGTGGGGGTCCTGGCCGCCGGGGACGGGCCGGAGCAGTTTGACGCCCAGCTCATCGCCCGGGCCGCCGCCCTGCGGGGCCAGTACGCCGCGGAGATGGACGGCTGCGCCCCCCACCGGGCCCTGGAGGAGGTCTTTAAGCTCATCCAGCGGGCCAACAAGTATATCGACGAAAACGCCCCCTGGGTGCTGGCCAAGGACATGGAGCAAAACGGTGCCCGCCTGGCCCACGTCCTCTATAACCTGCTGGAGGCCACCCGCATCTGCGGCATCCTCCTCTCCCCCTTCATGCCGGAGAGCTGCGAGAAGCTCTTTGCCCAGGTGGGGGCGGGGGCCGACCTGCGCACCTGGGAGAGCGTCCGCTGGGGCGCCCTGCCGGAGACCACCGCCATCACCCGGGGGGAGAACCTCTTCCCCCGCATCGATCTGGACAAGGCCCTGGCGGAGCTGGAGGAGGCCTCCCGGGCCGCCCAGGCCGCTGATGCCGGGGTGGAGCTGGAGCCCCAGCTCACCGAGAAGGTGGACTTTGACACCTTCTGCCGCTCCGACTTCCGGGTGGTGAAGGTGAAGTCCTGCGAGGCGGTGAAAAAGAGCGACAAGCTCCTGCGCTTCATCCTGGACGACGGCACCGGCACCGACCGGCAGATCCTCTCGGGCATCCACAAGTTCTATGAGCCGGAGGACCTCATCGGCAAGACCCTGGCGGCCATCGTGAACCTGCCCCCCCGGAAGATGATGGGCTATGAGTCCAACGGCATGCTCCTCTCCGCCGTCCACAAAGAGCAGGGGCAGGACGTGCTGCACCTGATGATCCTGGACGACTCCATCCCCGCCGGCGCCAAGCTGTGCTGAGGGCAGCAGCGCCTCTGGGCCCAGCCCCCGCCGCCGGTGCATGATGATTTTTCCTCCCCCGCCGTCCCTTGGGGCGGCGGGGGAGGGCCGCCTCTTGCCATGTCCCTGCGGGCATGGTAGAATAAAGGCAAATTTTCTTCCACAGGAGGCGTTGGATATGGAGCGCATCAGCAAGGAAAACTACTATTTGGACATCGCCCAGACGGTGCTGGAGCGGGCCACCTGCCTCAGGCGGGTCTATGGGGCCATCATCGTGAAAAACGATGAGATCATCTCCACCGGCTACAACGGCGCCCCCCGGGGCCGGGCCAACTGCACCACCCTGGGCTACTGCTCCCGGGAGGCCATGCAGGTCCCCCGGGGGGAGCGGTATGAGCTCTGCCGCAGCGTCCACGCCGAGGCCAACGCCATCATCTCCGCCTCCCGGCGGGACATGGTGGGGGGGACCATCTACCTGGTGGGGCGGGACGCCCGCACCGGGGCGCTGCTGGGGGACGCCACCTCCTGTATGATGTGCCGGCGGATGGTGATCAACGCCGGCCTTGCCCGGGTGGTGATCCGCCGCACCCCCACGGAATTCGACGTGGTGGACGTGGAGGAATGGGTCCGGGAGGACGACTTCCGCGCCCCCCAGGCCGATCTGCCCTGAGGGGACACCCTCTTGTGAAGAAAGGGGACGACGCGCTTTGAACGTAGGACTTTTGACCTTTTACCACATCCACCATTACGGCGCCCTGCTCCAGGCCGCCGCCACGGAGCGGGCGGTGGAGGCCCTGGGGGGCCGGTGCGAGATCGTGGACTACTTCGTCAATCAAAATAACGCCCTCTTCCGCCCTCCCACCGGGGTGGTGAGCGCCGCCCATGACGCCCACACCGCCCTGCACTACGCCGCTTTGAAAAAGCGCTATGACCGCTTTGAGTCCTTTGCCGCCGGGCACCTGCGCCTGTCCTCCCGCCGCTACGCCACCCGGGAGGAGCTGGAGGAGGCGGCGCTGCCCTACGACGTCCTCCTCAGCGGCAGCGACCAGATCTGGAACCCCGCCATCTTCCCCGACGGGCAGTTCGACCCGGTGTTTTTTGGGGCCTTCTCCCCCCTGCGGAAGATCGCTTACGCCCCCTCCTTCGGCCTGCCCCAGATCCCCCAGGAGCTCCAGCCCCAGCTGCGCCGGCTCCTCCAGGGCTTTTCCCACCTCTCCGTCCGGGAGAGCCAGGGCCGGGCCATCTTGCAGGAGGTGTGCGGCAAAGACGCGCCGGTGGTGCTGGACCCCACGCTGCTTCTGACGGCGGAGCAGTGGCTGGACATGGCCGCCCCGGAGGAGGGGCTCCCCGCCCCGGGGAGCTATCTGCTGTGCTACTGCCTCAGCGCCCCGGGCCCCCTGCTGCCCTATATCCGCCGCCTTTCCCAGGAGACGGGGCTTCCCGTGGTGCAGCTGTGCGGCACCCGGAAGAAGGTGGTCCCCGGGGCCCGGTGCATCCTCAGCGCCGGCCCGGCGGAATTCCTGCGGCTGTTCGCCGGGGCCGCCGCCGTGTGCACCAACTCCTTCCACGGCACCGTGTTCTCCCTGATCTTCCGCCGGCCCTTCTTCACCGCCGTGGCCCCGGCGGAGCTCTCCGCCCCGGAGAGCTCCCGGACCTTCAGCCTCCTGCGGCCCCTGGGCCTTACAGAGCGCATCGTGGGGAAGGGGGACAGCGCCGGCCCCCAAGAGCCCATTGCCTGGGAGACGGTGGAGCACCGGCTGGAGGGGGAGCGCCGGGACTCCCTGAACTACCTCTCCGCCGCCCTGAAAAATCAGCCCCTGTCCGCCCCCGCCCTCCCGCACTGCGCCGCCGGAGCCGGGGCGCCCCGCCTGGCGGACACCATCCACTGCACCGGCTGCACCGCCTGCGCCGCCGCCTGCCCCAGGGACGCCATCTCCATGGTCCGGGACCGGGAGGGCTTTGCCCGGCCGGCGGTGGACCTTGATCTGTGCGTCCACTGCGGAAAATGCACCGCCGTGTGCCCGGCCCTGCAGCCCCGGACTCCGGGCCCCATGGGGGCGGTGTTTGCCGCCTGGAACAGCGACGCCGCCGTGCGGAAGGACTCCACCTCCGGAGGCGCCTTTTCCGCCCTGGCCTCCTATGTGCTGGAGGGGGGCGGCGTGGTGTTCGGCGCCGCCTTTGACCTGCGCCAGCGCCTGCGGCACACGGCGTGCTTCCGCAAGGAGGACCTGTGGCGTCTGCGGGGGGCCAAGTACGTCCAAAGCGACCTGGGAGGCACCTTCCGGACGGTGGAACGGGCCCTGGCCGCCGGGCGGCACGTGCTCTTTTCCGGCACCCCCTGCCAGGTGGACGGGCTGTACCACTTCCTGGGGGAGCGGCCGGAGGGCCTCATCACCTGCGACTTAGTGTGCCAGGGGGTACCCTCCCCCGGGGTGTGGGAGGACACGGTGGCTCTCCTCTCCGCCCGGCGCCGCAAAGACATTCAGGCGGTGCGCTTCCGCAACAAGGTCACCGGCTGGAAGGACAGCCACTTCACCACCGTCTATGACGACGGCAGCGTGGACAGCGCCCCCCTGTTTCAAACGGAGTACGGCCGGGCCTACGGCCGGGGGCTGTTCCTGCGGCCCTGCTGCCACCGCTGCCCCTATACCAACATGAACCGGCCCGGGGACTTTACCCTGGGGGACTTCTGGGGCCTCAAGCCCTCGGAGCTTGCCGACCAGCAGAAGCTGGGGGTGAGCCTTTTGATGGTGAACACCGCCCACGGCAGCCACCTTTTCGACCAGCTGCCCCTGTGCCGCCTCTCCTTCCCCCCGGAGCGGGCCATCGCCGGCAACCCCCGGCTGGCAAGCCCCATGGACCCCTCCCCCCAGCGGGGGGCCTTCTTCGCCGCCTATGCCATGGAGCCCTTCCCCCAGGTGTGGCGGGAGTTTCTCCGCCTGCCCCCCCTGCCGGTGCGCCTGGCGGGACGGGTGCTGTCCCCGGAGGTGAAGCAAAAACTCCGGAAAAAACGGCGGGAAATGTAAGAGATGTTGCAAAAACCACGGAATTTTTCCCACCATCCGTGGTATAGTAACTTAGAAGCGCCCCCGGACAGGACCGGCGGGCATACAATGGAGGTAGAGCGATGAAATACGTCTGTGACATCTGCGGCTATGTATACGACGAGGCCGCCGGCGATCCCGACAACGGCGTGGCCCCCGGCACCCAGTGGGCCGACGTGCCTGAGGATTGGGTCTGTCCCCTGTGCGGCGTGGGCAAGGACCAGTTCAGCCCCGCTTGATCCCAAAAAAAGAACGGGCCTCGCCTGCCGGCGGGGCCCTCTTTTTTTCCACTCCGGGGGAGGGGAGGGAGGAGAGAGATGGCTGTCCGCCTGTGGCGGACAGCCGCTCTTGGGTTATCTGACTTTTTTATGGTGATTTATCACAAAAAGCGGCGGACCCGTTGTCCCCTTTCTCATCTCCCCCGCCAAATTTGGAAGGAGTTGGGATTTTTCTCTTTCACACACCTTGACAGGGCCACCATTTCCCTTTATGATGGGCTAAAATTTCCCGGCAAGATTTGCCGGAGAGGAGGAGCAGCCATGAACCGCAGCGTTTTTTCCAAAGAGAATCACGTTGTACCCGCAGCGGCATGCTCCGCTGCCGCTGCCTCCTGCGCCGGATTCCTCAGCCTGATTCTGATTACCCTGCTGGATACCATTCTTCTGGTACCCGGCATTTTGCTTTTTACCCCGAAATTCTTCCCCATACCAGCGGAACGAACGTGATGACGGATGCGGCAGCGCCGCACCCACAGCGGTCCCTCCCGGTTGGGGAGGGACCGCTCTTTCTTTTCCCTTGGTATTCACTTTCTCCCCCCCTGACGGCCGAAGGGGGAGAGGATCTGGAGATAGAACTTTTTTGACTGTGTGAAAGACTGAAAGAGAGGAACGCATCGGAATGAAGAAAAAAAGGCTCTGTTCTCTTGCCCTGGCCGTGGTCATGGGCACCCTTTGCTGCACCAACGCCTTTGCCGCCAGCCACACCGTGGTCCCCGGCGACACCCTGTCCAAGATCGCCATGGCCTATGGCGTCCCCTTTGAGGACGTGGCGGCGGCCAATCCCCAGATCAAGGACGTCAACCTCATCTATCCCGGTCAGACGGTGACGGTCCCCACCGCCTCCTCCGCAGGGAGCTCCGCCACTGCCACCGCTCCCGCCTCCACCTCCGCTTCCTCCGGCGCCTCCACCGCCGCCTCCACCGACCTGGCGGGGATCACCGGCGTCCGGGCCAAGGAGATCCCGGGGTACACCTATGTGGACGTGCCGGAGGAGACCATCTCCTATGAAAGCGACGTGGTGATGAACTACATCCAGGAGTTCGCCAACATCACCCAGGTGCCCCACTCCAGCTACAACACGGAAAAGATCACCAAGTACCTCCAGGACTGGGCCGCCGTCAACGGCATCCAGTGCGAGACGGAGGAGATCGGCAACGTCATCATGTACCTGCCCGCCACCCCCGGCTATGAGGACGCCCCCACTGTGGTCTTCGGCGGCCACATCGACATGGTGGAGGCCGTGGATCCCGGCGTCACCCACGACTGGAAAAACGATCCTCTGGAGCTGACGTGGACCTCCAACTCCGTCAAGGCCGTGGGCACCTCCCTGGGCGCCGACAACGGCAGCGGCCTTGCCTTCATGCTCACCTACATGGACTACGCCGATGAGTTCGTCCACGGCCCCACCCGCTTCATCTTCACCGTGGATGAGGAAGTGGGATTGCTGGGCGCCCATGCCCTGGACCCCAAGTACCTGGAGGGCGTGGACTACATGATCAACGTGGACGGCGGCTACGGCGGGGCGGTGATCGCCTGCGCCGGCGGCAAGTACTTCGATTTTGCCCATGAGGCCCAGTGGGAGGCCGTGCCCGCCGGCAGCGTTTCCTACACCCTGGAGTTCAGCGGCCTCAAGGGCGGCCACTCCGCCGGCGTGGGCGGCGGCAAGGCCAACGCCCTGGTGGCCATGGCCAACGCCATCCTCACCGTCTCCCAGGCGGGGGTGGAGGTGCGCATCGCCGACATGGAAGGCGGCAGCGCCACCAACGCCATCCCCTCCTCCAGCCGCGCAGTGATGGTGGTCAAGAGCGGGGAGGCCTCCGCCGTGGAGGAGGCACTGGCGGGCTTTGCCAAGCGCTTTGACGAGTCCTACTCCGCCGTGGAGACCAACTATTCCTTCACCTACAAAAAGGGCGGCACCGCCTCCGGCCAGGCCCTCAGCGCCGATCTTTCCAAGCGCCTGGCGCAGCTGATGAGCGCCGTGCCCAACAACATCCACACCCTCCTGGCCACCGCCAGCGGCACGGAGGCCTCCTCCAACCTGGGCACCTTCACCCTCACGGAGGACACCGTCTCCTTCTGCTGCATGATGCGCAGCTCCTCCACCTATCAAAGCGAGCAGATCACCCTCACCAACACCGCCCTGGCGGAGATGGCCGGCTTCACCATGACCATCCCCGGCACCTTCGCCACCTGGCCCCTGAAGGGCAGCAACAAGCTGGGCGAGATCGCCGCGGACGTCTTCTATGACATGACCGGGGAGGACTTCCCCCTCCAGGCCATGCACGCCGGCGTGGAGTGCGGCGAGTTCGCTGAGAAGAACGAGTCCATGTACATCATCTCCACCGGCATCAGCGGCGGCAGCAACGGCCACACCACCGCCGAGAGCATGAACTTCGACCTGGTGGAAGAGGGCGTGGCCTTCCTGGTGGCCCTGGCGGAGCGTCTGACCCAGGAATAAGGCGCCCCTGCCCACCTTTCCCAACTGCACGTTTTATGGAATCGACTCTCCCATAAAAAAGGACCGCGCCCCCCGGCATCGCCGGGGGGCGCTTTTTTGCCGCCGACGCCGGGGCGGGGCCGGGGAAAAAACGCCCCCTCCCCAAGAGGGGAGGGGGCGGCAGGGCAGGGCAGGGCAGGCTCAGGCCTTGGCCCCCCGGCGGCGCAGCACGGGCTCCAGCACCCGCAGCAGCAGCGTGCCCAGCACAAAGCAGGCCAGGGCCTCTCCCAATCCCACCGTGAGGATGTTGATGCCGTAGGCGGCCCAGAAGCCCATCCCCTCCATGGGGAAGAACCAAGCCACCTCCGCCCCCACGATGAAGGCGTTGCAGATCACCGGGGGCAGGGGGGCCAGGCGGCGGCTGGGCATCCTGGCGGTCCACAGCGCCGCCAGGACGGTGGCGGCGGTGCCGAAGATCCAGTCCGCCACCATGGGCGAGCCCAGCAGATTGGCCAAAAAGCAGCCCACCGCCAGGCCGGGGATGGCCTCCGGCAAAAAGAAGGGCAGCACCGTCATGGCCTCCGCCACCCGCAGCTGCACCCCCTCATACTGGGGCACCGGCAGCAGCAGCGTCAAGGCGGCGTAGATGGCGGCGATCATGGCCGCCGCGGCCATCTGGCGGGGCGTGAAATGAAGTTTGGACATAAAAAAAGACCTCCTTGGCAATGTGGGAGGCCAGGGGGCGCACCGCCCCGCGACCCCGGTTAAGGACCGGGGGACCTCCATTTTTTTGTTTAGAGAACGGCGGGGAGACGGGCTCCGGGCCGAACGAACGCCCCGCTGCCGGGGCGCTTGGACAGGGAGATGGCACCTGTCGGGAAGGAGTATAGCACACCCGGAGGCAAAAAGGCAAGGGCCCGGAGAAAAAAAGTTTCCCGGCGGAGCCGCGGCTCCGCCGGGAAGATGGTCTTCCTGTTCCGGACGTCAGTTCCCGGAGGAGGAGACTTCCTCCTCCGTCACCACGATGCAGCCCAGCTCCGTGGTGCACTGGTCGTTGCGCATGGGGCCCAGGGGGTAGTCCAGCACATCATAGAGGATGTGCTCCGCCTCCTCCACCGTCATGGCATAGCCGGTGCCTATCACCGTCCCGGGGTCGTCCTTGGTGGAATAGGGCTTGCCGGTGTAGCCCGCCAGGGCGTCCCCCGCCTCCTCCCGGGTGAGGAAGACGGTGAAGGCGAACACCACGTTCTCCCCCTCCACATAGGCCTCGGCATCCTCCGCCGGGTCCGCCGTGTCCTGGGTGACGGCATAGAACTGGTACTGCCGGGGGGTCTTTTCCACCTGCTCCCCCTCCTGGGCGGGGGCCTGGTCCCCGGCGGCGTCCGCCTCCCGGGGAAGGGCGGCGTCCGCCGCTTCCCCGCCGGTAAAGGGGGCGAACCAGTCCTGGTAATTGGTGAGGAACATGGCCGCCGCCAGGCAGGCGGCAATGGCCGCCATGGCCGCCCTGCGCCGGGCAGGGGTCCAGCGCCGCGTCTTCCGGGGGTGGGCCGCCACCGCCGCCATGACGCTTTGGGTGAAGTCCTCCGGCACCGGGGTGTCCTCCGCCTGGGGCATCACCGCCCGCAGGGCCAGGCAGGCGTCCACATAGTCCCGGCAGGGCGGGCACGTATCCAGATGGCGGCGCACCTGCTCCATCTGCTCCAGGGGCAGCTCGCCGTCCAAAAAAGCGTCCAGCGGGGCCGCGTATTTTTTACAAGGGTCGTTCATGAGCAGCCCTCCTCTCCATGTTTCTTAGACGCAGGCGGCGAAAAAAGGTTCCCGTTTTCCGTCAAAAACTCCCGAAGCCGCCGCCGGCCCCGGTTGATCCGGGACTTCACCGTCCCCAGATCCACCTCCAGCACCTTGGAGATCTCCTCATAGCTCAGCTGCTGGATCTCCCGCAGGATCAGGGCCTGGCGGTACTCCTCCGGCAGCTGCCGCAGGCCCCGCTCCACCTGCTCCCGCATCTCCCGGCGCTCCGCCGCCTCCTGGGGGGTGGGGCCGTCGTCCGGCAGGGGCAGGGGCAGCTCCTCATCGTCCAAGGAGGGCCCGGCGTGGGCCCGGTGGCGCCCCTCCTTGCGCAGAAGGTCCACACAGGCGTTGGAGGCCAGGCGGTACAGCCAGGTGGAAAAGGCCGCCTCCCCCCGGAAGAAGGGCAGCCCCTGCCAGGCGGCCAGGAAGGCCTCCTGGGCCGCCTCGGCGGCGTCCTCTTTGTGTTTGCACATCCGCAGCGTCAGGGCCAGGACCTTTTTTTCATAGGCCTCCACCAGGTGCCTGAAGGCCTCCTGATCCCCCTCCCTGGCCTGGCGGACCCACTGGTCCAGCTGCTGGCGCTGCATGTCCGGCGCGTCGTTTTTCACATCCGCCCCTCCTCTTGTCCGCAAAGGTCCCGCACAATCCCCCGGGTGACGGCATAGACGTCCTCCAGGGTGTTCATCTGCACGATCTTCTCCTTATAATACCCGGCGTGGGGCACGCCCTTGAGATACCAGCAGTAGTGCCGCCGCCCCTCCAGCACCGCCACCCGCTCCCCCCGGTAGGCGGCGGACAGCTCAATGCACCGCACGGCGGTGGCGCAGCGCTGGGCCAGGGGGGGCGGGGGCGGGATGGGCCGCCCCTCCAGCGCCGCCAGGGCCTGCTGGAAGATCCAGGGGTTGCCGAAGCACCCCCGGCCGATCATGGCCATGTCCGCCTTGGTGTGCTGGAGGATCCGCAGGGCGTCCTCCCCCTTCCAGATGTCGCCGTTGGCCATGACGGGGATGTCCACCGCCTCCTTCACCGCCCGGATGCAGGTCCAGTCCGCCTGGCCGCTGTACATCTGGGCCCGGGTGCGGCCGTGGACCGCCAGGGCGCTGGCCCCGGCGGCGGCCATGGCCTGGGCGAAGGGGACGCAGTTGCAGCTGCCCATGTCCCAGCCCCGGCGGAACTTCACCGTCACCGGCGCCTTTACCGCCGCCGCCACCGCCGCCACGATGTCCCCGGCCCGGCCCGCGTCCCGCATCAGGGCGCAGCCGTCGCCGTTGTTCACGATCTTGCCCATGGGGCAGCCCATGTTGATATCCACGATGTCCGCCCCGCTGAGCTCCAGGGCGATCCGGGCGGCCTGGGCCATGGTGGCGGGGTCGCTGCCGAAGATCTGCACCGCCGCGGGATGCTCCCCCGGGGCCAGGGTCAGCAGGGTCTTGGTCTTTCGGTCGTTGTGGCACAGGGCCTTGGAGGAGATCAGCTCCGTCACCGTATAGCCCGCCCCCAGCTCCCGGCAGATCTGACGGAAGGCGGCGTCGGTGACGCCGGCCATGGGGGCCAGGGCCAGGGGGGAGGGGATCTCTACCGTTCCAATGCGCATAGGCACCGTCCTTTTTCTCAGCTTTCCCTATCATACCACGCCCCGCTCCCCTTGTCCACCGCCGGCGCAGGGGGGGGATTTTTTCCCGGGGAGGGAGGGGGAGGGCGGATTCCGACGGGTTTTTTCCACACCGGGGGGTAAAATGGGGAAAACTCACTGATTTGGGAGGGACAAGCTGTGGCAATCCGTCCATTTACATCCCTGCGCCGGGAACAGACCCTGCGCGTTTTCACCTTTGGCATCCGCTTCTTCCTCACGGCGGCCCTCACCGCCAGCCAGACGCCGGGGCCCTACGCCCCCTTCGCCCTGGGCAGCGTGGCCGCGGCGGGGGGCGGGGCCCAGGGGGCCGCCGCCTTCGCCGGGGCGGCGGCGGGGGCCTTGCTGTTTTTCGACTTCGCCGGGGCCCTGCGGTTTTTAGCCTGCGCCATTTTGATCGTGACGGCGGCGGTGACCTTCCGGGGCACCCGGCTGGAGCAGCGGCCCCTGGCCCTGCCGGTGACGGCGGCGGCCATGGTGCTCTCCGTGGGGGGGATCTATGCCGCCCAGTCCCTCTCCCCACGCCAGCAGCTCCTGTGCTGCGCCGCCGCGGCGGTTTTGACGGCGGTGTCCGCCTGGGCCTTCTGCCAGGTGCTGCGGCCCCAGGCCCCCCGGGCCCTGACGGCGGGGACGCTGCTGCTGGCGGCGGCGCTGATGCTGGCCCTGACGGAGGTCCAGGCGGGCCCTGTCTCCCTGGGCCGGGGAATGCTGTGCGCCCTGCTGGTGTTCACCGCCTTTGAGCGGGGGGGCTTTGCCGGGGCCGCCGCAGGCCTGGGCCTTGGCCTGGTGGCGGGGCTGTGCGGCGGGGAGACCGGGGGCCTCATGGCCGCCGCCTACGGCTTCGGCGGGCTTCTGGCGGGGCAGTTTTGCGGCGGGGGCCGGTGGCGGGCGGCGGCGCTGTTTTTCGCCGGGGTGGCCTGCGCCGTCCTGCCGGCCACGGGGGATCTGCCCCTGTCCCTCCTGGGGGAGGCCGCCGTGGGAAGCGTCCTCTTTTTGCTGCTGCCCCACCGGCTGCTGGGGGGCAAGCGGGTGCTGCGGACCCAGTCCCCCACCCTTCTCAGCGCCCCGGTGAAGCAGCGGCTGAGCCGGGCGGCGGAGGCCCTGCGGGAGCTGTACGACAGCCTGGGCCGGGGCATCCCCCAGACAGCGGAGGAAAACCCCGCCGTCATCTTCGACCGGGCGGCGGAGCGGGTGTGCCGGGAGTGCTCGCTGTGCGCCCTGTGCTGGCAGAAGGAGTACACCTCCACCTTCAACGCCCTCAACGACGCCACCCCCTTCCTCCTGGAGCGGGGCCGCTCCGCCGCCCGGGACTTCCCCTCCTATTTCTCCGACCGGTGCGTCCACCTGCCGGAGTTCATGGCGGCCATCGACGCGGAGCTGTCCGCCTTTTTGCTGCGGCGGCAGTACCGCCGGCAGCTGGAGGAGACCCGCCGCAGCGTCAAGGGGCAGTATGCCCAGCTCTCCGACCTGCTCACCGCCACTGCCGCCGCCCTGGAGACCGCCCCGGCCATGGCCCCGGACGTCCCCTGCCAGGTGGGGGCGGCCCTGCGGCCCAAGGCGGGGGAGACCGCCTGCGGGGACACGGTCATGTCCTTTTGCATCGACGACGGGGCCTGGTGCCTCCTCCTCAGCGACGGCATGGGCAGCGGGGAGGGGGCCCGGCGGGAGTCCTCCCTCACCTGCCGGCTGCTGCGGCAGTTCCTGGAGGCCCAGATCGAGCCGGAGGCGGCGCTGAAGACCCTCAACGCCGCCATGGCCCTGCGGGGGGCGGAGACCGGCAGCTTCACCACGGTGGATCTGTGCGTGTGCCGGGGGGACGAGGCCGCCTTCTATAAGTTCGGCGCCGCCCCCAGCTATCTGAAAAAGGGGGGCGTGGTGCGCCGGGTCACCGGGGTGAGTCTGCCGGTGGGGCTCCGGGGCGCCCCTGCGGCCCCGGACATTACCCGGGCCACCCTGGAGCCGGGGTCTTTCGTGGTCCTCATCAGCGACGGCGTGGCGGACCCGGGACGGGACGACTGGCTCCAGGACCTGCTGGCGGGCTGGCAGGGGGAGGATCCCCAGGCCCTGGCCACCTGCATTTTGTCTGAGAGCGTCCGCCGGGAGCGCCTGCAGGACGACTGCGCCGTGGAGGTGCTTTACCGCCCGGCGGAAGGCGCCCAAAAAATCTGACGGGACAGGTATAGATCCCCTTCCTCCGCGGGAAAATGAAGATATCAATCCCTCATGTTCATGTGTTAAGGAGGTTTTTGCCATGGTAAAGGGGATCGCGCGGCGGGTGGTGGTGGTGGACGCTCCGGACCAGCGCTTTTTTGAACAGGCCATTTTCATCGTCCGCAACGACGCCGCCGGAGACGGCGTCAGCGCCAAAGAGCTGGTGGAGGAGGCCCGCCGGGTGGCCCGGAACTATACCGGCGGGGCCGACCACGGCCGCTTCAGCCGCCTGTGGCGGGACCTGAGCCCCGCGGTCTACACCCTCATCGGCGCCGCCGCCTGCGGCCTGGCATGGCTCACCGTGACGCTGATCTGACTGCCGGGGAAGGGGGGGCTCCCCCCATCCCCCGGGGCTTCCGCCCTCCGGCAGGAGCTCCGGTTTTTTGCCTAACGCTCTCTTCTTCCTCAAAAGCGCCGGGGCGCCCCCTTTGGGAGGCGCCCCGGCGCTTTTTCTCTTCATGGCGGTGCCGGTGCCGGCCCCAGGGCCTGGGACGGGCAGGGGGGAGGCACTTACTCCAGCACCTCGTCCAGGCGGCTCAGGAAGGGGCTGGCCGTGGTACTGACGGACCCGGCCTCCTTTTTGAACTGCTCCACGTTCACGGCGCTCTCCTTCACAGGGCGGATGGTGCCGGCGCCGGCCACGCAGCCCCCGGGGCAGCCCATGCCCTCCAGCAGATAGCCGTTACGCTTGCCGGCCTTGGCCATGGCCAGCATCTTGCGGCACTCCTTCAATCCGTCGCCGTACTCGATGTTCACCTGCCGCTCCGGGTCGATGTGGCTGATGGCCTCCACCACGGCGGCGGCCACGCCGCCGCCCACGGCAAAGCCCCGGCCCATGGCGGTGCCCTCCTCCAGCCCGTCGGCGGGGTCGGCCTCAATGGTCTTGAAGTCGATGTCCTTGGCGTCAAACATGCCCTGGAGCTCCTCAAAGGTCAGCACGAAGTCCACGTCGGAGCGGACGGAGCGGCGGTTGGCCTCCAGCTTCTTGGCCGAGCAGGGCCCGATGAAGCAGATCCGGGCGTTGGGGTGGTCCTTTTTCACCATCCGGGCGGTGATCACCATGGGGGTCAGGGCCATGGAGATGCAGTCTTTGAACTCCGGATAGAGCTTTTTGGCCATGACGGACCAGGCCGGGCAGCAGGAGGTGCCCATGAAGGGCAGCTTCTCCGGCACGTTCTCCAAAAAGTCGTGGGCCTCCTCCACGGTGCAAAGGTCCGCGCCGATGGCCACCTCCACCACGCCGGAAAAGCCCAGGATGCCCATGGCGGCCTTGAGCTTGGCGGGGGTGGCGTCCTTGCCGTACTGCCCCACGAAGGCCGGGGCCACGCAGGCGATGACCTCCTCCCCCCGGTTCATGGCGGTGATGACCTGGAGGATCTGGCTCTTGTCGGCGATGGCGGCGAAGGGGCAGTTCACCAGGCACATGCCGCAGGAGACACACTTATCATAGTTGATCTTGGCCCGGCCCAGCTCGTCGGACTCGATGGCGTCCATACCGCAGGCCGCGGCGCAGGGCCGCTCGATCTTGGAGATGGCCCGGTAGGGGCACTGGTTGAAGCACTTGCCGCACTTGATGCACTTTTCCTGGTCGATGTGGCAGCGCTTGTTCTCGTCCAAATAGATGGCGTCCTTGGGGCAGACGTTCATGCAGGGGTGGGAAATGCAGCCCTGGCAGCTGTCCGTGATGCGGATCTGCTTGGGAGGGCAGGCGTTGCAGGCAAAGGGGATGATATTCACCAGGGGCTCTTCAAAATACTTCTGGTCCGTGTCCGCCTCGTGGATCCGGGCGCTGAGGGGTGCCTGCTCGTCGGCAGGCTGGAGGTTCATCCCCAGGGCCAGACGCACCCGCTCTTCCACAATGGCCCGCTCCAAAAACACGTCGGAGCGGTGCTTGGCCACCTCGCCAGGCACGATCTTGTAGGGGATCATGTCCACCCGGCTGAGATCGCCCCCCTCATAGGCCAGGCGGGCCACCTCTGTAAATACGTTCCGGCGGATCTCGTCCACCGCGCTGTGTACACCTCTCATAATTCTTCCTCCATCCTTCCCCGGGCGGTCGCATTCCAACCCGGAGCGTGGTGATTGTGCCGTTTCGGCGGCTTTATTATAGCCGACCCGGGGAAGCGGCGCAAGGTTTTTTCCCGGGAATTTGACTATTTTTTCACAATTTTTTCTCCCCCCCCCTCCGCCGGGGCGGTGTTTTTCCGCCGGGGCGGGGTGCTTTCAGCCCCATTTCAGCCCCCGGGGGGATAATGGACCTTGTTGCAGGGGGGAAAGCGTGGTATAATAATCATTTGATCTCCCCCTCCGCCCTGTAGCAGGCGGGGAGAGCGGTACCTGTTTTTCCATCCGGCGCCCCGGGCCCTGTCCCGCCATTTCCGGCGCCCTGACCATAAAAGGAGGACAACCATGACCTGGCAAGAAAGAAGGATCGTAGCCCTGCTGAGCACCATTTTGGCGGTGCTGGCGGTGGCGCTGATCATTGTGCTGAGCATCCGCTACCGCGCCGCCCGGGACGCCGGGGACAGCTCCCAGCAGGAGGGGCAGCTGATCACCGCCGGGGCGGAGGGATACACCGCCCTCTCCTACTACAACGGCAGCGCCACGCTGTCCTTTTCCCGGGACCAGGAGGGGGCGTGGGTGTGGGCGGACGACCCGGACTTCCCCCTCAATGACGAGACGATCTCCCGGATCCTGGAGCTTTTGAGCCAGCTCAAGCCCCAGCAGACCCTGACGGCAGAGGAGGGCACCTCCTACGGCTTTGACGCCCCCGCCGCCACCCTCACCGCCCAGGACGCCCAGGGGGGCACCCTCTGTCTGGTGATGGGCAAGACCACCACCGACGGCACCAGTTATTATACCCGCATGAACGAGGATGAATCCACCGTCTATATCTTCTCCGGCCAGCTCTATGAGGCCCTGCAGACCCCCATCTATGACATGTGCGCCCTGCCCCAGCTGCCCCAGCTCACCCAGGGGGACCTGGTGCGGGTCACCATCCGGGGGGGCGTGACGGACAGCGCCCCGGCGGGGACGCTGTGCACCCTCACCCCCCAGCAGACCCAGGCGGGCACCCGGTGGACCCAGAACGGCGCCGACGTCACCGAAAGCGACCTGATCCAGGCCCTGATGGAGGACCTGTGCGCCCTGGAGGTGCGCCGGTGCGTGGACTACCGCCCCTCTGACGAGGCGGCGGAGCTGTGCGGCTTTGCCGCCCCCGCCGCCCAGGTGGAGGTGGTATACACCACCTCCGGCGGGGGGGAGCAGACCCTCTCCTTCACCGTGGGCAGCCCCCTGGAAGACGGCTCCGGCCGCTATGTCCGCCTGGGGGAGGAGGCCGCCATCTACGCCATGGACACCGCCTGCCTGGACCCCCTGCTGCCCATCGCCGTGCAGGGGCTGGCAGCCCTGGAAGACTGAGAGGAGGGATCCCATGCGGGCGCTGATCGTGGAGGACGAGGTCCGGCTGGCCCAGACCCTGGCGGACCTGCTGGAGCTCAACGGCTATACCTGCGACATCTGCCATGACGGGGAGGCGGGGCTGGACAACGCCCTCAGCGGCATCTATGACGTGGTGGTGCTGGATGTGATGCTGCCCAAGAAGGACGGTTTTTCCGTGGTGCAGGAGCTGCGGCAGGAGGGGAGCTCCGTACCGGTTTTGATGCTCACCGCCCGCTCGGAGCTGGGGGACCGGGTGGAGGGGCTGGACCGGGGGGCGGACTACTACCTCACCAAGCCCTTTGAGCCTCGGGAGCTCTTGGCCTGCCTCCGGGCCCTGACCCGGCGCCAGGGGGAGGTGCAGCAGGGGGACGCCCTGGAATTCGCCGACCTCACCCTGGACCGCGCCGCCTTCACCCTCAGCTGCGCCGGGCGCTCCGTCCGCCTCTCCCGCAAGGAGTTTGACATGATGGAGCTGCTGATGCGCAGCGGGTCCATGGTCCTCACCAAGGAGACGCTGCTTCTGAAGATCTGGGGGTATGAGTCCGAGGCGGAGGACAACAACGTGGAGGTGTATATCTCCTTTTTGCGCAAAAAGCTCTCCCACCTCCGCTCCCGGGTGCGGATCCGCACCATCCGCATGGTGGGCTACTGCCTGGAGCAGGAGGGGGAAGAAACCCCCTGAATCCCGTGTTTTTCCGCTTTTTCCACATTTTCCACATGGTTTTCGACAAGGGGGGACACTTGTCATGATTCAAAAACTGCGGATCAAAGTGGTGGCTGTGTCCATGTCGCTGGTGACGGTGGTGCTGGCGGTGGTGTTCTGCGCGGCCTACCTCTCCTTCCAGCAGGACCTTGAGGACCTGAGCAGCCAGGTGCTCCACCGGGTCATCTCCCAGGAGGGCGCCTCCTCCGGCCCGCCGGAGATGGAGATCGGCGGGGACCGGGTGATGCTGCCCTATTTCACCGTGAGCCTCTGGCAGAACACCGCCTATGTCACCGGGGGGACCTACTCCGGCCTGGAGAACACCCAGACCCTCCAGGACATCCTCAGCCAGGCCCTGGCCCAGGATCGCCCCAGCGGCACCGTCCGGGCCTATCACATGCGGTACCTGCGCCAGGACAACGGCCTCTATGAGAAGCTGGCCTTCGTGGACATGTCCATGGAGCTGGCCATCCTGGGGCGGATGATGGGCTCCTACCTCCTCATCGGGGCGGCGGCCCTGGCGGTGCTGGCGGCCATGGCGGTGGTGCTGGCCTTCTGGGTCACCCGGCCGGTGGAGCGGGCGTGGCGCCAGCAGCGCCAGTTCCTCTCCGACGCCTCCCACGAGCTGAAGACCCCCCTGACGGTGATCCTGTCCAACGCCGAGCTGCTCCAGGGGGCGGGGCTGGACGGCCGGGGCGCCCGGTGGGCGGACAACATCCTCTCAGAGTCCCGGCGGATGAAGACCCTGGTGGAGGAGATGCTGACCCTGGCCCGGTCCGACAACGCCGCTGCGGCGCCGGTGCTGGGGCGGGTGAACCTCTCCGACGTGGCCACGGACTGCGCCCTGGCCTTCGAGCCGGTGGCCTTTGAGGCGGGCAAGCCCCTGGCCTACCACATCGCCCCGGACCTTGCGGTGTGCGGCAGCGCCGAACACCTGCGGCAGCTGGTGTCCATCCTGTTGGACAACGCCATCAAATACGGCGGGGAGGGGGGCACCATCACCCTCTCCCTGGAGAGCCGGGAGGGGAAGGCCCTTTTGACGGTGTCCAACCCCGGCACCCCCATCCCCCCGGAGGATCTGCGGCGGATCTTCCAGCGCTTTTACCGGGGGGACACCTCCCGGGGGGAGCAGGCGGGCTTCGGCCTGGGCCTCTCCATCGCCCAGACCATCGCCCGGGAGCACCGGGCCACCCTCCGGGCGGAGAGCGACGAGACCTCCACCCGCTTCCTCTTTTCCATGGCCCTGGACAAGCAGGGATGAAACAGCGCCGGCGGGCACGCTGCCCCGCCGGCGCTGTTTTTTCCCTTTTTTATGTCCGGGACAAAAACTCCCGGCTCAGGGGCAGGATCCAGCCCCCCACGGCGTTGCCCGCGGTGATCACCGCCAGCCGCCCCAGGGCGTCGGGGCTCCACGCCCCCGCCATGGAGATGTAGAACATGTCCGCCACGCAGTGCTCATACCCGCTGAGGATGAACACCATCACCCCGAAAAACAGCGCCAGGTGCCGCCCCACGGGGTCTTTGAGGGTGTTGTACCCCTCCACCGCCACATAGATGAAGAGGTTGCAGAAGATCCCCAGGATCAAAAGGCTGCCCCAGGTGTCCGCCAGCTTGGCGCCGCACACCCCGGCGGCGGCGGACTGCAGCTCCGGGCCGATCCGGGTAAGGCCCGCCCCGGCGGCCACCGCGGCGGCCCCCGCCAGGTTCCCCAGCCAGATCACCGCCAGGTCCGCGCAGTACGCCGGGCCCCGGCGGAAGAGATAGCACACCTTGCCGGTAAAGAGGTTCAGCCCGAAAGAGCAGATGGAAAAAAGCCCCACGGTGAACAGCGCCGCCCCCGCCACCTTGGACTGCGTGGAGAGGTACACCACCCCCCCAAAGGCCACCAGGCCCCCTGCCAGCACCGCCGAGAGGGCGGTCTGCACCCAACGTCTCATGCCTTGCCGCCTCCTTCCTGGGCAATACAGTAAAAGGAAAAGTCCCCGGTGGCCAAAAGCCGGCCCCCTTCATCGGTGATATCCACCTGGGTCAGGGCCGTGGCCCGGCCCCGGCGGCGCACCGCCGCCTCCGCCCGCAGCGTCCCCTCCCGGGCGGGGCGGAGGAAGTGGAGCTGGCCGTTTTGGGTGACATACCCCCGCCCGTCGGTGTGGACGGCGCAGCCGGCGGCGTTGTCCGCCATGGTGTAGAGCACCCCCCCATGAACCATGCCGAAGGGGTTGCGGTGCTCCGGGCGGACGGTGAGGGCCACCACCGCCCGGTCCTGCTCCACCTCTTGGATCTCAATGTGTGTATAGTGCATAAACGCGTTGTCCTCCATCCTCCGGCGGATCCGCTCTTCCCACTGGTTCATGTTGCCTCCTTCTCCCCCCGGGACAGGCCCCGGCGGGTTCTTCCATCATAGCACGCCCCCGGCCCCCGCGTCTATGGGTAAAACCGCCATTGCGCGGCGCCGGGCGGGGGGGTATAATGGTCTCATCACCCAAAAGGAGGTACGGGATATGGCCCATGTCCAACCCCCGGGGCGGGGCTTCCTCCACCTGAGCGCGGACCTTGCCCAGGCGGCCCGCCAGGCGCTGCCCCAGGAGCAGACCCTCCGCCGCCTCTGCCAGCTCTTCGGGGTCTTTGCCGACCCCACCCGGCTGCGGATCCTCTCCGCCCTGCTCTCCGCCCCCATGTGCGTGGGGGATCTGGCCGCCCTTCTGGGGCTGAGCCCCTCCGCCGTGTCCCACCAGCTCAAGGCCCTGAAGGACGCCCGGCTGGTCCGCTCCAGCCGGGCGGGGAAGACGGTGTTCTACGCCCTGTCCGACAGCCACGTTTCCGCCATCATGGCCCAGGGCCTGGAGCACGCGGAGGAGTGAAGAGTCCCCCTCCTCTTTTCCCGGGCGGGAAACAAAAAGCCCCCCGGCGGGACCATTCCCGCCGGGGGCTTTTTGACACGTTTTTCCACTGCCGCCGAAAAGGCGGGATCTTACCCCAGGGTCTTGAGCTCCTCCATCCAAAGGCGCTCCTGGGCGTCGCTGGGCATGACCCAGCCCCCCCGGGGACCCAGGCACACCGTGCCGGTCTGGGGCCCGTCGGGCATGCAGCTGCGCTTGAACTGCTGGGAGAAAAACCGCTGGTAGAACACCTTCATCCACCCCAGGATCACGTCCCGGGCGTACTTCTGCCCCAGGGCGTGAAGGGCCAGGCGGAACACCTTCCCCGGCCCGAAGCCCCAGCGCACCGTGTAATAGAGGAAGAAGTCATGGAGCAGATACGGCCCCACGATGTCCTCCGTCCGCTGGGCGATGTCCCCCTGGACGGCGGGCAGCAGCTCCGGGGACACGGGGGTGTCTAAAATGTCCTCCAGCACGGCGTGGAGCTCCCGGTCCGTCTCGGCGTCCTCCCGGGCCAGATAGGCCACCAGGTGGCGCACCAAGGTCTTGGGGATGCCGGCGTTGACGCCGTACATGCTCATGTGGTCGCCGTTGTAGGTGCACCAGCCCAGAGCCACCTCGCTGAGGTCCCCGGTGCCCACCACCAGGCCGTTCATGCGGTTGGCCAGGTCCATCAGCACCTGGGTGCGCTCCCGGGCCTGGGCGTTTTCAAAGGCCAGCGTGGGCTCCCCCGGGTCCTGGCCGATGTCGTGGAAGTGGCTGCGCACCGTGGCGGCGATGTCCACGCTCATGCAGGAGGCCCCCAGCTTCTCCGCCAGCACCATGGCGTTGTTCCGGGTGCGGTCCGTGGTGCCGAAGCACGGCATGGTCACCGCCAGGATGTCCGTCATGGGGCGGCCCAGCATCTTCATGGCAAGGCCGGTGACCAGCACCGCCAGAGTGGAGTCCAGTCCCCCGGACAGCCCCACCACCGCCGTTTTTACGCCGGTGTGCTCCAACCGCCTTTTCAGCCCCAGGGCGGCGGTGGTCAAAATCTCCCGGCAGCGCTCCTCCCGGGCCTGGGGATCCTCCGGCACGAAGGGGGTGGGGCTGACATAGCGCCGCAGCTGGGTGGTCCCCGGGGTGAAGCGGGCAAGGGGAAGGCCCTGGGGCCGGGGGGCGGGGCAGAAGGCCCCGGAGCGCCGGCGCTGGAAGGCCAGCCGCTCCACATCCACGTCGCACACCGTCAGCCCTGTGGAAAAGCGCCCCTCCGCCAGCAGTTTCCCGTTTTCCGCGATGAGGTCATGGCCGGCAAAGACCTGGTCGGTGGTGGACTCCCCCTCTCCCGCGCCGGAGAGGACATAGGCGCACATCAGCCGGGCGGACAGCTCCGCCCCGGCCCGGCGCCGCCGCTCCGCCTGTCCCACGATCTCCGGGGAGGCGGCCAGGCTCAGCACCACCGTGGCCCCGGCCTGGGCCAGGGCCCGGGCGGGGGGATCCATGGCCCACAGGTCCTCCCCCACGTCCACCCCCACCGTCAGTCCCGGCAGGTCCGGGCAGGCCATCAGGGGGGAGGGGGCCACCTCCTCCCAGGCATCCTCCCCCTCCAGCCGGGGCAGGCGGAAGGGGCCGGGGGCGCCGTCATAGGCGAACCACCGGGCAAAGCCGCTGCCGGGGGGGGGCAGGGTCTGGGCCGTCACCGTCACCACCCGGCCCCCCTGGATCACCACGGCGCAGTTATAAAGCCTGCCCCGGCACTCCAGGGGCATCCCCAGGGCCGTCAGCACCTCCAGGTTCCGGGTGGCCTCCAGGATGGTCCGCAGCCCCTCCAGGGCCCCCTGGAGCAGCGTGCTCTGGAAGAACAGATCCCCGCAGGTGCTGCCGGTGAGGCACAGCTCCGGCAGCGCCAGGAGCTTCACCCCCTGGCCCTCCGCCTCCCGCATCAGGGTAAAAATGACCTCGGCGTTGTGCCGGCAGTCCGCCGGGCGGATGGCGGGGGTGCCCGCCGCCGCGCAGATGAAACCGTCTTTCATGACAACAGCCCTCCTTTTCTCATAAGCAGCCTTTGATGTAGGATATTTTACACCTCCCGCCGGGGATTTACAAGGCGCACCGGGGAGCGGGGTTGATTTTTTCCCCGGCCTTTGCTATGCTGGTGGAAAAACATCCCCGCGCCCCGTCGCCGGATGGGGAGGCGACGTGTCTGGAAGGCCGCTCCCCAGGTGCCAAAGGGGACGCCTTTTCAGGCGCGTTTTTCTCTTGCGGGGGAAGTGAAAAGGAGGGTCTTTCACCATGGGTTTTCAGCTGCGCCCCTATTCGCCCCCGGACTTTGCCCAGCCCCGCCTCACGGCGGCGCCGGAGGCCTGCTTTCTCCCCGCCCCCAAGGACGGGGTGGCCCCGGAGGGGTATCACGCCATGAGCATCTTCCCGGAGTATTTCAAGATCCAGGGCCGCTGGCGCCTGGCGGAGGAGAGCCGGATGGACTGCGTGGCGGTGTGGGAGGGGGAGCGGCTCCACACCCGGGAGTTCCGCCGCCTGCGCCAGGGGGACCTGGTGGCCGTGGGCCGCACAGAGCAGGGGGAGGAGGGCATCCTGGTCCACCCCTGGGGCTTCGCCCCGGAGGATCACCGCAGCCGGGAGCTGTTCGCCTTCCGCCAGGGCCGCAGCCGGGAGACGGCCTTCTCCCGGGACTATGACGAGCTCTATGAGCTCTTGCGCCACGAGCGCCGCCACGGCAAGGTGGTGTGGGTGCTGGGGCCGGCCTTCGCCTTTGACCACGACGCGAGAAACGCCTTCGCCCGGCTGATCCGGGGGGGCTTCGTCCACGCGGTGCTGGCGGGCAACGCCCTGGCCACCCACGATCTGGAGGCCGCCTACCGCTCCACCGCCCTGGGGCAGAACATCTACACCCAGCAGATCCAGCCCCTGGGCCACTATAACCACTTGGACACCATCAACGCCGTGCGCCGCTGGGGCTCCATCCCCGCCTTTTTGCAGGGGGAGGGGCTCCACGACGGCATCCTCTCCGCCCTGGTGGAGACCGGGGTGCCCTATGTGCTGGCGGGGTCCATCCGGGACGACGGGCCCCTGCCGGAGGTCATCCCCAGCGCCTATGACGCCCAGGACGCCATGCGCCGGGAGATCCGCTCCGCCACCACGGTGATCTGCATGGCCACCGCCCTGCACACCATCGCCGTGGGGAACATGACCCCCTCTTACCGGGTGCTGCCCGACGGCACCGTCCGCCAGATCTACTTTTACTGCGTGGACATCTCGGAATTCGCCGTGAACAAGCTGGGGGACCGGGGGAGCCTCTCCGCCCGGGGCATCGTCACCAACGTCCAGGACTTTGTGGTGCATCTTGCCAAAGAGCTGCTGCCCCGGCAATGACCTGCCGGGGAAAACAAAGAAGACCGCCTTTCAGGCGGTCTTCTTTGCTGTGTGTCTTTAAAGAAGGGAGAAACGCATCGGGCTGGGAGAACCCTTTGCTGATTGTTAAGATACCGGAAAATTTTTGCTGAATTATGATAGCCGTGTGAACAGTTTGTGAATGTTTGGGCAAATTCCGGAAATTTTCCACAGTCTCCCCTCTTTTCCGGGGCGTCACTTATATTTCCGGCTCTGGGCCACCGCCATCTCGTCGCAGCGGTTGTTGTAGGGGTTGTCGGCGTGGCCCTTCACCCAGTGGCAGGTGACTGTGTGGACCTGGCAGAGCTTCAGCAGCCGCTCCCACAGGTCCGGGTTCAAGGCGGGCTTTTTATCCCCCTTCACCCAGCCCCGCGCCTGCCAGCTCCTGGCCCAGCCCTTGGAGAGGGCGTCCACCACATACTTGGAGTCGGACCACAGCTCCACGGCGCAGGGCTCTTTCAAAAGCTCCAGGGCGGCGATGACGGCGGTGAGCTCCATGCGGTTGTTGGTGGTGTGCCCCTCCCCGCCGGAGAGCTCCTTTTCATGCTCCCCGTAGCGCAAAATGGCCCCCCAGCCCCCGGGGCCGGGATTGCCGGAGCAGGCCCCGTCGGTGTAGATGGTGACGGTCTTCATTCCCCGCGCTCCTCCCCGGGGGCGGCGGCTTCCGTGGTGGTCTCCTCCCCGGGGGCGGCCTCCGCCGTCTCCTGGTCGGCGCTCTGGTCTTCGTGGTCGGTGAGGGCCATGGAGATCACCTGGTCCCCCTCCTCCTTAAAGCGCATGACGATGACCCCCTGGGTGGAGCGGCCCGCCAGGCGGATCTTCTCCACCGGGGTGCGCAGGAGGATGCCCCCCTCTGTCACCAGCAGCAGATCCTCGGACCCGTCCACCACCTTGATGCCCACCACGCCGCCGGTCTTGTCCGTGACGGCGTAGTTGCGGATGCCAAGGCCGCCCCGGCCGGTGATGCGGTATTCCTCCACCGCCGTGCGCTTGCCGTAGCCCTTTTCCGTGATGGAGAGGACGGCCTTGCCCGCCCGGGCCCGGGCGGCCCCCACCACATAGTCCCCCTCTTTAAGGCGGATGCCCCGCACCCCCATGGAGGTCCGGCCCGTGGGCCGGATGTCGGTTTCATCAAAGCAGATGGCCTGGCCGCCGTGGGTGGCCACGAGGATCTTCCGGGTGCCGTCCGTCTCCCGCACGGAGATGAGCCGGTCCCCCTCCTCCAGGGTGATGGCCCGAATGCCGTTGTTGCGCAGGTTCTTCAGCGTCCCCGCCGGCAGCCGCTTCACCGTGCCGTTGCGGGTGACCATCACCAGATAGCGGCCCTCATCGTTTTCGATATCCCGGGTGTGGATCATGGTCTGCACCCGCTCTCCCGGCTCCACCTGGAGGATGTTGACGATGTTGGTGCCCTTGGCGGCCTTGCCGGCCTGGGGGATCTGATAGCCCTTTTTCCGGTAGACCTTGCCGGTGTCAGTGAAGAAGAGGAGATAGTCGTGGGTGGAGGCGGTGAACACCTCCGCCACGCAGTCCTCCTCCCGGGTGGTGATGCCCTTGCGGCCCTGGCCCCCCTTGGACTGGGCGGCGTACTCGCTCACCGCCGTGCGCTTGATATAGCCCGCCTGGGTGAGGGTGAAGACGCACTCCTCCTCTTTGATGAGGTCCTCCACGTCGATCTCGTCCTCCACGTCCTGGATCTCGGTGATGCGCTCATCGCCGTACTTCTGGGCGACGGCGGTGAGTTCCTCTTTCAGGATCCCCCGCACCAGGGCTTCGTCGGAGAGGATCTTCTCGTACCAGGCGATCTTCTCCTCCAGCTCCTTGTACTCGGCCTCCAGCTTCTCCCGGTTCAGGCCCTGGAGGGCGATGAGCCGCATTTCGCAGATGGCCTGGGCCTGGGTCTCGTCCAGCCCAAAGCGATTCATCAGGTTTTCCTTGGCGTTATCGTAGCTGGAGCGGATGATGCGGATGACCTCGTCGATGTTGTCCTGGGCGATGAGCAGACCCTCCAGCAAATGGGCCCGCTCCCGGGCTTTTTTCAGGTCGTACCGGGTGCGGCGGAGGATGATCTGCTCCTGGAAGGCCACATACTCGTCGATGATGTGGCGCAGGGAAAGGATCCGGGGCTGGAGCTTGCCGTCCACCTCCACCAGGGCCAGCATGTTGATGGCGAAGGTGGTCTGGAGTTGGGTCTGGGCAAAGAGGCGGTTCAACACCACCTGGGTGTTGGCGTCCCGCTTTAATTCGATGACGATGCGCATGCCGTTGCGGTCGGACTCGTCCCGGATGTCGGAGATGCCCTCCAGGCGCTTGTCCTCCACCTGGTCGGCCATATTCTTGATGAGCATCCGCTTGTTCACCTGATAGGGGATCTCGGTGATGACGATGCGGGTGCGGCCGGCGCCGAACTCCTCCAGCTCGTGGCGGGCCCGGATCACCACCCGGCCCCGGCCGGCGGCGTAGGCCGCCCGGATGCCGCTGCGGCCCATGATGATGCCCCTTGTGGGGAAGTCCGGGCCCTTGATGTGCTGCATCAGATCCGAGAGGGTGGCGTCGGGATTGTCCAGCACGCAGATGCACGCCCCGATGACCTCCCGCAGGTTGTGGGGGGGGATGTTGGTGGCCATGCCCACGGCGATGCCGGAAGAGCCGTTCACCAGGAGATTGGGGAACCGGGAGGGGAGGACCCGGGGCTCTTTGCGGGTCTCGTCGAAGTTGGGCTCCCAGTCCACGGTGTCCTTTTCAATGTCCCGGAGCATCTCGTCCGCCATCCGGGAAAGCCGGGCCTCGGTATAGCGGTAGGCCGCCGGGGGATCGCCGTCGATGGAGCCGAAGTTGCCGTGGCCGTCCACCAGGACATAGCGCATGGAGAAGTCCTGGGCCAGGCGCACCAGGGCGTCATACACGCTGGCGTCCCCGTGGGGGTGGTACTTGCCCAGGACGTCGCCCACGCAGGTGGCGGACTTTTTAAAGGGCTTGTCGGCGG
>CALWXJ010000040.1 GCA_944385475.1 uncultured Oscillospiraceae bacterium
GGTCCAGCGCTTCGGCGAGCCGGTGGTGCCCGACTATCCCATCCCGTACCATGTGGATATCATGGAGGGCTTTGACGGCATCGATCTGGACGCTGCAGGCCGGGTGGCCGGCAACGGCTTCTACTACCTGCTGGGCGACATCGCCCGCCTGCACGAGGCGGTGCTGGCCTACGCCCGGGACTTCATGATCGACAAGGGCTTCACCTATGTGATTCCGCCCTTCATGATCCACGGCAACGTGGTGCAGGGCGTCATGTCCTTCCCCGAGATGGACGCCATGATGTACAAGATCGAGGGCGAGGACCTCTACCTCATCGGCACCTCCGAGCATTCCATGATCGGCCGCTTCATCGACCAGACGCTGGACGGCGCCAAGCTGCACCTGACCCTGACCAGCTACTCTCCCTGCTTCCGCAAGGAGAAGGGCGCCCACGGCATCGAGGAGCGCGGCGTCTACCGCATCCATCAGTTCGAGAAGCAGGAGATGATCGTCGTCTGCAAGCCGGAGGACAGCATGGCCTGGTACGACAAGCTGTGGCACAACTCCGTCGAGCTGTTCCGCTCCCTGGACAGCCCCGTGCGGCAGCTGGAGTGCTGCTCCGGCGACCTGGCGGACCTGAAGGTGAAGTCCTGCGACATCGAGGCCTGGTCCCCCCGGCAGCAGAAATACTTCGAGGTGTGCTCCTGCTCCAACCTGGGGGACGCCCAGGCCCGGCGGCTGCACATCCGCTATAAGGACGAAAACGGCAAGATGCAGCTGTGCCACACCCTGAACAACACCTGCGTGGCCCCGCCCCGGATGCTCATCGCCTTTTTGGAGAACAACCTCCAGGCGGACGGCACCGTGGTGATCCCCGAGGTGCTCTGGCCCCACATGGGCGGCACCAAGGTCCTGGTGCCCAAAAAGAAATGAGACCTTCCCCGGCGGCGGCCTCCGGGAACGGGAAGATATAACGGTTTGTAATATTTTTAAAAAATAATACAGATCGTTAAACCCGTTTCCAGCCGCTGGGAGCGGGGGGACCTTAGGGACGGCCCCTTTGGCCCCCCGGAGGGGCCCTATTCCGGTCTGACAGCGGAAAGCATTGGGGCCCAAGGCTTTGGGGGCACGGCTTAGCAGGAGAGGACGTTTTAAAGGAGCGTGGGGAATGAAGGAGATGGAGCAGGCGCTGCGCCAGGGCCTCCAGGAGCTGGGGCTGCCGGAGACGGCGGCAGGGGACCTGGTGGCGTTCGGGGAGCAGATGCTCAAGACCAACGAGGTGATGAACCTCACCGCCATCACGGACCCCCGGGATGTGGCGGCGCTGCATTTTTTGGACAGCGCGGCCCTTCTGACCCTGTGGGACTTCCGGGGCAAGTCCGTGGTGGACGTGGGCACGGGGGCGGGCTTTCCCGGCATGCCGCTGCGGCTGCTGGAGCCCACGGTGGAGATGACCCTGCTGGACTCCCTGGGCAAGCGGATCACCTTTTTGGAGGGGGCCTGCGCCCAGCTGGGGCTGGAGGACGTCCACTGCGTCCACGCCCGGGCGGAGGAATTCGCCGCCTCCCACCGGGAGGCCTTTGACGTGGCCACCTCCCGGGCGGTGGCGGCGCTGCCGGCGCTTTTGGAGCTGTGCCTGCCCCTGGTGAAGGTGGGGGGCGTGTTTTTGGCCATGAAGTCCGTGGACTGCCAGGCAGAGCTGGCCGGGGCCCAAACGGCTGTGGAGACCCTGGGGGGCGCGGTGGAGGCGGTGAAGGACTACGCCATCCCCGGCACGGATGTGCGCCACCGGGTGGTGGTCGTCCGCAAGGTCCGCCCCACCCCCGCCAAGTATCCCCGGCCCTTCGCCAAGATCAAAAGCCGTCCCCTGTGACGTCCTGCACCCTATTTTGAAAGGAGGGGGTTGCCCCCATGAACGGACAGTGTATCGCCGTGGTCTCCGGCAAGGGGGGCACCGGCAAGACCTCCTTTACCGCGGGGGTGGGGACCGCCCTGGCCCTGGCGGGAAAGCGGGTATTGTGCCTGGACTGCGACGTGGGCCTGCGGAACCTGGACCTCTCCCTGGGGCTTTGCGACCGGGCGCTGATGGACTTTTCCGACGTGGCCCGGGGCCAGTGCGGCCTGGACCAGGCGGTGGTGGAGCACCCGGACGTGCCGGGGCTGTTTTTGCTCACCGCCCCGGTGCGGCTGCGGCCTCCGGGGGTCTCCCGGGAGGAGATGGAGACGCTGATGCAGGCGGTGCGGCGGGCCTTTGACGTGACCTTGTTGGACGCCCCGGCGGGCCTGGGCACCGGCTTTACCCTGGCCACCTGCGCCGCGGACCGCTGCGTGGTGGTGACCACGGCGGACGCCTCCTCCCTGCGGGACGCCCAGCACACGGTGATGGAGCTGTCCGCCTTCCCCGCCGGGGCGCTGCACCTGGTGGTGAACCGGGTGCGCAGGAAGCTGCTGCGCCAGCTCCACGCCACCATCGACGACGCCATGGACAAGGCGGGCCTGCCCCTTTTGGGGGTGGTGCCGGAGGACGACGCCCTCCCCCTGGCCCTGAACCAGGGCCGGCCGCTGCTCCTCTTCCGGGGGGAGTCCGGCGCCGCCGCTGCCTACCGCAACATCGCCGGGCGCCTCCAGGGCCGGCGGGTGCCGCTCATGCGCCTGCGCTGAGGCCCGGCGCCACCAAATCAAACCATGGAACGGAGCGTGATTTATGAACATTGCGATTATGTCCCACGACAATAAAAAGGACCTGATGGTCCAGTTCTGCACGGCCTACGCCGGCATCCTCTCCCACCACCGGATCTACGCCACCAACACCACCGGCCACCTGGTGGCGGAGGCCTCCGGCCTGAAGATCCACTGCTTCTTGTCCTATGCCCACGGGGGCAGCCAGCAGATCGGCGCCCGGATCGCCTATAACGAGTTCGACCTGGTGCTGTTTTTCAACGACCCCAGCAACGAGTCCATGGCCCATGAGGTGTCCTACATCTCCCGGCTGTGCGACCAGAACAACATCCCCTTTGCCAGCAACATCGCCACGGCGGAGATGCTGGTGCTGGGCCTGGCCCGGGGGGATCTGGACTGGCGGTGCATCGTCAATCCCGCCAGCGACCGGCCCATCGCCTGACGCCGTTCCCCCTTGGTTGACATTTGGCGGCAAAGGGCCTAAAATAAAGCCGACAGCAGCCGCGCTGATGCCGCAGCAGTACTCCATCAAGCCGCCCACAGAGAGGGACGCACCGCTGAGAGCGTCCCGGCGGACCTGGGGGAAGGACAGCGGCGGAGCGGCGGGCGGAAACGCCCCCGGCCCCCTCCCCGGCGCGCAAGGAGGAACGCAAGGAGGCCCCCCGGGGGCCTTGAATTTGGGTGGCACCACGAAGCGGCATCCGCTCTCGTCCCAAAGGCCTGGGACGGGAGCATCTTTTTTTCCCCGTTTAAAATCCGGCATTTTTGAAAAAAAAGAAAACAGGACCTGAAAAAGACAGCGCCCCCGCCCCGCCCGGCCGCCCCGGGGCACGGCGGGGGCAGGAAAGAAAAATAAAGGAGCTTGCACTATGGCAACTGTAACCCCCCGCACTCTCTCGGGCTTTATGGAGCTGCTTCCCCCGCCCCAGCAGCAGATGGAGAAGATGATGGACATCCTCCGGAAAACTTACGCCCTCTATGGCTTCACTCCCCTGGACACCCCCGTCATCGAGTCCAGCGAGGTGCTGCTGGCCAAGGCCGGAGGGGAGACGGAAAAGCAGATCTACCGCTTCACCAAGGGCGATGCGGACCTCTCTTTGCGCTTTGACCTCACCGTGCCCCTGGCCAAGTATGTGGCCCTGCACTACAACGACCTCTCCTTCCCCTTCCGCCGCTACCAGATCGGCAAGGTCTACCGGGGGGAGCGGGCCCAGCGGGGACGGTTCCGGGAGTTCTATCAGGCGGACATCGACATCATCGGCGACGGCAAGCTGGACATCATGAGCGAGGCGGAGATCCCCGCCATCATCAGCGAGACCTTCACCCGCTTAGGGCTCCGGCGCTTCCAGATCCGGGTGAACAACCGCAAGATCCTAAACGGCTTTTATGCCTGCCTTGGCCTCACAGACAAGGCCCAGGACATCATGCGCACCGTGGACAAGCTGGACAAGATCGGCCCGGAAAAGGTGAAGACCCTGCTCACGGAGGACTGCGGCCTCACAGAGCAGCAGGCCGGGGAGATCCTGGGGTTCATGGCCATCTCCGGGTCCAACGAGGCGGTGCTTGCCGCCCTGGAGTCCTACCGGGGCCGCAACGCGGTCTTTGACCAGGGACTGGAGGAGCTGACAACGGTGGTGAAGTACCTCGCCGCCTTTGGCGTCCCGGCGGAGAAGTTCGCCGTGGACCTCACCATCGCCCGGGGCCTGGACTACTATACCGGCACCGTCTATGAGACCACCATGCTGGACCATCCGGAGATCGGCAGCATCTGCTCCGGGGGCCGGTATGATAACTTAGCGGAATATTATACCGATAAAATACTTCCGGGAGTGGGAATCTCCATCGGCCTGACCCGCCTTTTCTATGTTTTGAGCGAGCAGGGCATGCTGAACCCAGAGATGGACACCGCCCCTGCCGACGTGCTGATCCTGCCCATGACGGAGGATCTCACCCCCGCCGTCTCCTTTGCCGCGGGGCTGCGGCAGGCGGGGATCCGCACCCAGCTCTATACCGAGCAGAAGAAATTCAAGGCCAAGATGAGCTATGCCGACAAGCTGAACATCCCCTTCGTGGTGTTCCTGGGGGAGGATGAGATCCGGGCCGGGGCCGCCACGGTGAAAAACCTCCGCATGGCCAACGACCTTCCCCCGGAGGAGCTGGGGCGGCTGGAGCAGGCGGGGATCTACAAGCAGGTGACCCTCCCCACGGAGGAGGCCCTGGCCTACCTGCGGCGGCTGCTGGACCAGCGGCCCCCCCAGGCCCCCATTGTGGACGCCCCCGCCCCGGCGGAGGGCTGCGGCGCAAGCGCCACCCAGGCCCCCTGACGCCCCGGAAGGGGGGAAGATTACACGCCTATTTGTAATTTTATTATAGAATTATACGATTTGTATTTACAGAAAGGTGGTTTTTGTGGGTTTTCCCCGCTTTGCGGCCTTGGCGCTGGCCCTGGTGCTGCCCGCCAGGGCAGCGGAGGAGGAGGGGTGGCTGGTGCCCCCCGTCCAGAAGGCCGCCCCCGGCCAGGCGTGGCGGCTCCCCTGCCACACCTACCTGCTGGAGGAGATCCCCGCCCTGACGGGGGACGAGACCTATGCCGCCATGGCGGACCATCCTGCCTTGAACTGTACCCGGGGGGAGTTTTTTTCTCTGCTGGCCCTGGTGCTCTCAGACGCCTCCGTCTCCCTGCCGGAGATCAACGCCGTCACCGCCGTGCCGGACTGCCAGGAGGAGGCCATTTTGGATTTTTACCGCTGGGGGGTGCTGGGGGGCAAGGATGACTACGGCACGCTGGAGGCCTCCACGCCTTTGACCCGGGCGGCAGCCGCCGCCGGCCAGACCTGGCAGGAGACCCACATCCGCCTCGTGGACTCCATCATCAAGGCCCAGGGGTCCTTCCCGGAGGAGGATCTTCCGGAGGCCGCCTATGCCCCCGCCTGGGACACCCTGAACCTGACCGACCTCTCGCCCCGGGTGGCCCAGCTGCCCTACTGGGGCGGCACGGCGTGAATGTTTCATCACTTTTCAAAATAGAAAGGAACAACCCATCATGATGCAAAACCGTACCCATACCTGCGGGGAGCTGCGCCTCTCCGACGCCGGCAAGACGGTGAAGATCTGCGGCTGGCTGGAAAACGTCCGGGAGGTGGGGGCCGAGCTGGCCTTCGCCGTCATCCGGGACTTCTACGGCACCACCCAGGTGGTGGCGGAGACGCCGGAGATGGTCGCCACCTTCCGCTCCATCAACAAGGAGTCCACCCTCTCCGTGGAGGGCACCGTCCGGGAGCGGGCCAGCAAGTCCGCCAAGATGGCCACCGGGGAGATCGAGATCGTCCCGGAGAAGGTGGAGGTCCTGGGCCGCTGCCGCCACAACGAGCTGCCCTTCCAGATCGGCCGCAGCCGGGAGGCGGACGAGGCCACGCGGCTGAAGTACCGCTATCTGGACCTGCGCAACCCCGCCGTCAAAAAGAACATCATCCTCCGCTGCAACGTGGTCTCCGCCCTGCGCCAGGCCATGACCGCCCACGGCTTTTTGGAGATCACCACCCCCATCCTCACCGCCTCCTCCCCAGAGGGGGCCCGGGACTACCTGGTGCCCGCCCGGCACCACCCCGGCAAGTTCTACGCCCTGCCCCAGGCCCCCCAGCAGTTCACGCAGCTGCTGATGACCTCCGGCTTCGACCGCTACTTCCAGATCGCCCCCTGCTTCCGGGACGAGGACGCCCGGGCCGACCGCTCCCCCGGGGAGTTCTACCAGCTGGATATGGAGATGGCCTTCGCCTCCCAGGAGGACGTGTTCGCCGTGTTGGAGGACGTGCTGCCCCCCATCTTCGCCAAGTACGGCACCTATGACCGGGCCAGCGCCGCCCCCTTTATGCGCATCCCCTACACCGAGGCCATGGAGAAGTACGGCTCCGACAAGCCGGACCTGCGGATCGACCTCACCGTGCAGGACGTGACGGAGGTCCTCTCCGGCTGCGGCTTCAGCCCCTTTGAGAGCAACACCGTCAAGGCCGTGGTGGTGAGCGACTTCCACGAGACGCGGAAGTTCATCGACAAGACCCTTGCCGACGTGGAGGTGGTCTCCGGAGGCAAGCCCTACTGGTTCCGCCTGGATGAAAATGGTGAGATCGTGGGGGGCATCGCCAAATTCGTCGCCCCCATCAAGGAGCAGGTGATCTCCGCCCTGAACCTGCAGCCGGGCGACTTCGTGGCCCTCTCCGCCGGGAAGCTGGGGGAGGCCCAAAAGACCGCCGGCGTCCTGGTAAAGACCCTGGGTGCCGCCGTCCCCGGCCATATGGACCGTGAGCAGTACGCCTTCTGCTGGATCGTGGACTTCCCCATGTACGAGATCGGGGAGGAAAGCGGGGAGCTGGAGTTCTGCCACAACCCCTTCTCCATGCCCGCCGGCGGGCTGGAGGTGCTCCTCAAGGCCGAGCGGGGGGAGATCGACCCCCTCACCATCACCGCCGACCAGTACGACCTGGTGTGCAACGGGGTGGAGCTCTCCTCCGGCGCCGTGCGGAACCACGACCCGGAGATCATGATCAAGGCCTTTGAGATGGTGCGCCTGGGAGAGGCGGACGTGAAGGCCAAATTCCCCGCCATGTACAACGCCTTTACCTACGGCGCGCCCCCCCACGCCGGCATCGCCCCCGGCGTGGACCGGATGGTGATGCTGCTGGCGGGGGAGGACTCCATCCGGGAGATCATCCCCTTCCCCATGAACAAAAACGCCCAGGACGTGATGATGGGCGCCCCGTCCGCTGTGACCCAGAAGCAGCTGGACGAGCTGCATATCGCCATCGTCAAGCCGGAGGAATAAGTTTTGCTCAGCAAAGAGAGCCGGACCTTACGTCCGGCTCTCTTCTTCTTGGTCAGCCTCCTGCAAAATTTGCTCCTCACAGCGCTGCTGCGCTTCCACCAATATGCGGATGGATTTTTCCGCAGCCCGCATCAACTGCAGATACAATTCCTTGTAATCCGGCATCCCATCACCTCCCGTCTTTATAATAGGTCTATTTCACCCTATTTTCAATAGGTCATAGGGGCATAATTTCCATGAGGTGATGGTATGACCCCCATGCGGAGGCTCCGGAAGGAGCGGAATTACTCCCAGGTGAAAATGCAGATGCTCACCGGCATCGACCAGAGCGACTACTCCAAAATCGAGACGGGGCGGCGGAACATGACCTTTGAGCAGTGCCGCCGCATTGCCCTGGCCCTGGACACCAGCATGGATTTTCTGGCGGGGCTCACCGACGACCCCGCCCCCTACCCCAGGAAAGACGCCGCCCGGAGCCGCTGATGGCGCCCTCTTTCCCGCTGGGAAACCCAGCGGCAAAAAGCGGACGCCTGTGCGCCCGCTTTTTCATTCCCGATATTCCAAAATATCCTCCACCCGGCAGCCTAATACAAAGCAAAACCGGGCAAGCACGTCTGCGTCGATCTTTTCTACCTCGTCCCGAACCCATTTATCCACCACTTCAAAGCGCGTGTTAGCCGCCCTTGCAAGCTCGTTGCGCTTCATGTTTTTCCGCTCCAGCAGCTCCCGCAGGTGGATATGGATTTCTCCATATTCCCGCATGGCCATAACAGACTGGTTCTCTTCCATATCCTCACCTCACACAATAACCCTATCTGGAAAGTAACGTATTGGCAATTCTCATAATTATAGTTACTATGTATATAGATATTTATGAGGTGGGTCTATGGAGCTCTATCGAACTTTATATTTTCACATGGTAAGAGCCAGTGAAAAAGCCATCCGGGAGCTGGAGCGGCAAAACATGGAAGCTGCCCGCAACATTTTGATCTCCGCCCAGCAGGAGGCGGAGGAACTTTATTTAAATCAGCCTGACATGGCAGAAGACGCGTAGGGCGGCTTATCCCGCGGTTAGGAAAGACGCCGCCCCCACCCCTTGACAAGGGGCGCCATTCGTGATAGAGTGCATCTGATATGCAAAGGCAGTGACAGGGAGGAGTACCTCCCGTCTCCCGGCAAAGAGAAGGGGCGGTTGGTGCGAGCCCCGGCGGGAGCGGGCGGGAAGGCGCCCTGGAGCCGCGGAGCGGAAATGCCCCGCCGGCAGCCCGGCCGTTACCCGGGAAGAGTGCGCGCCCTCCAGGCGCGAATTCAGGTGGAACCACGGATCGTTTGATTCGCCCTGAGCCGAAATACCGGCTCGGGGCGGTTTTTTTTGCCCCGGGCCAGAAAGAGGAGAGCTGCTCATGAACAACACGGAAAAGACCATGGAAAAAATCGTCGCCCTGTGCAAAAACCGGGGGTTCGTCTTCCCCGGCAGCGAGATCTACGGGGGCCTGGCCAACAGCTGGGACTACGGCCCGCTGGGGGTGGAGCTGAAAAACAACGTCAAGCGGGCGTGGTGGAAGAAATTCGTCCAGGAAAACCCCTATAACGTGGGGCTGGACGCCGCCATTTTGATGAATCCCCAGGTGTGGGTGGCCAGCGGCCACGTCTCCACCTTCAACGACCCCCTCATCGACTGCAAGGCCTGCAAAATGCGCCACCGGGCCGACAAGCTGGTGGAGGCCTATGTCCAGGAGCACGGCCTGGACGTGAACGTGGAGGCCATGACCCAGGAGGAGCTGGTGGCCTTCATCCGGGACCATGAGGTCCCCTGCCCCGGCTGCGGCAAGCACGACTTCACCGACATCCGCAAATTCAACCTCATGTTCAAGACCCACCAGGGGGTCACGGAGGACACCGCCAACGAGGTCTACCTCCGCCCCGAGACCGCCCAGGGCATCTTCGTGAACTTCCCCAGCATCGCCCGCACCACCCGGCGCAAGCTGCCCTTCGGCGTGTGCCAGGTGGGCAAGAGCTTCCGCAACGAGATCACCCCCGGCAACTTCATCTTCCGCATCCGGGAGTTTGAGCAGATGGAGCTGGAGTTCTTCTGCAAGCCCGGCACGGATTTGGAGTGGTTCCAGTACTGGCGCACCTACTGCCACGACTGGCTCATGGGCCTGGGGGTGAAGGAGGAGAACCTGCGGCTGCGGGACCACGAAAAGGAGGAGCTGGCCTTCTACTCCAAGGCCACCACGGACTTTGAGTACCGCTTCCCCTTCGGCTGGGGCGAGCTGTGGGGCGTGGCGGACCGCACCGACTACGACCTCAAGCAGCACCAGGAGCACTCCGGCCAGGACCTCACCTACTTCGACCCCGAGCAGAACACCCACTATATCCCCTATGTCATCGAGCCCTCCCTGGGAGCTGACCGGATGACCCTGGCCCTGCTGGTGGAGGCCTATGACGAGGAAGTGGTGGACCCGGAGAAAAACGACGTGCGCACCGTCATGCACTTCCACCCTGCCATCGCCCCCTTCAAGGTGGCGGTGCTGCCCCTGTCCAAAAAGCTCTCCGATAAGGCCCGGGAGATCCAGGGGGAGCTCAGCCGGGAGTGGATGGTGGACTTTGACGAGACGGGGTCCATCGGCAAGCGCTACCGCCGCCAGGACGAGATCGGCACCCCCTACTGCGTCACGGTGGACTTCGACACCGTGGGCGACGGGGAGAAGGCCGGGGACAACTGCGTCACCGTCCGGGACCGGGACACCATGGAGCAGGTGCGCCTGCCGGCAGAGCAGCTGAAGGCCTATCTCCAGGAAAAACTGGCCTATTGATCCAAAAACCCCTCCCGCCGCTGCCTTTTTTCGGCAGCGGCGGGAAAAAATATGCCTGCATCTTGCTTTTTTCGACGCTTTCCCTTATCATGGGAACGTACGACTCCCCGGGGTGTGTCCCGGGGAGAAAAAGCTTTCAAGAAAGGGAGAATCGCAATCTATGGAGAACCTTTTTAAGCTCAAGGAAAACGGCACCACGGTGCGCACCGAGGTTCTGGCGGGATTGACCACCTTCGTGACCATGGCCTACATCATCGCCCTGAACCCCAACCTGCTCACCAACTTCGACGCCGGCAGCCCCCTGTGGAACGGCGTGTTCCTGGCCACCTGCACCGCCTCCGCCATCGGCACCATCGCCATGGCCTTCCTGGCCAACAAGCCCTTCGCCATGGCTCCGGGCATGGGCCTCAACAGCTTTTTCGCCGTGGTGGTGGGCAACATCGCCGCCATGACCGGCATGAGCTATGTGGAGTCCTTCCAGTCCGCCCTGGTGATCATCCTCATTGAGGGCATCGTGTTCATCGTCCTGTCCATCCTCAACATCCGGGAGAAGATCGTGGACGCCATCCCCCTGGGTGTGCGCTACGGCATCGCCCCCTCCATCGGATTGATGCTTTTGAACGTGGGCCTGGGGTCCAACGTGGGCGTCTACTCCGAGACCGGTGGCCCCTTCTATGTGATGCGGGATTTCTTCGGCGCCCTGAATCCCAGCGTGGCCCAGGCCAACATGGGCAGCGGCTATACCACCATGGTCCTCACCGCCGTGACCATGTTCATCGGCGTTTTCACCATGGTGGTTTTGGGGAAGAAGGGCGTGAAGGTCGCCATGCTGGTGGGGATGCTGGTGGCATCCATCATCTACTGGGCCGGCTCCGCCTTCATCCTGGGGGTGAATCCCTTCGCCTCCCTGGCCACCGCCTCCTTCGTGCCCCCCTTCGCTGACATGATGGAGACCACCTTCTTCAAGTTCAACTTCGCCGGTCTTGCCCAGGTGGGCTGGTTCACCGTCACCACCCTCATCATCACCTTCTGCATGATCGATATGTTCGACACCATCGGCACCCTGGTGGGCACCGCCTCCCGGGCGGGGATGGTGGACAAGAAGGGCAACATGCCCCAGATGCGGGAGGCCCTGCTCTCTGACGCCATCGGCACCGTGGCCGGCGCCTGCACCGGCACCTCCACCGTCACCACCTTCATCGAGTCCGCCTCCGGCGTGGAGGCCGGCGGCCGCACCGGCCTCACCGCCCTCACCACCGGCATCTTGTTCCTGGCCTGCATGTTCATCGCCCCGGTGGCCGCTGTGATCCCCGGCGCCGCCACCTCCTCCGCCCTGATCTATGTGGGCGTTTTGATGCTCCAGGGCCTGAAGAACGTGGACTTTGGCGACATGGACCAGATGCTGCCGGTGGCCATCATGATGATCGGCATGCCCATCTCCGGCTCCATCGGCCATGCCCTGGGCCTGGGCCTGATCTCCTACACCGTGGTGAAGGTGTTCTCCGGCAAGGCCAAGGACGTCTCCGCCCTGACCTATGTCATCTCCGCGCTGTTCCTGGTGAAGTTCTTCGTGGTGGCCTGAGGCCGCCCCTTCCCGGGACCAAGCTCCAAACAAGAAGCAGGACCGCCTGTTGGCGGTCCTGCTTCTTTTGTCCTCTGGGGGCTATGCCGGGGCCCCGCGCCCCGGGGCGGCGCGCTCCCCGCCCCCGGGCCGGGCCGGGGCCTCACGCCCCGGCGAAAAAGGCCCGGATCTCCTCCTCCGACGCCGTCACGCTGCCCTGGGCAAAGCCCCCCCGGCCGCCTCCCCGGCCCTTCAGGTCGGCGTTGAGGGCCCCGGTGAGCTCCTTCAAGTCCCCGCCGTCGGGGCGCACCAGAGCGTAGTGATACCGCCCCTCTCCACCGGCGAACACCGCCCCCAGGCCGCCGCAGGCGTGGGCCAGGGCGTCCGCCAGGCGCCGCACGGCGTCCGGGGACATGGCCTGCCGCACCAGCAGCGTGTCCCCCCGGCCCTGATAGGACGCCGCCAGCAGGGCGTTGCGCTCCTGCTCCAGATGGGCGGCAAGGTCCTTCTCCTCCTGGAGCTCCCGCAAAAAGGTCTCCACCGCCGCCGCCGTCTGCTCCGGCTTTGCCGACACGGCCTGGGCCACCGCCTGGTTCTCCGCCTGGATGGCGGCGAAATACGCCGCCGCCCGGCCGCCGCACACCAGCTCGATCCGGGTGCCCTGGCGGAATTTCTGGCAGGAGAGGAACTTCACCAGCCCCACCTGGGCGGAGCGGGAGACATGGGTGCCGCAGCAGGCGCACCGGTCCGCCCCGGGAAACTCCACGATCCGCACCGTCCCCGGCAAGTCCTTTTTGCTGCGGTAGGCGGGGATCTCCGCTCCCGGGGGATAGAAGGTGATGGAGACGCCGTGGTCCTCCCAGATATAGCGGTTGGCCGCCTCCTCCACCTCCAGAAGCTCCCGGAAGGAGATGGAGGCGTTATAGTCGATGGTCACCGTCTTGTCCCCCAGATGGAAGCCCACGTTGTCGCAGTGGAAGCGGCTGCAGAGCATGCCGCTGACGATGTGCTCCCCGGAGTGCTGCTGCATGTGGTCAAAGCGCCGCTGCCAGCAGATGCGCCCCGTCACCGTCTTCCCCACCTCCAGGGGGCGGTCCACGGTGTGGAGGATGCAGCCCTCCCGCTCATGGACGTCGGTGACGGCGGCGCCGTCCAGGGTGCCGTGGTCTGCCCCCTGGCCGCCCCCCTCGGGGTAAAAGGCCGTCTCCTCCAGTTCCACCTCCCAGGTCCCTTTCCCCTTCCCCGGGGCGCAGCCCAGAACCCGGGCGGAAAATTCCGTCTCATAGGGGTCGTCATAATAGCGCTTTTTCGTCTCCATACCCTTCTTGCTCCTCTTTCGTGTATTTATCCCAGCAGGTCCAGGGCCTGCTTCCAGGTAAGCACCCGGCGGCAGGCCGTCTCCACCGTCTCCTGATCCAGCCGCCCCTCCTCCACCGCCGCCAGGACGGCGGGGATCTGGGAGGCGTAATCCGTGGTGAGGATGAGATCGTTCCCCGCCAGCAGGGCCATCACCGCCACGTCCCCCTCCCCGGCGTAGGCGGCCACCGCCTCCATGGCCAGGTCGTCTGTCATGATGACCCCGTCAAAGCCCAGCTCCTCCCGGAGCACGGCGTGGACGGCGGGAGAGAGGGAGGCGGGGAGATTCTCGTCCATGCAGGAGACGATGTTGTGGCTCACCAGCACGGCGGTGGTGTCTCCCCCCGCCTCCATCCCGGCGGCAAAGGGCAGGAAATCCTCCTGCCGGAACTGCTCCATAGGCCGGGGATCCAGGGCGATGCCGGTGTGGGTGTCGGCGTTGCCGCCGTATCCGGGGAAGTGCTTGAGGACGCTGCCCATCCCCGCCTGGGCCATGGCCTCCACCACGGCGGCGGTGTAATCCGCCGCCTCCTCCGCCCCGGTGCCGAAGGTGCGGGAGTAGATGAAGGCCCCGGGATCCGTGGTGACGTCGCACACCGGGGCCAGGTTCACGTTGATCCCCAGGTCCAGCAGAGCCAGGGACTTGTCCCGGGCGTCAGACACCAGGGCCTCCTCCCCCCCGGCGGCCAGCAGGGCCTGGGGGGAGGAGAAGGGGGCGGCAAAGAGGTTGGGGTCGCGGCTGGCCCGGGTGACGCTGCCCCCCTCCTCGTCGGAGGCCAGAAGCAGGGGGATGCCGGTGTCCTCCGCCGCGGCGGACTGATAGGCCTCCACCGTGTCCAAAAACGCCTCCCGGGTGAGCCAGCCCCCGGCGTCATCCTGGAAGTCCCGGCCGAAGAGGACATAGCCCCCCAGGTGATAGGCGGCGGCATCCTCCGCCCCCCCTGCGGCGGGGCAGCGGGCCAAAAAGAGCTGCCCCACCTGCTCCTCCAGCGTCAATCCCGCCAGGAGCGTCTCCACCTGCCGGCGATCCAGCTCCTCCTCCGTGGGGGCGGGGGGTTCCGCCTCCTCCTGCTGGTCCCGGGCGGGGGGAGAGACGGCGTCCTCCCCCGTCTCCTGATCCCCCGCCGGGGAGGCGGCGGGGGCGCACCCCGCCAAAAGGCACAAAACCAGCATCCAAGCCCACAATCGCCTCATGGGGTCTCCTCCTTCCCGGGAAAAATTCCCCTTATTTTACCACGGCGGCGGAAAAAAAGAAACCCCCGCCGGGAAGGCGGCGGGGGCGGCGGAGCGGGGGGAGAAAAACCTTTTCCCCCAACTTTTCAACCATTTCCGGAAAAGTCATGCACGCCTCCGTGCATCCTCCGCCCCTTTTTCCCGGTGGGATGGGAGGACTTTTCCACATCCCCTCCCCCGGCGGGGAAAACCGGGGAGCGGGGACGGCGGCCCCAGGGCAGAAAGAAGGCCCCCCGGCAAGCTGCCGGAGGGCCTTTTTTGCAAACCGGAAAACCTCCGGCGTCTCACTTTTTCTCCCGGTCGTAGGCCACGATGACCCGGCGGTTGGGATCCACGCCGGTGGAGTAAGTAGTGACCCCGGGGACATCCTGCAGCGCCGTGTGGATCACGTGGCGCTCATAGGCGTTCATGGGCTCCAGGGTGACGCTGCGGCGGTATTTCACCACCTTGCCCGCCACCTTCCGGGCCAGGTGCTCCAGGCTCCGCTCCCGCTTTTCCCGGTAGCCCTCGGCATCCAGCTGGATGCGCACCCGGCCGCCGGTGCGGTTGACACAGTAGCTGGTGAGCTGCTGGATGGCGTCCAGCGTCTCGCCCCGGCGGCCGATGAGGGCCCCCAGGTTCTCCCCCTCCAAAAGGATCTTGTAGCGGCCCTTCTCCGGCTGGTAGACCCGGATGGCGGCGGGGGACTGCATCTGCTGCAAAAGGCCGGTGAGGAAGGTCCGGATGGCCTGGGCCTTCTCATCGTCCACCTCCTCCCCCAGGTCCTGGGGGACGGGGGCGGGCTGGGCCTGGGGAGCGGGAGCCGCCTGGGCCCGGGGGGCCGGGGCGGGACGCTCTGCCCGGGGGGCGGCGGGGGCTTCCTTCTTTCTGGGGGCGGGGCGCCGGGGAGGCTCCTCCTGCACGGGGGCGGGGGCTTCCTCCTCTTCCTCCCCGTAGTACACCCGCACCCGGGCGGGGCAGCTGCCAAGGCCCAAAAAGCCGGACTTGGCCCGCTCCAGGATCTCCACGGACACGTCGTCCCGCTCCAGCTTCAGCTGCTCCAGGGCCCGGGCAATGGCCTCGTCCTCCGTCTTGCCGGTTACATCAATATATGCTCTCATAGGACGGTTTCCTCACTTTTCTAAATCATCGTACCGGTCTTCCCGGTAAGACCGGCCCCGGGCATAGGGGCGGTCCCCCACCCGCCCGGCCTCCGTGGTGGAGGTGGCGGCCTTCTGGGCCTTGAGGGCCTTGGCCTCCTGGGCGGCCTTCTGCTTTTCCCGCAGGGTCTGCTTTTGCGCCTGCTGCTGCCGCAGCTCCTCCTGCTGGCGGCGGCCCTCCTCCATGCGGCGCTGGCGGTCGGCCTGGCGGGCCTCATAGGCGGCGGCCTCCTCCTGCTCCATCCTGCTGAGGAAGAAGTGGTTCATCACCGACTCCTGAATGATGGAGAACACGCTCTGGGCGATCCAGTAAAGGCCCAGGGCGGCGGGCATGATGAAGGCGATATACACGGAGAACAGCGGCATGGTGTAGAGCATGGCCTTCCCCGAGCCGTTGGCGGAGGTCTGGGGCTGGGCCTTCATGCTGACCTTGGCCACCAGGAACTGGGAAAGACCCGAGAGGATGGGCACCAGAATGAGGCCGATGCACGCCCAGGTCAGCACGAACCCGGTGACGGCGCTCCAGGGGGTGGCGGTGAGGTCGATGCCCAAAAAGTCATAGTTCATGTGGATCCACCCCTCCACACTGTTGCCCACTTCCGGCGCCTGGGAGGTAATGGCCTTCACCAGGTTGATCTGGCCGTAGGCGGAGAGCTGGGTGAAGCCGTCTTTCACCACGGCGGCGCCGTCCTTCATCATCACGATGCCGGACATGTCCACCCCCGCGGCGGTGACGCCGTCCACCAGCTTTTGCAGCGCCTCGGAAGAGAGCATCATGAAGTGGGTGATGGGCTGGCGGATGATGGAGTACAGCGCCAGCAGGATGGGCAGGGGCAGCATGGACCAAAGGCACCCGCCCATGGGGTTGACCCCCTCCTCGGCGTAGAGCTTTTGGATCTCCTCATTGGCCTTGATCTGGTTGTTGGCGTATTTTTTCTGGATCTCCTGCATCTTCCCGGAAAGGCGGGTCATGCGCATCATGCTCTTTTTGCTCTTGAGCTGGAAGGGCAGCAAAATCAGCTTGATCACCAGGGTGAAAAGGAGAATGGCCACGCCGTAGGACCCGGTGAGGTTATAGAAAAAGCGCAGCAGCGCGGCAAAGGGGATACAGATGTAGTATCCAATGGTTGAAAACATAGTCTTGGTTCCTCCACACAGTATTTGGGAACGCGGGGAGACGGCGCCCCTTTCAGGGCGCCTTACGGCACGGGGTCATAGCCCCCCTTGCAAAAGGGGTTGCACCGCAGCACCCGCCACAGGGAGAGAAGCCCCCCCTTCAAGGCCCCGTATTTCTCGATGGCCTCCAGGGCGTACTGGGAGCAGGTGGGGGTAAAGCGGCAGCAGGGGGGACGGCAGGGGGAGATGGCCTTGCGGTAAAACCGGATCAAAAAGAGAAAAAGGCGCTTCATCCCCGCTCCTCCTCCAAAAGGCCCATCTTTCTGCAAAGCCGGAGAAAACTCTCGCAAAGCTCGTCCCACGGCGCCTCCGCCGTGCGGCCCCGGGACACCAAAATGATGTCGTACCCCTGGCGCAGGGCCCCGGCGTGGAGGCGGTAGACCTCCCGCAGGCGGCGGCGGCAGCGGTTGCGCCGGACGGCGTTGCCGATCTTCACAGAGCTGGTGACCCCCAGGCGGTTATGCCCCAGGCGGTTTTTGCGGCAGTAGATCACCATACAGGCGCTGACGGCGGAGGTCCCCTTTTGATACGTCCGGCGGAAGGTATAGTTCTCCTTCAGTGTCACCGACGCCTTCATGGTCCCTCGCCTCCTCTTGCTCTGGTCCTTCCCGCCCTCTCCCCTGGGGGAAACAGCGTTAGGGACGGAGGAATGAGCATTCCCGCCGTCCCTGATGGACCGTGTTCAGGTGTCTGCCGCGGCTTGAAAAGCCCCTCAGTAAGAAAGACGGGCACGGCCTTTGGCACGGCGGCGGGAGAGAACCTTGCGGCCGTTAGCGGTCGCCATTCTCTTGCGGAAGCCGTGAACCTTCTGCCCGTGGAGCTTCTTGGGCTGATAGGTGCGTTTTGTTGCCATGTTGGACACCTCCTCATCAAATTAGGCCGCGCCACGGCGGGCGCGGCGCTTACTCGACACCCGCCTCCCTCTAAAAAGGCGGGCGCAGTAAACCAATTTCTGTGCGCTGGACGCGCGGTTTAGTATATACGATTTTTCAGGAGGTGTCAAGGACGAGTTCTCTCTTTTTCCCCCGGCGGGCGGCGCTTTCCGGGGCGGTCATCCCCCGGGGCAGGGACCCTCCCTCCCCCGGGCAGGGGAAAGGGCGCCCGGGCCTTTCCCAAAGAACACAACGGGGCGGAGATTTCCTTTTTTTGTAGCTTATTTATTAGAATCAGTGTTGCGGAAATCGCCGTTTTTTGCTATACTTTATCTGTATCGTCTTGTATATTTTGAGAGGGGTGTTTTTTCTTGCATTCCATTGCCGACGTATGGAACAACGTCCTCCGGCAGCTGAAAAACGACCTGTCTGAGACCACCATCGCCACCTGGTTTGACGAGCTGGAGGCGGTGGACCTCTGCGGTACCACGTTTTTTTTGTACTGTCCCAATGAGTTCAAGCGGGGATACATCGAATCCCTGTTTTTAGGCAATATCAAGGCGGCCCTGAAGGATATCTTCTCCTCGGATTTTGAGGTGCAGATCCTGGACGAGGCCAGCCTGGACGCCTTCTGGGGGGGCGAGGCCCGGAAAAAGGCCGGGGACCGCTTTACCTCCGATGAGTTTACCTTCAATACCTTCGTGGTGGGCCCGTCCAACAAGCTGGCCTATGCCGCCTGCGTGTCTGTGGCGGAGCATCCCGCCCAGAACTACAATCCCCTTTTGATCTACGGGGACTCCGGCCTGGGCAAGACCCACCTCATCTACGCCATCGCCAACGTCATCCGCAAAAACGACCCTTCCGCCAAGATCGCCTATGTCAAGGGGGACGACCTCACCAACGAGCTGGTGGCGGCCATCCAGGCGGGCCCCAACAAGGCCGCGGAGATGCGGGAGAAATACCGCCAGGCGGACCTTTTGCTGGTGGATGACGTGCAGTTCATCGCCGGAAAAAAGCAGACCCAGGAGGAGTTCTTCCACACCTTCAACAACCTCTATGAGTCCGGCAAGCAGATCGTCCTCACCTCCGACCGCCCCCCCTCCGAGATGACCCAGCTGGAAGACCGGCTGCGCACCCGGTTCGAGTGGGGCCTTCTGGTGGACGTGGCCCCGCCGGACTTTGAGACCCGGGTGGCCATCGTGAAGACCAAGGCGGCCATGCTGGGGATGGACCTTCCCGACCAGGTGACCTACAACATCGCCAAAAACGTCACCGCCAACGTCCGCCAGCTGGAGGGGACCATCAACAAGATCCTGGCCTACAAGGACCTCTTAGGCAGCGATGCCGACGAGGAGACCGTGGCCCGGGCCATGCAGGATATCCTCAAGACCAACAACGAGTACATCCCCACCCCCGACGACATCCTGGAATATGTCTGCAAGTACTACGGCCAGGAGCGGGAGATCATCTGCGGCCAGCAGCGGATGCGGGCGGCGGTGGCGGGGCGGCAGATCGCCATGTACCTCATCCGCTCCATGACCAACCTCTCCGTGGTGGACATCGGCAAGCTCTTTGACAACCGGGACCACTCCACGGTGCTCTACTCCATCCAGCAGGTGGAGAAGAAGATGAAGCGGGATCCCGCCTTTGCCGAGACGGTGAAGGAGATGAAGACCAACATCAACGCCCGCCACTGAAATTTCTCAACATTTCCCGTGGAAAAGGAAAAACCTTTTGTGGAGAATCCGCCGCCTCCCCCTTTTTTCCAAAAACATCCCCCCTTCTCCACATTGGGACGGGAGACGCCAGCCCTTGCGCCGCCAGCCTTTCCCTCCTTCTTCCACATTTTTTCACTCTATGACTGCTTTTGCTAAAAAATAATGATTCTTTCTTTTCCTGCAAAGCCCCATTTTTACGAGAGGAGCCATCTTCTATGATCAAATTTTCCTGTGAGAAGGTCTTTTTGCAAAACGCCATCTCCGTGGCCAGCCGGGCCGTGGCGCCCAAGAGCTCCATCCCCGCCCTGGAAGGGCTGCTGATCCACGCTGACAGCCGGCTGACCATCTCCGGCTACAATATGCAAACCGGCATCCGCACCCGGGTCTTCGCCAACGTCACAGAGCCCGGGGAGATCGTCCTGAACGCCCGCCTTTTGGGGGAGATTGTCCGGCGGCTGCCGGACGACGTGGTGACCTTCGTCGCCGACGAACGGCAGATGGTCCACCTCAGCTGCGGGGATGCCGACTTCGACATCCTGGGCCTCAGCGCCCAGGACTATCCGGAGCTGCCCCAGGTGGAGGACGGCTACGCCATGACCATCTGCCAAAAGACCCTCCGGGCCATGATTGAGGAGGTGGCCTTCGCCGTGTCCACCAACGAAAGCCGCCCCGTCCACACCGGGGCCCTGTTCGAGGTGGCCCAGGCGGGGCTGACCATGGTGGCGGTGGACGGGTTCCGCCTGGCCATCCGCCGGGAGAAGGTGGAGAGAATCGAGGGGGGCGCCTTCTCCTTCGTGGCCCCGGGCAGCGCCTTAAACGAGGTCAAGGGCATCTGCGCCGACAGCGACGACACCGCCTGCGTCACCCTGGGCAGGCGCCACATCCTCTTTGAGGTGGGGGACACGGAGCTCATCTGCCGGCGGCTGGAGGGGGAGTTTCTGGATTACAAAAACGCCATCCCCCGGAAAAACCCCATCGTCCTCACGGTGGATACCAAGGCGTTGATGAGCAGCATCGACCGGGTGAGCGTGGTGATCTCCGACAAGCTCAAAAGCCCCGTGCGGTGCCTCTTTGACCACGACAAGGTCCTCCTCTCCGCCAAGACCGGCAATGGAGAGGCCAAGGACATCTGCCGCCTCCAGGGGGATGGGGGCGGATTGGAGATCGGCTTTAATAACCGCTATTTGATGGAGGCGCTGCGCTACGCCCCGGCGGACGAGGTACGGCTGGAGCTCAACACCGGCATCTCCCCCGCCATCATCGTCCCCAAGGAGGGGGAGGAGAATTTCCTCTACATGGTGCTGCCGGTGCGGCTGAAGAACAGCGGGGAATAAGGCCATGCGGACACTTACCATCACTACGGAATTCATCCGGCTGCAGGACCTGTTGAAGCTGGCCCATCTGGTGGGCAGCGGGGGCGAGGCCAAGGTGCGGATCCAGGAGGGGCAGGCCCTGGTGAACGGGGCGGTGTGCACCCAGCGGGGCAGAAAGCTCCATCCGGGGGATATCGTCTCCTTCGCCGGAGAGGAACTGACGGTGGACTATGCGCCTTGAGCATCTGGAGGCGGAGTATTTCCGGAACTACCAGGCCCTGCGCGCGGATTTTGACCCCCAGTGCAACGTCATCCTGGGGGAGAACGCCCAGGGCAAGACCAATCTGCTGGAGGCCATCTTCTATCTCTCCTGCGGCCGCTCCCCCCGGACCCGGACGGACCGGGAGCTGATCTCCTTCGGGGCGGAGGAGGCGATGATGAAGGCCGGCGTCTTCGCCTGGCAGCGCCCCTTCACCGTGGAGGCCCGGCTGGCCCACGGCCGCCGCCGGCGGCTTTTGGTGAACGGGGTCCCCGCCAAGAGCGCCGGGGAGTTTTCCCGGGTGTATCACACCGTCTTTTTCTCCCCGGAGGACCTGGGGCTGGTGCGCCAAGGGGCGGCGCTGCGGCGGCGGTTCCTGGACACGGCCCTGTGCCAGCTGCGGCCCCGGTACGCCGCGGCCCTGGCGGGGTATCAGCGATCCTATGAGCAAAAGACCCGGATCCTCCGGGACTGGGACGGTCACCCGGACTTCCTGGCGGCCCTGCCGGAGTTCAACGCCCAGATGGTCCGCTATGGCGCCGTCCTCATCAAGACCCGGGCCCGGTTCGCCCGGCGGCTGGAGGAGTATGCCGCCGCCGTCCACCGGGACTGTTCCGGCGGCCGGGAGGAGCTGGAGATCGCCTATACCACCGTCAGCGCCGTGGAGGATCCCCTGAACCAGTCTGAGGAGGAGATCCAAAGGGCCCTGGAGGCCCATATGGCCGCCCACCAGGGGGCGGAGCATGCCGCCAGGCTCTGCCTCAGCGGGCCCCACAAAGACGACCTTGCCATCTCCATCAACGGCCGGGAGGCCAAGACCTTCGCCTCCCAGGGGCAGACCCGCACCGCCGCCCTCTCTTTGAAGCTGGCGGAGCGGGAGATCTTTGCCGACGCCGCCGGGGAGTACCCGGTGCTGCTGCTGGACGACGTCCTCTCGGAGCTGGATCCAAAGCGGCAGGAATTCGTTTTGAACCGCATCGCCGGGGGGCAGGTGTTCATCACCTGCTGCGAGGACGACCGCCTGCCGGCGCTGCTGGGGGGCAAGGTGCTGCGGGTGCGCCAGGGGGAGCTGGCGTGAGCTTTTTTTGCGGGCCGCGTCCTCTTGCGGGGGATGAAAGATCCCGGAGAGGAGACGGCCCGCCCGCCCGCAGGGCAAAAGGAGGAGGGGGAGAGATGTATCTGCATATCGGCCAGGAGGAGATCGTACTGGAGGGGCGGATCATCGGCATCTTCGACCTGGACAAGTGCTCCACCTCCCGCCGCACCCGGGACTATCTGGCCGGGGCGGAGAAAGAGGGGGTGGTGGTGGACGTGTCCGGGCAGCTGCCCCGGTCCTTCGTGGTGTGCGACCACCCCTATCACCGCCAGATCGTGTATTTAAGCCAGCTCTCCCCCGCCGCGCTGCAGCGGCGCAGCCGGGCCCGGACCCTGGGGTCCGGGGCCCAGGGGGAGGCCTATCCCACCATGATAAAGGAGCATCTATGAGTTTTTACGCGCTGTATATCTTGAGCAGCTTCCCCTACCTCCTCACAGAGGGGGACAACTTCACCCGGGGGCTGATGCTGGTGTGCTTCGTGGGCTGCGCCGCCATCCAGATGGTGCTTTTGCAGCGGATCGAGGGCGCCAACCGCTATCTTTTGCTGATGGGACTGCTGATGGCCATTTTCCTCTTTGAGGTGTGCCTGCAGTTTTTGAACAGCTATGCCAACGTGATCTTTTTGTCTTTGGACTGCTTCGCGGTGGCCTGCCTGCTGGGCACCCTGGCGGGCTGCGCCGTGTATGGGATCACGGGGCTTATGAGGAAGGGGCGCTGAGGCGCCGGGTTCCCCGCTGCCGGGGAAGGGGCGGCGGGGAACGTGTTTTGGTAAAGGAGGAACTATGGCAGAAAATGAGTTGCTGCGCTCCACGGCAGTGGACGCGGAAAATGAATATGACGCCTCGGAGATCCAGGTGCTGGAGGGGCTGGAGGCGGTGCGCAAGCGCCCGGGCATGTATATCGGCTCCACTTCGTCTTCGGGGCTGCACCACCTGGTCTATGAGATCGTGGACAACGCCATCGACGAGGCCCTGGCGGGCTACTGCACGGAGATCCTGGTGCAGATCAACCCCGGTAACTCCATCACCGTGGTGGACAACGGCCGGGGCATCCCCGTGGACATCCAGGCCCAGACGGGCCGGCCCGCCCTGGAGGTGGTATACACCGTGCTCCACGCCGGCGGCAAGTTCGGCGGCGGGGGCTACAAGGTCTCCGGCGGCCTCCACGGGGTGGGGGCCAGCGTGGTCAACGCCCTGAGTGAATGGCTCACCGTTCAGGTCCACAAGGACGGGAAGATCTATGAGATGAAGTTCTCCCGGGGCAAGGTGACGGAGGAGATGACGGTGGTGGGCACCACGGACCGCACCGGCACCACCGTCACCTTCCAGCCGGACGGCGAGATGTTTGAAGACACCGTCTACCATTACGATACCCTCCACACCCGGATGCGGGAGGAGGCCTTCTTGAACGCGGGCCTGCGCATCCGCACCGTGGACCTGCGCCCCGGGATGGAGCAGGAGGACAGCATGTGCTACGCCGGGGGCATCCGGGAGTTTGTCACCTGGCTCAACAAGTCCAAGACCACCCTCCACCCCGACGTCATCTAAATGGCCGGGGCCAAGGACGACGCCATGGCGGAGGTGGCCCTGCAGTACAACGACGGGTATAACGAGACCATCTTGTCCTTTGCCAACAACGTCCACACCCCGGAGGGGGGCATGCACGAGGAGGGGTTCAAGAGGGCCCTGACCAACGTCCTCAACGCTTACGGCCGCAAGACCAAGCTGTTGAAAGACGACGAAAAGCTCTCCGGGGACGACTGCCGGGAGGGCCTCACCTGCGTCATCTCCGTGAAGCTCACCGACGCCCAGTTCGAGGGCCAGACCAAGGCAAAGCTGGGCAACAGCGAGATCCGCACGTTGGTCATGGGCATGGTGGCGGAGAAGCTGGAGATCTTCCTGGAGGAAAATCCCCAGGTGGGCCGGATGATCCTGGACAAGGCGGTGATGGCGGGCCGGGCCCGGGAGGCCGCCAAGCGGGCCCGGGAGTCCATCCGGCGCAAGACGGCCCTGGGGGGCGCCGCCATGCCGGATAAGCTCCGGGACTGCAATGAGAACAACCCCGAACTCACCGAGATCTACATCGTGGAGGGGGACAGCGCCGGCGGCTCCGCCACCCAGGGGCGGGACTCCCGGTTCCAGGCCATTTTGCCCCTTTGGGGCAAGATGCTCAACGTGGAGAAGGCCCGGGCGGACAAGGTCTACGGCAACGACAAGCTCCAGCCTGTCATCACCGCCCTGGGGGCGGGCATCGGGGAGGAGTTTGACCTTGCCAAGCTGCGCTACCACAAGGTCATCATCATGGCTGATGCCGATGTGGACGGCAGCCACATCCGGACGCTCCTTTTGACCTTCTTCTTCCGCTTCATGCGGCCCCTCATCGAGCACGGCTATGTCTACTCCGCCGTGCCCCCCCTCTATAAGCTCACCCGGGGCAAGACCACCCGGGTGGCCTTTGACGACGCCCAGCGGGAGCAGATCGCCGCGGAGATGCGGGGGGACAACCCGGGTGCCAAGATCGACATCTCCCGGTTCAAGGGCCTGGGCGAGATGAATGCCCACGAGCTGTGGGAGACCACCATGGACCCGGAAAAGCGGACGCTGCGGCGCATCACATTGGCCGACGCCGTGGCCGCCGACGAGACCTTCACCATCCTCATGGGGGAGAAGGTGGAGCCCCGGAAGGAATTCATCGAGCGCAACGCCAAGTACGCCGTGAATCTGGACTATTAAGGGAGGGATACCGGATATGTCTAAAAAACCCCAATACGACCCCGAGGAGATCCGCTATCCCAACCAGAAGATCGAGATCTCCCCGCTGGTGCCGGAGATGGAGAAATCCTATATCGAGTACGCCATGAGCGTCATCGTGGGCCGGGCCCTGCCGGATGTGCGGGACGGCCTCAAGCCCGTCCACCGGCGGATCCTCTACTCCATGTATGAAAGCGGCCTCACCGCCGACAAGCCCTTTAAAAAGTCCGCCACCTGCGTGGGCGACGTCCTGGGCAAGTACCACCCCCACGGGGACGCCAGCGTGTATGACGCCCTGGTGCGCCTGGCCCAGGACTTCTCCATGCGCTA
>CALWXJ010000041.1 GCA_944385475.1 uncultured Oscillospiraceae bacterium
GGGATTTTTGTGCAGATTGACCAGTAACCAGGCAATACAATTTCAGATAAAACAACAAGGCAAATTATGAAACGGACGATGTACCAAGCGGCACGCCATACTCCTAAGCGGTAGGCCACCAGTTAGAATCTGGTCAGGGGTGCCAGCCGGAGCAGAGCATCTCTGCTCCGGCATATTTTTTCCTCTCGGGGCGGCGCTTGGCCTTACGGTTCTGTCACTGTCACATGGACCAGGGCAGTCTTGATGGCAAAGTCAGAAAGCTCCTGTCCCAGGCCCGGCAGATCCGGGATGCGGTACTTGCCGCCTTTGGGCTGGTAGTCATACTTGCCCAGGCAGGTGATGGCGGGCTGGGTGCTGCGGAAATGGTGTTCATAGATGCCGAAGTTAGTGATGGCAGCGCTGAGCTGCAGGGCAGCGGCGGTGGAAATGGGGCCTCCGGCGCAGTGGACCTGCGCTTTGACGTCAAAGGCATAGGCCATATCGCAGATCTTCTTGGTCTCGGTGATCCCGCCGCAATTGCAGGCATCGGGCTGCGCCAGCTGGATAGAGTCGTCCCGGAAGTAATTGAGAAACTGCCAGCGGGTATAGAGCCGCTCTCCTGCCGCCAAGGGCGTCTTCACCCGCTGGCGGATCTGCTTTTGGAAGTTGGGGGAGAGGGCGGTGGCAGGCTCCTCCAGGGCATAGAAGTGGTATTTATCGCACAGCTCTCCCAGCTTGATGGCGGAGGTGGTGTCGGTGCGGCCGTGATTTTCCATGATGATGTCCACATCCCCGCAGGATTCCCGGATGGCCACAATACGCTCTTCCACCATTTTATAGAAATCGCTGGTCAAAATCCCCTCGCAGCAGGCGTTGGGGATATCTCTGCCCTCTCGGTCGTACATGGTAAAGTCGATCTTGATGGCGTCGTATCCATCCTCCATAGCATAGCGGCTGATGGCGGCGTAGTCCTCCTTTTTTCCCCAGGGGCCGATACGGTCATTCCATCCAAACTGCAGCTGACTGGCATAGCAGCGGATCTCATCCCGGAACTTTCCTCCCAGCAGTTCATAAATGGGGACGTTCAGGGCCTTGCCCTTGATGTCCATCAAGGCGATATCCAGGGCGCTGATGGCCCCAAAGACAACCGGACCGCCTCCCTGGCCCCAGAAACTCACCTTAAAAAGCTTTTCCCAGATGGCTTCCACCCGCATAGGATCCATGCCGATTACCAGGCGGGAAAGATCCTGCAGCATCCCCACTCCCGCAGGAGCGGCATAGTCAAAGGCGATGCCGCATTCCCCGTCGCCGTAGATCCCCTCGTCCGTATGAACGCGGCAGCAGATAGGGCGGCGGCTGGCGCGCTGGGCGCCGGCATCCAACATGTAAATATCCACCTTGGTAATTTTCATCTTCAGCAATTCCTTTCTTTGTCTGTTTCCTGCCTGCCGGAGCCCGGGGGACCTGCTCCCGGCCCGGCGCTGGGAAAAGTGGGAGGGCACGAGCCATTCTCACTGGCTCACTGTCCTCCATCATATCGGACCGTCCTCTCTTCTGTCAAGGCAGGAACTTCCCCTTCCTCCATTTATCACCATCCTGCCCACCATAAAAAGGCCGCCGCCCATAAAGGGCGGCGGCCTTAACAGCTTGACGCTTATTTAACCTCTTCCACGTGGTGTTTTTCGGCGTAACCCGTGAGGATCATGGTCAAAGCTCCGTCACCGGTGACATTGCAGGCGGTGCCGAAGCTATCCTGCAGGGCAAAGATCGTCATCATCAGTCCCAGCCCCGTGTCGTCAAAGAGCAGCACGCTGCTGATCAGTCCCAGAGAGGCCATCACCGTGCCGCCGGGAACGCCGGGGGCGCCCACGGCAAAGATCCCCAGCAGCACGCAAAACAGCACCATGGTCAGGGGGCTGGGCAGCTGTCCGTACAGAACCTTGGAAACGGTCATGACAAAGAACACCTCTGTCAGCACGGAGCCGCAAAGATGGATGTTGGCGAACAGCGGGATCCCGAAATCCACCATATCCGAGCGCAGCACCTTGGACTTGTGGGCGCAGCGCAGCGCCACCGCCAATGTGGCAGCAGAGGACATGGTGCCCACGGCGGTAAGATACGCCGGTCCATAGTGCCGCACCACTTCCAGGGGGTTCTTCCCCGTATAGGCTCCCGCCAGGCCATACAAGATGGCCATCCAAATGTAGTGGCCCACGATGACGATCAAAATCACCACCAAAAATACCGGCAGCTGCTTGGTGATGGATCCCTCATAAGCCAGGCTGCAGAAGGTCCCGGCGATGAAGAAAGGCAAAATCGGGATCACCACCCGCACCACGATATCCAATATAATACGCTGGAACTCCTCCAGGATGGTGACAATGGTCTCCGCTTTGGACCAGATGGCCGCCAGGCCCAACAGTACGGAAAACACCAGTGCCGACATCACGGACATCACCGGCGCGATCTCCAGATTGAAAAGCAGTTCCGGCAGATCCCGCAGCCCTTCCGCCGCAGACTGGATGGAGAGATTAGGGATAATGAGGTAGCCCGCTGTCATGGACATCAGCGCCGCGCATACCGAAGATGTATAGGCCAGCACCAGGGCCAGCACCAGCATCCGGGAGGCATTTTGCTTCAGCCGGGTGATGGAAGGGGCGATGAAGCCGATGATGATCAGCGGCACGCAGAAGTTGATCAGGGAGCCCAGTAAGCTCTTAATGGTCAAAACCACCTCCATCACAGAGCTTCCAAAACTCCATCCATCGCAGGCCAGCCCCAGGATCAGGCCCGCGATAACACCCAGTACCAGCCGGGCCGGCAGACTTTTTAGAATTGCTTTCATAACGATACATCCCTTTCCTGCGGACCTGCCGCAAACAAAGTAAGACACACAAGACCGGCAGGCCGGTCACGCTTCATCCTATGCCCGCCCGTCGTCCATGATGTGAATGTTCAAGTGATTGTAGGTCATCTCCACACCGTTGGCGGCAAACGTCTCCCGCAGGGCCTCCCCCACCTGGTAGTAGACGTCCCAATAGTCCTCCACCTTGGCCCAGCAGCGCACCGTATACTGGATGGCACTTTCGCCGTAAGAGTCCAGGGTGATAAAGGGCGCCGGATCCGGCAGCACCTTCTCCCCCGCCGCCGCCACCGCCTGACGGCACGCGGTCTTCACCGCCTCTGTGGGGGCGTCATAAGAAGCGGTGAGGGTGTGGACGATCCTCCGTCGGCCCAGCATGGTGTAGTTGGTCAGTTTGGAACTGGCCAGTTCCTTATTGGGCAGCAGGACGCTCAGTCCGTCCACGGTCTCCAGCTTGGTGTGGTTCAACGTCACCTCCCGCACCGTGCCGGAGGCTCCTCCCACTTCAATATAGTCTCCCACCGTGAAGGGCTTTGAGGACAGGATCACCAGCCCTCCGGCCAGATTGCCCAGCATATCCTCCGCCGCCAGCGTCACGCCCAGGGACCCCACAGACAAAAGCGCCACGATGGACGTCATGTTCACTCCCAGGGCGTCTGCCACGATAATGCCTGCCAAAATATACAGCACCAGCTGCACCGCGGAGCGGAAATATCGTTTCAGCCGCTCATCGGCATGGGACCGGCCCACAAGGCGGTCCACCACCCTCATCACCAGGCGGATGACCACCACGCAGATCAGCGCCACCGCGGCGGCAGAGAGCAGCGCCCCCACGGAAAACGCCCCTACAGAGGCTTTCAGGATTCCCGCAATATCCACATTCATCGGCGTTCACACTCCTCCATCTCATTTTCAAACACCGGGCCCGGAGGTTATTCTCCCCGGTGATCAGCAGCGATGAGGCGCTTGAGCCCCTCCACCGCCACCCGGACAGAGGAAGCGGTGTCCTCGCTCATGTCCTGATCCAGGCCTGCTGCTTCCCGCTCCTGGTTCCACACCACATGGAAACAGCTCCCGCAGCGGCACCCCAGGGCGGATGCCACCACGAACATGGCGGCGGATTCCATCTCGCTGGCCTTTACCCCCAGGCGCTTCCAGGACTCCCATTTTGCCTTGAGTTCGTAGTAGACCGGAGAGGCCTCCGGGTCATGCTGGCCATAGAAGCTGTCCTTGCACTGGACGATGCCGGTGTGGACCTTCAGCCCCAGATCCCGGGCAGCCTCTACCAGGCAGCCGGTGATGGTGAAGTCCGCCACTGCGGGAAATTCTATGGGAGCATACTCCCGGCTGGTGTGTTCAAACCGGACCGCGCCGGTGGCCACCACGATATCTCCCGATTTCACCTCCAGGTCGATGCCGCCGCAGGTGCCTGTGCGGATAAAGGTGTCCGCCCCGCACTTGTGCAGCTCCTCCATGGCAATGGCGGCGGAGGGCCCGCCGATCCCGGTGGAACAGGCGGTCACCCGTTCTCCCAGCAGCGTCCCCGTCCACACGTTGAATTCCCGGTTGCAGGCCACCTGACGGGCGTCTTCCAGCAAGGCGGCAATGGCCGGCACCCGTCCCGGATCCCCGGGCAGGATGCAGTAGCGTCCCACATCCCCGGGGACACAGGCGATATGATACTGTTTTTCCAATTTCTGCATGGTTGCAGTTCACCCCTTTTTGCGTGTATCCCATCCGAAAGAGCGCTGCGGCAGGCGTGCCCCGCTCTCCCGTCTGTCTTTTCCGTCTGTAAAAGCCCCGCTGCCGCAGCAGGCTTCATTTCAGCGTCACCACCGTCACGCCGCTCTCCCCCTCGCCATAGACCCCCAGGCGGAAGGATTTCACCGCCTTGCTGCGGCGCAGGATCTCATGCACTGCCTTACGCAGCGCGCCGGTGCCCTTTCCGTGGATAATGGTCACCGTATCCAAATGTCCCATCACGGCGGCGGAGAGGAAGTTTTCCACTACCCCCTCTGCCTCCAGCGTCTCCAGCCCCCGGATATCCAGCTCCCGGGCGGCCGCGGTGCGCAAAGCTCGGTCTGTGCCCTGGCGGGCCGCGGCGGCAGGGGCCTTTCCCTTGGCGGAGCGCTCATCGTCCTCGATGAGGCGGACTTCTTCCGCCCGGGCTTTCATCTTCAAGGCCCCGGCCTTGAGCTGCAAGGTCCCGTCCTTTCCAACGGACACCACCTCGGCGCTCTGGCGCACCCCCGGGATCTCCACCAGGTCTCCCGCCCGGATGGGGCGGCTGGGCTTGGGGATGGGAATTTGGCGGGAGTCCTGCCGGGTGATGGCGCTCTCGGCCTCATTGAGTTGGCGATAGAGGTTGGCCCTGGCTTCGTTGGCGTTGGCCGCCCGCTCCGCCTTGGCCTGCTCCTTGCGCATTTGACTCAGCTGGGCCATGACCTGATCCGCAGCCGCCCGGGCATCCCGGAGAACGCGCTTTGCCTCTGCCTCTCCCCGGCTCCTGGCATTTTCCTTGGCCCGCTCCATCTGCTCCCGGAACTCCCGCGCCTTGCGGGCGTCCTCCTGGCGCTGGGTGTAAAGGCGGTTGATCTCCTGTTCCCGCTTTTCCAGGGACTGGCGCTTTTCCTCCAGCTGGGTCAAAACATCCTCAAAGCGGACGCTCTCCCCGCTCATCTGCACCTGGGCGGCGGCGATCACCTCCTCCGGCAGTCCCAGACGCCGGGAGATGGCAAAGGCGTTGGACTTGCCGGGGATTCCGATCAGCAGCCGGTAGGTGGGGCTGAGGGTCTCCACGTCAAATTCACAAGAGGCGTTTTCCACCCCTGCAGTGGTCATAGCGAAGGTCTTCAGCTCGGCATAGTGGGTGGTGGCCGCCACCCGTCCCCCCAATTCCCGGGTGCGCTGGATCACAGCGATGGCCAGCGCCGCTCCTTCCACAGGGTCCGTCCCCGCCCCCAACTCGTCAAACAGCACCAGGCTGCTGTGGTCCACCTCTTTTAAAATGGACACGATATTGGACATATGTGCTGAAAAAGTGGACAAATTCTGCTCGATGCTCTGTTCATCCCCGATATCCGCCAGCACCCGGCCATAGACGGAGACCTCACTGCGATCCCCTGCGGGGATATGGAGTCCGCATCGGGTCATCAAGGTCAAAAGTCCCAGGGTCTTAAGGCTCACCGTTTTGCCGCCTGTGTTGGGGCCGGTGATCACCAGGGTATCAAAGGTGTCGCCGATCTCAATGTCAATGGGGACAGCCTGCTTGGGGTCTAACAGAGGATGGCGGGCTCGGCGCAGGCGGATGGCCCCGTCCCGGCGGATCTCCGGGCGCATGGCATCCATCCGGTAGCTCAGCTGTCCCCGGGCGAAGATGGTGTCCAGGTGCACCAGGTCATCATAGTCCCACTGAATGTCCTCCCGGTGGGCCGCCGCCGCAGCGGACAGCTCCGCCAGGATCCGCTGGATCTCCTTTTGCTCCTTAGCCTGCAGCTCGATAAACTCGTTGTTGGCCTGCACGGCTCCCATGGGCTCGATGAAGAGGGTGGCTCCGGTGGAAGATACATCATGGACCAGGCCCGGCAGATCCCCCTTGTGCTCCGCCTTCACCGGCACCACAAAGCGCCCGTCCCGCTGGGTGATGATGGCCTCCTGCAGGATCTTGGCATAGCTGGGGGAGGAGATGATCCGCTGGAGGATCTGGCGTCCCTTGGCCTGGGCCGCCCGCATATGACGGCGGATATCCGACAGCTCCCCGCTGGCCTCGTCAGCAATGACCCCCTCCTCCGGGATGGCCCGCTTGATGGTCTCTTCCAAAAAGCGATTGCCGTGGAGGGACAGGAAGAGGTGATCGATGGCGGACTTCTCTTGGCTCTCATCGCCGCTGAAATACTCTTTGGCCCGGCGGGCGGCATAGAGAAGATCTGCCACCGTCAGCAGCTCCCGGGTGTTGAGGCTTCCCCCCCGGTCCGCCCGGTCCAGGATCTGGGCCACAGGCTTCACCCCGGAGAAGGAGGGACTCCCGTGGAGGCCGATCATCCTCCTGGCGGCGTCCGTCTCGTCCAGAAGACGCAGCACATCCTCCGCCTCCGTCTGAGGCTGCAGGTGCAAACACCGCTCCTTGGCCTCGCCGCTCACCGCTTGCTCGCAGAGCATCTGCAGCACCCGGGGCAGCTCCAGCGTGCGCATGGATTTTTCAAACAATTCACTCATAGCCCCTCACTCCTGTCAAGCCCCTTTGCCTGACGGTCACACATCCATATAGGGATTGGGCTTTTCCAGCACCCAAGGCATACAGTGGTTGAATTCCATCTGAAAGCAGGGTCTTGGAAAATCCTCCGGCAGCAGGTCGCACGCCGTTTTGAATCCCACGGAAAAGCCCTCTCCCAATTCATACCATCCCGCCGGAAACTCCTGGTAATCCCCGGGCCGGGAGGATCCCTCCAGCACCCTTCCCACCAGGTGATACCAGCCTCCGCCGGAGAGGGTCTGGGGGGTGCCCTGGTAATACATGAGTTCTCCGGGCTTTTCCGGGTCCAGGCCCAGGGTGTAGAAGAAGTCCTTCACCTTCTGGGGCAGGTCTCCCACCGCCGCGGCAAAATTCCGGCACCCGTCACATGTGCAGGTGATCCAGGGGCCGGGGTGGGCGCTGTAGTAGGCCCGGGTGGCTTCCACATCCACCTTCAGGCGATAGTTTCCCAGGGCCATTTCTCTCATCGCTCGCTCCATATGGTAGAATTTCCCCTAAATATTACGGTCCGTACTCTTTTTTGACAAAGCGTCCTCCGGAAAAAGGCCCTTATAAAAGTCCAGCGTCTGGAATCCCCGCTCCAGCTGCGCGGTGGAAAAGGCCTCCGCCGCTGCGGCAAGGCGCTTTAGCGGCTCTCCTCCCAAGGAAAAGCTGTACAGCCGCTTGGCGTCCCCATAGAGGATGTGCCGCAGTGCCGCCAGGGAATCCCGGCAAAGGGGCATGGAAAGCCCCCCTTCTCCGCCGCCGCAGCTGCCGCAGCGCAGCACACCCTGCACCACGTCCAGCATGGGCCGCTCCGGATCTTCCGCCCCACAGTAGGCGCAGCGGTCTGCCAAGGGCTCATATCCCGCCAGGGCCAGAAGGCGGAATTCAAACGCCGCCTTGACAATAGCCTCCGGCTTGTGCAAAGCCGACAGGGCATACAGACCATTGAGCAGATGGCGTACCAGTTCCCCCGCCTCAACACCCTGGGAGGTGACAGCCTCTGTCAGCTCCGCCAGGTAAAAAGCCAGGGACAGGGTCGTCAAATCCTGACGCAGGCCGTCAAAGGTCTCCATGGTGGTGCCGTCGTTGGCATAGTACCACTCCCCCTTTTCATACAGCGTCCACTCCGAATATGCCAGGGGCTGGGTACAGGCGGCGTATTTGCAGCCTTTACGCCGGGCCCCTCTGGCAATGACAGAGAGCTTTCCCCGCTGGGGGGTCAGCAGTGTGAGGATTTTATCCGAGTCCTTTGTCTGTGTCTCCCGAAGGACGATTCCGTTCAAAACGGCATAGGGTGCGGAGGCCACCGCTTCACCACCTGTCTTATGTACGCGGGGCCTGCGCCCCGCCATCTTATGCCAGCGGCCCCTCCTGGCGCATCATCCGGTAGATCATATAGGCCAGGGGATCTCCTGTGGCAAAAAACAGCTCCCAGTATTCCATGCTCAGACCTCCCCACGGGATAGTCTGCGAGGGCAAGGGGATTTGATGTGTGGAAAGTTTTATCCCACTCTTCCCCGGGCAGCATTTGGCAAACCCTTCTGCGTCGGCAGAGACTTCTCCAGCCTCACTCGTCCCGGTAGCCAAGGCTGCGGACATAATTGGCGTTTTCCCGCCAGTTTTCCTTCACCTTCACCCAGGTTTCCAAATAAATTTTGGTGCCCATAAATTTTTCCATATCCTGGCGGGCAAGGGAGCTGATTTTTTTCAGCATGCCCCCCTGCTTGCCGATGATGATGCCCTTGTGACTGGCCTTTTCACAGTAGATGGTGGCCTCTACATCCACAACGCCGCTGTCCCGTTCGGAAAAGCGGGTGATCTCCACGGCAGTGCCGTGAGGGATCTCCTTGTCCAGGCAGAGCAGCAGCTTCTCCCGCAGGATCTCTCCCATGACCTGCCGTTCCGGCTGGTCGGAGGTCTGCCCATCCGGGAAGAGCTGTGGACCTTCCTGGGCGTACTTGTGGAGTTCTTCCATCAGCTCCTCCAGCCCGGCGCCGGAGTGGGCGGAAATGGGCAAAATCGCCTCAAACCCATCCCAGGCCTCGTGGTAAGCCGCCATCACCGGCAGCAGCTGCGCCGGTTCCACCGTATCGATCTTGTTGATGCACAGGATACAGGGGATCTTCTCCTCCTGCACCCGCTGGATCAGGGCCTTCTCCGGCGCCCCCACGTGGGGAATGGGCTCCACGATCAGCAGGGCGCAGTCCACATCAGAGAGGCTGGAGGTGACCACTTTCACCATATAATCTCCCAGGGCAGTGCGGGGCTTATGCAGGCCTGGCGTATCCAGCAGGATATACTGGGTGTCTCCCCGGTTCACCACACCGTAAATGCGGTTGCGGGTGGTCTGGGCCTTGTTGGTGACAATGGCCACCTTCTCCCCTACCAAAGCGTTGGTAAGACTGGATTTGCCCACATTGGGGCGGCCGCAGACCGTGACCATCGCGACATTTTGAATGTTTGACATAGGTGATCCTCAACTTTCTTTCGTCAAGCAGTTTTTCCGGCGGTGCCGGGACCGTTCTCCAGGCAGGGCGCCATAGCCTGTGCGCCCTGCGTGAAACGTAGTTTTACCTTACCACAGATCCTTCCAAAATACAACCCGCCCCGGTTACAAAGCCGCTGTCCCCGGGGCTCCCGGGGCCGCCGGGGCAGGTTGTCCGTCATGTCGCTTCCCCGGAACGCATCCCTTCCCGCCGCTAAAAAGGGGATCCTCCAAGAAAGAAGGATCCCTCTTTTTCATGATTTTATCATATTGCCCTTACTTCTTCAGCACCCGCTTAAGATACTGGCCCGTGTAGCTTTTTTCGCAGGCGGCCACCTCCTCCGGCGTGCCGGTGCAGACAATGGTGCCGCCGCCGTCGCCCCCCTCGGGGCCAAGGTCGATGATATAGTCGGCGCACTTGATGACATCGAGGTTGTGCTCGATGACCACCACGGTATTCCCCGCCTCCACCAGCCGCTGCAGGACTTCCAGAAGCTTGCGGACATCGTCGGTATGAAGGCCTGTGGTGGGCTCATCCAGGATATAGATGGTGCGGCCGGTGGCCTGCTTGGAAAGCTCTGTGGCCAGCTTCACCCGCTGAGCCTCTCCGCCGGAGAGCTCCGTGGAGGGCTGCCCCAGCTTCACATACCCCAGGCCCACATCCTGCAGCGTCTGCAGCCGCCGCCGCAGCTTAGGCAGCGCGGCGAAAAACTCCACCGCCTCGTCCACCGTCATCTCCAGCACCTCTGCGATATTCTTGCCCTTGTAGCGGACCTCCAGGGTCTCCCGGTTGTAGCGCTTGCCCTTACACACCTCGCAGGGCACAAAGATATCCGGCAGGAAGTGCATCTCGATTTTCAAAACACCGTCGCCGGAGCAGGCCTCGCACCGTCCGCCCCGGACATTGAAGGAAAAGCGCCCCGGGCCATAGCCGCGGCTCTTGGCCTCCTGGGTGGAGGCAAAGAGGTCCCGGATATCGTTGAACAGTCCCGTGTAGGTGGCGGGGTTGCTGCGGGGCGTGCGGCCGATGGGGCTTTGGTCGATGTCCACCACCTTGTCCAGGTACTCGATACCCTCGATGCCATCACACTTGCCGGGATGGAGCTTCATGCGCATCAGCTCCACCCCCAGCTTTTTAAACAGCACCTCATTGACCAGGGAGGACTTTCCGCTGCCGGATACGCCGGTGACCACGGTAAAGGTCCCCAGGGGGATCTGAACGTCGATATGCCGCAGGTTGTTTTCCGCCGCGCCGATGACCTTCAATTCCCTCCCATTGCCCCTGCGGCGCTGCCCGGGGACAGGAATCTTCTTTTTACCGGAGAGATACTGGCCTGTGAGGCTCGCGGGGTTGGCCATGACCTCCTCCGGCGTACCGGCAGCCACCACTTCGCCCCCGTGGACCCCGGCGCCGGGTCCGATGTCGATGAGGTAGTCCGCCGCCCGCATGGTGTCCTCGTCATGCTCCACCACCAGGAGGGTGTTGCCCTGATCCCGGAGGCTTTGCAGCGTGGCCAAAAGCTTGTCATTGTCTTTTTGGTGCAGGCCGATGGAGGGCTCGTCCAGAATATAGAGCACCCCCATAAGACTGGATCCGATCTGGGTGGCCAGGCGGATGCGCTGGCTCTCCCCGCCGGAGAGGGTCCCGGCACTGCGGGAGAGGGTGAGGTACCCCAGGCCCACGGACTGCAAAAAGCCCAGGCGGGATTTGATCTCCTTCAAAATCCGGTCCGCGATGAGATGCTGCTGCTGTGTCAGCTGCAGCTGCTCGATCCACCGCAGCTCCTCCACCACGGAAAGGTGGGTCAGGGCATCGATGTCCCGATCCCCCACTGTCACGGCCAAAGACTCCTTTTTCAGCCGCCGCCCCTTACAATCCGGACAGGGGCACTCCGCCATCATCTCCTCCAGTTCCCGCTTGCTGGCATCGCTCTGGGTCTCCTGATAGCGGCGCTCGATGTTGTTGCAGATCCCCTCAAAGGGCTGATACAGCACGCCTTTGCCCCGTGGCTGGTCATAGTGCAGCTCCAGTTTTTCCCCCCGGGTACCATAGAGGATCACATCCCGCACCTCATCCCCCAGGTCCTTCCAGGGGGTAGAGAGGGAAAAGTGGTATTTCTTGGCCAAGGCCTCAAAATACATGCGGGAGATCCCGTCAGAGCGGATATTGCCCCAGCCGCTGGCCTGGATGGCCCCCTCCAGGATGGAGAGCTTTTCATCCGGCACCACCAGCGCGGGGTCCACCTTCATCTGGCTGCCCAGGCCCATACAGGTGGGGCAGGCGCCGAAGGGGTTGTTGAAGGAGAACATCCGGGGCGTCAGCTCCTCCATGGAGATGCCGCAGTCCTCACAGGCGTAATTCTGGGAGAACACCAAGTCCCGCTCCTCCCGCAGGAGGTTCACGACCACCAGTCCGCCGGAGAGTCCCGAGGCGGTCTCCACGCTGTCGGTGAGGCGCTGCTGGATCCCCTCCCGGATGATCAGGCGGTCCACTACGATCTCAATGTTGTGCTTCTTGTTTTTCTCCAGCCGGATCTCCTCATCCAATTCATACAGGCTGCCGTCCACCCTGGCCCGGACATAGCCGGAGCGCCGGGCATCCTCCAGGACCTTGGCATGCTCTCCCTTTTTGCCCCGAATCACAGGGGCCATCACCTGGATGCGGGTGCCCTCCGGAAGGGAGAGCACCTGGTCGATGATCTGGTCGATGGTCTGCTGGCGAATCTCCTTGCCGCACTTGGGGCAGTGGGGCGTACCCACCCGGGCCCAGAGGAGCCGCAGGTAGTCATAGATCTCCGTCACCGTACCTACGGTGGAGCGGGGGTTTTTGCTGGTGGTCTTCTGGTCGATGGAGATGGCGGGAGAGAGTCCCTCAATATAGTCCACATCCGGCTTGTCCATCTGTCCCAGGAACATCCGGGCATAAGAGCTCAGGGATTCCACATACCGCCGCTGTCCTTCGGCATAGATGGTGTCGAAGGCCAGAGAGGACTTGCCGGAGCCGGAAAGACCCGTCATCACCACCAGCTTGTCCCGGGGGATGGTGACATCGATATTCTTCAGGTTATTGACCCGGGCACCTTTTACAATAATGTGACTGTGCATGGTTGATTCCTCATTTTCCTCCAGCTCCTGCTGGATATACTTGGGACGGCCCCTCCTCTTTCCCGGGGCGGCGGGCATACCGGACCAGATCCGGACGCACCGCGCCATAGCGCAAAAAAGCCGCTCGTCCCTGGCGCAGCGTCATGCCCCGGTTTTCATCACTGGGCTCATCCACTCCAGGGGCAAATACATCGTTTTCCCACATACACACCGGGCAAATGAAGGCAATCGCCTCTTCCCGGGGCACGGGAAATGTCCGGTAGCCGCAGCAGGGGCAGTGGTATCTTCCCGGTGGCTCCTCCCGGGGGCTTTCTGCCGCTGGGGAGCCTTCTCCTGCCTCCGGCAAGTACCGCCCCATTTCTTTTGCATCCATCGTCATTCTTCCGCCGTCAGATCCGCCAGAGACGCCCGCAGCAGTGTCATAAGGTCCCCGGGGGCCAATTCCACCTGTGCTCCGATCTTCCCCCCGGAGATGTAGATGGCGGCGTAGTCCGCCGCCGTCTGATGCAGGACGGTGGGATAGGCCTTTTTCATGCCCACCGGGCTGCATCCGCCCCGGATATATCCGGTGACGGCATGGATCTGCGCCACAGGCAAAAGCTCCACAGACTTCTCCCCCACTGCCTTGGCGGCCTTTTTCAAGTCCAGGTTCTTCCCCACGGGAATCTCGAAAACAAAGATCCCGCCGCTGCTGCCCCGGGCCACCAGGGTTTTGAAGCAGCGCTCCGGGTCCTGTCCCAGGGCCTGCGCCACATGCAGTCCATATTCCCGGGTTCCCTCCGGCCCCTCTCCCTCTTCATAGAAATGCGGCTGATAGGGGATGCGCTTTTGCTCCAAAATACGCATGACGTTGGTCTTCTCTTCTTTTTTCTTGGCCATAACTCCTCTTCCTCAGTCTGTCCAAACTGCGCCGTTTCCGGTGGTGGTGTAATAAAATGTGTCGTTTTGCACGCACAAGACGATGTCCGGCTGATACTGCCCGATATAGTCTTTCAGGCTGCATTGGGTATAGTGGCGCAGATCCAGGATCCGGGTCTCGTCAAAGGAGGCATACAGCAGCGTCTCCAGGGCGTTGGTAAAGCTGTCTCCCACAATGAGGACATCCGGCAGCTCCGGCCGGTGGGTCTCCAGCACAGTCTCCCCGAAATCGCCCCCCATATAGAGGTTATAGGTGGTGGGCAGGTCCTCCGCCGCCGGCAGGATGAACAGGGGCTTGTCGCTGGGTTCCCCCTCATCTGTGCGGGTGAAGGCCACGGGGTCCTTCTGGGTGGCGATGATGGCCTTGTCCTCATTGGGCCAGAGGTTATAGAGCTTTCGGTTCCGGGATCCGATGTAGGGGTTTGGCAGTTCCTCAAACGTGAGATCCTCCTCTGTCAGCACGGGAAGGTCCCACCCATCCTCCTCCAGCGTCTCCAAGATGGCCCGGTATGCGGCGTAGGCGCCGTAATAGTTATAGTGGTGATCCACCGCGGAATAATACGTGTCCGGATGCCCCTGGGCATCGTAGATCGCCCCCATGTCGATGCAGGATACCCCCTGCTCCTTTAGGGCGGCAAAAAAGATGCTGTCCGCCGCTTCCGCCTCGGTGGCATGGTTGTTGAGGTAATCCGGGAAGGTGTCCTCAAAATAGATCCGCTGCTCGGGGATCCCCACAAAGTACAGCGTCCCCCCGTTTTCCTCCACGTAGTCACTGAGATGGCCGTAATCCTGGGAGATGGGGCCGGCGTTGGCGGCGTAATCCGCTGCCGTCCACTCCTTGAAGGATAAAAAGGGCACCAGCACGTCCCCTCCCACCACCGTGTCATTGACCACAGGGCGGCGCAGCACATCCATCTGTACGAAGGTGTCCAGCATCAAAAGGGTGGTACGGCCGGGGATGTGATCAGCATACCAGCTCTCCGCCTCCGTGCCGAAGGATCCATCCAGCAGCGCCTGGGCCGTGACCTCCGGCAGCTGGGCCAGGGCGCGGTTTTCATAATAAGCGGTGGTCTGATGCCGCCCCCATAGGGCGACTCCCGCCGGCACAGCCAAAACCACCGCCAGTAAGATCCCCAGAAAGATCCGGTTGCAAATCCGTTCCACGTCACATCCCTCCTTTTAAAACTGGAAATACAAAAATGAACGGAACGTGGAGCTAAGCAGCCGCACTGAAGACCAGCCCAAAAGGCCAAAGACCAGCACTTTGGGCCCCAGGGCCAGCACCACGGCCTGGAGGCGGCGCCCCTGCTCTGCGCCGCGGCGCAGCTGCTCCTCCAGCCAGACCTTCACAGGCAGGCAAGCGGGGATGGCCACCAGCAGTTCCCAGCGGAACTGAAGGAGGTAGTACGCCGCCTCCCCACTCCAAAGGCCTCCGGGGGCAAACCCAAACATCCCCTGCAGCATGGCCCCCGCCTGGGCAAGGTCGGCGGAGCGGAAGATCACCCAGCCCACCACGGCAGCCAGGACGGCATACAGCCGCCGCACCGGCATGGGCAGCCTGGCAAGTCCCCGTCCCCAGAGGAATTTTTCCCCCATCAGCAGCAGTGCGTAATAACCTCCCCAGAGGACAAACGTCCACGCGGCCCCGTGCCAAAGCCCTGTCAGCAGCCACACCGCCGCAAGGTTGACCACTTGCCGCCGCCGGGAGCAGCGGTTTCCCCCCAGGGGGATATACACATAGTCCCGAAACCAGAAAGAGAGGGTCTGGTGCCACCGGCGCCAAAAGTCCGTGACGGACACGGCGGCGTAAGGGTAGCAGAAGTTCTCCGGAATGGGCAGGCCGAAGATCCGGCCCAGGCCGATGGCCATATCCGTATAGCCGGAGAAATCAAAATACAGCTGCAGGCTGTATGCGATGGCTCCCAGCCAGGCCAAGGCCACAGTCAGCCGGTCTCCTGAGGAAAAGGCGGCATCGGCAATGGTTCCCAGGGCATCTGCCAGCAGCACTTTCTTGGCAAGGCCAAAGCAAAAGCGGGTAGCTCCCTGGGCAGCGGCGCTGCTGTTTTCCCGTCGGTCATCCAGTGCCGGGGCAAAGGCGCCATAGCGCAGGATGGGCCCTTGCAGCAGCTGGGGGAAAAACACCATAAACAGCGTCAGCTTTCCCGGATTTCTCTCCGGGGGAATGGTGCCCCGGCGGACGTCCGTCAAATAGGCCACCGCCTGGAACGTAAAGAAAGAGATGCCTGCGGGCAGCACGATGGAGGGGATGGTCACTTCCATCCCCAGGGCCTGCAGATTTTCCAGAAAGAAGCCGGTGTACTTATAATAGGCCAGCGCGGCGATGTTCACACCCACACCGCACCAGTAGACCGCCCGGCCCCAGGGCCTTCCCGGCGCGCAACCCAGCCCCGCCAGGCAATTGACGGCGCAGGAGGCCAACAGCACCGGCAGGGCCCAAATTCCCCCCCAGGCGTAAAATCCCAGACTGAAAATCAACAAAATGCAGTTCCGCCCGGTGCGCCACCTGGCAGGCAGGAGGAAATAGCAGAGGATTACCGCCGGCAAAAAGCCGTACAAAAATACCATGCTGTGAAAGGCCATGGATCCACTTCTCTTTCTTTCAGATTCTCGTTAGCCGCCGCTGCCGCTACCGCGGTCCCGCCCTGGTGAAAAGGGGCATCATTTCTCCCCCCGCAGTTCAATGATCCGGTCCCGCAGCACCGCCGCATACTCGAACTCCAGCATCTTGCTGGCTTCCTTCATTTCCTTTTCCAGCTTGGCGATCTCCGCTGCGCGCTCCTGCTCCGTGAGCTTGCGCTTCTTCCGGCCCCGGAGGGTCTCCTCCTCCGCGGTCTTGGAGATCTCCAGCACCTCCCGGACGCCCTTGATGATGGTCTTGGGCACGATCCCGTGGGCGGCATTGTAGTCGCTCTGGATCTTCCGGCGGCGCTCGGTCTCATCCATGGCCGAGCGCATGGAGGGGGTGATCTCATCGGCATACATGATAACAAGACCCTCCGCGTTTCGGGCCGCCCGGCCGATGGTCTGGATCAAAGACGTCTCCGAGCGGAGGAAGCCCTCCTTGTCGGCGTCCAGGATCGCCACCAAGCTCACCTCCGGCAGGTCCAGTCCCTCCCGCAGAAGGTTGATGCCCACCAGCACGTCGAACTCTCCCAGCCGGAGACTGCGGATGATCTCCATCCGCTCGATGGTCTGCACGTCCGAGTGCATATACCGCACCCGGATCCCCTGGTTTTTCAGGTATTCCGTGAGATCCTCCGCCATCTTCTTGGTAAGGGTGGTCACCAGCACCCGCTCATCCTTGGCCGAGCGGGCGCGGATCTCCTCCATCAGATCATCGATCTGGCCGGCCACAGGCCGGACCTCCACCTTGGGATCCAGCAGCCCTGTGGGGCGGATCACCTGCTCCACCACCTGGTCCGCCCGCTGCCGCTCATAGGGCCCGGGGGTGGCCGAGACGAACACCGCCTGGCCGATGCGCGCTTCGAACTCCTCAAACTTCAAGGGGCGGTTATCAAAGGCGCAGGGCAGACGAAAGCCGTACTTCACCAAGGATTCCTTTCGGGCCCGGTCGCCGTTGTACATGGCCCGCACCTGGGGCAGCGTCACATGGGACTCGTCCACAAACAGCAAAAAATCCTCCGGGAAGAAATCCAGCAGTGTCATGGGGGCAGACCCGGCAGGCCGGTTGGAAATGATCCGGGAGTAGTTCTCGATACCGGAGCAGTAGCCCAGCTCCTGCATCATTTCCATATCATACTCTGTCCGCTGCCGGATGCGCTGGGCCTCCACCAGCTGGTTGTTGTCTGTGAAGGCCTTTACCTGCTCCTCCAGCTCCCGGCGGATCTGGCCGATGGCCCGGTCCATTTTATCCTTGGTGGTGACATAGTGGCTGGCAGGATAGATGGCAATGTGGTTCAGCGACCGGTTCACCACCCCGGTGACGGGGTTGAACTCCCGGATGGTCTCGATCTCATCCCCGAAAAACTCCACCCGGATGGCCTTGTCTTTATAGTAGGCGGGATAGAGCTCCACGGTGTCTCCCCGCACCCGGAACATATTGCGCTCAAAGGCGATGTCGTTGCGCTCATAGCGGATCTCCACCAGGCGGCGCAGCAGTTCGTCCCGGTCCCACTGGGCCCCCACCCGCAGGGAGACCACCAGCTTGGCAAAGTCGTCCGGCTCCCCCAGTCCATAGATGCAGGAGACGGAGGAAACCACGATCACATCCCGCCGCTCCAGCAGGGCGCAGGTGGCAGAGAGGCGCAGCCGGTCGATCTCCTCATTGGTGGAGGCGTCCTTGGCAATATAGGTGTCCGTATGGGGGATATAAGCCTCCGGCTGGTAATAGTCGTAGTAGGAGACGAAGTACTCCACGGCGTTGTTGGGGAAAAACTCCTTAAACTCCGCGCACAGCTGGGCCGCCAACGTCTTGTTGTGGGCCAGCACCAGGGTGGGCCGCTGGACTTTTTCAATGACCTTGGCCATGGTAAAGGTCTTGCCGGAGCCGGTGACACCCAGCAAAACCTGTTCTTTCAATCCGTTTTCGATGCCCTCCGCCAGCTTTTCAATGGCCTGGGGCTGATCGCCGGAGGGCTGATATTCCGATATGACTTCAAATTTTGGCATAGCTTCCCTTTCCCCGTCTTTCCGCCCACCCCGCTCTTGCCCGGGGCAGCTGGCCCTATCATAGCACAATGCCGGCTGAATAGCAACATTTGTTCGATTTTTCCGTCTTTGGCTGCGGCAGATCCCGTCAGGCGGCAGCAAACTGCCTGTGCCGCCAGTCCCAGGGACGCCGGCCTTGCCCCAGATGATACAAAAGGGGGAGTGCCCTCCCCCTTTCAGCTCAAATACCCGCTGTCCGCCATGGATACGAAATCGCCGTCAGCCACAATGATGTGATCCACCAGGGACACCCCGATCACAGCCAGGGCATTTTTCACCTGGATGGTGGCGGCGTAGTCATCGTCAGAGGGCAGGGCCACGCCGCTGGGATGGTTATGGGAGAGAATGACGCCGCTGGCGGATACCAGCAGGGCGTTCTCCACCACCTTGCGGATATCCAGCCGGGTGGAGTCGGCCCCTCCCTCGCTCAGGCGCTTGCAGACCAGCAGCTTTCCCTTGCGGTCCAGGCAAAGCTGATAGAGCACCTCGTTTTTCTCCGTGGAGAAGAGGTCCAGCAAATACTGTCCCACCGCCTCCACGCTGGTCAGCGCCACCACTCCCTGCTCCGCGTCGGACAGGCGGGCCCGCCGCTCGATCTGTCCGGCCAGGCACAGCAGTGTCGCCGCGCTCTCTCCCACGCCCTTGACCCGTTTCAAATCTTCAATCGGCGCGGACAAAACACCGGAGAGGGAGCCGTAGCGCTCCATCAGCGCATGGGCGATGGGATTGGTATCCCGCCGGGGAATGGCGAAATACAGCAGCAATTCCAGTACCTCGTGGTCGGCGAAGGCATCCAGCCCATTTTTCAAAAAGCGCTGGCGCACATGTTCTCTGTGTCCGTCGTGGATGCCCATGAAAGTCCCCCTTCTCCCCTTCTTCATTAAGGTGTTATTATAGCACATCTCCGCGTGCCCTTACAAGCGTTTTTCCAATCCCACTCCTGGGTCCTCACCCCTCTTTCCGGGCACTCCCCCCGCCGCATTTCCGGGGATTTGAAGTTTTTGTAAGGACTGTGGCAGGGTTTTGAAAAGTCCCCTGCTTTTCCTTGACAGGTATATTTTTTTGTCATAATATGAATAATGAACAAGGGCATTGCGTGTCTTGGGGGCTATTTCCCCTGGGGTGCGGCAGCTGCCAAAGGATTCCTGCAGAGCCTGGCGGAGGAGATTGGGGCGGCGGCCCCGGCTTTCCGGAGGGCATCTGATTTTGCGGCCTCGCCTGTGTGTGAGGCCGCAGCTTGTACCCTGGAGGGGACGTCATTTGCTGGGGTTCCCCCTTCTCCAGTCACACCGGACGGTGGATTGGAGTTTTTTAATATAAAAAGGGAAAGGATATGCTTGGAAAGGGGGCGCTACCGTGTGGGAGAGCAGGAAATAATCCAAACCCAACAACTGGAGAAATTAGAGGAGCTGGTGCTTCAAAAGCAATATGCCCAGATCCGGGATTTTCTCTCCCCCATGGAGGCCCCGGATATCGCCCAGCTGTGCGCGGGGCTGGAGGAGAGCCGCCTGCCGCTGGTATTTCGCCTTCTGCCCAAGGAGCAGGCGGCGGAAGTGTTTGTGGAGCTGGACAGCGATCAGCAGGAGATGCTGATCCAGGGCTTTTCCAACACAGAGCTCAAAGAGGTGCTGGATGAGCTGTACCTGGACGATACCGTGGATATCGTGGAGGAGATGCCTGCCAACGTGGTCAAGCGGATCCTGCGTCACTCTGACCCGGAGACCCGCAAAAGCATCAACGAGATCCTGAAATACCCGGAGGACTCCACCGGCTCCATTATGACCACGGAGTATGTGGACTTGAAGGAGACCATGACCGTGGAAGGGGCGTTAAAGCGCATCCGCCGCACTGGCCTTGACAAAGAGACCATCAACATCTGCTATGTGGTGGACGAGCACCGCCATCTCATCGGCCTTTTGTCCATCCGGCAGCTGCTGCTCAGCGAGGAGACGGATGTCATCGGGAAGATCATGGAGACCAACATCATCTCCGTCCACACCCTGGACGACCAGGAGACCACCGCCCAGGCCCTGCGCAAATACGGCTTTTTGGCCCTGCCGGTGGTGGACTCGGAAAACCGCCTGGTGGGCATCGTCACTGTGGATGATGCCATGGACGTGCTCCAGGAGGAGGTCACAGAGGATATCGAGCTGATGGCTGCCATCCTCCCCGGGGACAAGCCCTATTTGAAAACCGGCGTGCTGGAGACCTGGAAGGCCCGCACACCCTGGCTGCTGATATTGATGCTCTCGGCCACCTTCACCGGCATTATCCTCACCCATTTTGAATCTTCCCTGCAGGCCTGCGCCATTTTGACCTCGTTTATCCCCATGCTCTCCGGCACGGGAGGCAACAGCGGCACCCAGGCCTCCACCGCCGTGATCCGGGCCCTCTCCCTCCAAGAGGTGCACTTTTGCGATCTGGTGCGGGTGATCTGGAAGGAATTCCGGGTCTCTATCTGCTGCGGGGTGTGTCTGGCAGCGGCCAATTTTGTAAAGATGATGGTGGTGGACCGCTGGCTTATGCACAATTCCGCCGTCACCCCTCTGGTTGCCCTGGTGGTGTGCGCCACCTTGGTGGGCACGGTGATCTGTGCCAAACTGGTGGGCTGCTCTTTGCCTATCCTGGCGGAGAAGGTTGGGTTTGATCCCGCCGTCATGGCATCCCCCTTCATCTCCACCATTGTGGACTCCCTCTCCCTTTTGATCTACTTCCAGTTTGCCACCTTGCTATTAGGCGTCTGAGGGCCATCCTTCCACTCCTGTTTATGGTGTCTTTCAAAAATCTGCGCCGCCTGGCAAAAGCCAGGCGGCGCAGATTTTTTGCCTGATTTCTCAATCGTCTTCCTGCGGGATGTCAAAATACGCATAATAATCCCGGGTATCGTAGTCTCCCGTCCCCCGGAAATCCATCACCTGCTTGCCCAGGCGGTAACTTCCCGGCGCAAGCTCACCGTACAGGGCGGACCAGCGTGTTTCCAGTCTGGTGGTCTGGCCCTCCTCGATCAAATAGGCCTCCATGGTCCACGCCAGGTTCTCCTCCTCTATGAGCTGCTCCACCGGCTGCCATTGCTCCTCCTGCCATTGCTGCAGCCAAAAAACGCTGCCGGTCTCCAGCTGGCCGCTGACTTCGCCGCCGGACTGGGTAAACACCACCGTCAGCCCCGTGGGGGTGATCTCCTCTGCTGAAAGGGTCAAGCCCCAGACATCCTCCTGGGGTTCTTCCGCGGTCTCCTGGCGGGGCTGGTCCTGGCTTTGGGCCGCCACCCCAGAGACATCCTCCAGCCCCTCCTGCTCTCCCGTATCCTGGCCGGCGCAGCCGCTCAGGGCCAACAGGGCCGCCAGCACCAGGGACAGCATCTTCACCTTTTTCATGCTTCCCCCTCCTCTTTCCAGATTCCTTGCCCATATAGACGCAGGAAGCAGGCAAATGGTTCCCTGTCCCGTTTTCCCCGGCCGGCAAAGACCGTGAATTTTGCCTGCCGCTGCTTTTTGAAAAATTTTTTCAGAAGAAAACGCGTAAGGATCGCCTTTCTGGGCAGTTTTTTAAGTATAGTTTTCTCCCGGCTGTGCACACTATTTCACGGCAGACGTCCCGATTTGGACACGGCCAAAAAAATCACGCAGGAGGATCAGTTCATGAAAGATCATAATGCCAACAGCTGCGGCACCCCCAACCAGAGCATCAAATGCACCGTCAGCAATTGCGCCCACCATTGCCAGGACTCCAATTACTGCGGCCTCAACTCCATTCAGGTCGGCACCCACGAGGCAAATCCCACCGAGATCAAGTGCACCGACTGCGAGAGCTTCCAGCTGAAGTAATGGCAGTTGCAGGCGCGGCGGGGGGACCCCACCGCGCCTTACATCGTTTTGGGAGGTGAGCCTGTGGTCAAATCGTGGATGCCCTGGGTGGCGGGAGCTGCCGGCGGCCTCACCGGAGGGATCTTCGGCGGGGGAGGCGGCATGGTGGTGCTGCCTCTGCTCTCCCGCTGGGGCGGCCTTTCCCAGCGGCAGCTGTATGCCACCTGTGTGGGCATGATTTTTCCCGCCTGTGCCGTGTCTGCTGCCGTCTATCTGTGGCAAGGTCAAACCCAGATCCTCCAGGCGCTTCCCTATCTTGCCGGGGGCGCTGCAGGAGGATGGATCGGCGGCGGGCTCTATGGAAAAGTTCCCACCACCGCCTTGCGGTGGCTCTTTGCCGCCTTTTTATTCTATGCGGCGGTGCGGTACCTCAGATGAGCGGGTGGCTGATCCCCTTTTTATGTGGAATGGGGGCCGGTATTTTGTCTGCCTGGGGAGTGGGCGGCGGCACACTGCTCCTCCTGGTGATGACACTGCTGTTGGATGTGGAACTGCGGACGGCCCAGGGAATCAATCTGCTGTTTTTCCTGCCCACCGCCGCCTTTGCCCTCTTTTGCCACTGGCGGCAGGGCCACCTTCACGTCCCCACCCTCAAAAAGGCCTTCTTTCCGGCGCTGCTTTGTGCCGCGGCAGGGGCGTTTTTGGCCACCGCGGTACCGGTGGAATGGCTGCGGCGTCCCTTTGGGGTCTATCTGCTTCTCTCCGGAGTGAGCCTGCTGTGGCCCAAACGCGAAAAAAACTGACTGCCTCGTGGAAAGGCAGTCAGTTTTTTTACGGAAGCACAAAGTATCCCGAGGAAGCCGGGGCATCCTCCACGGTCTGGGTCAGCTGCAGCTGCACCTCCAAGGTGCTGCCCCAGCGCCAGAGGGTCAGGGTCATCTCCTCCCCCACATAGTGGCGGCGGCGCACCCGCATCAGATCCCGGCTGGACCAGGTCTCCTCCCCGTCGGCAGCCAGAATGTAGTCCCCCACCTGGACTCCCGCCTCCGCTGCGGCGCCGTTGGGAATGACCTCCACGACTTCCAGTCCCCACACACCGGGGGAGAGTTCCACCGCATCCAGCGCTGCGGAGAGGCCCAGCAGCGGCTCAGGCTCAGTCTTCCCGGTGCGCAGCAGGTCATTGACGATCCGCTCCATGGTGGCGGTGGGGATGGCAAAGCCCAGTCCCTCCACTGTGGAATCGTCAGAGCGCATTTTGATGACGTTGATGCCCACCACCTGGCCGTATTCGTTGATCAGCGGTCCGCCGGAATTGCCTGTATTCAGCGCGGCGTTGGTCTGGATCAAGGTCATGATCCGCCCATCCACCTCCACATCCCGGTTGATGGCCGAGACGATCCCGTCGGTAAGGGTCCCCTGAAGATCCACTCCCAGGGGATTGCCAATGGCATAGACCTGGTCTCCCACCGTCAAAAGGTCAGAGTCTCGAAACTCTGCAGCAGGCAGGTTCTCCGCCTCTACCTTTAAAATGGCCAGGTCATTTTCCTGGTCTCCCGCCACGTAAAGCGCCGAATACACATCCCCATTGGAAAGGCTGATGACGCAGTCCTGTCCCCCCTCCAGCACATGATAATTGGTAAGGATGTACCCGTCTTCCGTAAAGATCACCCCGGTCCCCACGGACATGGACCAGCTGTCCAGCTGCACCATCACCGTCACCACCGAGGGATTGACCTTGCGGTAGACCTCCTGGGCGGTCAAAGTCTCCCCATGGTCCCGCACCACCGTCAAGGAACCGCCCTGCCCCACCGGGTAGGTGGGGATGTTCACCGCCTCGCCGGTATAGTAGCTCTCCTGAGTCCCGTCTTCTTCCTGGGGGGCGGGAAGGTGCGTGATCACATATGCCCAGGCGATCCCCGAGATCATCACCACCGCCGCCACGCAGGCCAAAAAGATCCAAAGGCCTCTCCGGCTCTTTTTTTTAGGCGGCGGGGGCGCCTGGTTGGGAAAAAGGCAGCGGCGGTATTCCTCCACCACTTCCGCCGGGTAGGGGCGGCTGTATGTCTCTATGATCTCCCCGGGGCAGCGGGAATTCCCCCGATACTCCAACTCTTCCATGAAACCTCATTCCGTGGCCAGGGAAAAGCTGAAGGTGGTCACTCCGTTTTCGCTGGTCACATTGATTTTTTCTCCGTGCTGTTCCAAGATGGTCTTGACGATATAAAGCCCCAGCCCCACGCCGTCTTTATCCTCGCTGCGGGACTTGTCGCTTTTGTGGAACCGCTCGAACAGCAGCGGCAGTTCCTCTGCCGGGATGGTATCTCCCTCATTGCGCACCATGACCCGGGCTTTCCCGTCCATCATGGTGATACCCAAATACAACGTGGATCCGGGGCGGCCGAATTTGGCGGCATTTTCCAGCAGATTATAAATGACCTGTGTGATCATGTCGTTGTCTCCCCGCACCAGAATGGGTTCTTCGGGGATGTCGGCCTCCACGTCCAAATGCCGGTCCGTGATCTTTTTCTCCATGGAGATCAAGACCCGGCGCATGCTCTCACAAAGGTCGAAATGGTTGTCGTTTTTCAGCGGATCGATGGCCTGGAGCTGGCTCACGTCCAGCATCCGCCGTACCAGGCGGCTCAGGCGCCGGCTCTCATCGGAGATGATCTGCAGGTACTGCCGCTCATTTTCCGGAGGGATGGTCCCATCCAGAATGCCGTCGGTATAGCCGGCGATGGTGGTCATGGGGGTCTTCAGCTCATGGGAGATATTGGCGATAAACTCCCGCCGCTGCCGCTCCGTCTGCTGGAGGGACTCAGCCATGTTGTTGAAGGAGGCGGCCAGTTCGCCGATCTCATCTTCCCGTCCATAGTCATTCATCCGGATATTGAAATCCCCCTCGGCATAGCGCCGGGTGGCCTGGGCCATCTCCCGGATGGGCTTGATCTGCCGCATGGTGGTAATGGAAGAGGCCATAAAGGAGATCATCAGCACCACAAAGGCCGTCATGAAGAAAAGCCCGATAAAGCCCTGCCACATGGCGTCCAAGCTGGTGGTGGTGGCCACGGCGAACACCTCGCCCACGATCTCCCCGCTGACGGCGTTCACAGCGGGCACACCCACTACCAGCCGCTTTTGGGGATAGAGTCCCAGGTCGGACCGCCGGTAGCTCTGCCCCTGCTCCATCACTTCCTGGGTCATGCGCTCCGGCATGATCACCGACATGCCCGCAAGGCTGGAGTCGGTGGTCAGCAGGACCTGTCCGTCGGTATCGCAGATCATAAACTGCACATCTGACACCGTGGCGGCAAAGGAGGCCAGCTGCTGAAAATCCGGGTCGCTTTGCAGCTCTTCGATGGTCAGATGGCGCCCCTGCTCCAGATAGCGCACAGAGAGCTGCCCCATCACAGTGGCCCGGGCCTGCAGCTCCTCATTTTTCTGGCTTCTTGCATAGCTGTAGCTCAGGGAGAAAAAGGACGCTCCCAGCAAAAGCAGCGTCAAAAGCACCATCCCCACCGTGATGGTCATCTGGCGCCAATAGAGGCCTTGAAAATGTTTGCTCAGCCGCGTGATCATTCCGCCTTTTCCGCCTTTCGGGACCCTGTGAGTTCAAATTTGTATCCCACGCCCCAAACTGTCTTCAGCGCCCACTGGTCGCTGACGTTTTCCACCTTTTCCCGCAGGCGCTTGATATGCACGTCCACTGTCCGGCTGTCGCCGAAATAGTCAAATCCCCACACCTCGTCCAGCAGCTGGTTGCGGGTGTAGACCCGGTTGGGGGTGGAGGCCAGATGGTATAAAAGCTCCAGCTCCTTGGGGGGCGTGTCCACTTTTTTGCCGTCCACAATGAGCTCATAGGAGTCCAGATCGATCACCAACTTGTCAAAGGTGAGCTTCTTGCTGGTGTCGTTGGGGATCTCCGTCCGCCGCAGCACGGCGTTGATCCGGGCAATGAGTTCCTTCATCTCGAAGGGCTTGACGATATAGTCATCCGCCCCCATCTCCAGCCCCTGGATCCGGTCAAAGACCTCGCTTTTTGCGGTGAGCATGATGATGGGGACCTTGCTGGTCTCCCGGATCTTGGCGCACACGGCCCAGCCGTCCATCACCGGCAGCATGATGTCCAGCAGAATCAGGTCCGGGACCTGCTTTTGAAATTCTTCAATCGCCTGCCCGCCGTCAGCGGCCAGCCGGACATCGAACCCCTCCTTGACAAGATACATGTGAATGAGGTCGGAAATATTGCGGTCATCTTCCACCACCAAAATATTGCGGCCCATGACATCCCCTCCCGTTTTCGGCAGCCGGCCCCACTGCGGGGAAGAGCCGCCCATAGTTTCCTGTTTCTCATTATATTCGGCTCCGGAGCCGGTTGTTGAATTTTCTGTAAACACTGCGGCGGCTATATTTCCCGCAGGGCAAGGCAGCGCCGCCCTGTCCGCTCCGTGTCCTGGATCAGGGCCCGCAGGCCCTCCCCGGTGGCGGTATCCCCCAGCCATACAGACACGCTGGTGTCCCACTGGCTGGAGATCCTCTGCAGCAGCGCCTCTGTATTGCTGGCGCTGCGCAGGCTGTATCCCGAGCGGTCAAGATCCGGCCGCAGGCAGCACCAGCCCTCCGCAGCAGCGGCCTGTCTTTGTGCCTCTGTGCCGTTTTGGATATAGACGAGGCGGGTCTTGCCGAACGTGGCGGTCTGCAGCGCCTGGTTTGCCCGCTGGATCTGCTGGCCCACCGTTTCCTCCGCTTCCGTTCCATCCACCAAAATACCGATGCTCTGCCCTGTGGCGCTCATGCGCCGCAGCAGCTCTCCCTGCTGCTCCATAAACTGCGGCGTACAGAAAAAGGCGGCCTGGGCGCCGCTGTTTTCCAATACGCTCAGCAGGCTTCCCGCAGTCTCATCCTGGGCCTTGAGGCACAAGTAGATGCGGCGGCTCCCTGTCACATCCGGATCCGGGAGGACGCTCTCCTCCTCCCCGGTGCTCTCCTGCGCCCGAAGATACTGCTCATACCGGGACACCATCTGGTAGGAGGCGGCGTCCACGAAGGCATGCTCTGAGAGGCTGAAATCCGGGCTGCGCAGCCACACTAAGTAACCGTGGTTCACCTCTGTGACAGAATACTTCAGTCCAAAAAAATCAGCCACCACGATGGCCGGCACAAAAACGCCCCCGTTGCGCTGGATGGCGCCGGGCTGGTAGGTATTGCCGGTGTTGTCCTCCTGGGCATAGTCCTTGGACCAGTCAAACAAGATGGCCCGCCGGTCCTTCTCCAGCACGGTCATCCCCTTGGCGGTATTGTTGATGGCGGAGATCCCCAGGATCTCCCGGGTAGTGCCGGTAAAAATAGAGGTGGAGATATAGAGATACCCCCCGGACCAAAAGGGCATGGTGCTGTCGGAGATGGGCAGCACGTTTTCCTCCGCCGCCACAAAGTATACCGTTCCCGCCGCCTCAGCGGCCACGGGCCTTGCCGTCTGTACCAGCAGCAGCCCGCAAAGCAGCACCAGCCACAGCCGTTTTTTCACGCTGCCCCTCCTCTCTTTTGTGGGGATATCCCCATTTTTTCAACATTTGCTCCTTATTGTAGCACAGCCATCTCCGATTTGTAAAGCAAGGCCTCCCGTCTCTCAGCCGCCATACGGCCCGATGGTCACGCCGGTGTAGTAATGGGTCAAAATGGTCAGGTAATCCGCCCCCTCCTTGGCCATGGCGTTGGCGCCGTATTGGCTCAGCCCCACGCCGTGGCCGTATCCGGTGACATAGAATACGATCTCCTCCCCCTCCAGCGCCCATTCAAAGCATGCCGACCGCAGCCCCAAAATGCTCCGCAGGGTACTGCCCTTCACACTCACACCCCCCACATCCACGGTGACCACGCTGCCGGCACTGTCCGTGACGGCATTGCGCAGCCATTGATCCACCGGGCCGGAGAGGTCGGCTCCGATATCCGCCGCCGCCACTTTCTCCTGGAACTGCTGGGGCGTAAAGGCCACACGGCTGTAGTAGTTTGGGATGGCGTCCGCAGGCTCCGGGGAGTCCACCGGCTGCAGATACGGCAGATCACTCTGCCACACCTCTCCCGCTCCCCGGGTGCGCCCTGCGGAGCAGGAGTGGAACACCGCCAAAATAGGGACGCCGCCATAGAGGATGGTCTGCCCATCCGTTTCCAAAACAGCGGCCTCCACCTTTTTTTCATAGGCGTCTGCGTTTTCCCCCCAGTTTTCCCTGGCCTTTTCCAGGGAGATATAGGCCTGGCAGCAGGTGGGGTCGGTGCAGATATCCGCCGTGTCGCCGTGGTTCCCCCCGCTGAGGAGCTTATAGCGGGTATAGGTCCGGGCAGCCACCGCCTGGGCCTTCAGCGCCTCCTGCTCAAAGGAGGCCGGCATCTCCGCCCGCACCACGCCCATGAGGTACGTCCCAAAGTCCATCTGCTCCACCGTGTCTCCCACCAGCACCTTTAACGTGGTGGCCTCGTCCAGCTGCCCCGTGGAGTCAGTGCCCTGGGAGGGTTCATCCGTCTGTTCCTGGGGGGCATCTTCCCCCCGGTGAAAAGGGGTGACGGTGGCCAGCGGCAGCAAAAACAGCATCGCCATCAGCAGTGCCGAAGCAGCGGCGCTTTGCCGCAGATCTTTCCAATGTTTCATAAAGGGGCCCTCCTCTCCGGTGTCACAGCCTGTCCCCCATCCCTATGCGTTCCCGGCGCAAAAAATGCGCCGCCTCCGTGGACAAATCCCGCTGCCGTGTGGTATACTCCTGGTGTGTTTTGAACGAAAGAAAGGATCTGTATCCATGAGAGCTTCGCTTCGTGTCTTTATCCTCTCCCTGTCAGGGGGCGCTGCGGCCCTGGTGCTGCGGCTGCTGCAAAACCGCACCGGATTTGAGGCAGATACCGCCCTGCCCATTCCGGGGAACCTCCCCGGTTTGCTCCTGCCCCTCTTTTTGGTGGGCATGGGGGTGGTTCTGGTCCTCTTTTGCCGCAGTTTTTCCAGACAGCGCGTCACATCCGCCTTTCCTGCCGCTTTTTCAGCGGGGGAGCCCCTGCCCCTTTCTCTGGCGGTGGGCGGGGCATTTCTCATGGCCCTCTCCGGCATCATCGACCTTCTCTGCCGGGGCGGCTCCGTGGTGGCCATGACATCCCAGGGGCCTGTGCGTCTCTCCTTTTCCTCCCTCTCTGCCGCAAGCTCGGCAGTGATGGGTGGGCTCTCCATCCTCTGCGCCGCCTGTCTTTTTCTTGCGGCGGTGGCCTGCCGCTCCAAGCCGGGCCGGGAGGCATCCCCAATCTCCCCGCTGGTGCTGCTGGTACCGGTGCTCTGCCTGGTGGTGCGGCTGGTGATGGTCTACCGCATCGACTCTGTAAATCCCGTCCTCTCCGCCTATTATGTGGGGCTTTTGTCCTTAGTGATGCTGACCATCGGCTTTTTCCGCCTGTCTGCCTTTGGCTTCCAGGCGGGACAGCCCAGACTGCTGGCCATCTTCACCGCTCTGTCTGTCCTGCTGGCCCTCCCCGCCGCCGGAGACGGCCCTCTCTCCTCCTCCCTGTTCCATTTGGGCAGCGCCGGGATCCTTTTGGGTTTCTTTTTGATGCTGCAGGAGGAGCCTGCCGCCTGAGGGCCGGCAGAAAAAAACGATGCTCACCTTTCCAAATACGCCAAAGAGCCAGCCTGACGGCTGGCTCTTTGACTATAGGTTGGGAAGACCGGATGAAAAGAAGTTTTGTCTCTTGCAAGTTTTACGATACCCGGAAATTGTTAAACAAACCAGCCTCAATTGTTACAAAAGTCTTAAATCTCCCGCTCTTGCGGGGCAGCCCCGCTCCCCGGGCGAAAAGTCCCCTTCCGGACATGGCGGAAAAATTCCCGCAGCACCTCCCGGCACTCCTCCTCCAGGATCCCTCCCACCAGAGCCGGGGGATTGGGATAGGGTTCCAAAAAGAGGTTCATCACCCCGCCGCAGGCTCCCATGGCCTCGTCCCGGGCCCCATACCACACCCGGGGGATACGGGCATTCAAAATAGCCCCGGCGCACATGGGACAAGGCTCCATAGTCACATAGAGGTCGCACTCCTCCAGGCGCCAGGTCCCCAGGCGGGCGTTGGCCTGGGCGATGGCCTCCATCTCCGCGTGGGAGGCGGTGGACTGCTTTTCCTCTCTGCGGTTTCTGCCCCGGCCAACGATCTGCCCATCCCGGACGATGACGCACCCCACCGGCACCTCCCCGGCAGACGCCGCCTCCCTGGCCAGGGCCAAGGCCTCCTCCATAAACTGTTCGTGCATCATGTTTTTCCTCCTCTGTGGCATGAAACATGGCATATTTGTCCAAACTCCCCATAGGAATACAGTGGGGAGGGACTCTGCCATGAAAACTTTTCGTCATTCCAAGCGTCTCCGTCCGGATCCGCAGCTGCTGGCCCTGCGGGAAGAGCTTCGCTCCGCCCAGCGGGAGCTGACCCTGGCATACCGCCAATTTGACCAGGCGGTAGACCCGGAGCTGGTGGAATCCTGCGTCTATCAAATCAGCGCCGTAAAAGCCCGGTGCAACTATCTGCTGCGGGCCATCAAGTCCTGGGGACCGGAGGCCCTGGCCGCCGCCGGCATGAAAGAAGATGGAATATGGACCTAAATCAAAAAGTCCTGGTAATTTTGCTGGCGGTCTTTTTCGCCATGGCCCTGCTGCGGATCTTCAGCACTCCGCTGAAGGTGGTTTTGCGGCTGCTGGCCAATACATGCCTGGGGTTTTTGGCCCTGTGGGCGGTAAACCTCACCGCCGGATTCACCGGCGTCGCTCTTGGCTTCAACCTTTGGAACGCGCTGACGGTAGGGGTCCTGGGGCTGCCAGGGCTGATCCTGCTGCTTTTGACCAAATGGGTCCTCTGACCTTTCCTCCGCGGGGCCGCTGGCCCCGCCTTCTTTTTTATTTTTAAAAATCGAAAGTGAGCATTTACGAGATATCGAGAGAAAAAAGCCGTATTTTTGAGCTTTTATTGAGATAAATGAATTTTCATTTGACAATTTCGCCACAATATGATATAAATATCACTGCTCCGATTGTAATGCGGAGCTCTTGATTTGTAAAGCAATTCAAATATACAGATACGGAGGAAAAGACATGTCCACTTTCATGGCCAACAAAGCCAACATTGAGCGCAAGTGGTACATCCTGGACGCCGCCGGCAAGCCCCTGGGCAAGACCGCCGTCCGGGCTGCGGACCTTCTGCGCGGCAAAACCAAGGTCACCTACACTCCCCATGCCGACTGCGGTGACAACGTGATCATCATCAACGCCGGCAAGGCTGTGCTCACCGGCAACAAGGGCACCCAGAAGATCTACCGTACCCACTCCGGCTGGATCGGTGGTCTGAAGGAGACCCCCTACCGCATTTTGATGCAGGAGAAGCCCGAAGTCGCCATGCGGGTGGCTGTCCGCGGCATGATGCCCCGCAACACCATTTCCAAGGATTCTCTGAAGCGCCTGCACATCTACGCTGACGCCAATTATGAGCAGCAGGCCCAAAAGCCCATCGCTCTGGACGTCGAATAAGGAGGAGTAAGAGAATGTATCAGTCTAAAAAGCCTTATCTGTATGGCACCGGCCGCCGCAAGTCCTCTGTGGCCCGCGTCCATCTGTTCCCCAACGGCACCGGCTCCATCACCATCAACGGCCGGGACATCGATGAGTACTTTGGCCTGGACACCTTGAAGATGGTGGTCCGTCAGCCCCTGGAGGCCACCGGCAACACTGGCAAGATGGACATTGTGGCCACCGTCACCGGCGGCGGCGTCTCCGGCCAGGCCGGTGCCCTGCGTCACGGCATCGCCCGGGCTCTGCTGCTGGCCAGCGAGGATAACCGCCCCATCCTGAAGAAGGCCGGCTTCCTCACCCGCGATCCCCGTATGAAGGAGCGCAAGAAGTACGGCCTCAAGGCTGCCCGTCGCGCTCCGCAGTTCAGCAAGCGCTAAACTTTATCAAAAGTGGTCAAAAACCCCGGAACTACGCGGTTTCCGGGGTTTTTCCTTT